>CAKOUR010000006.1 GCA_934120635.1 uncultured Bacilli bacterium | reverse complement strand
CATATTTTGTTTATCTGCCCATTCAAAGCATTTTTTGATTTTTCTTTTGTTCATTTCTATTATAACGCAAATATTTTTCTTTCTTAATTCATTGGCTATTTTTAATGTATATGCTTCTGTTTCCATAGGAATTAAATAAATTTGAATATCTGGTTCATTGGAAACTTTTTCATTATTCTTTAGTAATTCATATATTGAAGATAAGCCAAAACTGATCCCTACTGCTGGATAGATATTTCCATCCCCTATATAATTGGTAATCATATTGTCATATCTTCCACCTCCACCAATACTGCTACTTAGTTTTCTTGTTTTTTCATATACTTCAAAAACGTTTCCTGTATAATAATCTTGTCCACGAGCTAGTGTTGGTGTAAACTTACAATACTTATCTATATTTAGGCTATTGATATAGCAATTTAGAGAGTTAAGTTCTTCTAATCCTGTTTTTAATTCTTTAATATTTGTATCTTGATATTTTTCGTTTAATTCTAATAATGATAACTTAAATAATTGAAGTAATTTTTCTGTTTGTTCATCATTTAATCCTACTTTTTGTAAGTTTTCTCTAAATTCTTCTTTACTTAATTTATCCATTTTATCAATAATGGTAATTACTGAGCTAATTTTATTTTCTTCAACTGAACAATCTAATATTAATCCTCTCATTAAATTTCTGCTATTATACTCTATTTCAATTTCAATTCCTAGTTTTTGGAAGGCATTGACATATAAGTTTAAGCACTCTGCTTCTATCATTTGTCCAGATAATCCTACGACATCTACATCACACTGGGTAAATTCTCTATCTCTTCCTAATTTTACTGGGCCGTCACGAAATACTTTAGCTATTTCATATCTTTTAAAAGGTAGTCTAATTTGGTTTTTATTTAAGGCAATAAATTTAGCAAAAGGTACTGTTAAATCATAGCGAAGTCCTAATTCTCTTTTTCCTTGATCAGTTAATTTATAGATTTCTTTTACTAAGTCATTATTTTCATCGTATTTATCAATTAACATATCATAATAGCATAAAATAGGAGTTTCAATTGGTTGATATCCAAATTCTTTAAATGTTTCTTTTAATTTATCATTGATATAGTTTCTTATTTTTTGTTCTTGTGGAAGATAGTCATTACAACCTTTTACGTTTTGTATTTTCATAAATTCTCCTTTACTTTGATTTTATTTTTATTAAAGTTGGTTCTTTATTAATTTTGTCATTTACATCTAATTCTAAAATTGAATCACAGATTTTATAGTAGTAAAATTCTCTAATTTTGGAATAGTTTTTCTCTTCTAAGGCAGAAGCCATTGCTTTTAAATAATTATCTCTTTCAGATAATTTTACATAGATTGGTGGAATATTTGCTAATTTAAATAGTAGATTTGTTAAGGCTCTCATTGTTCTACCGTTTCCATCTTGGAATGGATGGATTTCTATTAGTCTACATTTTAATTCTATGCATTTATTAATATAATCTAAAATTTTATCTTCATTTTCTTCTATTCCATTTCCTAGCGCAAGTCCCATTTTTAATAATTCTTGGAATTTTGGATATAATTTAGAAATCTCTGTATCAATTTGATTGTAAGGTACTAAATTGGCAGTTGAGTCATTTAAATAAGCATTCGCATTTCTTATTTTTCCCCCTGCTTCTGGATATGGTGTTAAAGAAAATAGTTTTAAATTTATCATCATAATTATATAAATATTTGGACATTTTTTCCATTCATCACTTCTAATATAATCATAAACAATTCCTAACCCTTCAATTTCTTCTTTAGTATGTACATTTTCAACTTTTGATTCTTGGATAATATATTTCCTTTTAAAATTTAGAACAATATTTTCAAAATCTGAATTTTCAGATCCTTTGCTGTAATATAATTTAATTAGATTTTGTGGGACAAAATCATATTCAGTATTTTTTTTAAATTGGTTTTTATCTTTTTTATACTGTAAAAAAGCAACTTTTATTAATGTTTTTACATTAATATCATTTATTCCATTTTTTCTATAAATATCTAATATTTCTCTACTATTCATCTGAATCTCCCCTTTATAGGTAAGATATTTTATCATTTATATATATAATTGTCAATAAATGATTATTGTTGTTTTACATACCATACTTTAGAGATATCTACATTTTGACTTAGTGGAGATGGATTTGGCTGATCAACATTTACAACAACTGGCATTCTAAAAGCTGAACCGTAAGCTATACAAGTTCCAGAATGATAAGTTTTTAATTTATTCATTAAGTTACTGCTGATATTTGGTAAGATTGAGGTAACAAAAGCAATATCATTTGGATGAAACATTTTAAAGACTAAGAAATTGCTACACTGACTGATTGCTGTTTCACTTAACTCAGATGGTCTTTGGCTTATCATTCCTAATAAAATTCCATATTTTCTTCCTTCTTTAGCAATTCTTTCAAAAATGTTATAACCAAACAATTTAATATCAATATCATTTTGAACATATCTATGTGCTTCTTCTAATAGGATGTGGAATGCTATTGATCCTCTATCTTTTAATTTGGCAACATAATCAAACAATAATTTAGAATATATCTTTACTAAATTTTTGGCAAATCTATCATCAACATAATTAATATTAAAGTTTATAATTTGGGCTTTTCTTCCATTAGAGGTCATTAAAAGATCTTTTATATATCCTTCCACTGTAACAAAATTTGGATAGTCAAAGAATTTAGCATAATCACTATTTATTAGTGTATTTAATCTAATTTTTAAGGCATTTGCATAGTCAAAAACTTTTTCACTGGTTAGAACACCTTCACTGATAAGAGCAAATTCTAGAGCCATAGAAAATTCTTTTAGTCCATACATAAAAGTACCATCTGGTAAAGATAATTGAAAATTAGTTTTGGTAAATTCTTCTAGATATTGAATAACAACTTCAATATCGGCAAATTTTCCTGATGGTTCAACAAATAGACATTGACGAATCGTTCTACTCCATCCTCCTTTTGTTAAAGCAATTTCTAAATTAATATCTTTAGTTTTAAATTGAGTTAATACTGATGTTAGTTTATTTCTAATTTCACTAGGATTTTTTCCTGAAAAAATGATGTCTAAAATACTTCTTGCTAAAATATCATTTTTTTGATCAATCACTTCTTCTTCTGCTTTAGTAAAGTAACCTACTAATTTTAAAGCTTTTTCGATAATTGGAATTTGATTTTCGTTATTGGCATTTAATAATAGAGCAATATCATCTACGCTTAGTAACCAAAAAGGTAGACATAAATGAGGAAATTCTGTACTATTTAGGTCAGTGGTAATTACTTTATAATTTAAATTTTGATTATTTTTTCCAATATTAAAAAATGCTGGTTGGTACTCTCCATAAGCATCAAATAAAAACATATTTGTTCGAAAAGGGATACTATTTTTAGCTTCATAAAAAATGGATTGCAAGATTTTGGAGGTAGAATAACTTTTTCCTGATCCACTATTTCCTAAAATAGCAAAATGATTAGAAAAGAAAGCATTAACATCTAAAGAAATTCGATAATTGTTATATACTACTGAATTTCCCATACTAATCGAATTGGTATTTGGATCATTTTGATAGATAATATCTAATTCTTCTACTGTAATAATTCTACATGGAGTTTTAAAAGCAGGTTTTACACTACTTCCGTAAATGAACTTATTATTAGAAATTTCTCCAATAAGGTTAATATCTAAATAAGTACTATCCCCTTCCATAATTTCTCCTACTATCTTGACATTTGGTTCTTCAAAGATGACATTTTTTCCCATTAAATTATCTAATTCATAGATATTTACTTCTAGTTTTATTCTTACTGTATCTCCTAAAATACTTATTATTTTTCCTAACATATTTATCTAGTCTCCTTTATTCTTTATACTTCGATTATAGCAATATCTTAGTAAAAAATCAATAAAAGTATTTTAAGTTATAAGAAAACAAAAAAAGTAATTTTAAATATAAGAATCTAAAATTACTTTCATGATTATTCATCTAAGAAACTATCTAACTTCGTGATAATTTCTTCTTTATCCATATTTTTTCCAATAAAAACTATTTTGTTCATTCGATCTTGATATTGATCATCCCATATTTCGGCAACATCTGGGTTTTGAAGCAAAATCATTTGCTGTTCTTGTTCTGGCATTGCACCAACAAATTGTCCAGTTGATACTAAATTCTTGCTATTTCCTGCACTCTCTACCATATAAGCTGTATCTATTTCATCTTCAAAATAAACAAGTCCTTTGCAGCGAATGATAGAGGAATCCCATTTTTTATCTAAAAATTCATAAAACTTTTTTCTATTAAATGGTTCACGTCGACAATAAACGAATGTAGAAATTCCATATTCTAATATTTCTTCGCTTTCTTCTGGTTCTTCTAGATTATTCATTGCTTCAATCCAACCTGCTGTCATTTTTGATGCTTCTAAATCAAATAAATTGGTATCAAATATTTTTTGTACATCTACTTTTGAGTAATTTGTTTCAATAATTTTTGCTTGAGGTTGAATACTTCTAATTACTGCTTTGATTTCTGCTAATTCTTCTTTAGATACCTCATCTTTTTTATTTAGAACTATAATATTACAAAACTCTAGTTGCTCTATAATTAGTTTTTCAATATCTTCATCATCAATGCTTTCTTTTTGTAAACTACTTCCACATTGAAATTCTTCTTTTAGACGAATTGCATCTACTACAGTGATTACAGCATCTAAATAGCAGATTTCTTTTCCATTCATCATTTCTGTCATCATGGTGATGGTTTGTACAATTGGAATTGGTTCACAAATACCACTTGATTCTATTACAATAGCATCAAATTTATCTTGATTGATAATTTCATTAATTTGCTCTACTAAGTCCATTTTTAAATTACAGCAAATACAACCATTTGTTAAAGCAACTAATGATGAATCTTTTTTATTTACAATTCCTCCTTTTTCGATTAATTCTTCATCTATATTTACTTTCCCTATATCATTTACAATTACTGCTATTTTTCTATTATTTTTATTCTGTAAAATTTGGTTAATTAATGTTGTTTTTCCACTTCCTAAATATCCTGTGATTAGGGTTATTGGTATTTCTTTTTTCATTTTTTCCTCTTTTCTATTTTATTCATAAAAAAAGCAAATCATAGAGATATAATCTGCTTAATTATCTTGATGAATTTTATAAAGAAAAATTCCTCCTAGAAAGATACATATAATTGATATTAAATAAGGAACTATACTTTTGAAGGATGAAGTATTTTCAACACTTGTTTCGTTTGAACTTATGTTTGGATTATTACTTACCCCATTTTTTATTTGTTCTTCTGTTAAAGCAATATTATACATACTAACTTTTTGATCTTTTCCTTCTATTTTAAAAGTTATTTTATCAGTATTTAAAAAATACTTACTATTTGTTGTTTCTTGAGTTAAGGTATATGTTCCATTACTTAAATTATTAATTAAATGTACACCATCTGATGTTGTCCATTCATCTACTATATTTCCTTTACTATCTTTTACCACTAATTTAGAATCTGATATATAGGATTTTGTATCTTTATCAATTAAACTTACTGTTGCATTATATGTACTTTTTGTACTTTTTTTGGTAGTAGTTTCTTTCCATTCTGTATCACTGGTAAATAAGCCTTTCATTACTACTACAATTCCGACTGCTACTAATGCTAATCCTACATATTTAAATATCTCTCTTGCCATGATAAATCCCCCTTCTTTAAGTTTCGTGATTATGGTACCATTTTTCTTTATCTTTGTCAATTAAATTTTAAAAAAGATGTTCCTACAGGAACAACTTATTTTGCTTCAATATATGGTCTAGCCATTGAATAATATTTAAATCCGGATACTACAGATAAGATAGATGAAATAATTAGTAAGCAATCACTTACACGAACACCAATTAATTCAAATGGTAAATTATAAAATAGGGTTAATGCTAATCCTACCATTAATGTTGCTGTTTTTAATTTGGCAACTCCTATAGCTGCTACAGCATGTCCTTTATTTCCAACAACCATTTTAATAGAATCTACAACAATATCTCTTACAATAAAAATTACAGCAATTACAGGGCTAATCATATTATTAGCAGCTAAAATTACTAATAAAGAATTGGTAAGCATTTTATCACTAATAGCATCTACCATTTTTCCAAAGTCTGTAACCATATTATATTTTCTAGCAACATATCCATCTAGAAAATCTGTTAAAGATGCAATAATAAATAATACTCCTGCTATAATATATTTTGTATCTATTAAAATTTTTCCACTTACTAAAATAGTTGGTAAATGAAATCCTAATCCTTCAAAAGGAAATAATAATACTATCATAATAACAATTGATAAAACTACTCTAGACATTGTTATCTTATTTGCTAAATTCATAACTTATTCTCCTATCCTAAAACTAACTTCATTTTTGATGAAATCACTTTTATTTTGATTTCTAACTAAAATATAACTAATTAAAACAATAAAAATCAAAATAATGCTTATTCCTATCATTATCAAAAAACGTTTTTTATCTTTGGTTGTTTTCGTATAGGGTGATAAAATTTTTAAATCTTTTTCCCGTTCTTCTTTTTCTCTTTTTGCTTCTTCTATTTCTTCTAAAGAAATTTTAGAAGTTTGCTCAAATAAGTATTCATTAAAATCATCTAAAACTTCTTCACCATCTAGTCCTAAATATTTGGCATAATCTCTAATGAAGTATTTTAAGGAAAAAACATCTTTAAATTCATCTTTCTTACCATTTTCAATATTTTCAAGTTGAATTACTCTCATATTTAAATCAGAAGCAGCTTCTTCTAAAGAAACTCCATTTTCTTCCCTTTTTAACTTTAATCTTAAACCTATTTCTTTCATATAATCTCCTATTATATATAGTTAATCTAAAATAATAACAATCTTATAAGCCACGTTCTGTACCTACTAAAGTAGGCGGTAAACATTTATCTATAAATTTCTTTATCCGATTATTGATTCTTTTTTCTCTTTAATCAGTTCCTCTACCAAAATTTGAGTTTCTTGCTTGTGGGGTTTACCTCGTTTCACTTTTATATTTCTATAAAATTCGTCACTGTGGCACTTTATGTTTTATTTTCATAGTTACCCTTAGAAAATAAAATCGCCGTAAGTCATAGACTTCCTTAGGTTATTTTTTCCCTAAGCACAAACACTACTATCATCTCAGATAGTGCAAGCGTGGACTTTCCTCTATGTAATTATTACACAGCGTTTACCCAGATTAGTTATTAGCATCTCCTAAAATTATTTTTTCTAGTTGACTAACTCTTCGAATTAAATCAACATTAGTAACTTCTTTTTCAGTATATTTTAAAGCTTCTAAATCAGATTTTAAATTACGAACTTCAGATTTTAATTTTTCATTTTCTTCATGCAATTGATTGTTTTTTATTGCCAACTCCTTGATAATACTATTATATTCATTGTAATCATGAATGACAACATCAAGAAATTTGTCTACTTCTTGTAATCGATACCCTCTAGCATCTATTTTAAACTCTTTTTCTAATATTTCTTTACTGCTAAGAGCAATTCTATCATTCAACATTTCTTATCACCTCTATGTTATCATTGTAAAATAATATTGGTTTTTTGTCAACAAAATGATAAAAACAATCAAAGCGTATTAAAATATAGCATAAATTAGGAAAATAGTCAAATTTTATGATTTCTTTTATACTCTTCTAAACTGTATATTTTTGCTTTTATTATAGGTTTATTTTCTTCTGAATAATTTAAATATTTTTCTATTTGTTCTTTTGTTATTACTTTTGAATCTTTTTGATTATATGCTAATTTCCAAGTTTGATGGTTTAATATTCTATTTAGAAGTATACTCGAAGAATATACTCCAACATCAGATATTACTTGATCAATAATTTCTTTATCTTCTTCTTTTATAGGATAAATATTTCTTTTAAAAATTAAAGAATATGGGATTAGCGAAGACTCGTATTCTTTATATTTTTGGAAAACTTCTGGTATCATTACCCCCCATTCTACTGCAATAATATCATTAGAAAAACATAATTCTTGTTTTTCTATTAAAAATTTTATTTGGACAAAATATAATAGTTTCTGAAGTTTTAAATTGCTAATAAAATAACCATTTCCATTACAATATGCAATAATATATCTAGAAATTAGATTGACATCATACATTTAATTCATCTCCCAAACAATTGATATCATACACCAAATGAAATAAAACTACAATAGTAATTGTTTTTTATTCTTTATTATTAACAAAAAAAACATAATGAATTAGGTATTAATAATACATTTTTAATCCTAATTTACATAAACTATAATGAATTTAATAATAAAGGGGTGGAGAAAATGAACAATCTAGAATGCAAAAATCATTGTGATAATTGTATTGCTGATATCTTAAAAGTAATATTAATTCTTCAACAAAGTGCTAATCAATCAGATTCTTGTTTAGAGACTTGTGATCGTGGTTTTTTAGGTCAACAATGCTGTCCATCGTTCTATAATACTAGACCAATTGTTTTATATACTTGTAATTCTAATAATACTCCTCTTGCTATGCCAATTAGTAAAACGCCTACGGAAAATGTTACTTCTAATATATTTAGAGTAGAAAAACTGGATGATTGTTGTGCAACTTGTCGTGTATTGGTTGCTAATCAAGATAATACTTATACTAGTACTAATTCTTTTTTTACAATAAATTTAGATTGTGTATGTTGTATTCGATGTTTAGATGATGTTTTTGTTGAAGGGGTATAAAAAGAAAGTCAGCTCTTTTTGCTAGACTTTCTTTTTTTTGATTTTGTTGTTTTTTCTTTATGGTAGGCACTTTCTATAGCGACTCTTTCTGCTATTCCTAATGATGTGAATAAACTTATCACATAACTTCCTCCATAACTTAAGAACGGTAAAGGAACTCCTGTTAAAGGTCCTATTCCCATTACACCAATGAAATTAATGCTTACATGTAAAAATAAATAAGCACATACTCCGTATGCTAAAATTGATCCTTGTAAATTTGCTGCTCTTCTAGCAATTCTATATAGTCGATAAATAATAAATAAGTAGCAAAAGACAATAATAACACCTACGATTGCTCCCCATTCTTCTACAATAATAGGAAAAATAAAATCTGTATATGATTCTGGTAAATATAAGTATTTTTGAGTACTTTTTCCTATTCCTTGACCCGTTACTCCTCCATTTTTAAAAGCAATAAAACTATTGCATAATTGATATCCAGAATCATCTTGATATCTTAAACAAGGGTCTTTAAAATTAAATCTTTCTAATTGATAACTTTTTAAAAAGTATTTACTTCCTATTAATAATACACATCCACCAATTAAGGAAATTGCTAAAATACTAAAGGAAATTTTTCTAAAGTTTTTTCGTGGCATAGGTAATGACATAAAAATTAGAAAAGTAACTCCTCCTATTATTAATGCTGTTCCTAAATCTGGTTGGATAGCTACTAATCCAAAAATTATAATCACTAAAAGTAAAGGTTTAAGAATAATCCACAAATTATCTAAATTTTCTTTATTTTTTTCATAATATGCTGCTAAAAACATGATAACAATTACTTTGGCAAATTCACTTGGTTGGATAGAAAGTCCTCCAACTTTAAACCAACTTTGTGCACTATTTGCAACATGTCCATAAACATTTAAAGCACCTAAAATTAAAATAATTCCTATTATTAATAAGTATGTAAATCCTCTATATACTTTTGTTGGAATATGTATAATAATTAAAAAAATAAGGAAACCAATTCCAATAAAAAGTGCTTGACGATAAAAATAATGGTATGGGCCATAGCCATATCTCATATAACTTTCCATACTAGAAGCACTAAGTACCATGACTAAGCCAAAAATAAAAAAAGCAATAATCATAAATAATAAAGTTTTATCTAAATTTGAAAATACTTTCTTCATACCCATCTTCCTTTTTATTATCATATCATAAATTAAATATTTTTTTATGAGAAAGTTTTTTTACTTGACAATATGGTTTACATCTAAAACATTTCTTTATATATTATATAATTTCTAATTTTTCCATTAAGTATTTTGCATTAGTACTAGTACATTTTCCTTTTCTGATTTTATAATCAAATTTAATTTGATTTCCTTCATAATATTCTTTTACATGATAATTAATAACATCTTTCTCATCACATAGTTCAAAATCATGCGTAGTTAATAAGACAATGACATTTTTATTTTGGAAGCGTTTAATTACTTTTTTCGCTCCATAAATTCTATCTTGGTAATTTGTTCCTTTAAAAATTTCATCAATTAAAACAAGCATATTGCCTTGATTTAAATAGTCCATTGCCTTCTTTATTCTTAATAACTCCCCATAAAAAGTAGAAATTCCTTTTTCAATATCATCTCCTACTCTCATTGAGGTGAATATTTTAAAGAATGAAGCCTTAAATTCACTTGCACATACATAGGTTCCAGCATTCATTAATATAAGATTAATTCCAATAGTTCTTAAAAAAGATGTTTTACCTCCCATATTAGAACCTGTAATAATATTTACTTTGGCTAATGTTTCAAAGTCATTATCAATACAAACTTCTTCTTTTAATAAAGGGTGTTTTATTTTATTAAATTTAATTTCTATTTGATTACTTTTAATAGGAAAACATTTTTCTTTCTTTAAAATTCCTATTCCTGTTAAACTAATCAACGCTTCTAATTCTTCAATATCTGTAATTGTATTTTGTAATTTTTTAAAGTCTTTATTTAAAAAATTAACAAAAAAAGTTTTAGTATAAATATTTATACAAAATAAACCATTTAATATAAAACTAAATAATAAATTGTCTTTTATACTATTTAGAGTATCTAGCTTATTTATTTTTTTAGTAATATTTGATGTTAAATTCATATCTTTTTGTATTTGTTTTAATTTTTTAGAATTAAATTTTTGTTTAAGAACTAATGTTATAATTGAAGGAAGTTTATTATATGTATTAATCATGGTAGTAATTTTATTAAATTCCTGCTGATAGATAAAACTATACATAAAAGATATTAGATAATTAAACAAGAATATTCCATAGAAGTATTTTATATCTATTATCTTAATTAAAGATAGAATTAATAAACTTAATGATAAAATACTACATATTATGGCTATTATAAAGTTATTATCATGTAATATAGTATCTTTTTTTAATTTTAAAAAGGTATTTTTTAAATCTACTTTTTTATTTTTATATTTTAACATTTGAATTTGATAATCAATAATAAATTCAATATTTTTTTCTAATTCTGCGATTGATTTTTGAGACTCATAGAGTTTGTTTTCATCTTGGTTTTTATTGGATAATTTTTGGAACAAAGTAGTTTTGCCTCCTATTGTTTGACAAGTTGATAGATACTGGAATAAAGAGTTTTTCCCAATAATATCTAAATCTTTTAAATAGTCTTCAGCTTCTTTTCCAAACTCTTCTCCGGTTTCTTCAAATTCTTTCCAAGTACCATTTTCTCTTTTTATGTAATTTTCTATTATTGATAAATATGATTCGTAATAATGATATTTTTGAAAATACTTATCATGAATAATAACTAATACAATGAATACTACTAGGGAAATGATAAAAACCGTTTGAAAGATATTGGGATAGTAGTAATATTTTAGAACAAAACTGAATATCATGGTCATAAAAAATATTACTCTAAGTGTTGCTATTAAATTTACTTTTTTTTCATTTTCTGATTTTAATAAAGAATATTTTTGATATTGTAATTTTTCTTTTATCATAATAACCTCCTTTAAGTTATTTTAAGAAAAAATGGTTAGGATTAATCCACTTAATACACCAATTATATAAATAATAAATAAAATAAAGATATTTTCTTTTGTATTTTTGTTATTTTTAAATAATACTAATAAAGCTACTCCACTTCCTGTTAAAAGTCCTGCAATTAGAGAGGAAAATGATAGGATATGATTTAAGTAAAGTTCTGTTAAGATAATTGAGGCACCACAGTTTGGGATTAATCCTATTAAACTAGATAAAAATGGAGTTAAAATTGAACTAGTATGAAAGATATTTTTTAAATATTTTTCTAATCCATAATTCATTAAAGCATTAATAAAGAAGCTGGTAATAAAAATAAAAATAATGGTATTTAGGGTATGATGAATACTGGAAGTAAGAATATTTTTTTCACAGTGACAATGTTCATGTTCACATATTTCTTGAATAGAGTGTTCTTTTCTTTTTGTAAATATTAAATCTATAATTATTCCTGCTGTTATTCCAATTAATACTTTAATTCCTATAATAGAGATGATTGTTTTAAAATCACTTTTTTCCGTTAGGAGAATTGGTAACATTTCATCACTTGTTGATAGATAAATACTAATTAGTGTACCTAAAGAAATAATCTTTGTAATATATAAATTGGTTGCCATACATGAAAAACCACATTGTGGAAAACAGCCTAATATTCCTCCTAGTATTGGTCCATATTTGCCTGATTTTTTGATAATTTTTTGACTTTTCTTTTGATATTTATGTTCTATTAATTCTATAAAATAAAAAGTAATCCATAAGAAAGGAATTAATTTTAAAGTATCTATTACAGTATCTTTTATTACTTCAAACATTATATCACCTCGTATTTATTTAATAGTAACATAATCTATAACAGTAGTCAATTTTAGAAAAAGAAGAAAATCTAACTTTTACTTTCTTTGAATTAGCTCTTTAGCAAAAGAAAAAGAACCTTAGTTCTTCTCTAGAAATTTTTTATATTCTTGATAGCCCCCTATTATATTGATTGTGTTATATCCAAAACAATTTAATCTTTTTGATATTTCTCTACTTTGTTCTCCAGAATCACAGTATATATAATAAAGTGAGTATTTACTTAAATAGTGACTATAATTATTTAAGAGATTATAGTAAGGAATATTTATTGCCCCATCTATATGTCCTTTACTATAATCATATAGACTACGAATATCAATAATATTAGGATTATTTAAATAATGTAGTTCTATTACACTGATTTCTGACAATATCACCACCTCTACTTTAATATATTATATTAAAGTTTTTTGGTAAGTGCAGAAAACTATTTTTATTTTACCGATATTAAGTTGATTATGAAATAAATATTAATTTTTCCTAGTCTTTTTTCGAATTAGAGTACTTGTTAATGGTAATATTTTTTTCGCTTGTGAAATAAATTCTTCTACTAATAAAATAGTATCTTCACAATATATTTCTCCCTTGTTATTAATTTGGTATTTTGAAATAAAATCATTAAATTGTTCTTTACTTAATGTATTTTCTGAACCAAACTTGAGATTACTTAAACCATTTAAAAGTTGTATTATTGTGTAACACTCGTTTTTTGCTGAAATATCTTCTTCTGTTGCATTAGAAAAATTTTTCATGAAATCTTCTATTTCTTGAAAAGTCATTCCATTCTTTAATTCATCTACAATCATTTTTTTTACGATTAATGAAGAAAGATAATATCCATTTTTTCCAAATAATGCATATCTTTCTTCTAAATTTATATATTGATTAATATTGATCATTTTTATTTCTCCTTTATTTTATTAGAATTATTTTTTTATTTTAGAAACTTTAGTCCTGCTTTCGCTCTAATTCTTTTCTTCGTTTTTTAGAAAGAGCACAAACGATTAAAGGATCATCTAAATTAATTTTATCAAATTCTTCTTTTAGTAGAGTTTTACTTTTATTATCGATAACATCTAATAATATTTTTAATTTAAATTCTGTTACTTCATATGCATGATAGCAGGGAGTGTGTCGTGAATTATAGGCAATTGTATTTACTATATTATCTATTTCTTTATTCTCACTTTGGAATGGTTCTTTGTCTTCTTTTCTTATCTTACTTGGATTATAATCAGAAAAAGTAATATTGATTAATCTACTGAAAGTAATAAATTCATGAAAAGTAAATACAATATCATAAAAATTTTCTTCTAAATATAGAATATATATTTTATATTTTAATTTTTCTATTTCTGGTGTGTGGATTTTATCTAGTTTTCCTATGATTTTATAATATTCATTTAAATAGTTTATTCCCCAATAGAATAAAGATTTTTCCCCTTCATTTTTTCCTGGTAACATTTTTTTATATTTTATTAATTCTGGATAGGTAGATTCTTTGATGATATCATTTAATTCATTCTTTATGTTTTCTATATATTTATCTACCTCAATAATTGTTTTGTTTTCTTTTTTCATTTTCTCTCCTTGTTGGTAAATATTGTAACATATTTTTTGTTTAAATTCTTAAAAATAAATTTGTTATAATAGATATTTTTAAAATTCTTATGTATAATTACTACTGAATGAAAAAAATTAAAAATACTGAAAGCTAATAAAATCTTATTAAAATATAAAGTTTCATTAGTCAAATATCACTTTATAGAATTTATAAATGAAATAATATAGATAAATCACAAATATTAGTCAACAAAAAAAGTATACTTCTACCTTTTATTTTCTAACAACTACAAGTTTCTTTTCTATTTTTTTGGCTTTACGCTCTTTTTTATCTATAACTCTGTTTCTTATTGCTGAATTTCCATATATAAATGAATTATATATTTTATTTTTGATTTCTAATAATTCTAATTTAGTACAATCTAGTAAATAATCATCGAGGAAATAAATTAAATTTGATATATTTAATATTTTTAAATTTTTGCAGTGTTTTAAGAAACCATTGCCACATGATAATAAATTAGGAAAATATGCTTCCTTCAGCAAACTATTATCTGATAAAAAATTCCACCCTACTTTTTCTAATTTTAATAGTTGTATTTCTTTAATTTTTGATTGATTTAAAAAGGAATTGCCAACTAATTTTAACTTTGGACTAATTATTGTATCTAAAATATCATTATTGCTTATAAAATCGTTTCCAATTTTTTCAATTAGAGGTAATTCTATTTTATGTAAATTTTTATTATAATATAAAAAATTATCTCCTATCTCCTCAACGTTTGATAAATATATCTCATTTAATAAAGCGTTATTATTTAAAAAGGAATTGCCAATTTTCTTAACATTAGGAAGAATTATTTTTTTTAAAGTTTTATTATGATAAAAATAATAATCTTCTATATTCCTTGATACTTTATCAACATAATTAATTATTCGATTATATTTATCTATTTCTATAATAAAATTATTATCTATATTTATAATTTTATGTTCTCCATTAGAAATAATATTTATTTTTCTGATCAAATATTTATTTAGGTCTGCACAATTTTCTTTTACTAAAAATTCTATTTTTTTCTTTACTAAATCAATTAAATATATATCTACTAATATATATTTACTTTTATCATATTTTTTAGGAACTAGTCTATTAATAATAGTATTATTAGGGCAGTAATAAATATTATCAATTTCACTATTATATTTATAATATTTACCATCTATTGCTTTAATGTAACCAGGTATCTCAAATTTGTCAAGATTATTTTTATTTAAGCAAATATTTAATTTATTTTCAAAACTTTTAATTAATCCTGGAATTATATTATCTAAATTGTTATTAAAAGTACAATCTGGATTTTCTACTGTATGATTGTACCTATTCTTGATTGATACATAATTATTCACTTTATCTATTTGAATACTTATCACTGATGTACCATATTTATCTTGCCTTTTGGGAGTTAAAAAATCTTCTCTTCTGATGCTATCAGCATCGTTCCTTACTGCAAAAAACACATAACAGCTATTCAGTCTTCCTCCGTTAAAAGTACATAATTGTTCCTCTTTCTGATAGAATTTTTTAAATTTTTGAATATCTGTTTCTGTTTTACATTCAAAAAGAATATATCCAGCTCTTGCTAACATTTTCTCAGGTGTATCTATTTTATAATTTTGAACTTTATCTTTCGTTTTTAGTTTTGAATTAATATATTGAACAAATTCTTTGATTTTGTCTTCATTCACTAAATCGTCATACAAATATTTTGATGGTTCAAAATTTTCTAAAAGTATTTTCGTAAGTAATTTAGGAGTTTCTAAAATTGTAGAAAAATTCTCTCTGCATAAATGCATCATTTGTTCTCCAAACTTTTTCTTAATATATCGTAATTCTTCTTGCATTTTAATCTCCTCTTTACAAAGTTTTTGTCTTCTATTATACACTAAATTTTTTGGTTTTTAAATAGTAATTTAGAGCGTGAATAATATTTCAAAAAATGTTTTTAATAATACAATTTTATTAATTCACTTAGGATTAGACTTTGAAGATGTAGCCGAAAGGCTTGGAGATACCATTGAAATGGTACAATCCACTTACTATCACATGTTCACAAAAAAAAGAGCAATACAGTCAATGCTCTTAATAAATTACATGAAAATAGTCTGTAAATAGTCTGTAAAACCATTTTGGTAAAATAAAACCCTTATCAAATAAGGGGTTATTTCATCATGGTGGCTCCAACGGGAATTGAACCAGTGACACGAGGATTTTCAGTCCTCTGCTCTACCAACTGAGCTATAGAGCCATAATGGCGGTTCGTACGGGATTTGAACCCGTGATCTTCTGCGTGACAGGCAGACGTCATAGGCCTCTAGACTAACGAACCATGGTTGCGGGAGCCGGATTTGAACCAACGACCTTCGGGTTATGAGCCCGACGAGCTACCAGACTGCTCCATCCCGCGATAAGTAAAATTAAGTGGCGGAGGAATAGGGATTCGAACCCTAGCGCCGCTTTCACGACCTGCTGGTTTTCAAGACCAGTCCCTTCAACCGGACTTGGGTATTCCTCCAAAAATAATGGTGCCTAAGGTCGGACTTGAACCGACACGAGGTTTGAATCTCGCAGGATTTTAAGTCCTGTGCGTCTACCTATTTCGCCACTCAGGCAACATATTAATAACATCTTTCTTTTGCTGATGTCTAGTTCATTATATAACACTTTTCTAAGTTTGACAAGACTTTTTATTAGAAAAAATGAATTTTTTTGTTTTTTAAGCTATTTTAGAAATAAATATTGGATAATTTTCTTTTTTAGATATCAATACTACCTGATAAGGTATCTTGTTTTTTAAACTTTATTGTACTATTATCTTGAATATTAGTTAAATTTAATTTCTCTCCATCCATACTTATTTGTCCATAAAGATAGATAGGTGTTGTAGTTGTATTAGAAGTTAAAATAATTAAGTATGTATATTGGATTTGTTCACTACTACTTTGATTATTTTCTTCTTTATAGAATTTATATTGTGGTAAGTATTGCTCAATATATTGTATTGCTTCTTCTCCATTATAAGTTTCATAATTTCCATAAAGTAACTGATCAGTATTATTTGTTTTTTTATTCCACTCAAATGTACCATCTTTTTTTAAGAATAAAATACTGCTATCACTTCCCATCCATTTATATCCAGATAATTCTGGTTCTGTTATTTGCTGAGTATCATTATTATAATTATTAGAGTCAATACTATTTATTAATTCTTTTGCAAGTGGTTCCACAAATAAAGTAGATATAAAAAGAAATATTGTAATAATTATACTAAATATTCCTAAAATTACGCCAAGTGTTTCTAATTTATTATGTGTTTTTGATTTAATAGCAAGAAAAATACTGGTTATTGCTAAAGGAATAGATATTTTAGGAATTGGAATACAAATTAGCGAGAAAATCCCTAATATAAGTGGAAAATTTGGGGATATATTTTTATTAGTTTTATCTTTTAAAGTATTATATTCTATTTTCTTTCCACATTTAGTACAATAATGATTATTTGAATCTATTTTCTTTCCACAATTGGTACAATACATAATACTATTCCTTCTTTCTATCATTATGCATTCTTCTTTATTATATTTGTGCTAATAATGAGAATTATTCCTATAATTATACTAGTTAATGAATAATAAAGGCAATTTTTTAAGACATTATTTGTAATTATTTGAATTATTATTTTATAGTAAGAGATTAATACCATATCTAATCCTAAGTATAATAATATATCTAAGATTAAGGTAATAATTCCTGATATTAGAAAAGTTTTTCCAATAATTTTTAAGCAATATAAAATATTTTTATTGAGTAATAAAATTATCATGATGAATAATGCAATAAAAAGTAAACCTATAAAGTTATAACTTGGATTAAATATCTCTCTAAAATTTATCATTTTTGATAATCTCCTATATCTGTTTTATAAATGGTATCAATAATATAATCTGTATGATTTTTGGTATAATTGATAACACTTTGTCGATCTTCTTCTGAAATATTGTAATTAATTTCTGATAATACTTTATCTATATTATTTTCTACAATATCTATAATTTGTTTACTTGTATATTTATATTTTTCTTCTCCTGTTAAGTTATAGTCATAAATGCTATTTACAATATCTGTTAGAATATTATTTGCTGTTTCATTATTCATTATTTTTACTACAGTATCTTCATCTAAAGTAGTTAATCTTAAGATGGTGTTAAATATTTCTGTTTTGTTCCCATTTTTATCATAAATAAAGCCAGTTAAAAGTGTTTTTTTAATACTTTCTTTTACTTTATTTTCTGTTATTGCATTAGAAAGTGATACATAGCCTATTTCTAATATAATAGAAAGTGATAAAAGTAGGCTAAGGATAACCGTGATTACTTTTTTCATCTTATTCCTTCTTTCTATCTATATTATAACTTATTTTGAGAAAAATACTTCATTTTTTCTTTATTCTTTACAAGTATTTTTCTTATTAATGGAATTTTACATAGGCTACGCCTAATTCTTTATAAATTTTAGAGGCTCTTTTTAAATGTAAAATTCTTGCGAATATTAGGTTATAAAATTCATCAAATAAGATGATAGAACATAAGGTAAAACTTATTAATAAGAATGTTTTTTTATCTATTTTTTTTGCTAAGAAATAACAGAATGGGATTACACCATAAATTAATAATAGACTAGATAGTCCAAAGAAGGTTACACTTCTTAGGCAGACAAATCCTTGAATGTTTCCAAAATTTAATATTTCTTGATTATAATCCCAACAGCGCATTCCTGATCCTATGATATACATTCCTAGTCCTGATATGTATTCTAAGATCCCACATAAAAAGAAACTTATTAAAAAGATTTTCCATGGTTGCTTTCGATATCGATAAGTAAAAAAATAAATTAGTAATGAACCTGTTGCATAAATATTTATCCAAGGTAAGAAATTACTTCCTCTCCAATAAAATTGTTTCATTCCCCCGTTAAAATAATAAAATATATATTCATATAGAAAGCCAAAAAATCCTGTTATTACAGTAATTAAAGCTAAAATAGCTAACATGGTTACTTTATCAAATGAATAATTGTTTGTTATATATTTTTGATACTTCTCTTTCATTTTACTACACCTTTACAAGTTGTTTTATTTTTTTATATTTGTATTATATTTAATTGAATCACTAATATGATTATCTTTGTCCTTTAACCAAATAAAATAAGTTTTTCCCTCATAAACAGAAAAGTTTACGTCACCATTTTTAACTTCTTTCCAACATAATGATGATGTTGTTGGAGTAGATTTAGTTTGTTTTACACAAACCATAACGTCATTATCTGTATATAGTTTTAATACACCTTTTGAAAACTCTATTTCTTTAATAGTAGCATTTATTTTATTATCATCTTTTGAAAAATAACTATTGCTAGAATTTTTAGATAATATACTAAAAGTACTAATATAGCTAAAAAGTATTACTATGATTAATCCTGTCGTAATAATGAATGTTTCCCCTTTCATATTATTATTCATGACTCTCCTCCTTATAATCTTTAAATAATTTGACATAAATAGGTTTAATGAATTCTCCTATTATAAACATTAAAGAGCAAACTACTAAAGTTAATATTATATATTGTATTGGAATATTTTTTACAATAAAGTATTTTGATAATCCTGTTGTTAAAATGATGATTTGTAAAATAATAATACAGAAATTTCCTATATTTAACTTTTTGTTATTCAATATATCTTTATTTAGCACTGATTTTTTTAGATTTTTGCAAGAAAATGAAAATAATATTTCATGTAAAATTAAATAAATAAACATTAATGAACTAGCTATTTCTAAATCTGTATGACGAGCACAGAATAAAAATAATATTATCATAACAATCGATTTTGCTATTGCCCCAATAAATATTTTTGCAGATAAGAATGGGGTAAAAAAACTTTCGTTATAATGATTTGCTTTTGTATCTTCCATAATATCATCTGTTGCTTTTTCGAAAGCTAACATAATTGCTGGAATAGAATCGGTTACTAAATTTATCCACAATAATTGTAGGGTTGAAAACATTTCCATATTAAGTAACATAGACATAAATACAAGAATGACTTCTATGATATTTCCTGCTAAAAGATATAAAATAATTTTTTTAATATTTGCAGTTATTCTTCTTCCCTCTTCTACTCCTGTTACAATTGTTGAAAAACTGTCATCTACTAAAATACAGTCTGCTACTTTTTTTACAACTTCTGTACCAGTTATTCCCATTCCTATTCCAATATCTGCCTTTTGAATTGCTGGAGCATCATTTACTCCATCTCCTGTCATAGCAACTACCAATCCTTTTGATTGTAATGCTTCTACGATTCGAAGTTTGGTATTTGGACTAATTCTGGCATAAACTTGATAATATTCGACAGCTTTTACTAATTCATCATCTGTCATTTTATCAATATTTTTTCCTTCTATTGCCTTATCTTTAACATCAATAATTCCTACACTTTCAGCAATAGCTTCTGCTGTGTTAATAGAATCTCCTGTAATCATAATCGGTTTAATTCCTGACTTTAAACAAGTTTTAATTGCATATGGAACAGATTCTCTTGGTGGATCCATCATCCCAATTAATCCAATAAATATCATGTTTTCTTCTGCTTTGTCTAATTCTTCTTTTTTATATGCAAATCCTAATAATCGTAAAGATTTAGATGACTCTTCTTTTTCAATTTCAAGTAATCGATTTTTTTCTTCATTTGTCAAATTAATGATTTGTCCATCTTTTAAATAAGAGTTACTATGATCAAGAATTGAATCTAAACTTCCTTTTGTAAAAGAATACTTTTGATTATCGATTTCTACAATCACACTCATTAATTTTCTATCTGAATCAAAAGGAATTTCTTTAATTCTTTGATAAGAAGGAATATTAAAATTAATATCGGATAAGTATTTTACTATTGCTACTTCAGTTTCATCACCAATGTATCCTTTTTCTTCTTTTACTACATTATGACACATACTAGCACAGGTAAGTAGCATATCTTCATTTATAATCTTATCTGTTTCTTGATATAATTTATCATTTACATAAATTGATTTTACTAACATCTTATTTTGAGTAATTGTTCCTGTTTTGTCTGAACAAATAACATCTGTTGACCCTAAAGTTTCTACCGAAGACATTTTTCTGATAATAACATTTTTTCTTGCCATTTCAGTCATTCCGACAGAAAGAATAATTGTAATTACCGATGATAATCCTTCTGGAATTGCCGCTACAGCTAGAGAAATTGATAACATTAAAATATCAAAAAAATCATTTTTCATTAATAATCCAATTATCATCATAAGAATAATTATGGCAAAAATAATATAAGTAAGTATTTTACTGATTTGATTCACTTTTTTTTGCAATGGTGTAATATCTGGTTTTTTATTTAACAAGCTATTGGCTATTTTTCCTAATTCTGTTTCCATTCCTGTATGGCAAGCCATAACAAAGGCATGTCCATTTATGACATTGCATCCTGCAAAGACCATATTTTTTCGTTCGTATAACTCTTTGATTGTTTGAATATCTTTATTATCTTTTTTTACCCCTTTGGATTCTCCAGTTAAGGTCGATTCATTCACAATTAAAGCATCACTTGAAATTATTCTTGCATCAGCTGAAATATAATCTCCTGCTTCTAACTCAATGATATCACCTGGGACTACATTTTTTACATCAATAGATTCTTTTTTTCCATTTCGAATAACATAAGTATTCGTAACAAACATTTTATTTAATTCTTCAATAGCAGCATCTGCTTTTTTTTCTTGAATAAATGAAAGAATAGCATTTATTATAACGATAATAATGATAATAATAGAATCAATAAATGATTCATTACGAATATAAGATATTATTGCTGAAAAAATAGAAGCACAAATTAATAAAATAATCATCAAATCATTAAATTGACTAAAAAATAGAACGATATTGGATTTCTTTTTTGCCTCTTGTAATTTATTTTCTCCATACATTGCTAATCTTTTTGCAACCTCATCTTCAGTTAAACCATTAATACTAGTTTTGAATTGTTGATATAACTCTTCTACTGATTCATTGTAAATATTTTTATTATTCATCTAAAATTCACTCCTTACTCTACAATATAAGACGCTATAAATAATAAAACAAAAAAGATAATTCCTATAATCATGAATATGGTAAATAAATTGCATAAGATTGTATAAAATTTACTTTGAATTAAAATACCACAGTTTCTGCAATACTGATCATCATCTCGAATAATTGCATTACAATTCTTACACTTTTTCATTTTATTCCTGCTTTCCTAGTTTTCTATTTATTAGCTTTACTACTTCTAAGCTTTCTTTATTCGCATTATTTTGATGAAGGAAGTAGTCGTGAATTGCTTCAGCAATAATTTCATCATAAATCACTTCCCCATTTATATTCTTTTTTCCTGCATAATTGCTAATAGATTTAGCAAAATCTTCTATAGAAATACTTTCTTGATAAAGACTATTGTAATTTGCTATTGAAGTTTCAATAATCATCTTAGCATAAGTTTGATCATTAATTTTTTGAATGATTTTGTCAATTTCTTGTTGATTTTCTTTTGTTTCAAAGAAAATATTATTAATTCGATTTTCTTTTAACAAACTAACAAAAGTAATATAATGTCCAAATTCATGGGCAATTAAAGATTCATAAGTTGCATCTTTGACATACCAATCTTTTGAAATTCCTTTTTTTAGTATATTTTGATTTAAAAAATAATAACTATTTAAAAGAATTTGAGTTTTATTTACTTGATGATTTCCAGAATTAACAAATGAATAAACAGGTTGAAAATAGGCTACATATTCTGTTTTATTTAAAGCATTTGTCATGGAAATATTGGTTAAATATCCAGAAATTTCTGGAAATAAATGATAGATTCCATCAATTACATTACTGATTTTTTTGCCTCTTTTGAAGAAAGATCACAAAAATCCACACTAAATATTGAATATTTTCCTTGTAATTCCTCTTCTATTTTTGATAGTTCTATTTGATTTTTGCATTGCCATTTTTGTTTTGAAAAGTCGCTAATGATTTTTTCTTTTGCTTCACTTTCTGTAAAAATATTTTCATTAAAATATTGATTATCTGTTTTTAAAATCGTAGTAGAGTATCCATATTGTTGATTGTTTATTTGTCTTTTGATATAAACAAAAGGTTTTAATATATCCTTTCCCCTATATACAGTCATTAATATAACCAATCCAGCAAAGATAGACATAATTAAAAATAAGCTTGCTAGTCTATTTCTTTGGTTTTCTACCTCGCCATTTAGTATTTTTTTATCTTCTATCTTGGTTAAATAAGAATATCCTTTTGTTGTCCAATGTCCACATTTTGGACAAAAATTATCATCTTCTTCTATTTCAGAGTTACATACTAAACACCTTTTCATCTTTTCTCCTTTGAAATTGGTATTTTTTCTATTAATCAAAGAAAAAAGTTTATGACTTCTTTTCTTCTTTTTTAATAAAGATTCGATTCATAAACTTTACCATTAAGAAAACGATAAAAGCCATGATGATGAAGTTGATGACATCAGTTAAGAAGGCTCCATATTTTAAATGAAAGTTTCCAATATTTAGAGCATAAGAATTGAAATCTACTTCAGTAAAGCATCCTAAAATTGGAGAAATAATATTATCCGTTAAAGAGGTTACAATCTTTTGAAATGAACTTCCAATAATTACTCCTACTGCTAAATCTAGAACATTGCCTCTAGCAATAAATTCTCTAAATTCATCAATAATTTTATGTTCTTTTACTTCTTTTTTTGCTTTTTCACTTACTTTTTTCATAGTATCTTTCATATTTTCTTTCATTGTTTTTTCTCCTTTATAAATTATTTTTGATACGAATAACTAAACTTGGTAAATCAAGTTCTAATTCTTTTAGGATATCTTCTTCATCACCTGATTTTCCATAAGTATTTACTCCAATAAAATCATCATCTGCTTCTAATATTCGATACCAAGTTGGATCATTTGAAAATTCTAATACTACTTTTTTATAGCCTTTAGGTAATACTTCGTTTTGGTATTCTTTATCTTGATTTAAGAAGTTTTTAATATTTGGCATAGAAACTACTCTTGCTTCGATATAATTTTTCATTAATTCTTCTTTTAAATCCATAGCATAACTTACTTCACTTCCTGTTGCAATTAAGATTACGTCTAAACTTTTCTTTACTTCGCTAATGATATAGCCTCCATATTCAATTCCAGCAGGGTTAGTAAATTCTTGAACTTCTACATGTCCTCTTGGTAAGATAATAGCACTTGGGGAGGCATTAGCTAAAATTTCATTCCATGAACCAATCAATTCTTTATGATCACCAGGACGATAAACAGATAAATTAGGGATTGTTCTAAGCATAGCTAATTGTTCTACTGGTTCGTGAGTTGCTCCATCTTTTCCTACTAAAATACTATCGTGAGTGAAAATATAGGTAACTGGTAAGTTCATCATAGCAGCTAATCTAATGGATGGTTTCATATAATCACTAAATGCTAAAAAACAACTTCCAAATACTCTTAAATTACATAAAGCAAGTCCATTTAGAATAGCTCCCATTGCATGTTCTCTTACGCCAAAAGCAATATTTTTTCCAGCATAATTATCACTACTAAAGTCTTCTTTTCCTTTTAAATATGTTTTTGTACTTGTGGCAACATCAGCACTTCCCCCAATAAAATTAGGAACAAATGCTGAAATAACATTCATAATCTGATAATTAATATCCCTTAAATCTCTATCTGTAAATAATTTATCCATATCAATTACTTTATCTAATTGTAAAGTAATATTTTCATTATTAATGATACTATTTAACGTATTTTTTTGTTTTTCATCTAAATTAGCAGAAAATTCTTCATATAAATTAAACCAATCCCTGTAGTTATTTTCTAATCTATCTTTAATTTCTTGACGATACATTGCTGTATTATTTTTATCATATTCCCATTTTTCTTCGTGACCTAATTCCTTTTTGATTTCTAGATAATCATCATTTTCTAGGGTTCCATGAATTTTATTGGTTCCTTCATATTTGGAATATTTTCCAATTGTTGTATTAACAATAACAATAGCAGGACCACTTGCTCTTTTGGCAGCATTTATTGCTTTATTAATTTCTTTTACGGATTCTCCATTTTTAACATAATAAGTAGCAAAACCAATATCAGCATAAACATTAGCTATTGAATCAATATAGTTTTCATCAATTTCTCCATCTAAACTTACGCCATTACAATCATATAGTAAAATTAAATTATCTAATTGATATTGTGTCGCTAAGCATGCTGCTTCATAGGAAACTCCTTCCATTAAATCTCCATCACTTACCATAGCATAAACATAATAATCAAATAGACTGCTTTTTTTATCACTATAATAGCTTTCTAAGTATTTTCCTGCCATAGCCATTCCTACTGCTGTTGCAACTCCTTCTCCTAAAGGGCCTGTTGTTACGTCAATTTTATTTTCTAAATTATACTCTGGATGACCTGGTGTTTTAGAATAAATATTTCGATAATTTTTTAAGTCATTTAAATTATACTTAGACTCATCAACAAAAAATTCAAGAGCATATAGTAAACTAGAAGCATGTCCACACGATAAAACAAATCTATCTCTATTACACCAATTGCTTTTGTTTAAATCAATATTTAAGTGATAGGTAAATAAAGTGTATAAAAGGGGTGCTGCACCTAACGCTATTCCTGGATGACCACTTCCTGCTTCGTGAATCATATCTAAAGCCAAACAACGTACATCATTAATTAACATTTTTTCATTTAGTTTTGTCATAAAATCCCTACTTTCAATATTTAAATTATATCATATCTCAAAAAAAATAGGAATAAAATTATTGTCATTTTTTGTTGAAAAAAATACTTATCTAGTCTCTTCTTCTTTAAAAAGAATTGTACTAAATAAGTATTTTTCTTTTATCATTTATTTAAAATTTTTTCTTTCTTTTTATGATAATCATTATAACAATTCCTAATACTAAGATAATTCCTGTAATGAGAAAATAAAAATTGATATTTTTCTTTTTTTCTTGTTTTCTTTCATCTTGATTTAAAGATAATATTTCATCACTTTTAGCAATATACTTATTTTTTAATTCTTTTTCTGTTAAAATATATTTTGAATTATGGTTAATATAAAACTCATAATAGCCATTTTCTTTTTGAACTTCCATTGCTACTTTTAAAAATTTATCTTCATCTAAATCATAATAATAAATATAAAGATTATCTTCCTCAAATAATTTATCTAATTCCATAGATTTTAAACGAATTAATACTTTTCCTGGCAATGTCCCATTATTAGAAAAAGTCAATAATTTTGTTTTAGCAGGAAAATCACTGATTAGACTACTATTTTTAAAGTCTTTATTTGTAATATCTTTTATCATCATGGAAACATCTATATTTTTAGGATTAGTAATATCTGCTCCATTAAATATCCATTCTGATTCCCCATATTCAATAATTAAAGTTCTTTTAGTTCCTTGTAAAGCTTGAAATAGATTTTGATGAATTACTGTATAATTATCTGCTACCACAGTAATCACTGCATTTTTATCTAATGTATTAATTTGAGATTGTATTTGTTCATTATAATTTTCATTATTGAAAAAATAAGTTGATGTATTTTCTAATGTATTGTTATTATCTCCTTCATTATTTTCTATTTTTAAAGTTTGATTAAAATCTACTTTTAGCGTTGAATATGCTAGCGTTCCATTTTGATATACTTTTGTTTCTCCTTTATCATTCATTATGGTATATGTATTATTTTTACTACTTTTTATTAAGATATATTGTAATTGGTATTCCCCACTAGCCGCTGTTGATGGAATAGTAAAATGTTTTTGTTCCATTCCTTTTAAATATACTGGTAATGTTTCATTAGTTGTTGTATTATAGAAAGATAATAATACACTATTTGTATCTAAATTAGTATAAAAGTTTGTTTTTACTTTATCTCCATTAGATGCTACTTTATCTATTAATTCAAAATGAATTTGATTTAAATCGGTATGAATTTTGTTTGTTTCTTCTTCGACAATAATATTTCCACTTTCATTAGTAAAAACATTGTTAGAATAAGTTAAACTAGAATTGTTTTCTATTAGATATTGAATGGAAGAATTTTGTGGAAAGCAAGTCATCGCATCTACTTGATACTCTCCTGGAAATACTGTCCCTGCACTATTATCACTCATCATAAAATATGGTTCTTTATTCAAATCTTGAATGGCATAATATAAATGATTTTCATAATCTTTACCCTTTAGCCATATAGAACAAGAATTTACTTTAGATGGATATGTATATTTTATTTCTAAATATACTTTATCTCCATATTTTATTTTTTGGTTTTTTATGGCAAATTTTTCTACTTTCATTTCTGGTTCGATTGCTGTTGCTATACCCTCTTCACCTAGAGCATAACTATCTTTTAGATAAATTTCACTAAAAATAAATGCTCCTATAATTGCTACAACCATTATCCCCATTATGATTTTTTTCCTCTTCATCATTACACTCCTCTATCATAATCATTGTAGCATACTATTTAAAAAAAACAAGAAAAAAATATTGATAAAGAAATTTAATAAAAAAAAGTTCAGTTTAATGAACTTTTTTTAAAAGAATTATAATTTGATTTTTCTTATAGTAAAACTATTGTTAATATTATCTTTTGCTTTTTCGATATCATCAGTTAAATAGTCTTCATTTAAGAATTTATTTGCTCTATTGATATCCCAATTAAATAATGGATTTACTTTTCTATATCGATTAAAGATAGAGTTATTTTGCCAATTAGGATACTTAGAATTTAATATTGTAATTAAGGAAGTTACAACTATTTCTTTTTTTGCTCTTGGGAAATTTACCCATAACATAGCATTTTCTACTCGATATAAAGTATGTAGAATATATAAACTCTCTATTTGTTCCTTATATTCTTCATTTAATCCTCTTTTTGTCATTTCTGTTTCAATATTATCGCAACATCTAACAATATCTAATATATTAGGAATTTTATTAATAAAATCTGTAATTGTTGTATTCATATTCACTCTATAATTATATACTGGTTCATTTAAGTGAAATATTTTTTTACTTGAAGCAATAACTACTGGTATTATTGCTAAATCTTCCCATTTTGTTTTTTCAGGAAATCTTAATTCTCCAATTAAATCTCTTTTGATTAATTTATTTCCAATTCCTGGTGTCTCTGTTACAATATAATCTTTATTTTCTCTAACATCAACAATTTTTGACTCTTTAATATTGCTCCAACTACAAGTATCAATTGTTTTTATTGGACCTATTATCGTTTGATAGTTACCTCTTACAAGGGATACTTTTTTCTCTTTTGCTATGGTATACATTCTTTCTAATATATTTAATGATAAATAGTCATCTGCATCAACAAATTTAATAAATTCTCCCGTTGCATTATCAATACCAATATTTCTAGCAGATCCTGCTCCACCATTTGGTTTGTCAAACACTCTTATTTTATCTTTATATTTTATTGATAAGTTATCTAGTACATTTAAACTATTATCTTTTGAGCCATCGTTAATTGCAAGGATTTCAATATCATCTAAAGTTTGGTTTGCGATACTTGATATACATTTTTCTAAATATTTTTCCGCATTATATACTGGAACTATTACACTAACTTTTTTCATCTTCTAAATCCCCCTTAACGTCTTTTAGAAACTGTAGCATAAATTACATCATGATCACTTGTTCCTTGTGTTGGTATAATACCAGAACTTTCAATATAAAAATCTTTTGGAATAAATATATGATCTAGTGATTTTTCTTCTCCAGATTTTCCATGCCATGTTTTTTCTTTTATATCAACATGTTCTAAATCAGCATTTATACTTTTTACAAACTCACTAAAGTTCTTATCATCAAGTTCCATATTAAAGTCTCCTGTTAAAAATACTGGGTAATCTTTTCCATATTGATTAATTAATTTTTTAATTGCTTTTAACTGCTTTATTTGAATTGATGGAATTTGATAATCAAGATGTGTATTTATCATACATATTTTACCATTTTCTTTAGTATCACTAATTACAACCGTTGCTATTCTAGGCATTATTGACATTTTAATTATAGAAGTTGTTAAATCACTAAAATTATTGGCAATCCATGGTAACCATATTGTATTACTAGATAATACACTTTGATTAGTAATAATTCCATTATTTTCATTATATGGCATATTCTTAAGGATTTTTCCATAGCGATAATTACCATATATTTTATAACTATCTAAATTTTTCATTACTTCATTTACATATTTAACTGTAAATTCTTGTGTTCCTATAAAATCAAATTGTTCAATAATTTTTGAAAGTTTTTTTGCATTTTCTAAATTTCCATTTCTATTAGCTTTATTGTCTTTAACATTAATGGATGCAATATTTAATTCACTCTTATTTTTCATAAAATCCCCCTTAATGTCCTTAATATACACCATTTGTTAATTTTTGTCAAATATTATAGATTTACAAGCAACAAAAAATACTTATTTAGTTTTATCATTTTTTGAAAGATAGTTCTAAGTAAGTATTTTATTTTGATTCAAATAAATTAATTTTTTGATAAATATTTATAATATCTTTAACCTCTTCTTTTTGATAATGATATTTTTCTAATATTTTTATATTTTTTTGAATATTCTTTAAATTCGGAGAAAGTTGTTTATTTATGATCTCTATTCTTTTTATTCCTCTTTTAATGCTATCAACATCACTTAGTACAGTTTTATTTTTTATTTGCATAATCCCAAATTTTCTAGGAATACCATCTAGACGATATAAAATAATATCTATTTTTCTTAAAATGAATGGTCGTTTGATATTTTCGTATAAGATTATTGAATAGATTAAAGGTGTTAGATTTTTATTTTTGGGTTTAATGATTTGGTAATATTCATTTTTTAGATGAACATATTGAATCATTAAATAATCATCTTTAATTTTAGAAAGCATTATTTTATTTGATTTTTCTTGTAAAAATTTGCGTAGATACCAGTAAAGATATAAGAATACTAAAATCCAGATAAAGGATTTTAATTCTTCTAAAGTTAAGAAAGTTCCTTTTACTTTATCGATAAATAGTCGGTTAATTAAATAGATGACTGCGACTAAAAAGATATATTTATAAAAGGAATAAGGATTTCTACTGGTAGAGAGTTCTTTATAGTATAGAAGAAAGATTTCTACCATAGAAACAATAAGCATAATAGCATATAAATAATAAGTAGAAATATTCATCTCATAAAAAATTCCTGCTATAGTTAAGAAGTAAATACTTATTAATATTACTTCATGTAAAAATTTGATTTTTAAATTTTGTTCTAAATAGTTAATCATTAAAAATAAGATAATTGCTGTAATTAGATATCCTATTAACATATATATTCCCCCTTAATACGCTATTATTATATACTAAAAGATAAAAAAAAGATACCCATGATAAACAATAATTTGTCTATCATAAATATCTTTATGCTCTAGTTTCATAAACGCTTGCTTGTTTCTTGTCGCCTTCTACTATCTCATACTTTACATATCCATTAATTTTAGCAAATAAAGTATCATCATTTCCTCTACCTACATTTTTACCTGGATGAATTTTAGTACCTCTTTGACGATAGATAATAGAACCTGCTGTAATATATTCACCATCTGCAGCTTTTGCTCCTAATCTTCTACCAGCTGAATCTCTACCATTACTTGTAGATGATTGACCTTTTTTATGAGCAAATAACTGGATATTTAATTCTAAAAATTTGATCATTCTTTTTCCTCCTTATCTATTCTGATGTTTTTAGGATAACTTTTTTCTAAACTTTTTAAACAATTTAACATATTGATCAGTATTTTTTGGATATTTTCATTTTCTGATTGCACGACTATTTTTTGTTTGTTTTCACTAGAAAATACTTCTAGAGAATTTTCTTCAAATAGATAGCATGCATTAATACTACAATAGAAAATGGAACTTACTGATGCACATACGATATCTTTTCCTAAATTGTCATATGCTGCATGACCAGTAAAATTGATTTCTTTTATGTTATTGTTTTGTTCTTTTACTTTAATCCTAATCATAGTCTTATTTTATTTTTGTAATTTCTACTTTTGTATATGGTTGACGATGACCTTGAGTTTTTCTAGTACTAGTTTTATTTGGTTTATAAGTAAAGATTCTAAGTTTTTTTCCTTTACCATTTTTAACAACTTTTCCTTCAACACTAGCACCTGCAACAAAAGGATTTCCTATAACACCATTTGCCATAAGTACTTTGTCAAAAACAACTTTTTTTCCTTCTTCAACATCCATTTTTTCAACATAGATAATTGAGCCTTCTTCAACGGAATATTGCTTTCCTCCAGTTTCAATAATTGCTTTCATTCGTTTTCCCTCCTTAAGATATATTTGGATTAAGACTCGCCTTTGGGGTGTGTAAAAACACTTAAATACCCTTTTAGTGCGGTTGAGTTAACAACTCGAGGTTCTTAAAACATTAAAATTGTATCATAATATTTTTTATCTGTCAAATGAAATACTTATATTTTGCACAAAAAACATTTTATTTTACTTGTAAGTAACAAAAAGAAAGAAAAAGAATATTTTATCTTTTTCTTCCAAAATAATACTTAAATGACTCATTAAAACTGAATTCTTTGATTGATATAATTTTCTACTTCTTCAATAGGAAGTGTAATTTGTTCCATTGTATCTCTATCTCTTAATGTAACAGTATTATTGTTTAATGTTTCATCATCTACAGTAATACAATATGGTGTTCCAATAGCATCTTGTCTTCTATATCTTTTTCCAATGCTTCCTGTTTCATCATAACTACACATAAAATGTTTGCTTAATTTTTCTTTTAATTCACTTGCATATTCGCTGTGATATTTTTTTACTAATGGTAAGATTGCTACTTTATATGGGGCTAACGCTGGAATAAATCCCATAACTTCTCTTGTTGTTCCATCTCCTAATTCTTCTTCTCTATAACTATCACACATTAGAGCTAATGTTAGTCTGTCACATCCTACTGATGATTCTATAACATAAGGAATATATTTTGTATTATCTTCTGGATCTAAATATTCTTGGGAAACTTTAGAAAATTCTTGATGCCTAGATAAATCATAATTTGTTCTGTTATGTGTTCCCCATAGTTCTCCCCAACCCATTGGGAATAAGTATTCAATATCACAAGCTTCTTTAGCATAATGGGCTAATTTATCGTGATCATGATATCTTAATTTATCCGTATCAATCCCAAGATCACGACAAAAGTTCATAGCGTATTCTTTATAAAACTTATAGAACCCACTATCCGTTCCTTCTTTACAGAAAAATTGATGTTCCATTTGTTCAAACTCGATTGTTCTAAAAGTAAAGTTTCCTGGTGTAATTTCATTACGGAAAGATTTTCCTATTTGTCCTATTCCAAAAGGCACTTTTGCTCTCATTGTTCTTTGAACATTTAAAAAATTAACGAACTCTCCTTGTGCTGTTTCTGGTCTTAAATAAACAAGACCACTTTTATCTCCTTTAATTACTCCTCTATATGTTTCAAACATTAAATTAAATTCTCTTATATCTGTAAAGTCACTTTTTCCACATTTTGGACATTTTATTTGATTTTCTTTGATATAAGTAATCATTTCTTCATCTGTTAAAGTATCTGGATTAATATCTTTTGTATAATCAGAAATTAAATTATCTGCACGATATCTTGATTTACAGTTTTTGCAATCTACTAATGGGTCTGAAAAACTTGTTGTATGTCCACTTGCTTCCCATACTTTTGGGTGCATTAAAATATCAGCATCTATTTCATAACTATTTTTATTTTCTTGAATGAATCTTTTTCTCCATAAGTCTTTTACATTATTTTTTAATCTGCTTCCTAATGGACCATAATCCCAAGTATTCGCAAGACCTCCATAAATTTCACTTCCTTGATAAACAAATCCATATTGTTTACAATAGTTTACCATTTTTTCCATTGTTAACTTTTCCATATTTCCTCCTTAAAAATACAAAAAGAGAGATTCTATATAAGGACGAGTTTCCCCGCGGTTCCACCTTATTTATTCTGTTATAGAATCTCTCTTCTCATATTGCTCCATGGACGCCACTCCATATCTTCGCATTTTTCTTTTTCAATTTAATAATATTTTAGTTCTTATTTATTTTTCTGTCAATTCTTTTTCGATAATTTATTGTAATTTGGTTCTTATTCTTTTACTTCAAAATTTTCTAAAGTACCATTTTCAGTTAAAATTTTATTTACTTTCTCTGTTACTTCAGTTAATTTTTCTGTACATTCTTTGGATAATTTCATTGCTTCAGAATACTTATTGATAGCTTCTTCTAATGCAACATCTCCACTTTCTAATTCAGAAACTATTGTTTCTAATTTTTTGATTTTTTCTTCAAATGATAATTCTGTTGTTTCAGTTTTTGTCATTTTCTTTCCTCACTTCCAATACTTTTGCAGTTAATTCTCCATCTTTTAAACTAATGTTAATTTCTTGTTTTTGTTTAATTTCTTTTGTAGTGCTGATAACATGATTGTTTTCTTTTACTATTGCATATCCTCTTTTTAATGTATTCATGGGATTTAATACAGTTAATTTTTCAATTAGGGAATTTAAATTTTGTTGATGAAATTTATATAATATTTCAGGATTGTTTAGGACATAGCTATTTTCTAATTTAAATAGTTCTGTTTTTTTATTGGTTAAAATAATACTTATTTCTTTATTTAATCTCATATAAATATTTTTAAATGATTCTTGTTTTTGTAAATATAATATATTAGGATTATTTAAAATATAACTAGAAGTACTTTTATATAATCTTATCTTTGTATTTTCTATTTTATTTTTGATTAAACTATTTATCTTTTCTACTAAAGCATCTAATTTTTGTTCTTTTATTTCATAAATAGTATTTGGTCTTTTTAAGCCATAACTTTCTTTTAAATTATCTAATTTTGCTTTTTCGGTTTGGATTTTTTTTAATATTGCATTATAGCTTCTTGATTTGGCTGTTGTTAAATACTCTAGTACTGTATTCATATCTACTGCCGCAAGTTCTGCTGCTGCTGTTGGTGTTGGCGCTCTTAAATCGGCAACAAAATCAGCAATAGTAAAATCTACTTCATGGCCAACGGCACTAATAATAGGAATTTTGGAGTTATAAATTGCTCTTGCTACAATTTCTTCATTAAAGGGCCATAAATCCTCAATAGAACCACCACCACGACCAACAATTAATGTATCTAAATCGTAGGTATTAGCAATTTCTATTTTCTTTGCAATATCTTTTCCTGCATCTACTCCTTGGACTAGTGCTGGAAAAAGAATAGTTTCTGCAATAGGATATCTTCTTTTTATTGTCGTCAAAATATCTCGTATTGCTGCTCCTGTTGGGGCAGTTACAATTCCTATTCTTTTTGGCATACGAGGAATTTTTTTCTTTTTTTCTTTAGAAAATAGACCTTCTAATTCTAATTTTTGTTTTAGTTGTTCATAAGCAATATAAAGGTTTCCTATGCCATCTTCTATCATTTCATTGACATATATTTGATAGCCACCTGTTGCTTCATAAACAGTAACTCTTCCTGTTACCATTACTTTCATTCCATCGGTCGGCATAAATTTGCACTTAGAAGTATTACTTGCAAACATAATTGCATTAATACGACTTCCTTCATCTTTTAGGGTAAAATAATAATGTCCTCTGGTATGAGCTTTAAAGTTAGAAATTTCTCCTTTTAAGTATACTGTACTTAAATTAGTATCTTGATCAAACTTATATTTTAGATATCTACTCAGTTGAGTTATGGTTAAGTATTGTTCTTTCATTATTTTTCTTGAACTTTCTCATGATAAACTTTATCAAGTACTCCATTAATCATTCCAATTACTGGTTCATCTGAAAAGCATTTTGCAAGTTCTATTGCTTCATCGATGCAAACTTTATGTGGGGTTGTTGTATAAAGTAATTCATAAATTGCAATCTTTAAAATTGCACCATCTGTAATTCCTAATCTAGATATATTCCAGTTATTTAAGTATTTATTAGCAATACTTATCAATTCTTCATTATGTTCAATTACTCCTGTTACTAATTCACGAATAAAAGATACATCACCTTCAATACCTACAATATTTTTTTGAATAACTTCTTCTAATTCATAATCAATATCTTTTTTTTCAAATAAATCTACTTGATATAGAATTGCCATTGCTAAGACTCTTGAGTCATTTCTTGATAATTTCATATTATTCCTCCATTTATACATTTTTTTGTAAAATAAAAAAACCTTTTTGATAAGGTTTTTAATTTATATTTGGTACCAACCATGGGACTTGAACCCACACACCATTTCTGATAATAGATTTTGAGTCTATCGCGTCTACCATTCCGCCAGGTTGGCATAAATCAAGAACCAAATTCATTATACTATAAATATTAATAAAAATAAAGTACTTATTTTTAATTTTTCTCTCTATTTTTAATATGATTTGTATCCTTTGGCGATTTCTCTTTTGATATCTCTTTCTTTTATCGTTTGTCTTTTATCGTAATTCTTTTTTCCTTTACATAATCCTACTAATACTTTTGCTTTTCCATTAACAAAATATATTTTTAAGGGAATTAATGTATACCCTTCTAATGTGATTTTATTTTGTAATTTTTTAATTTGGGACTTATGAAGTAATAGTTTTCTTGTTCTATCTTCTTCATGATTAAAAATATTTCCTTTTTCATAACTAGAAATATGGGTATTTAGTAAAAAGATTTCTTCATTTCGTATAATTGCATAACTGTCTTTTAAATTTACTTTACCCATGCGAATGGATTTTATTTCTGTTCCTGTTAAAACAATTCCTGCTTCGATTTCTTCTTCAACAAAATAATCATAACGAGCTTTTCTATTTAATATTTCCACATTATCACCTTAATTCTTTTAGAGATATTTATAAATATTATATAAAATTCAATAAAATTGTCAATATTTTCAAATTTATTTTGAAAAGAATTGACACAAATTCATAATAATTATATAATATTAATGAGTTCGGTGATAATATATGGGTCTATAGCCAAGTGGTAAGGCATGGGACTGCAACTCCCTGAGCGTTGGTTCAAATCCGACTAGGCCCTCCATAAAAGTAAATACTCAATATGTTTGAGTTTTCATAAACTAGTTCTTTTTGAATTAGTTTTTTTGTATTTGTAAATAAATGGTTACAACATTAATTATTTGTGTTACAATGTTATTGTGATAAAAAAGTGATTATAAAATTTTGTAGGCATAGTTTAGTGGTAGAATGTAAGCTTCCCAAGCTTAGGATGCGGGTTCGATTCCCGTTGCCTACTCCATAGTGATTTTACTCGATTTGTTCGAATTTATATATGACTAATTCAAAAAAATATGGATAGTCTTTTTTTATTGTTTAGATTATATATTTTCTTATGATTTAATTTTGGAGATGATAATTAAAAATTATATTAATCATCATTTCCCTATTGCTTATTTTATCACTTCGATTGCTCCTATTTTTCTTATTGGAGGAGAAATCAGAGATTTAATTTTGGCAAATAAACCTAAAGATTTAGATTTTGTTATTTTAGGGAAGAAAAATTTAATTTTAATCTTTTTGGTGGGTATAAATTTGTCTATCAAAATATTACTTATGATATGTTAATTACAGAAGATTTATTTTTTTACAATTGAATATAACCTTGATGGAATTTTTAAAACATGGATTAAAAATAGTTAATCATTTTAACAATATCCAAAATGGTAGAAAAAAATTAATAAGATTTTAAAAAGAATGTTTTCTTAAATATCAGAAAACATTCTTTTTATTTTGTACTTACAATTGTTGTTGGTTGGAAATTTAATCCATTTGGAATATAAGCTTTCATTCTATTATATGATACATTATCTTGGAAGTGCCACCATTCAGATGCTAAACTAGTTAATCCTGATTGCATCATATAAGCATCTAATCTTTTTGATGCAGGAGTCATATTACTGCTGTATAAATCATTTCGTACAGTATTTTGTCCACTTACTCCATATTTGTATTTAATAGATTTTGTACTTAATTCATTTATTCTCGATGGCATTTTTAGGCTTTTTGTTTCTCCCTTTTTGGTTAAACTTACATCAATCGCAGATGCTAGACTATGTGATGATAAATTCTGAGCAATAAACCATTCTTTGCCCCACTCATAAGTGTTGCCATTTTCATAGCTATAATTGATATTTCTTCTTACTGTAGCATTGCTATTATAAAGAGCAGCTAATGAATCTCTCATTTTTTTTGCAGCACTTGTTGGACGATATGCATCATAAATTTTTAAAGAATATCCATCTTTTAAAGCAAGGGTTTGAACTTTTAATATTTTTTTTGCAAAACCATATGTTACTGGAACAATGAATTCATTTTTTTCTAATCTTGGATTATATACTTTTCCTGCTGTATATAATTTTTTTCCATATATAGATAATTTTACTCCTGATGAAACACTATTATTTTTTATGGCTTCTACCATATAATAATTAATACTCGGAATATAATCTGGTAAATTAATTAAGCAATAATTATTATCTACATATCCATATTTTCCTTTATATTTTACTCTCCACCAATTTCCATCTTTACTTACTCCAATAATTCTAAATGGGCTATTTAATTCTATTCTTGTTATTACTGTTGAATTAGAAGTTGGTTTTGCTCTTAAAATGTTCATTGAAGGAACTGCACCATATCCAGTTGCCCCAATAATATTTCCATCTTTTATTGTTGCTTGGGTAGTTGTTGTAGAATTTGTCGTTTTATTAGTTGTTTGGTTATTATTAGTATTATTATTTTGAGTATTATTTGTTTGGGTGGAGGAACTACTATTTGAATTTGTTTTGTTACTGGATGATGAGGTTGAACTAGAATTTTTTGTAGTTGAAGTACTATTGTTTGAATTATTTTTTATTGATGAATCTTCTATTACTACATCAATGATATTGTCATTTTCTGATGAATTGTTTTGTGTAGTTGTAGATACATCAATTGATTGATTAGATGTGCTATTATTTGTAGTTATTGATGAATTAGAATAACTACGAACTGATTGTGTGGTATTAGTTATTGGTTCTACATCTAAAATATTGTATCCATTATTACTACTTTGTGTAGTGTTTGTATTGTTATTAGGAGATTGATTTGAGGTATTTGAATTATCTGGAGATGAATAAGTTACTGTTGAACTATTACTTCTTGGTGTTGATGATTGATTGGTTGAAGATGACTCATTAGTATTTGTTGTAGTAGAAGAACTATCATTAGTTGAAGAATTGTTTGTATCATCTGTCTTTTTTGTTTCTTCTGTTGTTTCTGTTGTCTTTTTAGTTTGCTCTTTTTCATCTGATTTTGTGTTGGAATTTTTGCTATCTTTATTTTGATTAATTGTAGTATTTGGTATATTTTTTATTGGTTCTTGAAGGCTTTTATTGTTATAAAGATTAACGCCTATTATTCCTACAAAGATTAAAATGATAAATAATACGATATATTTGATATATTGTTTCATTGTTATTCCCCCTTTTTGCCTTATTATTATACACTTTTTTGGCAAAATAGCAATAGTTATCTAGAAATTAATTATTTTAAAAAAATACTTCTTTAGAATATTCCTTTAATCTTGGATTCTTCTAGTGAAGTATTTTAAGTTTTTATTATTCTTCTGGTTTCATTAACGGGAATAAAACACAGTCTTTAATATTTTCAGCATCAGTTAGAATTTGAACTAATCTATCGATTCCTATTCCCCATCCACTGATTGGTGGCATTCCATATTCCATAGCGCCAATGTAATCTCTATCCATCATCATAGCTTCTTCATCGCCATTATTTTTTAGTTTAGCTTGTTCTTCTAATCTTTTTTCTTGTTCAATAGGATCAACTAATTCAGAGTAAGCATTGATAATTTCTGCCCCATTGATAATTAGTTGGAATCTATCGGTAAGATTTGGATTGTCATCGTTTGCACGAGCAAGTGGAGATAGACTGATTGGATGTTTGGTTAAGAAACATGGTTTTACTACATGAGGACGTGCTACTTTTTTGTAAAGTTGATCTACTAAGTTACCATATCCTAAATTTTCTAGTGGTGTTTCACTATCGATTTCAATTTTTTCTTGCTTTATTTTTTCTAATAGTTTTTCTTTAGTATCATATTCATAGATATCAATTGGGGTATATTTTAAGATTAAATCTCTCATGGAAATACTTTCCCAATCTCCACTGATATCTACTGTTACACCATCAATAGTTAATTCTAATTTCCCAAATAGATTTTTTACTACAGTTTGAATCATTTCTTGTAAGAATTTCATGTTATCTTGATAATTTAAGTAAGCACCATATCCTTCTAGCATTGTAAAGTCTTGTAAGTGGGTAGTATCCATTCCTTCATTTCTAAAACATCTAGCAAATTCAAATACTTTGGTAAATCCTCCTACGATAGCTCTTTTTAAATAAGTTTCTGGAGCAATTCTTAAGTATAAATCAATATCTAATGCATTATGATGAGTTTTGAATGGCTTTGCCATCGCACCACTTGCTTTATTATTTAAAATTGGTGTTTCTATTTCTACATAACCGTGATGATTTAAGAAACTTCTAATTTCCCAAATTAATTTGCTTCTTAATAAAAATCTTTCTCTAGCATCTTCATTCATAATTAAATCTACATATCGATTTCTATATTTTAATTCTTGATCGGACAAGCCATGAAACTTTTCTGGTAGTGGTTTTAAGGCTTTGCCTAAGAATTCAAATTCATGAGTTCTTAATGTTTTTTCTCCTGTTTGTGTAGTGACAATTTCTCCTTTTACGCCAATAAAATCTCCTACATCAATTGATGTTTTCATGAATTTGTAAGCTTCTTCTCCAACTAAATCTAATTGCATAGAAACTTGGATAGATGCTTCAATATCACGAATTCTTAAGAAACTTAATTTTCCCATTTTTCTCATGAAAATGATTCTTCCTGCTATTTTTACATTTTCTGTTCCATCAACAAGTTCTCTTGCTTCCTTAATTGAATTTGTTACTTCATATTTTTCCGGATAAGGATTGCAATATTCTTTTATTTTTTCTAATTTTTCTCTTCTTACTAATTCTTGTTCGCTTCTTGCTACTTCCATTTTTTCACCTCTTTAAAATACTTATGTTTATTTTAGCCTAGTAAAAAGCTCAAATAAAATATAGTTTTATTATACACTATTTTCTAATTTGTTGAAATAGTTATTTAATATTTCTTTTAATTCTTGAATTGTTGTTGCTTTAAAGCACTTATTTTTGGTATCAATACTATCAGGAAGTCCTTTTAAATACCAAGCAATGTGACTTCTCATTTCTAAGACAGTTACTTTTTCGCATTTGATTTTGCTTAAGTATTCCATGTGATGAAAACACATTTCTAATCTTTCTTTATTGGTTGGTTTATCTAGAACAATACCTTCTTCAAAGTAAGAAACTAATTCTCTAATTAGCCATGGATTGCCTAAAACTCCTCTTCCTATCATAATTGCATCTACTCCTGTTGCAAACATTTTTTTGGCACTTTCAATATCAATAATATCCCCATTACCGATAACAGGAATAGATACTGCTTCTTTTACTTTTTTGATGATTTCATAATCGACTTTTCCAGAATAACCTTGACTTCTAGTTCTTCCATGGATGGTAATGGCAGAAGCTCCAGCACTTTCTACAACTTTAGCAATTTCTATGGCATTGATACTTTTTTCATCCCAACCACTTCTGATTTTTACTGTTACAGGAATAGGTACTGAGGTAACGACTGCTTCAACAATTTCTTTTACTTTTTGGGGATTTTTTAATAAGGCAGAACCCGCTTGTGATTTAATTGCAACTTTGGGTACAGGGCATCCCATATTGATATCAATAATATCTGGATGCATTTTTTCATAAACTAATTTTGCTGCTTCTACGAATGTTTCTTTGTCACTTCCAAAAATCTGTTGAGCGATTGGTCTTTCACATTCTTCCATATAAAGCATATCCTCTGTTTTTTTACTAGAATAGACAAGTGCTTTATCGCTAACCATTTCGGCATAAATTAATCCTACTCCCATTTCTTTGATAATTTTTCTAAAGGCACTATTACATATCCCAGCCATTGGTGCTAGAATGATTCTATTTTTTATTTCTATATTTCCTATTTTAAACATAATATCACCTACTCGTTTAACATTTTATCATAAAGTTTTAAAAAAATAAAATACTTAACAAAATCATGCTTTTGTATTACAATTATTTTGGTGATAAGAATGAATAAGTTAAAATTATTGGATCAATATATTAATGAAGCTAAGCATCTTGTTTTCTTTGGAGGTGCTGGTGTATCTACGGCTAGTGGTTTGAAAGATTTTAGGAGTGCTGATGGTTTATATCATGAAAAATTTTTATATTCACCTGAAGAAGTATTAAGTCATTCTTTTTTTATGAAAAATACTGAATATTTTTATCAATTTTATAGAAAGAATTTAAATAGTTTAAGTGCTAGTCCTAATATTTGTCATCAGTATTTGGCTAAGTTAGAAAAAAATAATCAATTAAAAGCGATTATTACGCAGAATATTGATGGGTTACATCAAAAGGCTGGAAGTAAAAATGTTATTGAATTACATGGAACAATTATGAATAATTATTGCATGAATTGTGGTTCTAAGATGAGAGCTTCAGAAGTATTTTCTGCAAGTGGTGTTCCAAAGTGTACGTGTGGTGGAATAATAAAACCTGATGTTGTTTTGTATGAAGAACCACTTGATGAAGATGTTATCGATATGGCAATTAAGGAAATTAAACAAGCAGATGTTTTGATTGTTGCTGGTACTTCTTTAGTGGTTTATCCAGCTTCTTCTTTTGTTCGTTATTTTCATGGAAAACATTTAATTATTATTAATAAAGATACTACTCCAATGGATGGTGTTGCTGATTTAGTTATTCACGAGGATATTAAAGAGGTTTTTCAATATTTAGATAAAAATAGAAATACCAAAAAATGATATTTCTATTTTTCATATTCAAGATAACTATTTTCTTTACTCATGGTAGAATTTTTGTTTAATACTACTGTAATTTGTTCTGCTTGGGCTGTTTTATAATAAATTTTCTCTACTCCATTTGCTAGTAATTCATCATCTTCTCCATGTCCATATAAATATAATTTGTTTTCTTTTAAATAAAAAATTGTGTTACTAGCTCCTGCTGTTCCTGTTGCGGTTAGGGCTTCTTCTGCTTCAATTGTTTCTGTTCCATATGCATTATCAAAAGTAAAGGTTTTAAGTTCTTGTTTGGTAGTTGTATTTTCTTTTTGAGTATTATTTTCTGTATCTGTTTTACTTTCTTTTTTGGTACTAGAATATTTTCCTACTGTTACTTTTAATGTATTATCAATTTTAATAGGATAAGTTCTTGTTTCTTCTGCTTCTTCTTCAAAAGATCTTTTATATTGACAAGTAAGTTTTGTTTTTCCTTCTTTTAAGCCAGTTAAAGTAATGGTGTATTTTCCTCCTACTCCAGTCATATTTTCATCAGTTTTTTTATCTTCTTGATAAGTACTTTTTATTTTTAAATAATGATTTTCCTCTATGCAATTCCAGGTATATCCAGTTGTTTCATTTCCTTTTAAAGTAATTGTTGTATTTTTACTTTCTTTGTTTTGATTAGTTTCTTTGTTTATTTTGTTACATCCTGTTAATGATAACAAGATAAAAGAATAGATAATTATTTTTTTCATTTTTTTATTTCCTTTCTTATAACCATTCATGGTATTTTTTGATATATATTTTTTTTATTATAGAAACAATTAAGAAATAGAATAAAACTAGTATGATTAAATAGAAGTAAAAAATTGGAGGTAATATTTCAAAATGGAATGACGCTACTTTATGTAAAAATATTGGGGTAAATATTGTTAATACTAGGGATAAAAGAGTTAAATAGTTGAGTTCTAGACTAGCATTTGATTCAAGGAATGGCTTTTTAGAAGTTCTAACATTGAATATTATCATTAATTCTGTAACAAGGCAGGTTACAAACCATGCTGTTTGGAAGTAAGATGCTTTATCTAGTGTATTAAATCCTAGCAAATGCCAAAAAATAATGAAGGAAATTACATCAATTAGAGAACTGGTAATTCCCATTACTTTCATAAATCTAGATATTCCTTTAGTATCCCATTTTTTGGGATTTTTTAAGAATTCTTCATCTACATTATCATAAGGAATTCCTATTTGTGAAAAGTCATAAATAAAATCTTGAAGAAGCATTTGAATAGGTAAAAGTGGTAAAAATGGTAAGAAGATGCTGGCAATCATAATGCTAAAAACATCTCCAAAATCAGCACTTAAAGCCATTTTCATATATTTGATAATGTTTCCGTACACTTTTCTTCCTTCTACTACTCCATCATAGACTACTTTAAGGCTTTGTTTTAAAATAATAATATCACTTGCTTCTTTGGCAATGGATGAAGCTGTATTTACTGAAATTCCAACATCTGCTATGTTTAGAGAAGGAGCATCATTTACTCCATCTCCCATATAGCCAACAACATGTCCATTTTTTTTGTAGAGAGAAACAATTCTTTCTTTTTGAAGAGGATTCATTCTAGCAAAGACGTCAACAACTTCTATTTTTTTTGATAATTCTTCATCACTCATGTGATCTATATCACTACCTAGTAAGATGTCATTTCCATTTAATCCTACTAAATTACAAATATTTTTAGTTGCGTAAGGATTATCTCCTGTTAATATTTTGGTATGAATTCCTATTTTTTCTAATTTTGTTAATGTGTTTTTTACATCTTTTTTGGCTGGATCTAAGAAACCAACGAAACCTATAAACGTCATATTACTTTCAATTTCTTTGGTTTTATCATCTGGATTGTATTCATTTTTTTCTGATAGTGCAATGACTTGCATTCCATCATTCGCTAATTCTATAGCTTTATTTTCAATAGTTTTTTTTAATTCTTCATCGATTGTTGTTACTTTCGTTCCTAATTTTATTTTGGTGCAACAAGATAGTATCTCTTCTAAGGCACCTTTTGTAATTACTCTATATTTTCCTTGTTTTTTTACTATAACAGTTTCTTTTTTTCTTGTATAATCAAAAGGAATTTCATCTACTTTTTCATATTTTTCATCTAATGCTTCTAGTTTATTTTCTTTTGCATAAGTAAGAATTGCTCTATCTACTAAATTTTTAATTCCTGTAGAATAATGACTATTGAGGTAAGCATATTCTAAAATACTGTTATTTTCTGTTCCTTTTGCATCAATATATTTTTGAAGAATTATCTTATTTTCTGTTAGAGTCCCTGTTTTGTCTGTACATAAAATATCAATTGCTCCTAAATTTTGGATAGATTCTATTTTTTTTACTAATGTCTTTTTTTTGGCTAGGCTTCTGCTTCCTTTGGTTAAGTTGACATTTAAAATCATTGGCAACATACTTGGGGTAATTCCAACAGCAACAGATAAGGCAAATAGTAAGGCTTCATTGATATTCTTTTTTATTAGGCCATCAATGATTACTACAACTAAACAAACAACGACCATATATTTTATTAAAAGATTGGAGATATGTTTGATTCCTAAATCAAAGTTTGTTACTGTTTTTTTATTTTCTACTTCTCCTCCTAGTGTTCCTAAATAAGTAGAGAATCCAGTTTCTACTACTACTCCTGTTCCAAGACCACTAACAACGCTAGAACCCATTAAAGCAATATTTTCAATATCAAAGATTTCTTTTTTCTCTGTTTGATTTATTTTTCTTTTTTCTACTAAAGCACTTTCTCCTGTAAAAACTGATTCGTTTAAAAATAAGTCTTTGGCTTCTATAATTTTTAAGTCAGCAGGAATAATTGCTCCAGCATTTAATTTTACAATATCTCCTTTTACAATATCATCTACTTTAATTTCTACTTCTTGATTGTTTCTTAATACTGTCGTTGTAGAATAAATGCTCGATTTTAATTTATGATTAAATTTATCTACTGAATAATCTTGAAAAAATCTTATTAGCGCACTAATTAAGGCAATAATTAGTATAATTAGTGATCCTAATTTATCTTGAAGAAAGAAATTAATTATGGCTAAACAAATTAATATTATAATAAATTCATCTTTAAAAGAATTCAACAAAAAATAAAACATACTTTTCTTTTCTTCTTTAATGACTATATTTTTTCCACCTTTTTTTAATCTTTCTTTGGCTTCTTTACTATTTAACCCCTCTATATTTGTATTGTATTGTTTGAATATTTCTTGATCTTCTTGCTTAGATATTGATAAGTATTTTTCTAATATTTTTAAATCATCATTTTTTAGAGTTTTCTTTTTTCTTTTTATATCAAAGATTTGAATCAATGCTATCACCTACTTTAGATTTATTATAGCACTTTATTAGTTAAAATAATACTAATCAATAAGAATTCTTAATAATTATTTTCGTAAAAAAGAAAAGGTTTATTCATCTTGTGAATCAAAACCAACTTTATTAATAAAATTAGTTATGATTACTTCTTCTACCTTTCCTCTTTTACTTCCTTTTGAATTAATGTTTCTTTTTGCTTCGATATGATGGATATAATAGTCTTGATAAAGTTCATTTACTAATAAAGTATTGTGATTAGATAACATTACATAAACACCTTTTTTATCTAATTCTTTAAATACTTTGGCTAATCTTCTTTGTTCTTCTTTTCCAAATCCTTCTTCAGTATAACTATTAAATGTTTTGGTATCTGAATCATATGGTGGATCAAAATAAACAAAATCTCCTTTTTTGGCATCTTTTACAGATTCTTCAAAATCTATACTTAAAATTTTTATATCATTCATTGTTAAATAATTACTAACTGTAATTAAATTTCCACCATCATATGTATTTACTTTTTCTTTTTTTCCAAATGGAACATTAAATTCATTTTTACTATTTACTCTGTAAAGCCCGTTAAAACAAGCTTTATTTAAATAAATTGTCCTAGCTGCTTTAGTATAGTCTGAAAGACGATTATATTTCTTTTTATCACGATCTTTATTTCTTATTTCGTAATAAAATTTTTCAGAATGTTCTCTTTCATAATGATTTAATACATTACACATTTTTTTGAATTTTTCTTCATTACATAAACAATTGTAAACATTCATTAATTCTTGATTAGAATCATTAATTACTGCTTTTTTGGGAGAAAGTTCAAATAATAGTGCTCCTCCTCCTATAAATGGTTCATAGTATGTATTAAATTCATTTGGTACATACTTTTTTAATTTATCTAAAATTTGTCTTTTTCCTCCTGCCCATTTTACAAATGGTTTTCCTTTTAGCATCTTGCTTCCTCCTTGCTTTTCTAAGTCTTTTTTATTATATCATGGATATTTTAGTTATAAAAGAAAAAGAGATTAAATCTCTAAAGTTAGTTGAAATAAAATTAATATTTTTTTTATTATCTAGATTTATGTTTTTGTAATGAAGAAAAATTAAATACTTCATTTACTTTATCTACACCAAATTCATACTCATCATCTATTATGATTGGTGTATGTTTATCTTCTGATACTAAATCAATACCAAAGTTTTCTACATCATTATAATTTTTTTCTATGATTTCAGATAACATTTTTAATTGAACGGGTGGTATTAAATCTAGTTCTGGTGAAGTTATTATATAACATATATCTTTTGCTACTTGAATAGATATAATTCCTTTTCTTGCTAAATACCAGGCGTGTTCCATTTGATCAGTACCACAGTTTGACTTTAAGTTTAATTGTGTTTCTATATCATCAAAACAACACCAATGTCTTGAATTTATTTTATTTATTGCACTTGGTATTACTGCTCCGTTTGGCATAATTGCAATTACTCCATTTTCATTTTCCATTTTAACTCTCCTTTTCTCATCTTTGTTTGTTTTGATTGTAACAAATTTTTTCTAAAAAGTCATTATTTTAAATAAATTTTATTGTTTTTTTATAAGAAGTTGTGAGTAATTCTACATTAAAGAAAAAAAGAGACGAAGTCTCTAAAGTTATCTAAAGCAACAACATGATCCACATTGTTGTTGGGTAATAATATTTTCTTCACAGCAAGTATATCTTGGTTGATAAGTATGTCTATAAATATGATTATTAATAATTCTTGTATTGATTGGACAAACATGTGGTACTTCATGAACAAAAGTACGATTTACAATTCTTTCTCTTCCTGGTTCAATAATAGGGCTCATCATATTTCCTTGTTGTGCAGGCATCATGTTATATTCTCCCATTTCATTATAATTCATATTATCGTTCATGTTGGCATTTATATTTTGATTGGTAATATTAATGTCTAAGTCATCACGCCCCATAGTATCGTTACAGAACATAAAAATTCCTCCTTTTCTACTTTATTGTATGAAAAGAGGGGATTTTGACTTAATATAAATAACTAGAAAAAAATTTACTTTTTTAAAATATCTAGCAAATGGGTTGATACTCCTAAAAAATCTTTTCTTTCACATGTGGATAAATGATATTTTAAATAAATATTGAAGGTCTCTTTGTTCATTTTATTGAGTGTTCCTCTGATATAATTAGTCATTCCATCAGAAGATACTATTTGTATTCTTTTTAATTTTGTTATTTTATTTATTTCATTTATATCCTCTATTCTTACATAATCATAAAGGGGATTGCCATTTTCTAATATTTTAAAGTTTTTATTAATTTGTTGATTTTTGATATTTTCTTGAATGTTACCTTCTATAAATCCATGTGTAATAACAGCATAATCATTCATACAATAGGAAACTAAAATTATTCCTTCTTTTTTTGTTACTCTTTTGGCTTCTGCTAATGCTTTAATTTGATCACTTCTTTTTTTTAAATGATACATTGGTCCAAATAGTAAGACAATATCATAAGTATTATCTTTTATCATCGATAGATCTAGTGCATTTCCTAAGATTGTTTTTAGATGAGGATTTTTTTTGTTAATGATTTGAATATTTCTTTTTACTAATTCTATTGCTGTTACTTCATAGCCTTCTTTATCTAAAGAAAGAGAATATTTTCCTGTTCCTGCTCCGATATCTAGTATTTTATCCCCTTCTTTTAAATATTTGTGAATATATTTCATATTAGTAATAAATTCTATTTGTCCTCTTCTTGTATTTAATCGTTTATCTTCATTAAATTTATTATAATATTCTTCTAAGTTATTCATCTTCTTATTTTGCCCTTCTTTCTTTATTGTAAATTTCTTTATAAATAATATTACTATTTTTTCTTTTAAATGCTCTATTTAAATAATCATAATAAGTTCCTGGCGTAATAATTCCATTAATGCTTAAAATATCCATACCACTTTTTCCTATAATATCATCTGCTAGGAAGCAGCAATTTGTTCCTAATACAAAATAAGTTTTATACTTTCCTGATTTAAATTTATAAAATTTAGCTTTTGTTTTTTTATATAATCTTCCAGCATAACTAGTAGCATTTTTATAATTTTTATCTTGTTTATGATTCCAAGAATAAGTATTATTGATTAATTCTTGAATTCGTTTTTCTACTTCTTTTTTTTGTTCTTCTGTTAGATGAATTCCAAAATCAAAGATTGTTTTTTTACTATTATCAATACAAAAATTAATGTATTCTTTTTTACTGTTTGTTGTAAATAATACGCCGTCTCCAAAGAGTTCTCCAATAAATCTACTTCCTTCATCGTAGCATCCATATGATATCACTTTTCCTTTGTAACAAATATCTATATGTCCCATACGATTAAATCCTCTATTAGAGGTATGAATTAATATATTTAAATCAACAGACTTATCTAATTTATTATGATAGGAATAGGTATTTTGTCCGTTTACTTCTAAATTATGATTAATTTCTAACATTACTGAATAAGGAATTAAAGCTTCTATAATTTTTGGTAATGTGAATTTTATTTTTCTTTTAAGATTATTCTTTGACTTTAGAGGGATAATTTGAATAATTCCATCATAAATAAATGATATTCCTAGAAAGAATATATAAATGGATAGACAAACTAGAAATCTATCTATATTATTAATAGGAGAAAAAATAATGGGAAAGGCTATTATAAGATAAATAAGTCCTAATAAAAAATAGCGAACTCCATAGTTTTCTTTACTTTTTAATTCTAGATAACCCATAATAAACTGTGAAATTGATATTATTAATAAATAAATAGAAAAAAGTAAAGGGGCTATTCCTAAGATAAAATTAGGTAATATTGCAAATATAATACATATTAAAAAATTAAACACACAAAAGTATCTTGCTCTTTTTTTATCTCTTTTACTTTGTTTTCTAAAATATAATCTTATTAAGTGAATGAAAGCATTTCCCCAAAGAATAAAGATTAAAATAGAAATTAATTCTTGGTATAGTTTTGTTTTACCTATTAAAAGAATTATTCCTACAATTATAAAAACTATTCCCATAACTAATGAACTAGTAAAATCATAATATTTATCTTTCATAATACTTCCTCCTAAAACTATTTTTATTATACTATAAAATTTAAAATTCAAAAATAAGTTATAATATTTTTATATAGGAAGTAGATAATGAAGTATTTTCATGATATACTTTTTATGGTGATTATGATATGGAGGTTAGATTAATTGATAAATATATTTCTTTTGTTGATATGATTTCTAATAATTATCAATACAATTCTAATATTCGGCATTTATTATATTTGATTGTTCCTGCTTTTGTTGAAAAATATGGATATAAGAATGAATTTTTAATTCAAAATGTTTTTAAAAGTGTAATTATTCAAATTAATGAGGATAATGATTCTTTAGAGGAAGCTTTTTATACTAGTATTCCTAAATTTGTTGATGAAGAAATTGTTACTTATAAATATATTATTTTAAGGAAATATTCTTCTAATAATTTAATTCAATTATTAGATAATTTGGTTCATGAGTTTAATCATGCTATTCATTCTTATTATAAAGAAGTACATGTAGAAAATAATAAATTATATTTACGAACTGGTCTTACAGAAGTGGTTTATTCTTATCCTTTACTTCAAGGGTTATCTAAAAAAAATACTTATTTATTGGAGGAAATACTTAATACTATTCAAACTGAGGAAGTAATTAATATTATTAAACAACATACGAATACTTATAATGAAGAGATTGCTAATTCTATTAGAGCTATTAATCAGGAAACTAGTTCTCATTATCGTTCAAAGTCTTATTATTTGGAAACTGTTTTATTTCAGCATATTTTAAAAAATAGAACATTTACTTCTACTTTGAATAATTTAAGGTTATCAGGAGATATTGAAGATATTGAATCTTGGTTTGATAATATTACAGGTATTTCTCATTCATATGCTAATTTAAATCAATATTTAGTAGATATTATGAATTTAGAAATGGAGTATAGTAAGAAAAAATACTTCAAAGGAATTACTCTGTCTAAGATAAAGAATCTTTTGGAGAAATGCTTTTCGATTATTGATACTTTTAATGATAATTGTCATTTTAAATAAAAAATATAGTCTTTAGTTTAAGGCTATATTTTTCGTTAATTCTTATTCTTCTCCTACTACTTTAATGACTTCTGGAACTTCATTAATTAAGGCATTTTCTATTCCATCTTGTAGTGTCATAGTTGCCATCGGACAGTTAGAGCATGCTCCAATTAATTTTACATAAACTACTCCATTTTCAAATCTTTTGAATTGGACATCTCCTCCATCATTTTGTAGGTATGGACGTAATTTATTAATAACTTCTTTTACTTTTGTTACTACTTCTTCTTGATTTTTTTCTTTTTCTTTCATTTTCATCACCGTTAATATTATACGAATTTTTTTTTAAAATAGCAATTATTTTTTTTAAAGATTGTTTACATAAATTTTTAAAGAAAAAAAGCTATTCAAATAGCTTATCTTCATCTCCTTTACAATATGCTTTTCCGATTGTGTTAGATTCTACGTATTCTTTTCCTACCATAGAACAACTCATCTTTGTAATGGAATCTTTTAAATACCCTCCAAAAATTCTTACTGCTGCAATCGCTACAACAGTTACCAATGAAATAATTAGAACATATTCAACTAATGTCTGACCTTTTCTATTCAACATGATTACTCTCCTTACTTTCTTTATCATTAAAAATCGTTTTTCCATCAATAATGATTTTATTTTGATTTTTAATGAGTCCCATTGATGGAATAATAATATCTGGAAACTCTTGTTGGGTATTTTTTAAAACATCTATATAATCTTTTTCTTCTATTTGTTTATTATCCATTATCTTCTCCTATTTGTGCTACTTTTTTATAATTTTCAACATTTTTAAATGCGGCTTCTTCATTTTTCTTACGAACAAATTTAGCATGTTCTTCTTCTTCTTTTTCTTCTATTTTATCTAGGGCTGATCTTGTAATCTGATTACGATTTAAGTTTTCGGCAGCTTCACTGATACATTCACACATTTTTAATTGATAGCAAATATAGAATGAAACTAAACTTTTTAGCATTTTCTTTAAGTCTGTTTCTGCTACAAAGTCATTTCCTTCATAATATTCGCCTTCAAATTGAATAGGAAATGCTTGAACTTTTTTAAAGGCAAAAGTTGTTGAGGAATAGTAATGGTTATAATAGATATTAATTTCACGATAAGACATTTCTAAAAGGGATTTTTCAATGTAATGTTGTATTTCGATAAAGCGGTTATTAAAATCATCTTTTTCTATTTTAAGAATTGTTTTGGCATCTTTGTAAACAATCTTTTTTCCAATGATAATTTTATCATTTTGAGGATTTTTTAAAATTGCTCTTCTGACACTAGAATTAAAATCTCCACAATATCCATAGTCATTGGCGATATAAATATCTAGAATTGGACTATCTGGATTTGGAGTTAATGTTTCTTTATCTAGAACAATATTTTTATTGTAAAGAATTTCACTTAAAATTTTTGTGATTTCATTTCCAACTTTTAGATAGTTTTCGGCTTTTTTTCTTGCTTTATCTACACGAAGTAAGGAGTGGAAATTCATTACTTTTACGACATTTTTAATACTTCCCATTGTTCTTCCTCCTTTTTATTTCTAGTAATTATACTTTATATTGTTTTTTTCCTTTTAAATATTTATTTTTTACAACAATGTTATTAATTCCTCTAAATAGATTATAAGTATAATATAAGAATACAAATAATATTAATAAGAATAAAACAAGTAGTAATATATATGAAAAATTATCCTGAGTTAGATAAGTATAGAGCATATAGATGACTTGAATAGCGATACAGTTTACAACAGTTAATAGGATGGATAATGGTAGTCCTTTAAAATTATCAATTACAGCTTCACTGATTAATACTAAAATTAAAGTTATGGCAACATAAACGACTTGCATACCTTTGAAACTTATAGTACACCATACTAAGAATAGGTAATTAATTGTAATTGCTGAAATAGAAATTAATGATGTTGTATTTAAATTGAGTAAAAGTCCATATAATTCGATATTTTTATTATTAAATTTAAATTTTTTGCAAAAGATAAAGAAGATTATGGCAATTACGGTTAAGAATACAATGGCAACGCTAAAAAAGCTAATTAAACTTTGCATTATTTCTTCTGTTTTCATGATTACTCCTCGATCATTAGGTTAAAGACATTCTTACTATTCATATAGAATGCTCTAATTTGTTTAAAAGATAAATCTACGTTATCTCCTTTTATATCTACGCTACCTACGATTTCTCCTATTACTGATAAATAATCTTTCATGATTAATAAATTATAATCTTTACTGATAATACGAATAGTTTTTACTTCTTCATATTCTTTTAAGCCATGTTCCATATCAAAAATACGTACCTTTATTCCCTGTTCTGTCATGATATCTTCCCTACAAACAAGAATTTACTTTCATCAATTTCGTCAAACTTACCACTTAATATTCCTTCTACATCATTTAATACATCTTCTATTTTTACGAATTGTCCTGGAATTCCTGTATATGCTTCTGCTACAAACATTGGTTGAGAAAAATAGTTTCTTAACTTTCTGGCACGATAGAAAATTAATTTATCTTCTTCACTTAATTCTTCAATACCTAGTACGGTAATGATTTCTTCTAACTCATTATATCTGGTTAATGTTTTTAATACTTGTTCTACTAAATGGAAATGTCTTTCTCCTATTTTTTCAACATCTACTAATTTACTCGTTGAATTGAATACATCAATAGCAGGATAGATTCCTAATTCAGCTACTTTTCTATCTAGTACTATTTGTCCATCCATGTAAGACATAATAGTTTGAACTGATTCATCGGTTAGGTCATCTGCTGGAATATAGATTGCTTGAACTGAGGTAATTGAACCGTTTTGGTTAGAATTAATTCTTTCTTCTATTTTACTCATTTCACTTGCCATATCTGATGGATATCCATTTCCAATTAGGATTTGTTTTAATTCTGTTGCGATTTCTGCTTTTGCTTGGATAAATCGATAGATATTATCAATGAATAATAATACATCTTGTTTTTTTTCATCTCTTAAATATTCTGCCATTGTTAGCCCTGAATAAACGGCTTTACTACGAGAAACGGGGTTATCTCCCATTTGTCCATAGACCATGGCCATTTTATCAAGCAAATTCGATTCTTTCATTTCAGAATATAATTCTTGTCCTTCACGGGAACGTTCTCCAATACCTGTAAATATAGCATTTGAGTTAAGGGAGGTATAAACATTATGAATAATCTCTTTGATTAAGACTGTTTTTCCTACTCCTGCTCCTCCTAATAGTCCCATTTTAAATCCTTTTTGTAGTGGAGCAAAGAAATCAATTACTTTTATTCCTGTCCATAAGATTTTGGATTCAATATTTAATTCTTGAAGAGTTGTCGTTGGATGATCAACTCTTCTTGTTTGAATGGAATTCATTGGTTCTTTATCAATAGGAATTCCATAGGAATTGAATATTCTTCCTAAGATTTTATCAGAATATTCTACATTAATTCCGTGAGAAGCAATTACAACATTGGCTCCTTTTTTTAGTCCTCTAGTAGAATCTAGACTAATACAGGTTGCACTTGTATTGCTAATTTCTACCACTTCAAACCGATATTTGGAGTTTCCTTCTAATTCTAGAATATCTCCTACTTTTACTTCATTGCTACTTAATACAACTTCAATTGAAATATCAAATATTGATATAATTTTACCAACCATTTCTTATCCACCTCAATTCTTTTGCTCTTCTTGATTTTCTTGGTTAGGGGTATTAGAAGTACTTTCTTCTTTTTTCTCATTATCTGGTTTAGACTCATTATCAGGCTTTTTTTCTGGTTCAGTATTTTCTTCAAATAAGAAAGTAAATTCTGCTTTCATTTCTTCTTTTGTTTTAGGACTAAATTTATATTGTTTTAATTTGCTAATCATAACTTTACCATCACGCATCTTTTTCTGTAATTCTTTACTCATTTCATCGATATTAGCAAGTTCGTATACTGAACGGACTTCCAAATAAGAAAGAAGTTCTCTTCTTAATTTACTTCCTACTTTTTTCATATCAGGTGTTTGTACAGCACCACCTAATCTAGATACAGATAAGCCATAATTGATAGCGGGTTTTTCACCACGAGCAAAACTTTTTGCTGATAGTACTAATTGGCCATCACAAATGGAAATGATATTGGTAGAAATATAGTCTGTAATATCTCCACTTTTGGTCTCAACGATAGGAAGCATGGTAATTGAACCTCCACCAATATGTTGAGCTCCTTTTTCTAGTAATCTAGAATGCGTATAGAAAATGTCTGATGGATAAGCATCACGACCTGGTGTTTTCTTCGAAGTTAAACTAATTTCACGGTATACATCAGCGTGTTTCTTTAAGTCATCAAATATTACTAAAACATCATATTTTTGCATCATAAATATTTCAGCAATAGAGGTTGCTACATATGGGGTTAAGTATGTTCTTGTTGGAAGTTCATCGTTAAATGAGGCAATAATAATTGTATAACTTGCTGCCCCTCTTTTGGTTAATTCAAAATAAATATCTTTTACTTCTTTTTTTGTCTTTCCAATAGCAACATAGATACAGACCATTTTTTTGTCTTTTTGGTTTACTATAGCATCTAGAGCAATTTGTGTCTTTCCTGTTTTTTTGTCACCAATAATTAATTGTCTTTGTCCTCTACCTATTGGATACATTAAATCAATACCAATTATTCCTGTTAGAAATTCTCTAGTTACTGGTGCTCTATCCATAATTGGTGTTGTTGGATTTTCTATTGGAACTTCAACTGTTTTTTCAAAACTTTTTCCAGCAATTAGGTCATGTCCAAAAATATCAATAACTTTTCCCATAGAGTCTGGACTAAATAAACATTTGAATTCTTTCTTTAAGGCATAGACAATATCTCCTGGTACAACTTCTTCTTTAACTTCTACTAAGGATACAATAATTTTATTAGGATATATTCCCATAACATATCCACTTGCTTTATTATTTACATCAATTGCTTCATAAAAGGAAACATCATTTAATCCACTTACTTCAATGTTATACTTATTTACTCTAACTACTCTACCAGTTGCGTAAATATTTTTATTTTCTTCTATATTTGATATTGCTTTTTCTACATTTTCGTTTATTACATTATCCATTTTATACATTCCTTTCATTTAGACTGTAATCATAAATATGATTTTTGTAAATAATTTTAATTCCTTTATAAATATCTTTAGAATAGATAGTTTTAATATTCTTTCCTAAATAATCATAACTGGTAGATTTATCTCCAACATAAATTAATATTGTAGGATTATTTAAATCTGTTAGTTCTGTTAAATAATCAATAAATCCGTCTACACTTCCTTTTTTATTAATTTTTAAATATGTTTCATATAGTAAATATTCTTTGCTATTTAAAAATGTTTTCATGTAATTGGATAATTCTGATGATTCCATTACTTTTAATTTATAGATTTCTTCGCTGGTAAATTTGTTCTTTAAATCTAAACAAAATTGATAAGCACCATCATCTTCTATTTGGGATAAAAATTGTTTGATTAATTCTACATAGTTAATATTAAATTTTTCATCAATCATTTTATTTAATTCAAATATATTTTTATCTTGATATTTGGTTTTGTTTAATAAATCAATAATTTGATAATCGAATTCATAATTTTTGCGATTGATACTAGTATCACTTTGTTCTCCCTTTATTTCTTTTTTTTCTATTTCCTTATTGATTTCATTTAACTTTGCTTCTTTTTTATCAATCATATAGTCATATTCTTGTAATTTATCTACAAAATATAATTTAGTTTGTGAATTAATCTTCTTTACTGTTGATTTTAAGATAAAAAACATTAATACAACTAATAAGCAAATAAGTAAAATGGCTAATAAAATTAAGGTAGTCATATTATGCTACTAAAGGATTATAGAACAATAAGAAGAAACAGAACAAAAATAAGAATAGTAAAAATACTGATGTAATGATTAAAATAGTCATTATTGAATGAACAACATCATTTTTTGTTTCTGGGTTTCGACCTACTGCTTCTGCTACTCGTCCACCTAGTATTCCTACTCCAATTCCTAGTCCTAAGAACGCTAAACCTAGCATTACTCCTATACAATTTGCAACTGCTGCTTGAACAGTTTCCATAACATCATCTCCTTTATTAGAAACACTCTCTGTATTCTAATAAAATTATATCATTTAGAATATTGATTGTCAAATATTTAAAATGGTTTTTTTACTTGAAGAATGGGTCTTATTTTGGAAAGTTAAATTTAATTATTAAAAAAAAATACTTACTTTTTTTCTTCTACTTTATTTGGCTTTTTCTGGGGTAAAGAAAAAAATATACCATGTTAGTGATATATTATTTTATTACTCCTATTTTATTGAATGGCCATAATCTAAAGAAAGCTTTCCCTTGGATTTGACTTCGCTTAATTAAGCCTTTTACTCTAGAATCAGCTGAAACATCACGATTATCTCCTAGGACTAAATACATATCTTTGGGGATTTTTGTTGTACAATTTACTTGATGTATTTGGCAGATTTCTTCTAAAGTAAAGTCTTCTGTAACGTCATCAGTAAATCTTTTGTTATATGCTTTTCCATTAATATATAGTACATCATCTTTATATTCTATATTATCTCCTGGTAGACCAATTATTCTTTTGATAATTAAATCTCCATCTAAATCTTTTATTACTACAATATCAAATCTTTTAATATCAGATAGTCGATAATTAATTTTTCCTAAAAGAAGAACTTCTCCATCTTTTAGGGTATCATACATTGAATCTCCTCTAACAATTACTGGGGTTACTATATAAGTTCTTATTATGACTACTATTATAATTATTATTATATATGGTAACCATTCTTTTAAAAATTTATTCATTATATCAGCTCCATTTAATTAAAATACTGAACTGAGAGAATTATTCTTGATCAGTATTTTTGTATAGATTTATTATACTAATGTTGATATAAAAAGTCAATTTCATGTAAAAAGACAAGATATTTTATCTTGCCTCCTTTGACTATCTATTTTTTCTACTTTCTTTAATCTTGTATTGACTTTTTCTTGTTCTTAAGAAGTATAATTTTGCACGTCTTACTTTACCTTTCTTTGTTACGGTAATAGAGTCAATTCTTGGACTGTTTACTGGGAATGTTTTTTCTACACCAACTCCACTATAAACTGCTCTTACTGTAAATGTTTCTGAAATACCAGTTCCTTTTCTAGAAATAACAATACCTGTAAAGTTTTGAATTCTGTTTACTTCTTTTCCATTACGGAAATCTTTAATCTTACAACCAACTACTACAGTATCTCCTACTCTAAATTCTGGTACATTTGGATTAATTTGTTTTTCTGTAATTTTTTCAATTAAATTCTTACTCATTTTTCTTCTTCCTTTCTTGATAAATATGTGTTATTGCAATCATAATAGAAAACATCATCGAATTGCCACGTGTTTAATTATAGCATAAAGTTTATTTTTTGCAAGTATTTATAATATCTTTTATTACAAAATTTGCACATAATAGTCCTGATGTTGCAGGAACAAACATCATTGATGGGATACTTCCTTGAAATTTTGGTCGTTGTTCTTTGGAATATACTACTGGTACCTTTCCTTTTATTTGATTATCTTTTAAATATTTTCTAATTCTTTTCGCGATTGGATCGTAAGAGGTATTTTTTATGTCGACTATTTCTAATAATGATGGTTCTATTTTATTTCCTGTTCCCATGCTGGAAATAAAAGTAATTTTTTCTTCTAAACATCTTTTAATTAATTCTTGTTTAATTATTAAAGTATCACATGCATCAATTAAGTAGTCTATTTTATTTTTAAATAACTCTTCTATATTATTTAATTCTAATTTCTTTGTGATTTTTATTACTTTACAGTTAGGATTAATACTTAAAATTCTTTTTTCCATTTCATCAGTTTTATAATGGGTAATATTATTTTGATTAGTAATTATTTGTCGATTTAGGTTAGTGATATCAATTGTATCAAAATCTACTAATATAACGTTTTCAATACCACTTCTTATTAGAGATTCTACTGCATATCCTCCTACCCCACCTAAGCCAATGATCGCTACTACTTGCTCTTTGATTTTATTTAAATTCTCTGTTCCAATTAATTTTTCTACTCTTTCAAACATTATATCACCTACACAAAAAAAGCCCAGATGGCCGACTCAATGAAAGATAAAACCATGCGCGTATACCACATGGCGGTAAATCGCACATACTATTTAGGATCCTCAAAATTTCTTTTAAGTATTCAACACCTAGTATGTTCTAGATTCCCTTATATATCTTTAGTTGGTTTTATACATATTGATATCGTACCTTCTAGGTATTTTCATTGTATCATAAAATTCTTTGTATTTCTACTTTTTTAACTTATAGTTAAGCTTTAAAAGTTGATGTTACACCTGTACCATTAGATGAATCAAATTTAACTAATCCATAAAAAGTTTTTGGATTATCGGGTGTTGCATTTGAGGAAACATCACTTTGATCAACATTGGTTTCATTGATCCAAATAATCATATAATATTCTTTTTTAGCATTGGTTGTTAATGTTAAATTGGAACAAAATCTTCCGGTTGTTTCATTTGTATTTGCACTTAAGTCAGTATTGGCTCCTAATGCTGATTGAGAAGGAGTGCTGGCGTTTGCTGATGTTATTAACTTCCATTTTAAATTTGGCATTATATTAGTTGCTGGGATAGTTTGTGCTGTATTCCCATAAAATAAGACTGTACCATTTACTACTTGAGTTGCTGTTCCTCCTTTATTCTCAATACTAATTTTATAAACTTGACAAACTACATTTTTGTTACCATCTACACAGCCACTTTTTAAGGCAGTACTTAAGGGTGAATTTTCACTACCAGAATTAGATAATTGAGGAACCATTACACCAGTATTTGTATTTGCAGAAGTGGGAAATATTTTTGTTACATTTAGTGTTAAGTTTACTGTTGCTGCATTTCCTGTTATAGTTTGATTATCTTTTGCTGAAATCGCAAAGTAAGCATATGTTACACCTGTTACACAAAAGGAGAGGAAAATGATTAATGTAACTAATACTTGGACTTTTGTCATATTTTGATTATGTTCTTTAAACTTCATTACATTACACACCATCACTTTCTGGAGTTGGATCTAATTTTACAGCACTTGCTATTGTTCCTTTGACTTCTCCACCATTTCCTGCTTGAATAGTAACTGTTGCTTGATAAGAACCAACATCAAATTCATTTTGACTTTCATTTAAATTTGTTAGCCACATGACTAAAATTAGTTCTTTTTCTTTTAATCCAGAAACTTGATAACTATCCCCAATAGAAAGATCTTCTTCCTCAATAGCTTTTGTTGCTTCTTTTGCTATACAATAATTTTTTTCTTCTATTTGTACACAATTATCTTCGTTATATTCATCTGTTTTTTCTAACATCATATAACTTATATTCTTCATATTTTCTGTTGTTATATTCATATAGCCTGAAATATAATTTAAATTTTCATCATAATCATATACTAAAATTTTATATGCCGAACAAGCTCCTCTATCATATTTATCTTTGCATTTATTTTTAACTGCTTTTAAGGCATCTGTATCATTCATAGGAATAAAAGAAAAGCCGTCATAGATAGGATTTATATTCATACTTATTTTATAAATTGTTGATTTAGTTTTTACACTATTACTAGAACTACTTGTAGTTGCTGTAATATAAGCATAAGTTGAGCCAATTACGGAAGTTGCTAAAATTGTTATCATTAATATTGTATATAAAATGTATCCTTTTTTCTTCATCCTATCACTCTTCTATTCTATCAATATGATATCAAAATTCACTATAAAAAGCAAGTATTTTTTATACAAACAATTGTTTGACAAAAAATATCTTTTATGATAAATTTAAGTTGGTGATTGTATGAAAAAAGAAGGACTTACTACAAAGCAAAATGAAATTTTAACATTTATCAAGAAATATACCGCTAAAAATAATTATCCCCCTTCTATTCGAGAAATTTCTAAAGGAGTAAATTTAAAATCTCCAGCAACAACACATGTTCATGTAAAAAATTTAATTGATAAAGGATATTTAAAAAGGAATTTTAATAATCATAAAATACTAGAATTAATGGTTCCTAATGAATTTGAGAAAAGCGATGCTTTAACTGTCCAAATTCCTTTACTTGGTAAGGTTACTGCGGGAAACCCTATTGAAGCAATTGAAAATCCTGATGAATATTTTCCCATACCTGTTAATCTTATTCCTAAAAATAGTGAAGTTTTTACTTTAAGGGTTAGTGGAGAAAGTATGATTAATGCCGGAATATTAGACAATGATATTGTAATTATCGAAAGAAAAAATACTGCTAAAAATGGGGATATTGTTGTTGCGATGAATGATGATAATGAGGTTACTTTAAAGACTTTTTATAAAGAAGAAAATTATTTTCGTCTACAACCTGAAAATGATTTTATGACCCCTATTATTTTAAAAAATGTTACTATATTGGGGAAAGCAATTGGGTTATATCGTAAGTTTTAATAAAAAATAAAAATACTGATCAGTACTTTTCGTTTAAAAAAATTTGTACTGGTTAGTATTTTTTTATTGCCATTGTAAAAAATTTTCTTCTAATTGATATTCATACTCTTTCTTATCACATTGATACTTTACTACTACATAACTATTATCTAAATTTAAACTAGTTTTGTCTTTGGGATTTAATATTTTTCCATCGGATGTTGTTTTAAGATTTCCAGCATCTGCTAGAGTTTGAATAGTAATTTTACTATCTGTTAAAGTCATGTCATTGATTGATTCAATATCAGCTTTATTAGAATCATCACAATTTCCTACAGTAATTTGGTATCGATTATCGGAAATATAAATTTTTGCTGCACTAATAATAGAATCTTTTAAATTTTGATAATTATCTTCTTTATTTTTTTTCATAATATTTCCTACACTTGGTACCATTATTGCCATTAAGATAGATAAAATAACAATGACCGCTAATACTTCTATTAAAGTAAATCCTTTATTATTTAAATTTTTTTTCATGAATCATCACCTATTTTCACTATCATTTTATCATAGGTTATTTTTTTTGACAATAAATTTTAGGTAATAAAAAAATCCTTGAAGGATTTTAATTTTTAATGGTTGCCCCAGTTAGATTCGAACTAACGGAATGTCGGAGTCAGAGTCCGATGCCTTACCGCTTGGCTATGGGGCAATAAATTATATATTCATTATAATACAAAAAAGAAAAGATGAAAAGAAAAAAATCCATTTTTTTGGATTTTTAGTTAAAATAATTTATAATTTCATTTACGCCTTCTATATAACTAGTTACTTTATCTCCAGTTACTTTAATTAAAGTTGGATTTTTTACTTTTAAGTCATTAATTCCTGTTACATTTTTATTTCCATTTTCTTCTGTTACATAGTTTTTGTTTAAAGCACTGCTTGTATCTACACGATATAAGGTAATATCTGATTTATTACTTAAAATACTGGATATTGTTTTATCTTCATCACTAAAATTATAATAGTATACATAATATTCTTCTTCTGCTTGTTCAAATGTTCTTTGGGCTAAAATAGCATTAGATACACTGCTATTAGAAGAACTCGTACTTTTTTCTGAAGTTGTGCTATTTTTATTTCCTGATATGTCTACTTCTTTAGTAATAAATACAGCAATAAAATAATAAATTACAAATAAGATAATAGCAATTGCTCCTACTATTTTTAAAAGAGTTAGTCCACTATAATTTGTTTCTGAAGTAGTATTTTTTATTTCTTTTGCTTTTTTATTTTTTTTCTCTTCTTTTCTTCTTAATTCTCTTCCCATCTTGATCACCAATAATATTATAGTAAAAAAATATATTCTTGTAAATGATTATTAGTGTTAATAATAAAATTATGCTCTTTGTTTCATAAATTCTAATCTTAACTTGTCTGCTATTGTGACAATGAATTCTGAATTGGTTGGTTTGGCTTTGTCTATATCTACACTATGTCCAAATATTTCTTCCATTAAGTCCCAATTTCCACGATTCCATGATACTTCGATAGCGTGTCTAATGGCTCTTTCTACTCTAGATACAGTTGTATTATATTTTGATGCTACATCAGGGTATAATTCTTTAGTAATTCCTCCAATGATATCTGGGTTGTTATAAATCATAATGATTCCATCTCTTATGTACTGATATCCTTTTATATGGGCTGGCATTCCTAATTCATGGAGCATTCTTGTGATTGAGATTTCTAAATTATTATGAGCTAAGTTAATTCCTTTCTTAGATACTGCTTTAAAGATATCTAAAATTCTTTTTTCTAAGTCAGGTAAATCAAAAGGTTTTAGAATATAATAATTTACACCATATTCGCTGACATTTCTTATTACTTCTGGGCTATTATAAGAAGTTTCTACAATAATATTTTTATGAATATTTCTTTTTTTTAAGTCTTCTAATACACTTATTCCATCTTTTTTTGGCATAATTAAATCTAATAATATCACATCATACTTTCCTTCTAATTCATCTATTTTCTTTAATCCTTCGTCACCATTATAACAACAATCTATAATTTCTATTTCATTACTGTCTTTAAAGTACTCCTTTACCATTTCTGTTAATGCTATATTGTCATCTATTACTAAAACTTTTATTTTTTCCATTTTTATTCCTCTTTCTATTTTTACAAGTTTAGTATAGCAAGTACTGATGTCGAACTTTGTCGAATAAAAGAAAGAAGTAATTTTTTTGTTACTTCTTTCTTATTTTGATGATTTCTATTTAATTTTATTAATAATTTTTTTAGTTTTTTCTATATTGGCTGAAATTTTTCCAATTAATAGTCCATTAATGTAGTTATTGTTTAATAAATCATTAATATCTTTTTGTTCTACTCCTCCACCATAGATAATATTAGGGGTGCTATGATATTTATCTTTTAAATGATGATATATCATTTCTATTTGTTCTTGGATTTCTTCTACTTCTAAGCTTTCTTTTACTTTTAGTGGTTCATAGGCAAAAATAATGAAATCAATGTTTGGAATATCTTCTAATAGAATATCTAAATCGTTTAAGATATCTTTGTCTTCTCCTGTTTCTCCAAAACAAAGGATCGGTGAAATATTACTTTCTAAACAAGAGATTAATTTTTTATGAACATCTTTTATTGTTTCATGAAAATATTTTTTCCTTTCATAGTGACCAATTATTGAATATTCAATTCCCATTGATTTTAATTGTAGTGTAGAAATTTCTCCTGTATAATTTCCATTCTCTTTATCATGAACATTTTGAGCACCTACTCCCCAATGACAATGATTGATAAAATCTTCTAAATAAATACTAGTTGGACAAACAATAATATTATTTTTTGTTTCTAAATTATTTAATTCATTAATATATGGATATACTTCTTCATATTCTAGATTCATTTTATGATTTAAAATAATAAACTTACTCATTTTCTTTCTCCTTTTCTTCTTTGTCTTTTTCTTTAAATATTTGATGCATTTTTTCTACGATAGGAATTTTATGTTTTGGTTTGTTTTGAATGGCTATTCGATATACTTCTAAGATTTGTTCAGCAAAATATCTAGAGGAGTGCGTTTCAGCAGAGATTCTTGCTTGATGACTAAGTCTTTTTCTTAAGGATTTATCTTTAAATAGATTAATGATACATTTTTTATATTCTCTTTTATTTTTGAAAATAAGACCATTTAAATTATCTATAACTGTTTCTTCAAAACTTTCATCTTCAATTACAACTACTGGTAATGAGGCTGCCATTGCTTCGATTACTGTTAACCCTTGTGTTTCTGTATGAGAGGCAGTTACAAAGCAATCAGACATTAAATAATAGTCTGGGATTTTGTCCCATGGGACTTTGCCTGCAAAAATGATTTGGTTTTCTAAATGATTTTTTTCAGTATATTTCTTGTAGTTTTCTAAATCTGGACCATCTCCTACTACTAATAGTTTTATTTTATTCGATATTCCTACTAAAGAGTGCATAGAAGTTAATAGTAATTCAATATTCTTTTCACTAGCAATTCTTCCAACAAAAAGAATAACAAAATCTTTGGGATCTAAACCTATTTCTTTTCTTTTTTGTGTATTATTAAACTCAGGATGATTTTCTTTATAAAATTTTTCAACATCAATGCCTGTTGGTACAATATAGACGTTTCTATTGACTTTATATTTTTGTTTAAATAGTTCATATGCTTTTTTTGTTGGTACGACTAATTCTGAAATTGTTTTGTCGCAGTAAAATACTGTTAAGTACTCTACTATTTTTTTACTAGAGCGATTAAAATAGCCATGTGTGATGTAATGAACATAATCTTCATACATTGTGTGATAAGTATGTACAATGGGAATGTTATATTGCTTTGCTAGAATTCTAGCAAATGTTCCTATGCCAAATTCTGTTTGAGAATGAATAATGTCTAAATCCCAACTTCTGATAATTTTAATGGCTTTTAAGGGATAGATTCCTGTTAATCTTGAATCATAGATTCCTGTTGGTACTCCTGGTATTTTTAGGATTCTATTTTTTTTATCATAGTCATAGTGAAAGTTTTCTAAATTTGCTGTAACTATGTATACTGTATGACCTAACTTTTCTAAACTTTTCTTTAACATATCTACACTGGTTACTAATCCACTAATATAGGGAAGATATGTATCTGTAAATAATCCTATTCGCATTGTTTTTCCTTCTTTCTATATAAGGATAAAGCTATTGCTCCAAATATCATTCCTAGGTAATAACTAATTAATCTCCACACTAACATAGCGGCATGTAAAATGCTTCCACTGATTAAGTATTGAAAGAAAAAGATAAAGCTATATTCAATTCCTCCTGTTCCACCAGGAATAGGAACAAATGAACCTATTATCATTACATAAGCAATTGCAGTTATCACTTTAAAAATATTAATATTTATACCCATTCCTCTTAAGATAGGATATGGCATACTATACATTGTCATTAACCCTATAATATTAATTAATACCATAAAAGCAACTATCTTTTTATTTTTCTTTAATTCAATTGCATTATCATGAAAACTTTGTAAGTATTTTTGACACTTCTCTTGTGTCTTTTTTTCTTCTTTAATAATTTTTATTTTAGCTAAAAAGTGAATTCCTTTTTCAATAATAAACTTATTTGTTTTCTTACCAAAACTTAAGATAAAGGTTACTACTAGTACTAAAGTATTAATTGTAAATCCTAAGACAACTAAGTATTTTATTAAACTATCATTTGGAAAAACATTAAAAATATGATTATATATTAAAGCTATTAAACCTGTTATAATTAAGGCTATTTGATAAACAATAAAATTTTGTAATGTAATATTGGTAGCTTTTGTAACAGAAATTCCTTCTTTATGGAGAAAATAAATTTCCATTGGTTGACCTCCTCCTGCAAAGGGAGTTATGCCATGAAAGAAAAGAATCATTAAATTAATTTGAAAGCACTTTAAATAAGAAACTTTTCCATTATTTGCTTTAATAATATAATAGTGCCCAAGACTTGCACATAGGCGATAAATAATTAATGCTAATATGGCTACAAAAATCCAGATATAATTCATCTTTAAGATGGTAGATATAATTTCTTGATAATTATCTTTTAGGGAAAAATATAAAACAATTGATAATACGATAGCAATGAGTAAAAAATTAAAGATATATTTTATTTTATTTTTTTTCATCGATTACACTAATTCCTGGAAGAACAGTTCCTTCTAAGTATTCTAGTGTTGCACCTCCCCCTGTTGAAATATGATAAAACTTATTTGGATTTGATAGTTGATTAACACTAGCGGCTGAATCCCCTCCTCCTACTAAGGTTTTGATATGATTATCGGTTAAATATTGATAAATTTCTTTTGTTCCTTCTTGATAATTTGGATTTTCGAAACATCCCATTGGGCCATTAATGATTACTCTTTTTGCTGGAGATAATTTTTCCTTAAATAGTTGAATGGTTTGTGGTCCAATATCAAATCCCATATCTAATTCAGTAGTATCACAAATTCTTTTTATGGACACTTTATCTGAAGTTATTGAGCCTGATACTAAATGATCTATTGGTAGGATTATTTTTTCTTCATAAGTACTTAATATTTCTTTACAAAATTCAGTGGACTCTTCATCTAAAATAGATTTTCCAATGGGATAATTTCTTGCGGCTAAAAAGGTATAAGCCATTCCTCCTCCTATTAATAATAAATCGCATTTTTGAATTAAATTTTTAATGACTTTAATTTTATCGTGAACTTTTGCTCCTCCCATGATGACAACAAAGGGATGAGTATCTTCTTCTAAAATTCCATCTATTTTATTGATTTCTTCTTCGACTAAAAAGCCAATACCACTTGGTAAATAATTTGCTATTCCTACGTTAGATGCATGTTTTCTGTGACATGTTCCATAGGCATCATTGATAAATATATCTCCTAGTGAGGCCCAATATTTTGCTAATTCTTCGTTGCAAGTGCTTTCTTTTTTTCCTATTAGGTCTTCATATCTTGTATTTTGAATAAGTAAGATTTCGCCTTTTTTAAGGGATGAGACTTTTTCTTCTAGTTCTTTTCCTCTGGTTTCGTTAGAAAAAAATACTTCTTTTTCTATTAACTCTTGTAAGCGAATACTTACTGGGTAAAGATTATTTTTTTGTAAATCACTTTCTTCTTTAACTTTTCCTAAGTGAGATAATAAAATTACTTTTGCTCCTTTTTCAATTGCATATTTTATTGTTGGTATTGCTCTTTTTATTCTAGTATCATCAGTAATGATTCCTTCTTTCATGGGAACATTAAAGTCTACTCGAATAATTACTTTTTTATTTTCTAATTGATAATCTTTTATTGTTTTTTTCATGAAATCATTTCTCCTTAATTTATGATTTTATTATATCAAAATTATCATCATTAGTCTATAAAACTTATTCATAATTATATTTACTGATATTAAGAAGTATGCCCATAGAAATCATTGTAATTAAGAGGCTGCTTCCTCCATAACTTAAAAATGGTAAGGTTACCCCCTTTGCCATTTTAGAGTTATAAAAAAATAAAAGGTTGCCCATACTATTGTGATAACCTTTTAAATATTAAACTAACTTACTTGCTATATCGGTAAGTTCTTTAAATCTAAAAAATACTTTAACCTCTTTTTCATTGCCATTATCGTATATATCAATTCTACTAATCAAATTTTTTATTGTACTCCTAGAAGGTACTTTTAATTTCATAAAATTTTCTACCGATTCACGACATTCAGTAAATTGTTTTTCTTTTGATTTAACAGAAAATATCCTTAATTTATTATCTATTTCTTCTTTTTTAATCTTTAATTGATTTAATTCTTTCTCATACTTATCTGATAATTTTTTATATACATCAACTGAAATAATTTTCTCAACTTTATCATTATACAAATTAGAAATAATATTTAGTTTTCTATTTATGTCTTTTTCTAATTGACTTAACTCTTTTTTCATATCATCTATATCACGATTATAAACATATACAGAGTCTTCAACCAAATTTCTAATATCATAATACTTAATAAATTCTTCGCCAACTTCGTTTAAAAAATTAATTATATCTTTTTCTAATAAATAATAATTAAGTCTATTAGGAGTGCATCCACTTTTCACACCTTTTCTTGTATAATAATTACAATGTGTATATTGTGATGGAACTGATTTTGTTTTTTTTACTCCTACACCTAAAGTATGCCCACATTTGCCGCAAAACATTATCCCTGATAATAAAAATCTGTCAAAGTTTCTATCTACTGGAGTATGGCTTTTTTGTTTCAAAATTTCTTGTACTTTATTAAAATCTTCTATACTAATAATAGGTTCATGTGTATGTTCAACTATTATAAAATCATTTTCCTTTAAATGTTTACATTTTTTTTGATTATAACTAATCTTTTCATGTGTATGTTGAACCATGTTTCCAATATACATTTGACTCTTTAATATATTTCTAACCGTTGAATTTTTCCAAATACCAAATCCATCGTTTTCAGTTACTAGTAGTCCTCTTGGCTCTTTTTTATAAACAATAGGAATAGGTATTTTTTCATCTGTTAGTTTTTTGCATATTCTAGTAATTCCAAATCCTTCCAAACATAGTTGATATATTAATTTAATAACTTTAGATGCCACAGGATCAACAATTAATTTATGTTTATCTTCTGGATTCTTAATATAACCATAACATGGAAAACTTCCTATATACTCACCACGTTCTTGTTTTACCCTAAATGATGAACGTACCTTTTTTGATATATCTCTTAGATACAAATCATTAACACCTAATCTTATACCAAGCATAGAATCTCCAATATTAGAGTCATAAGAATCATTGATAGCAATATATCTAACATCATGTTCTAAAAAATATTCTTCGATATAATTCCCAGTTTTATACATTTCTCGTCCAAGCCTAGATAAATCTTTTGTTATCACACAATTTATTTTTCCAGATTCGATGTCTTCAATCATTCTGGTAAATGCAGGTCTATCAAAATTACCGCCAGAATAACCATCGTCGACATATTCTTCAACTATTTTTAAATTATTATGTTTAGCAAAACCTTCAATTATCAATCTTTGACTTTGAATAGATGATGATTCATCATTTTTACCTAAATCATCTTTAGATAGTCTTAAATATTCAGCACAATTATAAATTTTATTATCAATTAACACCTAATTAGCCACCCTTTAATCAATTTTAAATCTCTTTTCTGTAATAATAGAATCTTTTTTCTATTTTGGAAAACCACTATTAACACCTCCAGTAAGTATTTGTTCATTTCTAATTTCTTCACGATAACATTTTTCTAAAATATCTTTTAAAGATTTACCATTTTTATCAAAAAAAAATGAAAATTTAACTTTTTTATGATTATAAATTTTCTCCATATCATCACCTAGTATAAAATTATGTCAATCTTATTTATTTAATGAATTAAAAACAAAATTAGACATTTTATTTAAAAATAAAAAGACCAAATATTCCTAAAAAATGTTTTTTCATAATACACCTTTCCAAAATAGACATACTACAAATATTGTGATAAATATCAATGAAATTAAAGTTAATAAAAGCACAGCAAGATTTATTATTAGAGAAGTAAACATAAAAGAAATTGCTACATTAAGAGATGCTTTTTTCTTGATAAACATTTTAGAAACAGAAACAACAGCACAATCACACGCTGGTAACAAGAATCCTAAAAATATTCCTATAAATAATTCTAAAACTATATTTTTAGAAATTAGTTTTTTTGTTTTATAAGTTTCATTTCTAGATATATTCATTATCACTTCTTCCAATATGAAAATCTATTTCACTTTCAACTATTAAAAAAAAAATTATCACATAAAATTATATGATAATTTTAACTTTACTTAATTATTTTTGTCATCTTTTTTTAGTGTTTCCGTTGTAATATATGCAGTTATAGGTATAACTATAATACAGCCTACTGCACTAAATAATATTTTAATCATTTCTGAAACAAACGTCTTTGCATTTACAATTTCTAAAAACGAATAATCTCCTTTATAAAACCAAATCAATAATGTCATGAATTCACCTAAAAAAGCAAACATTAAGGTATTATTCGTCGTACATAATATATCTTTCCCAATATTCATTCCTGATAAAAATAAATCTTTTTTTGATAAATTTTTATTATTATCATACACTTCATATAGAGCAGATGAAATTGCTATGGAAGAATCAACCGTTGCTCCAATTAAACTAATTAGTATCATAGAAATTGCAATGTTAGTAAAATCTATTTTTACATCATAAGAAAACATATTTATCTCCTCGTACGATTCATATCCAAAACCAGCGATTCTTGATATTTTCGTTACAAAAAATATGAGAAAAGATAATATAATTAAAACGATAATAACTGATTTCAAACTAGATTCTGTTTTTACGTTTCTTTCGTTTACATAATATAGTATTATATAACTTATTATAAAACAGCCTATTAAAGAACAAATTATAGGGTTTAATCCAATAGCAATTAAATAAAAAATAATCATTAAAATAATAAAATTAAATAATATAGATAAAAATAGTTTTATTCCTCTTTTTATATCAATATAAATCATTAATAAGAATAATAAAATAATTAATATTATATTCATTTTGCACCTCTTTTCATCAATTTAATTGATGTATGTGCTGATAATGGAATGGTTAAAACAATACCAATACTACCAATTAAGAATCTTGTTAATTCTAATGTAAAATTACTTGAAATATAATTATACATTGAAAATCCATTACGTAATGCTAACACAAAAATTGGAAGTCCTGAACATAAATAAGTAAAAAATAAAACATTACTCATCGTACTCATTATATCTTTTCCTATTTCTCTAGCAGATTTTTTCAGATTTTTAACAGATATATTATTGTCTTTTTGAATAAGTTCCGATATAGAAGATGAAATTGTAATCGCCACATCCATGATTGCTCCTGTAGATCCAATTAATAATTCCGGCAAAATAATATCTTCAATAGGAACAGTCAGAAATGATAATTCATTGAAATTTATCCCCTTATATCCTGTAAAATTTATAATAATCACAATTGAAAAGAGCATTACTAATGTTGATATAATTACAGAAATGATTGCTGATAATGTTTTTTTGTTAAAACCACTTGCTAATATTAAAGAAATAATAGAAAAAATAATCATTTCTATTACACATAAAAACAATAAATTAATACCTTTAAAATATAAGGATAAACCAATATAAAAAATTACTAAATTCAAAATAACACTTAATACAGATAACAGTCCTTTATAAGAGCCAACTATATAAAGTAAATTTAAAAATACGACAATCATTAAAGTTAGATAGAAATCTCTTTTTAATTCAATACCACTCGCATCTAATATTATTTTGTCATTAACTTTATACTTGTCTGTAACCACAGACGAATAAGTTTCATCATATGAGATGGTTTTTTCCTTTCCTTTTTGCTTACCGTTGGTTATTAATCCAGTTATCTTTTTTGTGTAGTATTTTTCTTCTAATCCTAATGAATTTTGAGATGTATCTTCGCTAATTGTATCAATTTTTGTTATTTTAATAATTTGCTTAGAATATAAGAAATCATCATTATAAACAAAAATTAAAGAAATTATAGATACTATAAATATAACAATAAAAATTATTTTTTTTACATTAAACATTTTATCACATCCAACAAATATTATATCACAATTATTAAATCTTAATATTTAATTAAATGAATATTCACGTTTTATAAATTATAATCATTACATATTTTTTACATCTAAATAACATAGAACTCTAAAATTCTATTTTGAATGTTGTAATGAGCAGACAACCCTCAAAAAAAGTTGCCATTTTTTTGAATTTTTTGATTTTTTCATATATTTTTAATTTTTTTCTAAATAATAATAAATTATCAAATTTGTTTTTTTCCCTTATTAAAGGGCTAAAAAGTGTTTGTAGTTACAGGATACCACGAAGTACAACCCCTGTTACAGGAATTAATCCAACAACGACCATTAAGTTTAATAGTGCCTGAAATGCTAATTGAAAAGTGATACCGAAAGATAAGTATTTTCCAAATTTATTTTCACAATGAATAGAGATGTGAAATCCTCGATAAATAATTAATAAAAATAGACTGGCTACAATTAAAATTCCTAAAAAACCAAATTCTTCACTGATGATAGCAAAGATGAAGTCTGTTTGGGGTTCAGGTAGATAGAAATGTTTTTGAATACTATTTCCAAAGCCTAATCCTAGTAAGCCTCCTGGTCCAATTGCGTATAAGCTTTGAATAATTTGAAAGCCACTTCCTAAGGGATCACTCCAAGGATTTAAAAATGATACAATTCTTTTCATTCGATATGGAGCGGCAATGATTAAGGCTACTACTCCAAGAAGGCCAATAAAACCTAGTTTGATAAAAAATCCCATATTCACTCCACTAACAAATAATAAAACAATAATAGAAATAACTATGATAACTCCTGTTCCAAAATCTGGTTGTAGCATGATTAGTCCAAATACTAACATTAATACTCCTAAGATGGGAAGTACTCCACTTTTTATATTTTTTAGTACTTTTTCGTTATAAGCTAAGTATTTTGAGGTAAATATTATCATTCCTAATTTGGTAAATTCACTAGGTTGAATACCAAAGCCCCCTATTCCAAACCAACTTCTTGATCCATTTCTAACTGTTCCAATTCCTGGAATTAATACTAAGATAAGGAGAATAAAACAGATAAAAAAGATTAAATTTGCGCAAGAAAGATATTTTTGATAGGGTATTTTTAAAGAAAAAAAGATAAGAATATAGCTCACTACTAAAAAAAGAAATTGTGTTTTTGCAAATTTTAAGGGGTCATGAAATTTATATTCTGCCCAAACATAAGAAGCTGAATATATCATTACGACACCGAATATAGATATCATGATAATTCCAAATAGTAATAAATAATCTATTTTTTTCATAAAATCACCTATTTAAATATATGTTTGTAAGAAAAAAATACTTATTTTTAACTTTAATGATGACTTTATTTTTTTGAAAGAATTAAAATTTTATTTTGAGTGGAGTCTTTTTTTATTGGCAAATGGGTTTGGTTTTCTTCTTGATATTGAAAGAAAGAATTCATATTTAGTGATTGTAATAATTCTTTTGAAATTAGTTTATGATTTATTGCTATATAGTTTGCTAGATATTTATCATAGAAAGATAAGTAATCAATGATATATCTTTTTACTCCATATTGCTGAAACTTTTGAATTGTTTTAAAAGTTTTATTTATTTTTTTAGATAGTTGTTCTTTATTTTCTGATAAAATTTTATCCATAAAATACTTGGCAAAGGTATCTTTTACTTCTTTTTCTTGATATAAAGGACTATATTCAATAAAGGCAAAACCTACACCAACATCTATTCTATCTTCTTCATTAAGAGATGATAGAATTAAATCTAATTTTTTTAGATGATTTTTTAGAATATATTCTTTCATTTGTTGATATTTTTTATCAATGGATAAATTCTTACTTATATGACTAATAGCAATTAAAATAATATTCATCGTTTCTTGCTTACTGATATAAATAAAATCTAAATCATTTTCTTGATATTGTTTTAAAAAATCTTTATCGTTTTTTTCTAAATAGTCATCTACTATTTTAGTAATATATTGATAATCTAAAGTTGATCTAATTTGTTTTTTTATCCATTTAATATTATCCATCATTTCCCCCTTTTATATTTATTTAAAAAACTAAATTCCTAGTAATATTCTTTAATTAAGATTTTTATAATAGAGACTTTTTATATACAAGATATCTTCTATTGATTTATCTATATTAAATCTTCCGTTTCCTACGGGATAAAAAACAGCATAACATTTGTATTGCTTTCCATTTATTGTTTTTAGAAATTGCTTTTTTCTACATTGGGATACAGATATTTTTTCATTTAATACAATTGAACTAACTTGATTTCCAAATAAGATTATTACTTTTGGATTGATTATTTCTATCTCTTTTTCTAATAAATGAAGATATTCTTTATATACACTATCTGGTAATGGTCTAGCATCAAGTTGTGTGCATTTTCCTAAGTTGGTAATAAAATACTTATGTTTCTTTACTTCTTCATATACTTCATTTGCAAAGTTTTCAGTCCATTCTTTTCCTTTTATTTTTCTTATTTTTTTGTATACGTTTTCATCGAGCAATTTTAATTGATAAAATAAAACCCAAATATTTTTTGTTCCTATCCATGGTGATTTTAATCCTTTCCATGTTTTAGATGAAGCAATATTTCTTTTTGTTGGATTCATAAACACAAAACATATATCTGGATTTTTATCACAACCACCGCTATAAATAGAATCTAATTCTATTGCCCCATACTTTTTTTGAAGTTTATCGTATTCTATTTTTAAAGAATCTAAATTCATTTTTTAATAAAATTATTTCTTTTATTTAATACTCTTTTAGGACTATTTGTGGAATTTTCTCTTTGTTCTAAAGCTGGGTTTTCATATTCTAAACGATGTGTTGCATTTTCTAATAAGCATTCTTGACAATTCCTATCAAAAAAATTACATCTATCTTCTTGTGTCAATGATTTGTCACTAATTACACATAAATTATTATTAATACATAATTGTGCAAATTCTAATGAAGTTAAATTACCTTTTTCGTGAATTTCTTCAATTTGCTTTTCGGTAATTGATTGATAAAATTTAAAGTTTTTAACTTTAATGATAATTCGTTCACATAATCCTCTTAATGCTACTATTTGTCCTTTATTTCCACGAGTATAAATTGCTAAATCAATTAGTTCATTTTCTACATCATCTAAATACATTAAGAAAAAGTTTCTATATTCATCATAATTTTTAAAAATGTATACTTCATTTTTTTGTATTTTTCCTATAGAAAATTCTCTTTTCTTACTTAAGTTTTCTATTTTAAGATGTTTTTTTATCTTTGCTTTAGTGAGATATAAATATAACCAGGTTTCTAAATCTAGTTTTTCTAGTTTTTCTAACTCTTCTGAATATTGCATTGTATTATTTTCCATTTCTTTGCTCCTTTTTAATTGAAAATTTCAATATTGATAATAGTTTATCATAAAATTTATTAATTGTATTCATTTTTAAGATAAAATGCTTTACATTGGTATTTTATTCATTTTCTATTCTTTCTTTTTCTTCTCTAAATGCTTGAATAGTTTTTTCCTTTTTTCAGTAGGTTGAAAAATATGTGGATTTTTTTGCATATCTCTTATCAATTCATCTCTAAACACTACATAGGTTTTAACCCCTATATTTAAATCTTTAAATATAATTTCAATATCATCTATAACTTTTTTACCTTCAAAAGATGAAAGTTCTACAAAATTAGTTAATTCAATATATTGTTCCTTAGTAATTTTTAAATTTCTTGTCCAATCCAATACAATAGTTTTACTATCATGTTCATATTCTATAATAGAATGTAAAATTTTTTGATTTCCTAAAGTAATATACCCTGTTACAATTCTTGAACCTTCAATACTTGGTGAAATAGCCATTGCTCTACTATGACATTTACCATATCTTTTATTGGAGGTTAATTCTTTTATTAAGCCTTTATCTTCAAAGCAATTTGACATTTTATCGAAAGTGATTGTTAAATTATTATTTTTATACTCATATTGTTTTATTTTCTCATTAAATGTAATTTTATTTAAATCAATTACTAAATTTTGAGAAAATAATTTTAATAGTTTTATAAATATTTTTTTCTCTTGAAATTTTGTAAAGCAATCAATTGTAATATATGCAATAACATTTTCATAACTACCTTGTTCTTCTTTTGGAAGATTATTATAATCTCTAAATAATAAGTGATATGTATTATTATTAATGCCATCTTTTATTGAACTATTATCTTTACGTTTTAGTTTATCCATAATAACACCCCGTTTGAATATAAGTATATCATATTTTAATTCATATAAATTAAAAATAGATTTTTCTAGAAAAAAGAGCAATATAGTGAATGCTCTAAATCAATTATATGAAAATAGTAGTTAAATTTATTTATAATGATACTTTTATTGTTTTTTATTTTTTACTAATTTTTTTAAAATATTATTTTCAAATGATAATTCTGTGTTATCTACATTATATTGTGTTGATTTATGTATTCGATTAAGAGGGTTATAATCTAATAATATAGATTGTGTTGATCTAGAATTATTTAGATAAAGCAATAACTACAACAGTTTTAAGATTGAATTTCAATACTTACAATATCTTATTATCCATATATCAGTTAGTTTTGTAAGAACAAGTATTATTAATTTTTCCATTTAGTCTTGCACAAATTTGGTAGAGATTAAGTACTGCTGTGCATGAAAAAACTAAATTGAACACTAATAAATTGTAAAAAAGCACAAAAAAAGAGGAAATATTATTCCAGTTAATCCCACATATACAAAGATTCTAATAATTTCTCAATGCTGTACAATTTGAATTTTCATTTCACTTTTCGTTCTTTTTTTAATACTCTTGCCGTTTTTTTATCAAAACATTTTTCAGCATCTTCGCTAATAGAATCAATAAAACCTTTTTCCATAGATAATTTTATTAAGTCCTTATATGATAGATAATAACCTTTTGCAAATAGCATATCTCCATCAGCTATTGCATGACCTTTTTCATCAAATGTTGAGCCACTTGTAAAAGTAGATTTAGAAAAATGATTGTCTATTTTACCATCATATCTATAAAACTCTTTAAATTTTCCATCTGTTCCAAAATAAGAAATTCTGCCATAGGTTTTTCTTCCATCATAAACACGAGATAATGGTAAGTTTCCTTTACTAAAAGCACTTATTCCTTGCCATCCATCAAATTTAGACCAATTTTTATCAAGCTCCTCTTCTACCATTTCACCTTGTATATTAAGATACTTAAAATCTTTATTTATCCATGAAACACTTCCATCTTTACCAACAATTGCGAAACCAAATTCATTAAAATCACAAGCAATATCATACCTAAAAGGTAATAAAGAATTATCAGATTCTCTTATATATGCATACTCACCATTTGCTGTTTTAACTACTTTAAAACCATTTACAAAGTTTTCATTACTATCAATTATTTCATCTGATTTTTTAGGTCTATGATATTTGGGTAATTGAACTCTAATATTTGCACTGCTTTCTTCTTTTTCATTAATTTCATAACAAATATGTCTAACCTCTTTTTTTACAAAAATTGCACTACTACGAATTATACTATTAATATTTTTTGGTAATTTATCCATATTTTCCTCCTAACATTAACTATTATATCATATAATTATCGTTATAAATCACTATCTTTCTTATAATTACTACTAAACTCGTTTTGTAAATTTCTAGATCTTTTTCATGTAATTCATCTATCAAGTCATCATATTTATTTAAGAAAAGAATTTGTCTTATAAGAAAATAAATTTATTCTATAGTTCTTTGAAGCAATTTAACTTTTCTTGTAATTTAGATACTTTATCCTCTAACATATCCATAATATCCTCAGCAAACTCTAACTTTTTTTTACAATATTAATCATTTAAGCCTGTCCTTTCTTTAATTAGCAACAAAAAAAATACCAACTTCTTTTAGAAATTGATATTTTCTATATTAAACCCAAAACTATAAAACTCTGGACAGATTTCTCAATGGTGGAGCCGGGGAGAGTCGAACTCCCGTCCAAAAATAAACTCCATTTAGCTTCTACAAGTTTAGTTAATTCTAAATATTCATAAATAATTAGAAGAACTAACAAGAATAATTATTTACTATTCTTTAATATTCATTATATATCCAAGAAAAAATATATAATATAGCCTATTTTATATGTCCTATTCCTATCTCATAGGCAAAGATGGGATAGAACCTACTGATTAAATTAAATTACGCAAAAGCGTATCCAGTAGCATTGTTATAGTTGTTTCCAGCTATATTTAATTTATCTGTAACGTAAGATATACGACTTGCGGCTAAATTTCTTTTATTCCTGTCGAATCCATATACGACCCCATTACAAGAACATTATAATCATTATATTTATTCTTGTCAAGAGTAACTTGAAGTTTATTTTTTTCGTTTTCTACATAGTATTGCAGAATCTTTAATAGAAGAATTAGACATCTTTATTCCTTTAATTCCTAAAAATGATATTAATTCTGTATGATATTCTTTAAAAATAGAAGAAACAAGATTAAAATTATATATTGAACTCCAATTCTTTTGATAGGTTGTATTTTTTGTTGTGTCATATAAATAACTAATGAGTAATTTTCCTTCATCTGTAAGATAATTTGGAATTATTTTTGCTATATTTTTGATATCATTAACATTTAAATAGGAACCAATATTAGATAACCAGATATTATCATAGTTTTTATCAAATGGGTATTGTAGGATATTTCCTTTTAAGAAGTTAGGAACTACTGTTTCTAAATTTGATTTTAAGTTATGATAATTTTTTTCGCTTTGTAAATATAAGTTGCAAGAAGTAATTGTTTTATTTTGTTCTTCATCTGCTTGAAATAAATATCTTCTCACTTCACTTCCAGAAAATTTTGTAAATAAGCTATTCCAAAAGAAAAGGGATTCTTTATCTAAAGTTTCTAAGGCTGGTAGAATTTTTTGATACAAATCATTTCTAAAAACATTTTTGTTATCACTAAATACAAAAGGATAATCTTTATACCGAAAAAACTCAAAAAATTCTTCTTCATCTAAAGTAATTATTCCTGCTGCTTTTAAGTAATAGTAGTATTTGGTATAAGGATTAACATCAATTACAGATATATCTTTACATCCTTCTGCTATGGCATTTAATACTTGGTCTCCAGAAGAGCCTACCGTTAATAATGATTTATTTTTTAATTGAAAGTTTGAGATATAGCCATTAATATTTTCGGTAGTAAAAGGATAGATTCTGCCAAAAAAACCTCGACATTCTTCTATTAACATTCCTTCACAGCGTTTCTTGGCATTTATTATTGCATTTTCTAATTCTTGATTCATTGTTTCCCCCATTAATTTTTTATCCTATTATAAATTTTTTTGAAAAAAAGTCAAGGTTAACTTAGAATTTCCTTAGAATGAAATATTTACTATTTTTAAGCTTTATCATAAAAAAAGAGTAGATATCAGTATTTTTCACTTATCTTCTACTCTTTCTTGGGTTTTAGCATTAATTGTTGATACTAAGCCTAATGGACTTAATTTTACTAAGTAATAATTTAATTTCATATTCATCGGAATAATTATTTTTTTATTTTTAAACATTCCTTCTACTGCTATTTTGGCTGCTTTTTCTGCATCTATGGATGGTACATTAAATTTTACTTTAGCGACCTTATTAAAGTTAGTTTCTACTGGTCCAGGGCAAAACATGGATACATGGACATTGGATTTATCTTTTTTTAACTCTTCTTGTATAGAGGTAGTTAAGCTTACAATATAAGATTTTGTTGCATAGTAAGTTGCCATATAAGGTCCAGGCATAAATCCTGCCATGGAGGCAATATTAAGAATTCGGCCTCTATTTTTTTTGATAAAATCTTTTAAAAATAATTTAGTTAAAATATGATAAGAAATGATATTTAAATCAATCATGCTTAGTTCTTTTTGTAATGATGTTTGGCTAAAATTACCAGCATCTCCAAATCCAGCATTATTGACTAAAATATCAATATCTTTATCTTTTAGCATTTCATATAATTTATAACAATTATCTTTGTCTTCTAAATCTAGACTAATGATAGTTACGTTCTTTTTCTTTGCATATATTTTTTCTAATTTCTTTTTATCTCTTGCTACAACAAATAAATCATAGCCAAGATTTAATAATTCGTTAGATATATATAGTCCTATTCCTGAACTTGCTCCTGTTACTAGTGCTTTCAAATTTATCACCTATTCTATAAGTATGGTTTTAATATTTCAATATTTTCTTTGCCAAAATTTAATAAATCTTTTGCTAGTTTTAGAATATCTTTGTCAGCGTCTTTTTCAAAGCGATCGATTTTTTTGGTAATGTCTACATTTCCCATTGTAAATCCTTTGGTTAGCATATCGGCTACTCTAGCATCGCTGTTATCTTTCATCATTTCCATGTTCATGCTTATTTTTGACATGACGTCTGCCATTAAGCCTATTTCTTTGGGATTGAGTTTATTTTTTTTGATTAGTTTTTCTGCTCTTTTGGCAAATTCTTCGTATCCTTTTAATTCTCCTTCTACTATTTTTTTGATTTTATTATCTTTTCCTTGTAAGATTCGAATTAGATTAGTACAGTTTTTTACTCCCATGTTGGCATTTTGATAAATATACATTAATAGTTCATTATTTTCATTCATTTTTCCACGCTCCTTATTTTTAGTGTGGATAAGTTTTTCTTTTTTATGCAAAAATACTGATTCATATTTTTCTCTAAAGTTAAAGAAAAAAAGAAAGAAGAGTAAATCACTGTTGTATCTTCTTTCTATTATAGATTTCCATAAAGTGTTGATAAAGTTCTTGGCATTTTGTTTTATCCATTTCTTCTTTATCTTTATAGGGATACGGAATCCCTAGTTTTTCATATTTTTCACTACCTAGTTTATGGTAAGGAAGAAATTCAATTCTTTCGACATTTTTAACTTGAAGACAAGTATCTGCTAATTGTTGTAAGTATTTTTCGTTATCCATTAGTCCTGGGACGACAACTTGCCTAAGCCAAACTTTTTTTCCACTTTTGTTGAGTTCTTCTATGAATTTTAATGATTCATCTATTGGATGTGATGTTAGGGCTAAATATCCTTCTTTGGTTGTAAATTTGATATCTAGAATTACTAAATCAATATACTTTAGTATCTCTTGATAATTTCCATTTCCTACTCCAGCTGTATCTAAGGCAATATGGATATTTTCTTTTTTTAAAATTTTTGCTACTTCAATGATAAAGTTACTTTGAAGAAGTGGTTCTCCTCCTGAGAAAGTTACTCCTCCACTGTTTCTTTTAAAGTAAGGTTTATTTCGGATAATTCGCTTTGCTAAGTCTTCACTAGTAATATTCTCTTTTCCTCTTATCCACATTTCTGGGTTATGACAATATTTACATCGAAGTTTACATCCACTTAAGAAGACGACTGTTCGAATTCCTGGACCATCAACTAATCCAAAAGTTTCAATTGAGTCAACTGCACCTTTTTTCATTACATTTTCTCGTGGAAAGTTCTTGCAATTACTTCCTCTTGTTGCTTTCTTGTAAGTTTATTGAATCGAACTGCATAACCAGAAACACGAATCGTAAGTAGAGGGTATTTATCTGGATTATTCATCGCATCAATTAATGTTTCACGATTTAATACATTAACGTTTAAGTGATGTGCTCCTTGAATAAAATATCCATCAAGTAATGATACTAAATTTTCTATTCTTTCTTCATTACTGTGTCCTAAACTATCTGGTACGATAGAGAAAGTATTGGATATTCCATCACGGCAGCAATTTGTCCAGTCAAGTTTTGCTACTGAGTTAAGTGAGGCAATTGCGCCTGATGAATCTCTTCCATGCATTGGATTTGCTCCTGGTGCAAATGCTACACCTTTTTTTCTTCCATCTGGAGTTGCTCCAGTATTTGAGCCATATACTACATTAGAAGTTATCGTTAAGATGGATAATGTTGGGTGTGCATTTCTGTAACAGTGATGAAGAGATAATTCTTTATAGAATTGTTCAATAATTTCTTTTCCAATTTCATCTACTCGATCATCATCATTTCCAAATTTTGGAAAATCTCCTTCTATTTCAAAATCAACAGTAATTCCTTCTTCATCTCTAATTGGTTTAACCTTAGCATATTTAATTGCGGATAATGAATCTACTGCTACTGAAAATCCTGCTACTCCATAGGCCATTAAGCGATTTACATAGGTATCATGTAATGCCATTTGTCCTGCTTCATAAGCATATTTATCGTGCATATAGTGAATGATATTCATAGCATCAGAATAAATTCTTGCTACTTCATGCATCATTTTGTAGTATGCTGTTTTTACTTTTTCATAGTCTAATACTTCATCAGTCATTTTTTCAAATCCAGGGATAACTAAATCTCTTCTTACTTCATCTACACCACCGTTGATTGCGTATAATAAAGTTTTTGCTAGGTTACAGCGTGCTCCAAAGAATTGCATATCTTTTCCAATTCTCATTGCTGAAACGCAACAAGCAATTCCATAATCATCTCCCATTGCAGGTCGCATGATATCATCATTTTCATATTGAATGGAATCAGTTGCAATACTTATTTTTGTACAATATTTTTTCCATGGTTCTGGTAATTTTTCTGCCCATAATACTGTCATGTTTGGTTCTGGTGCACTTTCTAGATTTTCTAGGGTATGAACAATACGGAAACTTGTTTTATTAACTAAAGTTTCTCCTTCGTTTGTCATACCACCAAGTGAACAAGTAACCCAAGTTGGATCTCCTGAGAATAATTCATCATATTCTGGTGTTCTTAAATGTCTTGCTGCTCTTAATTTGATAACAAATTGATCGATAATTTCTTGGGCATCAGATTCTGTTAAGATGCCTTTTTCAAAATCTCTTTCGAAATAGATATCAAAGAAAGCATCTACTCTTCCTAAGCTCATTGCTGCTCCATTATTTTCTTTAATTGCAGCTAAGTAACCAAAATAAGTCCATTGTACTGCTTCTTTAGCATTAGTTGCTGGCTTAGAAATATCAAATCCATAACTTAAAGCCATTTCTTTTATTTCGTTTAACGCTCTATATTGCATAGAGATTTCTTCACGAAGTCTGATTGTTTCATCATCCATCTCAGTAATTTTCATGTTGTCCCAATCATTTTTCTTTTCTTCCATTAAATAATCAATACCATATAAAGCTATTCTTCGATAATCTCCAATTATTCTTCCACGACCATAAGCATCAGGAAGTCCTGTTAATAACTTATTGTGTCTTGCTCTTCTTATTTCACTAGTGTAAGCATCAAATACACCATCATTATGTGTTTTTACTAAGTTTGTATCTTTAATAAAATGTTCAAGAGTTGGATCCATTTTATAACCATATGCTTCTAACTCTTGGTAAACCATTTTTATTCCACCTTTAGGAACAATCGCTCTTTTTCCTAGTTTATCTGTCTGAAGTCCAACAATTACATCATCTTCATCACAAATATATCCAGGTTTGAAAGCATTAATTCCTGCAGGATTTACTGTATCAATATCAATGACATGTTTTTTTACTTCTTCTGTGCACATATCATTATATACTTTTAATACTTTTTTTGTTTTTTCTGTTGGAAGAGATAAAAAGCTTTCATCTCCTTCATACTTTTTGTAGTTTCTTTTGATAAAATCTTCTACATTGATTTCTTTTGTCCATGCTCCTTCATTGAAGCCGTTCCATTGTTCTTTCATTCTATACCTCCTATTTCCTTTATTATTTTAACACAAAAGAATAAAAAAAATAACTATTCAACAAATAGTTATCTTTTTTTTACAATTGATTGACAAAAATAATGTATATAATTCTATTATTGCATTTCTTCTATTTCTTTTAAATATTTTTCTAATCTTTCATCAGTTTTTTTTACAACATTCTCATCACTCATATCCATATTACTATACAATTCTCCTTGTAATGCTACTGCTAATGTTAGCATTTGAGTTTTATCTTTTAATTTCCCATTTTCATAGCAAATTTGAACTTTTTCTTTTTCCTTAGAAAAATTATCATATTCATCTAAATGCTTGTCTAATACCTTTAAAGCTTTTAATTGTAATTTATAATATTCTATTTGACTTTCTTCTTCTTCATCTACTTCGTTTATTGGAATTTCAAGAAGTGCAGTTATAATATTAATATAATCTGTTAAATATAAAGAATAATAATAAGTTATTATTTCTATATTCTCACATAATTCATTTCCGTTTTCACTTTCAGACACGATATTATATTGTAAATTATCTAAATATTTTTTTTCTACTTTTTCAACATAAGACTTTTGTTCTTCTACTAATGAAGATAGATTATATTTTTTTATTAATTTATCAATTGGTTTATTTCTTAAATAAGACTGCTCTCCTACTGTTAAAAAAATATTTATAATATTTTCATCTTGTAATGTTTCTCGAATACTATCTACTGTTACATCTTTAGAAACTATTGAATCAGTACTTTGTTTGATTTCTTCTTTAATTTTATCTTTTTGTTCTGGTGTATATTCATATTTATTTAAAGATTTTTTAAAAAAGAGAAAGAATATAATGGCTATTGCTATTACAAAAGTAGTAGATAAAATTATTATTTTCTTTTTGGTAAATTTCATTATAAGGTTTCCTTTCTTTTAATTAATTTTTATCATCCTGCATATGCTGATGCTGTTTTACCAGAAGCTGTTTTTGCATATGCATATGCATAAATAGTAGATCTATAAAAGTACCAATCCAGCGAAGTTCTAAAATAAGCCCAACCTGTTTTTGCTGATGTTCTTAAACATTTCCCATAACTATAATTAGCGCAATTAGTTCCTGTATGTGATCCGCTTTTCGAACTAGCATAACACACTCTTCCACTAGAAACAGTATCATTAGTAGTAAACTGAAACTGAAATCGCAAATCTTGATTTGTATATCCAGAACATTTTTCTTTAGGTATCTTATGGGCACCACTACTATTTTTAATTGATATTTTAGTTGTCTTAATAGAAAGGGTTGCATTTACAACTTGAGGATAAAAATACATATTTTGTCCTTCTGAAACAAAACTGCTAATTATCCACGAATCGGTTCCTGGATCTGTATGTGGTTCATAAAAAAGGCCATTGCCATTACTTAATTGACTAAAATCATACCATCCCATACTTGTATTTCCAGCAGCACCACTACAAGCAACATTTTTATTAGTACATCCATACCATTTGTTATCTGCTCTTTTCATATGCCAACATCTAAATATTCTTTGGGTAAATTTAAATTCATTTACTTTTAATGGCACACCATTGGGGTCTCCGTATTGATAAGTAGTAGCAGACATGCTTCCTGAACCAACATTAGATAAATTTCCTAAATCATAATAAATATATAATGTCTTAGCATTCCAATGAGCATAAATAGTAACATTTCCAGCACCTGCTGTTGTTTCTGAACTTACTTGAGTTCCCCCTGATGCTGCTGTATACCATCCAGCAAAATTGTATCCTGTTCTAGAAGGGGTACATAAACTTCCATACTTTTGTCCATAAACAATTTCTTTTGGTGTACTACAACCACTTCCACCATTTGCATTATAACTAACAGTATAAGTAGTTTCAGTCCAATGAGCATAAATAGTAACATTACCTGCTCCCATTGTTGTTTCAGAAGTTACTCGAGTTCCTCCACTTGCTGCAGTATACCACCCTTGAAATGTATGTCCCAAATAAGTAGGAGTACATAATGTACCATACTTTGAACCATATTCAACATCAATCTTAGAAGAACATCCAGAACCACCATTATTATTATAAGTAATAGTATATTTATTAATTGTTTTAGAAAAATTAGCTACTATTTCTATATCAGAAGATAATGTTCTAGTGCCTGTAAATGACTGCCCATTAATCGACCACCCAGTAAATTTGGTAGTATAACCAGATAATGTTTCCGGTAAAGGACAATATGCATTATCAATCAACCAATCTTCATCATCATGCACGATTATACATGAATCATTACTTCTAAAACTTATGTCTGTGCCCAAAGGAGCTTTTATAGAAAAAGAAGTATCAGTAGCAACATGTTCATATTCATCATCTGATTGGTCTATATATTCTATTTTTCCATAATCACTATTTAAAGCTTTAACTTTTACATTATAAGTATTTCTCTTACATCTAGCATACAAAGTAATTGAAGAACTAATGGTAACATTTGTTTGTCCTGAACTATATGTTGTTCCATTCATAAAAGATTGAGTATTCCACTCACAAGTATATCCTGTCTTTGATAATGTGGCTAATGTCACAGAAGCACTACTATTCCAATGAGCATATAAAGTTTTATTTCCTGTAAATGTTGTACTTCCACCAAAGTTTGCTATTTTATTACCCCCACTTGCTGCATCATACCAACCTAATCCAGATACTGCTACTGATTGAGTTGAAGCACTACTTGTCGCTCCAGTTGAATTAGTATCATATGTAATGGTAAACGATTTACTTGATGATGCTAATGATGTTGAACTAGAAGTTCCATTGTAATTAGCAGTTAAAGTACCATTACTTGTTCCAAAAGTATACGTTCCATTCGAAAAAGTTCCCCCTCCTGATAAGCTCCAACTTGAAAATGATCGATATGCCTTTGTAGCTCCAGGCGTTGAACCTCCATTTCCATTATAACTAATCGTGTAATAAGGAGTTGCTGTTGGATTTCCTATTGATTTTGTTGTTCCATTTACTTGAGTAAATGTAGAACTATTTGTTGTTCCATTCCATACTCCACCGTT
>CAKOUR010000005.1 GCA_934120635.1 uncultured Bacilli bacterium | reverse complement strand
TTCAAAGAACATCAATCTTTTTTTCAAAGACAACATATACTATAACAAAGTTTTAAATCAAAGTCAATAGTAAATTTAACTTTTTTGATTTATTTATTATCGTATACACACTAGCAATATACATATAAATTAAATATTTAATACATGTTTTTCGCAAGTGCATATCAAATATATCAAATCAATTAGTTAATGTCAACAGTTTTCAACATTTTTTTATTTTTTTTTGCATTTTAGACAAATAAATCAAAAAATATTATGTTTTAAATATGTAATAATAATTATATAATAATAATATATAATATTTAATTATTAAATTTATCTTCTAAAATCTTATCACTCTTATCAAATTCTTTCACTTTTTCAAAATCTGACTTTTCAGTAAGTTCAATATATTTTTGATAATAATTTTCAATCACATCTTTATTAAAAGGAAAATCTTTTTTTCTAACAATATCAATTAAACTTCCAAGTTCATATCGTAAAATAAAATCTAAACGATTAGAATAATGCATTTGTTTCTTATGAAACTTATATTCCATTCGATCTAAAATCTTAAAACTACCATTAGGAAAAACTCTCAAGTCCAAATCATAGTCAATATACTTTATAACATGATCATCAATTAAAAAAGGAGTAGCAATATTACAATAAAAATAAATACCATAATCTTTTAACTGACCTATAATATTAAACCATCTATCCTTAAAAAAGAATAAAATAGCAGGTTCTTTAGTATTCCATACTTGACCATCACTATCAACAACAGTTGTACAATTATTACCAAAAATCATATAATCATCATGAACTTCTAAAAGAACAGCTTCATCCCATTGACGATGTAAATGACCATTATGCTTATAACAATGTATTTCTAATTTATCACCTATCTTTATATCATCCATAATCATTCACCTCCAACTCACACCAATTATACACATTTTTCACTTAAAGTGCAATATTTCAATTTAAATTCTAAAAAACATAAAGTAAATAAAAAAAAGAGTCAAACAAATAGAAATAAAAGTTAAATTATTCAATAAAAAGAAAAAATTATATTATATTATGCTATAATAATTATAAAAGAATAGTTAGAGGGAGTATGATAAAATGAAATTAATACATTATCTTTTTATAGGAATTATATTTATCACAAAATTACCTTACTATTGCATAAAATACACAATTATTGGATTAATAACTATAATAAGCATTATTCCAAAATACATTATTGATGGTATTAAGTTTATTTTTGGAAAAAAAAATACTTCACAAGAAGTAAAAAAATTAGAAAAAAATTTCATACCAATTATTATTACAACTCTTTCCATAACAACTTACCTTATAAGTATTTTTATATTAACTAGATGGTATGTACAAAATGAAAGATCAAAAAACTTTACAAATAGCATAAATCAAACAAAAGAAGAGATAAAAGAAGATGTTCCTAATCAATATCAAGATTTAACTACAAATATAAAACAAGAAAAGGGATCAAAGACTGATCCTAACTACATAAACACAAACTTTATTAATGTAAACTTAAACTATTATATAAGTAAAAATAATGAAACAGTTGGATGGATTCAAGTAAATGGAACAAACATAAATTATCCTATAGTACAACACGAAGATAATAATTTTTATTTAGAACATGACTTTTACAAAAGAAAAACAAACATAGGTTGGATTTTTGCGGATTATAGAAATGATATGGAAAATTTAAATAACAATACAATTATATATGGTCATAACCTAGTTAATAGAACCATGTTTGGTTCCATTCCATATATGTTAAACAAAAAATGGTTTAATCATAAAAATAATCAATACATTAAATTATCAACAAAAACTTCAAATTCTATTTGGCAAATTTTTTCAGTATACAAAATAACTCCTACAACAGATTATTTACAATCAGTATTCAATTCAATAGATAATTATCAAAATTTTTTAAACACACTCAAAAATAGAAGTATAAAAAACTTTAATGTAGACTTAAATTATACAGATAAAATAATAACATTATCAACTTGTGATGATACAGGAACAAAAAGAGTAGCCGTACACGCAAAATTAATAAAAATAGAAAGCAAATAAATATATTCATATTTAAACAAAAAATTAATCATTTTAAATTACTCATCAAATTTGAGAGAACCTAAATTTAAAGTAATTATTACACTAATTATAAAATATTAATTTTAAATTTTAACGATACTTTAATTTTTACTATTTTAAAATATTATAAGACCTGAAAATAACATCTAAAAATTTAGATGTTATTTTCAAAGTCTTTAACCTCTCTTATTATAGATATCATTTACTATTTTTTAGATTTATTACTAATTTCCTTAACTAAATCATAAGTAATAATATCATTAGAAATATCTATTAAATCATCAACATGTTTTGAATTATTAGTAATATAATCCGAATCAACAGCATCTCCATTAACAGAATAAAATTCTCCATTTTGACCATTATAGTAAATCTTATTAGTAACATAAGAAGAATCAATAAAAGCAACTGTATTATCATCATCAGAATTACCTAAAACATCATGTCCTAATTGAAATTGACTATTTTCAACACCAAATAAATTAGCTAAAATAGGATAAGCATCTATCATACCAGTAGCAGTAGAAACTTTTTTCGTTACCTTTTTATCTTTTGTCCAAATAATAAAAGGTACCTTTTTATCTAATTTATATTGATAATCATCATAATCAACATATCCCTCATCTCCTTCTTCCTTAAGAGAATCAGTATATGGATCATAATTATACATTAAATTATAATTTTTCTTACTTATTCTAGCATCATGATCCCCATAAATAACAATCACTGTATTATCAAGTAATCCTGTTGCATCCATATCATTAATAAATTGTTCAAAAGCTTGATCCATATAATGGACAGAACGAAAATAATCTCCAAGAGTTGTACCATTTAAATAATCTCTTATAATTTCTTGACCATCTACTTCAACTTTCCAAGTTGTATCATAATCATCCATTAATTTTAAATCACTCCACGGAGTATGATTAGTTAAAGTTATCAAAGTACCATAAAAAGGTTTACCATTTTTTGAAATTTCTTGAATCTTAGGAACAGCCTGTTTAAAAAATGATTTATCACTAAGACCAAGCCCAATAGTTTCATCAATCTTAAACGAACTTTTACTATAAAATTTATCATATCCCATATTTTTATGCATTGTTGAGCGATTCCAGAAGTCTCCAGTATTACCATGCATACTAAAGGTATAATATCCCTTATTTTTAAAGGCTTTCTGGATAGTTTGATATTGTCTATCAAAGTAATTAACAAAAACAGTACCATTAGATGATGGCATCAATGAAGTACTAAAAGTAAATTCAGCATCACTACTCGTTCCAACACCAACTTCAGAATAATAATTATCAAAATAGATTCCTTCTTTAGCTAACCGATTCAAAGTAGGTGTAACTTCAACACCATTAAAAGAACGATTTAAAGCTATAGTTTGTAGACTCTCAGCATGAATAACTATTACATTTTTACCTTCAAAAATATTACTATACTCATTCTTAGACTCACTATCACTAGAAGAATTTGATGAATAATAATCAGTTACTTTTTTTAATGCTTTATCATGACCAAATAAATTATTAATTTTTGGTTCCAAACTTTGAAAAATATCATTTATTTGATAAGTATAAACACCAAAACTGGAAACCACAGACTCCCTATTCCACATTTTACCAAACCTACTCCATTCAGTAGGAGTAACAGTAAATCCAGTTAAAATTAAAACTAAAATACCAGTTACAAATAAATTAATAAAAGAAAACTTACGATCAACAGGATTAATATTTTTCTTAGAATTTAAATTTTTCTTCTTTTCCTTCATATAATAAAAATATACAAAAACAGGTTGCCACAAATATAACAAATCTGTTAATTTTAGTACCTTTTTAACAACAGCATCACCAACATCAACAACAAAAGCAGATGTAGCAAGTAAAGAAATCGAAGCAAAAGAATCATAATAAGTATAATAAACAGAATGAATAATCAAAACAATTGTTGTAAAAATAGATAAACCAACTAAATATTTTTTTTGACTTTTTTCTTTCTTAAACAAAAACATAAGAGAAGAAAAAATCAATATCATACCCAAATCCATAAACAAAGGCTTCAAATAAGTAAAATTACCAATAGTAATAATACGAAGCAATAAAGTATTCAACAAAGATGTTATAACAAAGCAAAAAAGCAATGGTACTTTTTGAAAAAAAACAATATAATGTTCTTTAAAAAAATTTTTTATTTTATCTATTTTTTTCAAAATATTTTTTTTAGAAAAATTTAATTTTTTCATTTACATCCTTCTTTCCACGTGAAAAATTATAACACTAGATTTATTTTTTTGCAACTTATGAAAAATTGAAATAAAAAAAGTAACCCTTCCATTTTAAATTCTAAAAATAACACCACTAACTATTAACATAAAAATTTTTTCAATATTATAACATATATGTTATACTTTAATAAAAACAAGAAAGAAGGATTCTAATGAATGAAAAAAAACAAATAATAGGAATTATTGGAGAATATAACCCTATCCACCTAGGGCACATCTATCAAATCAATAAAATCAAAAAAACATATCCAAATTCTTTAATAATCCTTATAACTAATACAGTTTTCACAGAAAGAGGAGATGTTTCTATCTTAAATAAATGGGACAAAACAAAAATAAGTTTAGAAAATAATATTGATCTTGTTGTAGAATTACCATTCCCATACGCCACACAATCTGCAGATATATTTGCTAATGGAGCTTTAAAAATTTTAAATTACTTAAAAATAAATATTTTAGTATTTGGAAGTGAATCAAACGAAATAGATAAATTATCAAATATTGCAAAAACACAACTTACTAATAAAAAATATCAAGAAAAAGTAAAAGACTATTTAAAAACAGGAATTAACTACCCAACAGCATTAAGCAAAGCTCTTAAAGATATTTTAGGATACACCATTTCCGAACCAAATGACTTATTAGGAATTTCCTACATAAAAGAAATAATAAAAAATAACTATCCAATTATTCCAATAACAATAAAACGAATTGGTTCATACTATGAAACAGAAACAACAACAAATATTGCTAGTGCTTCCTTAATTCGAAAAAAAATTCAAGAAAATCAATCAATTTCTTCATATATTCCAAAGAATACAGAGAAATATTTGTACAAAAATCTAACTTTAGAAAATTATTTCCCCTATCTAAAATATAAAATAATATCAGAAGAAGACTTGTCAATTTATCAAACAGTAGATGAAGGAATTGAAAATAGACTAAAAAAAGAAATAATTAATACAAATAGTTGGCAAGAATTAATTGAAAAAGTAAAAACAAAACGCTATACCTATAACAAAATAAATCGTATGTTAGTACATATTCTAACATCATTTACCAAGGAAGAAGCAAAAAAAATTAAAATTGATTACATAAAAATTTTAGGTTTTAATACATCTGGAAGAAATTACTTAAATCAATTAAAAAAAGAAATCAAAATCCCCATCATCACTTCTTATCAAAAAAAATTTTCTCAAACATTAGATTTAGAACATAGAGCATCATCAATTTATTACCTTCCAATCAATCAAAAGCTTATTTTAAACGAATATAATAAAAAACCTATCATGAAAAATTAGAAAATAAACTATCAACTTCACCATTATCCCCATCCAAAAAAACATTACTTAAAACATCAAAAGAATACTTTTCAAAACTTTGCCCATAATTTTTCACCCAAATAATAAAAATTTTAATCCTATTCATTTCTTTTTTTAAAACATAAAACTTTGAATCATCTTTCTTTAAACGAAAAATAAAACGATAAAAGACATTTGAAACATACAAATCAAAAATTATACTATCTTTAACTATTGAAATATTATATTCCGAAACAAATTGAAAAGAAAAAATGTTTCTTAAAAAATTTTTTTGATTTTCTAAATTCAGCTGCTCAAACAACATCAAAAAATAAGCTGCATTCTTCATTAAATAATACCTCCATCAGATATAAAAAAGAATACTTATTTAACGTTAAGAAGTCAATCAACAAAAAGCAAATGTAGCATATATGGTTACATTTGCTTTTAACATTTACACCAACGTGTAAATCTAAATCTTAAAATAAATTCTGAATAATCAATAGTGCATTACTACTATTAATAGCAATATGATATAAAAGATAGCCCAATAAAATTCCAACAAGAAAACATACAAACAAAATAACTAAGACAACAGCAATTGACATTGTTTCCTCATTTTCTATTTTTTCATCTTCAATTGCTTCTGCTTTGTCTAATACCTCTTCAGACACATCATTTTTCTTAAATTCTTTTGTAGAAATTTTTCTTTTTCTAACTTTAAAATTATCTTCTTCAAAACTAGAAGATTCTTTTTTTCCAGACTTAAGTTTCCTACTCTTTATCTTTAATTTTGTTTCAGATTGATTTACTTTTTTTTGCTTTTTTTCTCCTGCTCTAGGTGAACCTTCAAAAGAAATTGTTCCCCTTTTCACTGCACTCTTCTTATTCGAAACTTCCTTATCAAAAGAAATATTTAATTTTTTTCCCTTTAACTTATCTCCCACTTTTCCAACTCCTCTACTATAATTTATATTATATCACTAATCTTAAAAATTCCAATTTTTTTAAACTAAGTTTTATAATAAAATCATAAATTTTACATTTTATAAAACTATCAAGAAAAAATCAAAAAAATCTATTCAAAACCCAAAACAATAAAAATTTATTCTATTCATCATCACTTAATTTTTGATAGTATCTATACCTTTTCATAGCATTATCTTTCTGATCTGCTAAAATAGCATCAGCTCCCATAGGATTAATTCTTTTTAAATTTAAATAGCGATTTTCTCCCTCCAAAAAAGAATCATACAAAGAAAAATCCACTTTTTTACTATCTAAATAAAATTTTTCCTTTTCTGGAGAATACCTAAATATAGGAAAATATCCACATTCTGTAGCCAAATGACTATCCCCTAAACTATATTCCATACCATTTTTTATTCCATGTTCTATACAAGGAGAATATGCAATAACAAGACTAGGACCATTATGTTCATCAGCCTCTTTTAAAACACGCAAATATTGTTCTTTATCATAGCCAATATTAACACAAGCAACATAACAATTAGGATAACACATTGCCATACGAGCTAGATCTTTTTTATAACTTTGTTTACCATGAGATGCAAATTGAGCAACTGCTCCTTTATTACTAGATTTAGAAGCTTGACCTCCCGTATTAGAATATACTTCTGTATCTAAAACTAAAATATTAACATTATCATTTCTTGAAATTACATGATCAATACCACTATAACCAATATCATAAGCAAAACCATCTCCCCCAACAATCCACATACTATTAGGAACAATATAGCTAGCATATTGTCGTAACTCTTTATGTTTATCAAAATCAATATTAGACAAAACCTCACGACAAATATCTGCATTATTAAAATTATCTAACCATTTAGAAAATAATTCTTTATCCTTATTCAAATTATCTTTCATATATTGATAAACTTTTCTTCTAGTTACTTCTAAACCTTTATAAATACCAAAACCAAACTCTGCATTATCCTCAAATAAACTATTTGCCCATGCCACTTTATAAGGAAAAGAAGGTACACTAGCACCATAAATAGAAGAACAACCAGTCGCATTAGCAATCATTAATCTTTCTTGAAAAACTTGCGTTAAATTTTTTAAATAAGCAGTTTCCCCACAACCAGCACAACTACCACTAAACTCAAATTTTGGAGCAATAAATCCAGTATTTTTAACATTTAAAATACTTTTCTTAAAACTTCCATTAATATTATTTTCAACTAAATAATCAAAATCATCTTGACTAAATTTATCTCTATCATAAGGAACCATCTCTATAGCTTTACTGCCTAATTTACCACGACACGTTTGATAACATAATCCACAACCAGTACAATCTTTATAAGATACACCAATAGCATATTTTGCATCTTTTGGAAAAATAGAATCAACAGCATTTACTTCATTATCATTCTTGTCCAATAAAAATGGTCTAATTACTCCATGAGGACAAACAAAAGCACATTGATTACATTGAAGACATTTATCACTATTCCAACAAGGAACTCTATCTGCAATATCTCTCTTTTCCTTCCAAGTATTACCTCCTTCAAAAACACCATTCGCTTTATCAACAAAAGAACTAACTGGTAAATCATCACCCTTCAAGCGACGAATAACCTCTTCATCAGACAAATTCTCATCATCAAAATAAACTAAATTTTTCCATTTCTTATCAACATTTATTTCTTTCAATTTAGAAAGTGCCATATCAACTACTTTATTATTTGCTTGAACAACAGAATCACCCTTACTTAAAAATCTCTTCTCATTAGACTCTTTCATAATAGATAAGTATTTTTTTCGTGAAAGAACTTGAATAAGTTCAAAGATACAAACCTCCATACAAGTACTAATTTTATTTCTTAATCCTAATTGATTAACTAATCCATAAGCATCAATAATATAAAAATTAATATTCTTTTTTGCCAGCAAATACTTAACTTTATTAGGTAAACTCTTAACTAAATCATCTTCTGATAAAGAAGTATTTAAAAGAAGTGTACCACCAACTACAACATTATCTAAAATATCATACTGATACATGTAATTATCTTTACTAACAACAATAACATTAGCATTTTCTACATAATATGGCTTATGAATAGATTTATCACTAATACGAATATGACTCCTAGTGACTCCACCACTCTTCTTAGAATCATACTGAAAATATCCTTGTACATAATTTTTAGTATTATCTCCTAGTATTTTAATCAAGTCCTTAGAAGTAGAAACCATCCCATCAGATCCATAACCATAAGTCAATAAATTTATCCCTTCATCTTTTAAGCAAAACTTAGTATCAATTTTCAAACTAAGATTAGTAACATCATCTAAAATACCAACAGTAAAATTATGATGAACCTTTTTACTTGCCAAAAAATCAAAAACAGACTTAATCTGAGCAGGAGTTGTATTCTTAGAAGAAAGACCATACCTTCCTCCAACAACCATAATATTTTTATCATGAAGAACATTTGTAACATCCATATATAAAGGTTCTCCAACACTAGCTGGATCTTTAGCTCTATCCAAAACAGCTATTCTTTCTACCGACTTAGGTAAAACTGATAAAAAAGCTTTAGCATTAAACGGACGATATAAATGAACACAAACAACTCCATAATTTCCTCCATTTTCATTCAAATTAGTAACAACTTCACGAATAGTATCAGTAACACTTCCTATAGCAACAATAACCATCGTAGCATTTTTACTTCCATAATAATTAAATGGTTTATAATCAGTACCATTAATCTCATTAATTTTTTCCATCACATCATTAACTATCAAAACACTATTATCATAATAAGTATTTCTAGCCTCTGTATGTTGAAAATAAATATCTTCATTTTCAGCTGTTCCCCTTGTAGTTGGATAATTCGAATTCATAGCATTTTCCCTAAAACGAATAATTGCTTTCTTAGGAAGTAATTTTGAAATACGTCCTTCATCCATCAAACGAACCTTATTAATTTCATGACTAGTCCTAAATCCATCAAAAAAATGAATAAAAGGAAGACTAGACTCAATTGCCGCTAAATGAGCAACAACAGCCATATGATAAGCTTCTTCTACATTACTAGATGCTAGCATACAAACACCAGTTCCCTTAACTGCATAAACATCTTGATGATCACCAAAAATACTAAGTGCATGTGTTGACAAACTTCTAGCAGCTACATGAATAACTCCAGGAAGCAATTCACCAGCCATCTTATATAAAGTAGGTATCATTAATAAAAGTCCTTGACTAGCAGTAAAAGTAGTAGCAAAAACTCCACTCTGTAAAGCTCCATGAACAACCCCAACTGCCCCAGCCTCTGATTGCATTTCAACAACATCTACAGTATTACCAAAAAAGTTTTTCTTTTTGTGTGTTGCATATTCATCAATATGTTCTGCCATAGGTGAAGCAGGCGTAATCGGATAAATCCCACATACCTCACTAAATAAATAAGCTACCCTACTAACTGCCTCATTCGCATCCATTGTCTTATATTTAACCACAATTATCCCTCTTTTCCAATAATTTATTACCTTAATTATAATTCAAAATAAAAAACATTACAAGCAACAAAACTTAACATTTTTCTACATTTATAATACTTATAAATATTTTTACTTATGTAAAAGAAAAAAACAAAAAATTTTAGAAACAAGTATTTATAGAATCTAACTTTAATATCTATGCTACTTCTTCATACTCAATAACATCACAAACAACATAAACCAAAGGATCATTTTTAGCAGTAGCAAAACATAACTTTTTTTCTCCTTCAAAATTAATATAATCTAAAAAACACTTATTAATATATTCCCAAGAAGAAATATTTTTACCCATATATTTACAAACACCATAACAAACTAATTTTAGATGAACTGTATTCGTTTCATAAGTTTTTCCTTTTAGAGCAGGTTTACCAGACCATACAACATCTAACAGAAACTCAATTTTAGAATTCACAATATCATAATAAATATTAACAATATAGCTATCATGAAAATCATGATAATATTGCAAAAACTTATCAATATTCTCTTTACTTAATTTTTTCATATCATCTCAGCCCCATAATTAATATAATAACATAAATTTTTGATTAATATTATCAATTCGTATAAATTTAAATTTTTTCATAATAATTTAATTTTTCAAGACAAATAAAATAAAATTTGATATTATTAATATAGTAAAGGAGTAAGAAATTTAATGGATTTTGATAGAACATTCACAATAAAAATGAATGATGGAACAGATTTAAAAGCAAATATAATAGTAAATTTTGAATATGCTACAAACAAATATTGTATATATAGCATAAATACTAAAGATGGTGCTAATTTATATTGTGCCAAAAATATAGATGGTAATTTAATAAAAATAACTAATTCTGAAGAGCAAGCATTTGTTAATACGGTAGTAGAAAAAATAGTAAATGCAATTAAAGAAAGGTAGATAATATATGGAAAATAATACAATTAATTTAAAAGATGAATATGGAAATAATATAAAAGGACAAGTACTAAACATAATAGAAATCGATGAAATAGAATATTTACTCTATTCTGTTAGTACTTCTCCAGAAGAAGATAGTCTATATGTAAAAAAAATAATCAAAGATGAAAACGGAGAAGATGATTTAGTAGATATCACAAATGAAGAAGAAAAAGAAAAAGTCTTTAGTATTATAAAAGAATATATAAATAGTATAGAGTAGGTGATAACATTGAATATTGATAATGAAGTTCTTATTAATGCATTTCAAGAAGAAATGATCAGATCAAATAATAATTCTGAATGGTGGAAAAATCATTTAAGTGAACAAATCAACAATTTATTCGGTAACAGTTTAGAACAAAGCACAAAAGATGCAATTCTAAGTAGTGCCAAAGCCTTTATAGATAGTGGTGCATTAGCAACAACACAATATTTCTATCAAACAAAAGAAACAAATGAAAAAAAAGAAATATTTGCCGAAGCAAATTTATATGAAAAGAACCATATTTTTAATATCATAACCCCTGAAGATAAAGAGTTTTTAATTAATAACAATGAACATATAAAATTAAATGATTTATATGAAATTTTAACAGCACAAGAAATAGAATATGAAAATAAAAAAGAAATAGCTAATCTTCTAGATAATGAAAAAATAATAAATTTAAAAAAGAACTATCCTGATCTAGAAAAGATGTTAAAAGAATGGTTAGGAAAAAAATACGAACAAATTTTTCCGCCAAAAACCAATTCTCAAAACACCAACCCAAATATAATACAACAAAATAATAAAAAAAGTGTAAATCAAAATGAATTACTTACTAAATATAATACAGCACAAAATAAAATAGATTTTTTCAATTCTATTACAACAATGAGTGAAAAACAAACCTTATTTAATCAACTACCTCAAAACGAAAAAAGAGAAATTTTAAACAACACAAATACAACATTTTTAAATTACTTTTATAGTAATGCAAAAAACAAAAAAGAATTACTTGATCTAATGACTACAAAAACATTACAAAACATTTATTATTTATCATCAAACGAAGATAAAAAATTCATTTCTATTTATCTTAATTTAAACGAACGAGCACTATCTAATGAAGTCAATAAAAATATTCATAATATTGAAACTCAAAATCAAAATATAAACAATTATAATCAAAATATTATTAATTCTAAAAATAATATTATAAATTTAAAAAATAACAAAAAAGAAATAAAACTTAACATTAAAAATAGTAAAATAATAATAAAATCTCTTAATAAAAGAAAAGATAAATTAGAAAAAAAATTAATTAATACAGCTCTAAAACCAGAAAGCAGAATAGCATTTATTAACAAAAAAAGATTAGAAAAGATAAACAGACTTACTAATGAAATAAATTTCACTTCATCTTCTATCGAAGATACAAAAAAAGAAATAATCAATTTAAATAAAAACTTTGATAAAGCACAACAACAAATAGAAAAAGAGAAAGAAAGTATCAAAAAAAACAAACAAAATATTTCAGAATCATATCAAGCAATAAAAGAAACTAGCAAAAAAATTAAAGAAACAAATATAAAAATTAAAGGATTATCATCATTTCATAAACAACTAATTGGAAAAAAAGCCTATAACCATTCAAAGAATAATATGATAATGACCGTACCAAAAAGAAAAATTGTTTCATTAAAAGATACACCACAATTAAAAAATGCAACAATTATTACTCCTGCTACAAAACAGCAATCACAACCTACTATTCAAGCGCAACCACAGCCACAACCTACCATTCAGCAACAACAACAGCCACAGCCTACTATTCAAGCGCAACCACAGCCACAACCTACTATTCAACAGCAAACAAAAAGTCCCAATAAAATTATTCAATTTTCTGATTATAGTAAAAAAACTCAACCTGCCATTCAACAACAACCTAAACCTACTAATAAAACTTCTACAACATCACAAAATCAACAAAAAGTAGAACAAGAATTTAATGACTTAGGAATAACATATAACTTTATTGACTTTATAAATAAAATACAAGAATCTAAATTTACTCCAGAAGCACTAACCAAATTATCAAAAACAGAATCACAAATAATACAATTATACTTTGAAGGACTATACTATCAAAAAATGGCTGAAATAATGAAACAACAACAACAACTAGCAATGAGTGGAAAATCAAGAACATTATCAAAAGGATTCTCGAACATCATTATATTTATTTTATCATTAACAATTATAACCTTAATAAGTATCTTAACATTTTTAATTCTTAACTAAATCTCGCTTAAATTTTAAAATCACATTTCAATAACATGAAATGTGATTTTAGCTATTATAATTTCATTTTTCCAAAATTAATCAAATTTTAATTTTTTCATTTAAATATTCTTCTTTCAAAATAGAATAACTGACTAAATCATTTAAAATTCCTTCCTTATCATACATTCTTTTTCGAAGAATACCTTCTTTTTTCAAACCACATTTCTCCATAACCCTACCACTAGCAACATTATCTAAATAATGATCAGCATAAATAGTCTCTATACCAACTTCATCAAATAAAAATGCAATCACTCTTTTAAAACTCTCTGTAGCATAGCCATTTCCCCACCATTTGCTACCATAGCAATATCCTACTTCCGCCGTATGATTTTTAATATCCAAATCAATAACACTAATTGCTCCAAACAAAGCATTAGTTTCTTTTAAAACAACTCCCCAGCAATAAAAATTATCCCTTTGATATTTTTCTAATACATCCTTAATATATGAAATAGAATCTTCAATATTTTTATGGGTATTCCAAACTAGGTACTTTGATGTAGCACTATCACTTCCATAATTATTAAACATATCTTTTGCATCATCTAAAGTAAATTTCCTTAAAATTAAACGGTATGTCTCTAATTTCTTTGTTCCTAAATTCTTCATCAAATCAACTCCAAAACAAAAATAGACTAAATAACTCTCTCCTCATTATTAAGTTCTTTATCTACTAATAATTCATGAATTTCCTCTTCTTCATTATTTAAATAAACTTCCTCAATCCTATCTACTCGACATCTCTCTGACAATAAAATTGCTTGAACCTTACTAACAGCATGCTCTATTTCATCATTAATTACAACATAATTATACTTAGTAACCTCATTAATTTCTTGATAAGCCCGTCTAAATCTAGATAAAATCTTATCAGCACTATCTGTACCTCGATTAACTAATCTTTTCCTTAATTCTCTCATACTAGGAGGCATAATAAAAATAAATATTGCATCAGGAATCATTTCTTTAACCTTTAAAGCACCTTGTATCTCAATTTCTAAAATAACATCACAACCATTATTTAATTTTTCTTGAATCTTATCTTTTGGTGTTCCATAATAATTACCATTATAAGTAGCATACTCTAAGAATATACCCTTTTCAATTCTATCTTCAAACTCTTCCTTAGAAACAAAATAATAACTAACATCAGGAATATCCCCCTTACGAATATCCCTACTAGTCATTGAAACAGATAGCCAAACATTATCAACCTTATCTAATAATTCCTTAATAATTGTCCCCTTACCAGCACCACTAGGTCCACTAATAACAATTAAATTTCCTCGTTGTTTAGTCTTTAAAATATTATCCATACTACTCCTCCTCAAATATTTCATTTAATATAGCATAAAATTAACTATTAATCAACTCTATTATCAAAAAAGAAGAATCAGATAACAATTCTTCTTTAAATCATTAATTTTTAGGAACTAACTTTTCCTTTCCCCCCATATATGGTCTTAATACTTCTGGAATTAATACACTTCCATCTTCTTGTAAATTATTCTCTAAAAACGCAATTAACATTCTAGGTGGAGCAATAACTGTATTATTTAAAGTATGAGCAAACTCTTTTTCTCCATTTTCCTTTTTATATCTTATTCCTAATCTTCTTGCTTGGGCATCAGTCAAATTAGAGCAAGAACATACCTCAAAATATTTTTTTTGTCTAGGACTCCAAGCCTCAATATCACAAGAACGATATTTCAAATCAGCTAAATCACCAGAACAACAAACTAACTTACGAACAGGAATATCTAAGCTACGGAATAACTCAACCGAATAATTCCACATCTTATCATACCAAGTTTCACTATCTTCTGGGCGACAAATAACTACCATTTCTTGTTTCTCAAATTGATGAATTCGATATACACCTCTTTCTTCAATTCCATGTGCACCTACTTCTTTTCGGAAACATGGGGAATAAGAAGTCATTGTAATTGGTAAATCTTTTTCACTCAATAATTGATCTTTAAACTTAGCAATCATGGAATGCTCACTAGTACCAATCAGATATAAATCTTCTCCTTCAATCTTATACATCATAGCATCTTTTTCTTCAAAAGACATAACACCATCAACAGCATCTCCATGAATCATATAAGGAGGAATACAATAAGTAAATCCCTTATCAATCATAAAATCTCTAGCATAAGAAAGAACAGCAGAATGAAGTCTAGCAATATCTCCCATTAAATAATAAAATCCAGCCCCACTAACACGACCAGCTGCTTCTTTATCTAAACCATCAAATCGTGCCATAATATCAGAATGATAAGGGATTTCATAATCTGGAACAACTGGTTCCCCAAATCTTTGTTCTTCAACATTCTTACTATCATCCTCACCAATCGGAACATCAGGAGCAATCATATTTGGAATAGCCATCATTTTTTCTTTTAAAAGAATAGATAACTTTTCCTCTTCCTTCTCAATATCAACTAACTTTTCATTAATATCTACAACAACTTGCTTCTTTTCATTAGCCTCATCAACACGTTTTTCTCTAAATAAACTACCAATTTCATCACTAACTGTATTTCTTTGTTGACGAAGAGTATCTCCCTCAGCCTTCAATTCACGAACTCTTTTATCTAATTCAATAACTTCATCAACTAAAGGTAATTTCTTATCTTGAAATTTTTTCTTAATATTTTCCTTCACTTTTTCAGGATTTTCTCTTACAAATTTAATATCTAACATAAATATCACCTCATAATCACCATTATACACTAATAATGAAAATAAAGTCTATCTTTTTTCTTTTTTTCATTTAAAAATACTGATAAATAACTATTTTCTATTCATATTAATTTTATTAAATAATTTACTATTTTCTCTTTTACTAAACAATAAAATACAAGCATTAGATATTACAATTAAACTATCTGTAATCATACCAGTATAAGAACCAATAAAAAAGTCATAGATTATCCATAAAAAATAAGAAAAAAAGCCTCCTATTACTACTACAAATTTGTTAGAAAAAGTCAAACTATAACCATCAATAAAACTTGATACAACAGGAAATAAATCAAGCAAAGAATGATAACTAAAATAAGATAAAATACCATAAAAAGGAATAGATAACAAAAATATAGGCTTATCTTTATCTGTTCGATAATATAGATAATCTCTCAATAACTCAAATAAACAAATAAAACTTCCACTGTAAGCACCCAATAGCCAATAATGAAAAATAAATAAAGTGGTAGAAATCAATTGAAACACTAACACCTTATTTGTATTTTTTTGATAATAACTAATAAATAAAATAATCCATGCAACAATATCTATTCCTTGTACAAATAAAAAATAATAATTCATAAATTAACAATCCTCTCTTATTTTCATCTTATCACAAAATAATTATATATACTAGAAATATCCTAATTTTACTTGCATTATTAAAAAAAGCATATTAAAATTAAACTATATATAATAAAGAGGTGTTTTTATCATGTTCAATCAATTACTTAAAAATATTCAAAATAAATATACAACAATGAAACAAGAAAACGACAATCTAGATACTTTGTTAAATCAAACAACAACCTTTCAAAATCTTTTTCCCATCCCATTATTAAAAGACAATTATTTAGAGCAAAGAATTTCTTTTATAAAAAATAATTGTCCCGATATTAATGAAGAAAAAGCAAAAATAATTTCCAATATTATCCCTATACAAGAAACATATCTAGAAGTATTTTATGCCAAAGAAATTATTTCAAACAAAGAATATTATCTTATTCCTACCAACAAATATCTTTGGGTAATTTCACAAACTTCCTATGGAGCATATTCCTACCAAAATCTTTCTTGTCAAGTAATAAAAAATAATCTAATGAGTAAAATCATCCTAATATTAAACGTATTATTAGAAGTAAATGGTTCTAATCAAAAGATAGAAACTTTAATAAACATTATAAATGATAGTACTATAAGAAATAGTATCATTCAAGAAAAAACAAAATACTTATTAGGAATAACACCTATTTATCAAAAAATAAATAAATTAAATGCTGGATTATCCATAGATAGTAATAATAATATCGTTTTTCATAATAAAGAAGATTCTGTAAAATGTACACCAAATGAAATTACCAATTATGAAATATTATTAGATAATCAAGTTTATTTCTCTAAAAGTTCTTCATCATCATCAACAATGTCATCATTCAATACATCTTGTTTCCAAATAAACATTCGTATCACTACCCCAAATAAAATATTCACCATCCCCATATTAGAACCAAATTCCTTTGGAACAAAATATAATAATCATGACTCCAATTTTACTTATAGTATTAATTTTGCAAAAGAAATTATCTCTAAGATTCAAAGTCTAACAATTCAAAACTACTAAAAAAAGCGATAAACTATCGCTTTTTATTAATTATGATTAATAACTTTAGAATCTATTGATGTTGTAACATTAATAGCCTGAAGACCTTTTGGAGTTTCAATTAAATCAAAATTAACAAATTGTCCCTCAGATAAAGTCTTATATCCATCTTGCTTAATTGCAGAATAATGAACAAAAATATCTTCACCAGATGCATGATCAATAAATCCATATCCCTTTTCATTATTAAACCACTTTACTCTACCATTCATATTATTACACCTCTTTCTCTTACTTCTATAATAAAATTATAAAATAAGAAAAAAGAAAAAACTAGCCCTATCAAACATACAATATCCGACAATAAAATCAATTTCACCAAGAAATTGATTTTATCCTATTCAACATTTACATTTAATATATCTAATATTCTTGTTAAATCAACTTTAGATTCAAAGAATATCTCAATTTTTTTATTATCAACTTTTACTTTTGTTCCTAAAATATCTCTAAGTTCTTCTTCAATATATTGATATTCATTAACCTTACTTTGACGATTAATTGGAACTCTTTTTTCAACTTTTTCCTGATTAGAAATATCTTCCAAATCACGAACACTAATATTATTTTTAACAACTTTTTTTGCTAACTCTTCTACTTTTTCTTCATCTTCCATTTTACTAAGAACCCTTGCATGTCCCATAGATAATTGATTTTCTCTTACCATATCTTGAACATCATTAGGTAAATTTAACAAACCTAAAGTATTAGTAACATGACTTCTACTTTTTCCTATCTTAACTGCTAAATCCTCTTGTCGAATATGAAGACTATCAATAATTCCTTTATAAGCCCAAGCAAGTTCAATAGAAGTAAGATTTTCCCTTTGAATATTCTCTAATAAAGCAATTTCTCTCATTTCTTCATCAGTAAAATCCTTAACAATTGCAGGAATCGTTTCTAATCCAGCTAATTTAGAAGCTCGAAGTCTTCTCTCACCTGCAACTAAATCATAACCTTTAATACTCTTCTTTACAATAATAGGTTGAAAAACACCATAATTACGAATAGAAGTAGCAAGTTCATCTAATGCCTCTTTATCAAAATGTTTTCTAGGCTGATAAGGATTAGTCCTAATATCTGTCAAAGGAATTTGAATAATATCAGACTCCTTAGCATTCTCCATAATATTATCTTCAAATGTATCAAAATCTAAAACTTCACTACTAAATAATTGTTCAAGACCTCTACCCAACGCTTTCTTTTTTTGTTCCATTCTTTTCTATGACCTCCTTAGCCAAATTCAAATATGCCAAAGTACCACGACTTCTAGGCTCATATTCTAATATTGGTTTACCATGAGATGGAGCCTCAGCCAAACGAATTAACCTTGGTATAATTGTATCATAAACCCTTTCTTTAAAGAATCCTTTAATACTATCTACTACTTCAAGACCTAAATTAGTATTAGTAGTAAGCATCGTAAGCAATACACCCTCAATATCTAAATTAGGATTAACTTTTTTCTGAGCAAGCATAATAGTATTAATTAACTGCATAATTCCTTCCAATGCAAAATACTCACATTGAACAGGAATCAATACACTATCCGCCGCTCCTAAAGCATTCGTTGTTAAAATTCCAAGAGAAGGAGGGCAATCAATAAAAATAAAATCAAACTTATCGCGAACTTTATTCAATTCTTCCTTTAATCTCAATACACGATTAAACTTTTGTCCCTCAGCATGATATTTCTTCTCCATTTCAATAAGTTCCATATCAACACCAGCCAAATTTAAATATGCTGGTAATAAATATAAATTCTTACTCTTTGTTTTAATAATTGACTTTTCAATAGGAGATTTCATCACAAGAACTTCATAAATACTACTATTAATTCCTCCCTTATCAACACCTACACCAGTAGTTGCATTTCCTTGAGGATCTAGATCAACTAAAAGCACCTTTTTATTCAAAACTCCCAAAGAAGCGGACAGATTAATACTTGTTGTAGTCTTACCTACTCCACCTTTTTGATTAACAATTGCAATAATCTTTCCCATTTATACTCACCTTTATTTCCTACAAAATACATTGTATCAAACTTTTTCTCAAAAATAAAGGCAAAAAACGACAAAAAAATGACATTTAGCAAAAACCAATGTCATTTTAATGAATCCCTACCCATAAAGAATAAAGAAAACTTCTTTTTTTTACCTTAGGAAGTGAATTTCCTTTTTCTAAATTAGAAACTTTTAAAGATGATTTCTGAAATTTATTATCATTATGATCACTTAAATAATACCTCATCAAATACATCTCATTATATTTCTGATTTCTATGAATAGCATCCAAAACTCTTTTATCAGTATTCTTTTGTAAAAAATCACGAACATTCATTCCACACTTAAGAATAGTATCATAAGAAAGTTCAGGTTTTAAACTAAAAGAATAATTACTATCTATATCTACAATTGGAAATAACTCTTCATTATTCCAATAATCATCTATCTCCATACCCTCACAATTCAACTCACTAATGAAATTCACAATCTCACTAGAAGTAAGAACTCTTTTACACAAAAGCATACCTGCTATTACAGATGTAAAAGATATCAGGTCATTCTGTTCCATTTTATTTATCTTCACCTCGTAAGAACCATTATAAGTACATTTAACATATTTGTCAATTAATTTTTTCTAGTTTATTTTATGCAAAAAATACTTATCTGTATCCCTTCTACATTAATAAAGAATATACAAATAAGTATTTTATTTTTATTTTTTTAATAATCTATTTTTTCTAAAAGGTAATCGTTGTAAAGTTTTCGCCTTCATTTGTTTTTCTGATAAACCATCAGAATATTTTTTTAAATTATAACTACCTAAAGCATACAAATAACCATCATCAGAACGACAAATATGATTAAAGCTTCCTTTAGACATATCACAGATGATTCTATCTGGATGATAAATATCTATGTATCTACCACTATCTTCATAAACAATTGTTTGATATTCACGAATACCTTCACCTGTAATAGTAACCATACCACCTATATTTTCAATACTCCAAGGAATCCAAACTTCTATCTCACAAGTATATAATCTATCAATATCATATTTTTCAAACATCATTTTTCTCCTCTCAATAATTGAAATATATGATACAACATATACCAAAGAAAAGCAATAGAAAATTTACTCTAACCCCTTTCCATGATATAATATAAGAAAAAGAAGGTGTATCATGATTCATATTGAAAAATTTATTCCCAAAGAAGCAGAAACTATTGTAGTAGGATGTTCAGCAGGACCAGACTCCATGGCTCTTCTCCACTATCTAACAAATAATGCCAAAAACAAAATCATTTGTTGTCACATTAACCACAATGTTAGAAAAGAAAGTAAAGAAGAAGAAAAATACTTAAAAGATTACTGTCAAAAACAAAATATCCCCTTTGAAGTCTACAAAATAGAAAAATATCAAGAAAATAACTTCGAAAATGAAGCAAGAATTAAAAGATACAATTTTTATGAACAAACACTAAAAAAGTATAACAGTCATTATCTATTCTTAGCTCACCATGGAGATGATTTAATTGAAACTATTATCATGAAAATAAATCGAGGTTCCAACTTAGAAGGATATGCTGGCATTAAAGAGATTTCCAACCAAAAAGACTACACTATCATCCGACCATTCCTATCTTATACCAAAGAAGATTTATTAAACTATGATGAAAGAAATAATATTGAATATTTTATCGATAAAACAAATTTAGATACCACTTATACAAGAAATAGAATTCGTACCAACATCTTACCAGTTTTAAAAAATGAAAACAAAGATATCCATAAACAATTCTTAAAATACTCAAGAATCTTACTTGAATATAATACTTATATAGAAGAGGTCATTAAAGAAATAGAAAACAAGATCTATAAAGATAATATCTTAGATTTAAATCTATTCAAAAAAGAAAAAACATTCATCCAAAAAAATGTTCTTTACCATATTTTAAATAATACTTATCAAAATATTCCCAACATTATTACAGATAATCATATTAACAATATCTTAAAAATTATTAATTCTCCTACCCCTAACCTATCCATAGATTTACCTAAAAATAAACAAGCAAGAAAAACTTATAATAAATTAATCATCAAAGAAAAAGAAAATAATCCTCCCCTTAACTATAAAGTTCCCTTACAAGAAGAAAATATCTTTGGAAGTATTCTTATCAAAAAAATAAATAAAACTTCTGAAAATGGAAATGATATTTGTAGATTAAACACAAAAAACATCACACTTCCCTTATATTTCAGAAACAAATTACCTGGAGATAAAATTTCCCTTTATAACAGTCATGGAACAAAAAAAATAAGTGATATTTTCATCGATAAAAAAGTTTCCAAAGAAAAAAGAGAAACCTATCCCATTTTAGTTGATGCAAAAGACCAAATAATTTGGATACCAAATCTAAAAAAGTCCAAATTTAATAGCAATTCCGAAGAATTTTATGATATAATACTAAAGTACTGTGAAAAGGAGGAAAAGAATGAACAATAAAACAGTAAAAAAAGGATTATTTCCCTATGTATTTCTCTTCTGTTTTATCATAGTATGTTTACTAATATTTCAAAACTTTAATACCACTGTAAACAATTTTACCTATGATGAATTCATAAAAGAATTAGATAGCAATGAAATTAAAGAATTAAATATCGTTCCAAAAACAAGAAGTGAAACATATGAAATAACTGGAAAATTAAAAGATTATGATGAAAATGAAACATTTACTTTAACTTTACCAAAATCAGACGAATTCATCTCTAAAATAACAGATGCCGCTGATAAAAATAAATTTACTCTAAATGTTGAAAGAGACCCCGAATCTTCTGAATGGCTAGCCGTATTAACAGAAATTATCCCATTAGCAATCCTAGTAGGAGCAACATTCTGGCTATTCACAAGACAAATCGGAGGCAACAACAAATCAATGGACTTTGGAAAATCTCGTGCAAAATTACTAGAAGAAGGAACAAAAACCAACTTCAAAGATGTAGCTGGATTAACAGAAGAAAAGGAAGAAGTAAAAGAATTAATTGACTTCTTAAAAAATCCAAAGAAATTCCAAGCTATGGGAGCAAGAATACCAAAAGGAGTACTTTTAGTAGGTCCTCCTGGAACAGGTAAAACCCTACTTGCTAGAGCAGTTGCTGGAGAGGCAAAAGTACCATTCTATTACATTAGTGGTTCTGACTTCGTAGAATTATTCGTAGGAATTGGAGCATCTCGTGTAAGAGACATGTTCAAACAAGCAAAAATGAATGCACCATGTTTAATCTTCATCGATGAAATTGATGCTGTTGGACGTCAAAGAGGAACAGGACTTGGTGGAGGACATGATGAAAGAGAACAAACCCTAAACCAATTATTAACAGAAATGGATGGATTTGGACCTCATGAAGGAATTATTGTAATTGCTGCTACTAACCGTCCAGACGTATTAGACCCAGCACTACTTAGACCAGGAAGATTTGACCGTCAAGTAACCGTTGGACTACCAGATAAAAACGCTCGTTTAGAAATTTTAAAAGTACACGCTAAAAATAAAACATTAGATAAAAATATTACTCTAGAATACCTTGCTAAAAGAACACCAGGATTCAGTGGAGCTGACCTAGAAAACTTATTAAATGAAGCAGCCCTACTTACTGTCAGAAGAGGAAAAAAAGCAATTACCATGAGTGAAATTGACGAAGCAACCGATCGTGTTATCATGGGACCAGCTAAAGTAACAAAGAAATATACAGACAAAGAAAAGAAATTAGTTGCTTACCATGAAGCAGGACACGCCGTTGTTGGTCTTAAATTAGAAGGCGCTAATGATGTCCAAAAAATAACCATCATTCCAAGAGGTCAAGCCGGTGGATATACAATGATGACACCAAAAGAAGAAACATTCACAAGCACAAAACAAGAACTATTAGAAGCAATCTCAGGCTTATTGGGCGGACGTGTTGCTGAAGAAATCGAATTTGGAGAAATCACTACTGGTGCACACGATGACTTCAAAAAAGCAACAAAAATTGCAAGAAGCATGGTAACAGAATATGGAATGAGTAAATTAGGACCAATGATGTTAGAAGAACCATCAGGAAATACCTTCCTAGGAAGAGACTACACAAAAAATAGAAACGTATCTGACATCGTTGCTCATGAAATAGACGAAGAAATGCGTAGCATTATCAACGAATGTTACGAAAAAACAAAGAAAATCTTAAAAGAAAATAAAAAATTATTAGATTTAATTGCAAACACTCTATTAGAAGAAGAAACAATTACCAAAGAACAAATTGACTCTTTAGTAAAAACAGGACATCTTCCAAATGAAGAAGATAAAGAAGAAAAAAATACTGATGAAGATTCTTCTAAAAAAGAAACAAAATCTAATAAAGAAGAAAAAACTGATAAGGAATAATACCTTACCAGTTTTTTTACTCTTTAATCCTTAAAATTAACTCCCCTTCTTTAGAATACATATATTTTTCACGAACATACCTAGCAATATAATCAGGATCAGACAATCGCTTAATATCCGCTTGTATCGTTTCTTCCTCATCTAATAACTCATTTTTTTCCTTATTTAATTTTTGTTCTTCCATCTTCATATCATAAATACGCCCTAAATCAAGAAAAAAAGTATATCCTAAAGTAGCAATAATTGCAAAAAAGAAAAGAATAATAACTAACATTCTCCCTTTTGTCTTAACAGTATATTTACGTCTTTTCTTCATACCTATCACCAACTTATCTTAACTTGATTATAGCACATTCATGATTTCTTTACAATTTTTTTATAAACCACTTTACACAAAATATACCCCAAAATAATACATAAAAAGAAATAAAAATGAATATAACCATAATTAATTCTCATTAAAATCAAAAAATACAACAAAGTATGAAACATTACAAACAAAAAAGAACAAATGACTTTTATCATAATATTAGAAGAATATAAAAATCTAGAATTTAACTCTAACAACAAATAAAAAAATATCCCATAACAAAAAGAAACCACCAAAGAAATAATTTGCACCTTTAAAACCATTACTTAAATAACTTAGAAAGAAAACTTTCCTCTGATTTCTTTTTGTTATCACCAGCCGTATAATTAATACTATCAACAGTTCCCTTAATTGTAACATTCCCTTGATAAGTATCCAACTTTATAATCTCTAACCCATTCCCCTTAATTGTTAAAAAACCTAAAGTAGTATCCATTAAAAATTCTTCCTTATCAAAACTCTCAATCTTCTTTACCCCTGTAACCAAAACATTCTTTCTCTCAGCAATAGATATTCCATGATTAAAACTACTACTTTCCATTTCTTTTACCTTGTCCATAAATGTCCCTCCTAATAATGTATATGTAAGAACTATTCTATTCATGCTCAATGCAAAGAAAAAATCATAAAATCATATCCATAAGACATAAAAAAAGAAACTACTTATATATCAATAGTTTCCTAAAATTCTTATTCAGCATTATTATAAGCTTCAATAATAGCATCTTCGAACATCTTACGTGTTTCCTTATTAATAGGATGTGCTATATCAGTATGCTCACCAGTAGCAGTAGTCTTACTAGGCATTGCAATGAATAAACCATTATCGCCATCTATAACTCTAATACCCTTAACAACAAAACAATCATCAAGAGTAACAACTGCGATTCCTTTCATACGAGAATTTTCTTTTTCAATCTTGTGTACAGTAACTGAAGTAATCTTCATTATGTATCAACTCTCCTTCTAGAAATGTTACTTTCTAACTACATTTTATAAAAGTAAAATAAAATTGTCAATATTTTTTGGTTATCTTTACCATTATTTTACGATTTAAAAGAAATTTTTACAGTTTCTGTCAAAACATCATGATAACTAAAACTTCTTTTTCCTCCGTCATCTAAAACAATAAAAATATTATGATATACCTCCACTACCTTTCCGTGATACTCTAAAATACGATTTCTTCCCTCATTATGAATAACAGAAATCTCATTACCCATATGACTGGTTATATTATCACGAATTGCATCAATTGTCATATATTCCCCCTATTCTCTAGGATAACCAACATACATTGTACCCTTAGTAATAATACCTCCCATTCCATCAGATCCATATTTCGTCTTCTCCAGAATATGAATCAAATCAATATTATTATTTTTATCCGATAAAGCCAAAGAACTAGCAACAATAGCAGGATCTAGGGCATGAATATTAATCCTTTTAGGACTAGAAGCAAAATTAGCCCCAGCCTTAATCAATTCCTCATAGTTAGATTGACATGCCCCTGCTATAATCAATAATTTTTCATGAGATTTCTCATATCTTCTCGCCTCATGAATCGCCTCCACAAAATTTGTAGTATTCTTATAACTCCCACTTGCCCTTTCCCTTTTATACATAGAATCATGACCAGTAATCACAACAATATCAGGATTATATTTCTCTAAAAAAGAAACAATTTTTGAAGATAATTCCCCCTCTGAACAAAACACTCCATAAGCTTTAATTCGATTTCTTTTATAAAAATTCATACACTTAGACAAAAATTCCGAATCCCCATCAATATGAAGCACCTTCCCAGGAAGATAAAAGTATTCGTGACGATCAAGAGATTTATATTCACTAAAATCACTACCAAAATCATCATCAATTTCCTTATCATACAAAACTAAATCTTGAAGAGGACTATCTGCCGACAAACGAATACAAGTACCATACAAAAAACAATTATTCCCCTCAATTCCAACAACTTTAAATACAATATCATTCCCATAAGATTTTCTCGTAACAAAATCCCCTACTCTAATCATAAAACCACCCATCTAACTATATGAATAATAATAAAAAAAAGAACAATAATAAACAAAAAATACTTATCTTTACTAAAACTTCAATAACAGTCATCAAAGTAAAAATAAGTATTTTATTTTAAGAATAATGCATTTGCCATTTCAACAAAAACATTTAAAGATAAAGCCTCTGCTCTTACTCCTAAATCAAAACCATGCTTCAAAAGCACACTTTCAACAATCTTTAAATCATAACTTTTCAAATTATTACGAATTGTTTTCCTCTTATAAGAAAAACTATCCCTAACTAATTTTTTAAACAAAGAAATATCTAACACTTTCTCTCTTTCTTTCTTTAACTCAAAGCAAACAACTGCACTATCCACATTAGGCTTTGGCATAAAGCAATTCCTACTAACATCAAATAGTTTCTTAATATCATAATAATAATTCAAAAATACTGTTAAAGAACCATAATCATGACTTCCAACAGAAGCAGATAACCTAGATGCTACTTCTTTTTGAACCATTACCACCATTTTATCTGGAAGAACATTACTATCAATAAATTTCATAATAATAGGTGTTGTAATATAGTAAGGAAGATTAGCTACTACATAAATCTTAGAATAACTATACTTCCCAATATCTTCTTTTAAATTACTTTTTAAAAAGTCTCCAATAAGAATTGAATAATTATTATTCACCTTTAAAAGTTCATTCAAATTTTCTTCTAACCTACTATCTGCTTCATATAACAAAGCATGCCCACATAAAGGAACTGTATACCTAGTAATCGCTCCTCCACCAGGCCCAATCTCAATTAATAAAGTATCTTTATCAAGATTAGCACTATCCACAATCTTGTGGATAACATTATTATCCTGAAGAAAATTCTGTCCTAAAGATTTTTTAAATTTAAAATCACTCATTAAATCACCAAATTTCTTTAACTATTATATCAAAAATCAAAAAAAATAGAAAGTCTATAAAGACTCTCTAACACTTTTACAATGAATAATACTGATATTAGTACCAACCACGACTTCGAAAATTTGCCCAAGCAACTGATGGACTACCATAAGTAGACTTAATATAATTTAAGCCCCAACGAATTTGAGTTTCTCCATTCGTAGCCCAATCACTACCAGCACTAGCCATTTTATTTCCTGGTAAAGCTTGAGGAATACCATAAGCTCCACTACCATTACTAGCAGTTACTCTCCAGCCAGACTCCCTATTCCATAAAGCAACAAGGGAAATAAAATCAGATTCAGTCCAACCATAGGAATTAATAACTAAATCATGAGCATAAGCTTGTAACACCTCAACACTAGTACTATTTGCCGCAGCTGCCTTTCTAGCAGCTTCTTCTTCCTGTGCTTTTTTAGCAGCAGCCTCTTCTTGAGCTTTACGCGCTGCTTCTTCTTGAGCAACTCTAGCCGCTTCGGCCTCTTCTGCTTTTCTTTTTTCCTCTTCTGCAATTCTTTGTTGCTCAGATTTTAATTCTTCTTCTTTTTTAGCATCCTCTTCAGCTTTATTAACATTTACTGCGTGATCTACTTCAAAAAGTTCAGAAACAGCATCAGCCATCTTATCTAAATTATTATTTTCTACCACTACAACTCTATTATCTTCAGTTTTATTTGAAAATAATATAAACAAAAATAGACCCCCAACTATTAATTGTGTTGACACAATCAATACATTAGATACTATTTTCTTCATTAAATCACCTCTTATTTTATTTCTCAGGCAATTATAATTTTATCATAATTTAAGTTGTTTGTCAAACAAGCGAAAAACATTACAGGTTGTAATATCACTAGCAACCTTATAATCAATACCTTTTATCTCACAAATTTTCTTCAAGATAACAGTAACATTACAAGGTTCATTCCTCTTTCCACGATATGGTTCAGGAGATAGATAAGGGGCATCTGTTTCCAATACAATATATTCCAAAGGAATATTCTTTATGACATCAAGAATTTTACTTGCATTCTTAAATGTACTAATGCCTCCAATCCCAAGTAAAAAACCAATTTTTACAAATTTTTCAGCCATCTCTAAACTACCACTATAACAATGCATAATCCCTTCCACATCTGTTTCCTTCAAAATATTATATGTCTCCATAATACAATCTCTACTATGAATAATAACAGGTTTATTATGTCTTTTAGCAATATCTAATTGTTTCTTAAATAATTCCTTTTGAAGTTTTTTATCACATTCATAATGATAATCTAAACCAATCTCTCCAACAGCAACAATCTTATCATCATCAATATGATCTTCAATAAACTTCAAATTATCTTCTGTATAATCATTAACTTCTTCAGGTTGAATTCCCAAAGCACCATACACAATATCATACTTTCTAACAAGTTTTAATACTTCTTCATTATCATAACGATTCGTACCATTTACAATAATCATCTCAACACCATGACAAAGACATCTCTCAATAACCTTATCAATATCTTCAAAATATTCACTAAAAATATGACAATGTGTATCAACCACCATCAGCAAAACCTCCTACTTCCTACGAATGATTAAAAATCTCAAAAAATAATACAACAATACAAAAAAATAAATAGCATCAATTACATTTTTATCTACAACTACATAAAGACCAACTAATACTAATGTTACTACAAAAAATATCATAATTATATTTTCTTGATTTTTAATTTTATTAAGCATTCTTTTTCGTTCCTTTCCTAAACTACTAACTGCTTAACTTCCACCTCAATCATAGCAAACCATTTTCCAGTTGTAAATAAAAGAAAAGTGTTTCATAAAAATTTACACATTTATTTTGTAAATATACAATAACACTTTTCAAAAGAAATATTTGTCGAAATATTATAATAAACAAAAAATACTTATAAATAACTAAAAAAAGTACAATTATAAAACTAAATAACTGTACTTTAAATAATTACTTTTTTATATCTATTCTTTGAAATAATACTTGAGCTTCTCCTACATGACTACCACTCTCATAATAACCAAATTTATCTAACGTATCATAAGTAGTCTTATCAGTATTTAATTGTATAAATATCTTATCAGCTGTATCTGGCATAAATGGTTGAAGTAAAACAGCACCAAAACGAATAGATTCAACTAAATTATATAAAACCGTAGAAAGTCTAGCCTTTTTAGAATCATCTTTTGCTAATACCCAAGGCATAGTTTCATCAATATATTTATTACATCTTCTAAAAATATCAAATATACTATCTAAACTATCAGCAATTCTTAAATTACCCATCTTACTATCAACAATCCCCTTCGCATTCAAAACTAAATTCTTTAACTCTAAGTCTAATTCTTCTGAAGTATTTTCATCTACTACTACTCCATCAAAATACTTATTTATCATACCAATAGTACGATTAACCAAATTACCAAGAACATTAGCCAAATTACTATTAATACTCTCTATCAATAACTCATTTGTAAAAGTACCATCACTAGCAAAAGGCATTTCATGTATTAAATAATAACGAATTGCATCTACTCCATACTTCTCTACTAAATCATCAGCATAAACAATATTACCTTTACTCTTACTCATTTTATCATTACCAAACAAAAGCCAAGGATGACCAAATATTTTTTTAGGAAGAGGTAAAGAAAGAGCATGTAACATAATTGGCCAATAAATAGTATGAAATCTTAAAATATCTTTACCAATCAAATGAATATCACATGGCCAATACTTTTTAAATTTCTCACCACATTCCCCATCAGGATGATATCCTAAAAAAGTAATATAATTAGATAAAGCATCAATCCAAACATAAACAACATGTCCCTCATCAAAAGTAACAGGAATCCCCCATTTAAAACTTGTTCTAGAAACACATAAATCTTGAAGACCAGGTTTAATAAAAGTATTCATAATTTCATTTTTTCGAGCCTCAGGTTCAATAAAATCAGGATGACTTTCTATATAATCTTCTAACCATTTAGAATATTTACTCATTTTAAAGAAATAAGCTTCCTCTTTAGCCTCTTTTACTTCACGACCACAATCAGGACACTTTCCATCTACTAACTGGCTTTCCGTCCAAAATGATTCACAAGGTGTACAATATAATCCACTATATTCTCCCTTATAAATATCCCCTTGATCATAAAACTTTTTAAATATCTCCTGAACCGTTTTTTCATGTTCTTTATCAGTCGTACGAACAAAACAATCATAACTTGTATTCATTACATCCCAAATATTCTTTATCTCTGCGGCAATATTATCCACATATTCCTGAGGACTAACACCAGCCTCCATAGCTTTTATCTCAATTTTTTCCCCATGTTCATCTGTTCCTGTTTGAAAGTAAACATCATATCCTTGTAATCTCTTATATCTTGCAATCGCATCTGCCAATACTACCTCATAAGTATTACCAATATGAGGTTTAGCACTCGTATAAGCAATTGCCGTACTAATATAAAATTTTTTATCCATCATTCCATCTCCTTATCCGTACTACCAATGCCACCATTTCTAATTTCTTCCACTTTATCTCCGCAAGTAAAATACTTCAAAAAAATTCCCTGACAATACGCAGTACCTTCACGAATAACATATTCTTTATCCCCTTCATTTTGTAAAGAAACATAAATATGTCCTTCATTATCACTATTATTATAATAATCATTATCAATAATACCTACTTGATTACACATTCGTATATTATATTTAAACCCCATACTACTACGAACGACTATCATTAACATCTCATCATCTAAAAATTTAGCCTTATATCCAGTAGGAATCGTAATAATCTCACCTGGTTGAAGTATCATATCTTTCATTGCAATAAAATCATATCCACAACTATACTTACTCTTTCTAACCGGCAAACAATAGTTATCATAAAGTTTTTTATCATTACAAACATCTTTTTTAAATTCATTAAAGCTAATCTTCTCAAAATATCGAAACATAATACTCCTCCAATCCAATATTATTATACCATTAACAAAAAATTTATCAAATATTTATAAAAATAAAAACAAAAAAAATAAACCAATACTGATAATATTGATTTATTTCTAGTTTAAGAAAAGATTGAATCAGGATTACATAAATAATATATAGAATTACTTCATATAACCTATATACTATTCCCCCATTTAATAGACATTATCAGTGTCTACCTCAACTTCTTATCTTTCTGAGTTTAACTTTCTCAAAAACGCGCGCTCTACTTAGTGGCGATAAGAACAAAGACATACTTATATCTCTTCTACCAAATAAAGAAAGTCAATCTAACAAAAATATTTTTTAGATATTATTTTAGTCATTCATCCAATATACCTCTTCATCAGAAATACAAGTTTTAAATGAGTAATATGTTAGGTACTCTCTATCTAAGTAACTTAACTATATCACAATTTTTTTTTATTGACAATACATTTTTTTAATTTATTTATTTTTCAAATTACAATTATCTTTAAATAAATATAACTTTTCTATAAAAATCCTTTTATTTAAATAACAAAATATTAATTTTAATTAAATTATTCATTAATTTTTAATTTACATTTTTTTGTCAACTTATTTAATAAAGATTAATATTTTTAATTTTATATTATCTAAAAATAATTAAAAAATTGACATAATTTACATATCTATATAAACATCCTAAAATTAAAAGTTAAAAGATATGCTATAATAAACCTATCGAAAGGAGCTATCATGAAAAAAATTACAAAAAAAGACTTACTATCTAATACTATTTTTATAATAACATTCATAATAATATATTTAACCTTAACTAGAAATAATCATCTATTTGCATCAAACATTGATTTCAAATATCAGCATTATTTAATCCCAGAATATTTTCGTACATTATTTTATAATACCCATGACCTATTCCCTGATTTTGCCTTAAATCTAGGAAGTGGACAAAATATTTACTATTTATCTTATTATGGTCTATATAACCCATATATTCTACTCTCCTATTTATTTCCTTTTATTAAAATGATTGATTACCTAATCATAATAAATTGCCTTATTGTCATAATAAGTACAATACTCTTTTATTACTTTCTAAGAAAGCATAAATACAATGAAAAAATAAGTTTTATCACCAGTTTTTTATTTCTAGTTAGTGGTCCATTAATATTTCATGCCAAAAGACACATTATGTTTATCAATTATTTTCCCTTTTTAATTCTTGGATTATTTAGTATTGACTACTTTTATGAAAAGAAAAAATCTACACCTCTAATTTTATCCATAATACTAATTATACTAAGCAGTTATTATTTTAGTATTCCTTCCCTAATTGTATTATTTTTATATTACATTTACAAATATGTAAAAGAAGAAAATAAAATCACAATAAAAAAATTAATATGCAAATCAATTCAACTTATCCAACCATTCCTTATCGGAATTTTAATTACTTCAATCCTTCTTCTACCAACAGCATATACTTTACTAACCGGAAGATCAAACACAACAAAAAATATTTCTCTATTTAATTTATTTACCCCTTCCATCAGTAAATCTCTTTTATATTCTCCATACAGCATAGGGTTAACATTAATCAGTTTAATATCTCTAGTTTACTTTGCATTAAAGGGCAAAAAAGAAAAAAAATACTTATCAATAACTTGTCTCTTAATCACAATTTTTCCTATATTCAATTACATACTAAATGGAACATTATATATTAATGCAAAATCATTAATACCATTTATTCCACTAATTTTAATTTTAGTAGCAAGCTTTTTAGAAACTTTTCTTAAAAAAATTAATCTCAAAAAACAGTATTTCATCGTAACATATCTTATTATTTCATCATTTATCATTTGTATTTATACAAACTCAAGTGATAAATTAATGAAGAAAAATGATATTGACAATAAAGAATATAAAACAATTAATAAATTAATTAATGAAATAACACAAAAAGATCAAGATTTTTATAGAATAAATACTAACTTAAACGAAGAAAAATATATTAACAAAATAGATAATATAAGTACTAAAAAAACAACTATCTATTCTTCAACATCAAACCAAAATTATATCAATACTTACAATCAATTATTAAATAATCCCATTCCTAATCGAAATAAATTTATGATTTCCCCATCACCTAACCCACTATCACAAATTATACTAGGAGAAAAATATATTATAACAAAACAAAATTTAACACTTGGATACAAGTTAATCAAAACAAAAAATGGAATTAATTTATATGAAAATACCAATTCCTTACCACTAGGATATGCAACTAATCATACAATCTCTTTAGATGACTTTAAAAAATTAACTTACCCCAACAACACAATTCAACTATTAACAAACATTGTTATAAATAATAAAGAAAAGAAAAACATAAGTACTTTAAATGAACAAAAAATAAATTACACTATTCTTGAACAAGATAATCTAAAAATCACAAAAGAGAACGACACAATAACTATAAATGCAAAAAACAATGCTCACTTAAAAATAAAACTTGATACCGATATGAACAACAAAATATTATTTTTAAGTTTCCAAAACAAAAAATTAGCAAATAAAGATTTAAACATCACAATTAATGAAACACAAAATAAATTAACTAACAAAAATTGGAAATATTTTAACAACAATATTACTTTCCACTATACTGTGGAAAACACTAATATCTTAGACATAAAAATTTCAAAAGGAAATTACCAATTAAATCAATTTAATACCTATATCCTAGATTATGATACAATTAAAGATGCAAGCAAAAACATAGATGCCTTTAAAATAAACAAAAAAATGACAAAAGGAGACAAAATTCAAGGAAAAATAAATATTACAAAAGACAATTCCTATTTTACAATATCCATTCCATATGATAAAGGATTCAAAATTTATGTAAATAATAAAAAAATAAAATATCAAAAATCTGGAGCAAATTTCATCACCTTTCCTATAAAAAAAGGAACACATCAAATAAAAATTATTTATGAAGCTCCACTAAAAAAAATTAGTATCTACATGAGTAGTATCGGTATACTATTATTTATTTTAAAAATACTTAAAGAAAGAAAGCAAAAATAAGCAGTTTATCTTTAATTTTCTAAAAATTTTCCCGATAAAAGTTTAGATAAAATAACAGCTAACTTTTCATCACTTTCTAAAATAGGAGCATCAATAGAAATAATAATCACACTTCCAATCGTATCACTATCAGAAACAATTGAACTAAAAGAATAATAACCTAAATCTTCCACACCCTCTACAAAAGAAAATAATTTTTTCTGCCTCTCCACAAAACTATCTCTTCTTTCAATTCCTCTTTCTGTAAATTCAGTTATCTTTTTCCCTAAATATTTCTTTTTCAATCCACCAGAAACAGCAATTACTTTATCCTTATCTGTTACAATCACATTATGCTTAATTACTTGATTAAAACCCTCTACATATTTAATAGCAGCTTCCTCTATACTTTCTATTGGAGAATACTTCTTTAAAATAATATCCTCTTGATCTACAAAAATTTCCAACGAATCTCCATTCTTAATGCGAAGTGATTTTCTCAATTCCTTAGGAATAACAATTCTTCCCAAATCATCAATTCTTCTAATAATACCTGTCGTTTTCATAAAATTCACTCCATTCTATACATATTTTACCAATATAAACATTTTTTATACATTCTCTAAAGAATAAAAAATTAAAAAAATAACATACTATAAATGGTGATAAAAATGAAATATCTAAAAAAATTAGAATTATCTGATGAAATGTTTACCGAAAAAGAAAAGAAAAAAATAGAAAAATATTATGAAAAAGGAAATAATTACTACAATAGTGTTGAAAAATCAATTTATCAAGAAGAAAAAAAATAAGAAACAAAAATTCTTATTTTTTTAATGACTTTTACCAATTTTATTTTTATCATATACCATCTTTTTTTGATTTAATATTAAATAAATCAGGAATATAAAATATCAAAATGCCAGCACTATAAACCGTTTTAGCAACTAACATCCCATCCCTTACCAAAATACATAGAGTTTCTTGATATTCTCCCTATTTATTCACAATTAATGCTTTCTCTAAAGCTTTTGCTAACTGATCAGGACAAGATGTTCCTCGACCTCTACAATCAATCCCAGATAAAAGTTCAATCACATCTTTTACATTTTTTCCAATACATAACTTACTAATTCCAAGAGTATTTCCAGGACATCCACCTATAATTTCAATATCTTTTATTATTCCATTATCAATAACAATATTCATTTTACTAGAACATACTCCTTTAGGAGTAAAACTAAACTTTTTCAAAAAAATCACCTCACAATTATCTATTAATAAATTAAAGCATATCTTTCTTTTTCAATAAATAAGCAACAAACAGAGCTAATACAAAAGAAAATATACATACCAACACAAAAGAATAATCATTCTTTGCAAAATCTCCAAGAGAAATATTCATTCCTAAAAAAGAAGAAATCATAGTAGGAACTGCTAACACAATTGTAGCTCCCGCTAAAAACTTCATAACAACATTTAAGTTGTTAGAAACAATTGTAGCATAAGTATCCGTAATAGAAGATAAAATCTCCTTATAAATAGTACACATCTCAATACCTTGCCTATTCTCAATCATTGTATCATCAAGTAACTCAATATCTTCATCATACATCATAATAACATTACCTTTAGATAATTTTTCTAAAACAACATCATTAGCCTTCAAAGAAGTAATAAAATAAACAAGCGTCTTTTCTATATCCAAAAGTTCTACTAAATGCTTATTATTTGTAGAATTATATAAAACTTTTTCTTTTTTGCGAATATCATCATTTACGATATTAAGAACTTTTAAATATGATGAAGCCGTCTTAAGTAAAATCTGAATTAAAAACCTAGATTTCTTATATGTATAAAAAGTCTTAACCTTTCCCTCTTCAAAATCCTTCAAATAATCAAATTCTTTCAAAGAAACTGTAATAACATGTAAATCATTGCAAATAATAATCCCAAGAGGATAAGTATGATATTTATTCTTCACATGATGATCATCCCAATAAGGACAATCAACTACAACTAAAGTAGCATTATCAGTCTTTTCTATTCTAGGAAGTTCTTCTTCATCCAAAACTTTTGTTATTAAATCCTCATCTATCTTCAATTCATTAACCACCATATTTATTTCATCAATAGTAGGATTTATCATATTTATCCAACAATTATCTTCTATATGATTAATTAAATTAACTCTTTCTTGATCCAATTCATTTTTATAAAACCTTATCAAAATAATCACCCACCTTCACATACATTATAACATTTTTAACAATAAAAAAAAAGAAAAGACTATACTCTTTCAAAAAGTATAGTCTATATCTGTCAAACAATATTATTTAATTTCAATAGTTTTCTTTGATGATTTTTCTTCTTCCTTCTTAGGCATAGATATTTTTAAAATACCATTTTCAAAATTAGCTTGAATATTATCTTTATCTATTCCACCTACATAGAAAGATCTTTGATATTTTCCATAATTTCTTTCCTTACGAATATAATTTTTATCATCATCTTCCTCGTTATTTTCAGAAGATTTTTCAGCAGTGATAGTCAAATAATCATTATCATCAATTTCAATCTGGACATCCTTCTTATCAAAACCAGGAACATCCATTTCTAAATGATACGCACCATCCTTCTCGTAAATATCACATTTCATCTTTCCAAAATCATCCTTCATTGTAGGAAACATAAAATCATCAAATACATCATCCAAATACAATTTATTTGGCACAAGTCTTGGTATTAAAGCCATATTATCATCACCTTTCATTATTCATTATACTACTATTTTAGCAATTGTCAATACAGATTGCTAATTTTTTTATTTTTTTCAATCAATTGACAACCTACCTTTACTATTATAGATTTAAACGTATAGTCTTATACCATTTATTATGGCTTAATTACAATTTTAACAGCAGAATCTTTCCCATTAGTAAGTCTTTCAAAAGACTCCTGCACATCTTCTAAAGAAACTAAATCATCAATATACTTAGTAACATTAATTTTTTTCTCACTAATTAATTTTAAACAAGTGTCAAACTCTTCTGGAGTATATGCAATTGATCCTTGAAGAGTCACTTCTCTCATCACAGAAACAACTGTTGGAATAGTAACAGCATCCATCGATACACCAACTAATACTATTCTACCACCGGGACGAACCGACATAATTGCTTCAGTAACAGCAGGAGAATTTCCACAACATTCAATAACATGATCAAATCCACCATTTGTTTTAGTTACCATTTTAGCAATACTATCTTCCTTAGTAGCATCATAATACTCATCAATTTTTCCAAAACTAACAGCCTTTTTACCACGTTTTTTATTAGTTTCTAAAATAGCTATATAACCAGCACCAGCAAGTCGAGCAAATTCAGCCGACATAAGACCAATAATACCACCACCAACAATCAAAACAGAATCTCCTACTTTTATATCAGCAAGATTAACCGCATGTAAAGCAACAGCTGATGGCTCTGTCATACATGCTGCATCAAAACTAACATTATTAGGAATCTTTCTAATCATATCAGATCTACAACTTGTATACTCAGCATAAGCACCAGAATTAGTAAGAGCAAGACCAACAGCCTCTGACCACGTTTCTTGACAATATTGAGGCATACCATGCTTACAAGCATCACATTTACCACATGGAGAAATAGGCAATCCAGTTACTCTATCTCCCTTTACTAAATCCTTTCTAGAACCAGGATCTACTACAACACCAGCAAATTCATGTCCCATAACTAAACCAACAGGATTACCACCTACCCAATAATGAATATCAGATCCACAAATACCACAAGATTTTACTTCTAATACCACACTACCATCTTTAGAAACAGGTACATCAATATTCTTCAAAACAAAACTTTTCTCCCCAGAAATCGATACACACTTCATATCATTTACCTCCTCTTTATGATGAAAACATTATATCATACAATTAAAATTTTTAACAACATAAAGAAACTACTTTACAAAAAATAACATCAAAAATGCAAAAGAAAAAGAAGTATTATTTTTTTTCAAAAAAAGAAATTAACTCCTCTTTTTTTACATCCTTAAAACACTGAAATAAAGCAAAAATAAAGTCCTTTAAAATATTTTTCGTAACTGGGTTAGAATTATTTATTCCAAGTACAATTCGGATAATCAAAGATTTTTTCTCCATAATATCAACTAAACTATAAACACCAGCCTTATCAAAAACATCAAACAAAGAAAGAACAAACTCTTCCCTAGTTTTTCGATCATATTTATTTAGCCAATGAATTAACTTATCATCCAACGCTTTACTAAAAGAACTAAGCTCACACTTTTCAAATTCCTTACCTCGAACTACCCATGTAAACATATCATGTGCATAAATACTTTTTCTAGCAGACCTTACTACAACATAATTATTTTCATGCCTAAGCAATAAACCAACCATGGAATAATTAGGAATAATATGAACCATTTTATTAGCAACATTTTTATAATATTTAGAAGAAATCTGCTCCAGCAAAAGACCAGGACCATCATTATTATAAATCTTAACAATTTTATCTCTAACCAAAAAATTAGCATACATTCCTGCTACCATAGCTAAATTACCACCTTTAGAATGACCACCCAAAATAATTTCATGATGACGAAAAAGAAAATTCTTATTTACATAATCAATTGCTCTCCTCTGAGATAAAACAGGAAACTGATAACTAAGCATAAAATTTTCTTTCCAACCACTTACCAAATGATCAGTCCCCTCAAAAGAAACATAAACTAATTTATTAGAAAGTTCAATAGTAATAGCAGAAAACTGCTCAGCATCTCCAGATTCATAAGTATAATTATAAAGATACAATTTTTTATATCTTTCTGTATCCCTAATAATATAAAATAGTTTAATTGCTTCCCTAACTGCAAGAACCTGTTTTTCCTTTTTAGAATGTCTTTTAAAATATATATTTCCAGCCTCTTCAATAGTAATTTTATGAAATCGATTTTTTGAAACAATACCATCTAAATTCACATAAGAAATAGCTGACATCACCGCATTATCGACTTCATTAAAAGGAACATCATCAAATGTATAGCACCCATAATCATCCACATAACGATTTAAGTTCATTTTCTATCCTCCAATCAAAAATACTTCATCAAAACTTATCAAATAAATTACCGAATTTTTTACGAATATTTTTCCCCATTACTTGATAAAAATAATTTACTTCTCTTATCAACTCATCAAAGTTATTCTCATAACAATAGTCCAACAATTTCTTAATACTTCGTTTTAATTCTTTAAAATCTTTCCGATTAAGAATAATGTCATCTAAAGATAAACTTCCATCCACAAATCCTTTTTCTTTACTATTACTTAACAAAACACCATCATAATAACCATATATCTTTAACATATTCACAATTTTTAATCTTAATTCCTCAGTATTAATAATTCTATCTTTTTTCATAACATCCCTCTTTTTCATAATTATACCAAAAAAATAAGAAATAAATAAAAAATGTTAAAATAAAATAAAACATTCCACAAAAACTTTACAAAAAAGCCAATGATTAATCATCAGCTTTTTCCAGGAATAAACAAAAAAGAAATTACAACTACATTATAATATTAAACAAATAACAAGGAAAAAATACACAATTCTAAAAAAATTATTTTATTTATTAAAATTATTGTCAATATAACTAAATACACTATCTTCCCATACAGTTCCAATTGTCTCATCAGCATATTTTTTTATTTCATCACTTGCATTTTCAACAGCTATCCCTCGACCAACTACTTGAAACATTGATAAATCATTATCACTATCACCAAAACAAATAGTATCATTTCTATCAAATTCTAAATAATCACATAAATAAGAGATTGCTTTTCCTTTAGATACATCCTTTCGATTAATATCCAAAAAGAAGCTACCATTATCTGGATTTTTTCCTTTGTTACTAATTTTTAAATTTTCAATTTTCTCAATATTGTCAATTAAAATTTCATAAATTTCAATATCACCCATCAACACCACTTGCTCGCATTGCATTTCATCAAAATTAAAATACTGATAAGATCCTTTCTCTAAATAAAGCCGTTTATCTAATAAATTAAAATATATACTCAAATTATACTTTTTAGCACACTCATAAATTTTTTCTAAATCACTACTATCAATAAAACTAAAATAAATATACTTACTCCCCAAAACATCATATATACTACTACCATTAGAAGAAATAAAAAATGAAACAACATTCATCAATTCTGGATATTCTTCTTTAAAAAAAGATAAACACCTACCACTTACAATAGAAAAATTAACTTGACTACTCTTAAGTTTTTTAAGAATATCTAAATTAATATCTTTGACTTTTCCATTATTAACACCTCTATCTACCAAAGTTTTATCAAAATCACTAAATATTATTTTCACAAAAATACACCTCTCTACCATTATACTTAAATATTTTTTTCAAAACAAGAAAAAAAGAATTAATAGTACTCTCTATTTCTAATAAAATACAAATTAATTCTTTAAATATTTAATTCAATCAATATCCAATTCTATCATCATTTCTTGAAATTTTTCGAGCAGTACTAATTCCAGTATTTACCAACATATTTAAAAATACAATATCATCATAACTATAACCTATATCCATATCTCTAATTACTTCTGGATATAATGAGTTAAAACGTCGTGCAACTTTATTAACAATCCCAAACATTTGAGCATACATTAAATAATCATTCAAAAAATTAATATCTATAAACTCTTTTCCTTGAATACTAGAAATTTTTTTTAAGTAATTCTTAAAACCAGCAATTTTTTCCGCTTCAGTCATCATAGAAGAGTCAACATCAAATACTAAGCCCTTTAATCGATAACCTAATTTTCTAATTTTAATCTCACGAACACTGATTTTATTATCATTAATAAGCATTTTTCTCTCAAAATCAAGAACTTCCTCAAACCACCTACGAATATTTACATCATTTTCCCAACACCATTTTTTAAATTTTTTTCTATTCAATTCCCCATTTTGACTAGCTTTATACATATATTCATATAATCTTTCTTCCAATTCGATTGTGTCACTTGGTGGTTTTATAAAAATAATATTCAAAATATTTTTTTTATAAAAAGTTTTATGATCAATTTTTTGAATCTTAATATTTCCATTGTGAAGCCACTTTAATAAAATTGAAACAAGAAAATCTTCTTTTTTCTTAACTAAATGATAATTAACAGCAATCCAATAGCAACGAAAAATATCATTATTACACGGAATAATATTAAAATTAGAAATATTTTTTTTAACTCTGTTCCCAGTTTTACCATAACAATAATCACCATTCCGAGAATAAATAAGTTCAAAAATGTTATCTAATATTACGAGAAAGAAAAGAAAAAGAAAGAAAAACAATAATATTTTCATAAATAACCTCCAAACATTTTTTATTTTTAAATCTTTAATCCTAATTTTTCAATTAATTTAGATAAAAGTTCAATAATATACAATAAGAAATGTTTATCTAAATTAACTAATTCTAAAATAACATGAATCTTATTATCTTTAAAACTCAATTTAAAATTTCGTGATATCTCATAAGATAACATAAATAATTCCTCACCTTGTATTCTTTTACTAATATCTTCTGATAACTCTAAATCAATCATAGTTTTGGTTTGTTTTACTTTCTTAATTTCTAATTTATTAGCTAATTTTTCAAACCATTCTTCATACATATAAACTTCTAACTCATAACTAATTTTTCCAAATCGATTTTCTAATTCTGTTTTTACTTCATTTAATTTTTCCATAGAATTAACTTCATTAATCTTCTTATGAATTTCTATTTTCAAGTCATCATCCTTAATATAATTATCATCTATATGAGTATCAACATCAATCAAACTGCGATTATCTAAATTCTCATCTATTTCTTCTTCTACATACTCACCTTTAATTTTATCAACAGCATCTTTCAACATCTTTAAATAAAGTTCAATACCAATTGTATCAATAAAACCAGATTGTTCACTACCAAGAATATCTCCAGCCCCTCGAATAGATAAATCTCTCATTGCAATCTTAAATCCACTACCAAGTTCTGTAAATTCCTTAATTGTATTTAAACGCTTAACAGCAATCTCATTTAACTCTTTATGACTATCATACATTAAATAAGCGTAACCAATTTTATCACTACGACCAATTCTTCCCCTAATTTGATACAACTGCGATAAACCAAAATGATCAGCATCCATAATAATTAAAGTATTTACATTAGGAATATCTATTCCTGTTTCAATAATTGTCGTACAAACTAGCACGTCAAATTTATGATCAATAAAATCTTGCATCTTATCTTCAAGCTCAGTTTTAGTCATTTGTCCATGAGCAAAATCCATTCTAGCATCAGGAACTAATTCATTCAATTTAATCATCTTATTTTCAATATCATCAACATGATTATATAAAATAAAAGCCTGACCATTCCTAGATAATTCTTTATATAAAGCATCTTTAATTACATTATTATTTTCCCCTAACACATAAGTTTGAATAGGTAAACGTTGAAGAGGAGGAGTCTCTATCAAAGCAAGACTGCGAATCCCAGTCATTGACATTTGAAGTGTTCTAGGAATTGGTGTAGCAGACAAAGTAAGAACATCTATATTTGCTTTATACTGTTTAATTTTCTCTTTATGTGTAACACCAAATCTCTGTTCTTCATCAATTACCAACAATCCCAAGTCACGAAAAGAAATATCATTACTAAGAATTCTATGCGTACCAAATAAAATATCTACCTTTCCATTCTTCACGTCCTCAATAATCATATTTTGCTTCTTTCTATCAACAAAACGATTTAACAAAGCAATAGAAACAGGAAAATCAGCAAATCTCTTTAAAGCATTTTTATACTGCTGACTTGACAAAATAGTCGTTGGACACAAATAAGCTACTTGTTTTCCATCATTTACTGCCTTAAACATTGCACGAAAAGCAACCTCTGTTTTTCCATAACCAACATCTCCACACAACAACATATCCATAGGTTTAGGCTTTTCCATCTCATATTTAACCGCTGAAATAGCCTTCAATTGATCAGGAGTCTCTTCAAATTGAAAATTACTGTCAAACAACACTTGAGACTCATCATCTTGAGAAAAAGCAAACCCCTTCATTGCTTCTCTTTCAGCAGAAACCTTAATTAATTTAGCAGCAATATCTTCTAATCTACTACGAACACGAGCTTTTCTTTTCTGCCATTTATCACTACTAAGACTATCAAGACGAACACTAACCCCTTCTTTTCCAGAAAATTTACTAATCCGATCTATTTTTTCTACAGGAATATATAAAACATCTCCCCCATCATAAATTAATTTTATATAATCTTTTTTATAACCATTTTTCACAATTGTACACAACTCATCATAAATTCCAATACCATGCGATTCATGTACAATATAATCTCCTTTAGAAATATTACTAACATTATTAATTTTAGTCCCAAGCTTAAATTTATTTTTATATTTTTTCTTTACTTCACTAGAATGAAACATGTCATTCGCCGAAATTACCACATAATCACCAAAAAGAAATCCAGAATCAATACCTTTAATAATAATGTTAATTTTTCTAGAAACAATAGAATCTTCACTAGAATTAACAATATTCATCCCTTCAAAATACTTACCAATTCTCATCCTAGAATTTTCATCATCAACACAAAGAATAACTGTTTTATTATGTAATAAATATTTCTCTAAATCCTTTTTCAACAAATTAAAATTACCATTATAACAATCAATTGCACCACTAATATATTTTTTTTCTTCTTTTAATTTAATATTCATCAAAATATTGTCAAAATTCATTAAAAAGATTTCTTTTTCAAAACAAATATCTTTTAAATCATACATATAATCAGTCTGAATACCTGATGTATTACGATTATCCTTATCATAATTAAAAATAGTTTCCCTAAGTATTTTATAACCTTCTTCAATTTGATTATAGTCATAATAAAAACACATATATTTTCCTATATAATCCCATAATGAACCAATTTGATCCGAATAATACTTTAAATACTTTTGTTTTTTTTGCACAACATCAGAGGTAGATTTAGTACTAAGTAAAAATTCAGAATATGGATAAATATCAATCTCATCTACCAAATTCGATGAAATTTGTGAATCAATATCAAAGTATTTTATACTATCAATTTCATCTCCCCAAAATTCTATACGAATAGGATTATCAAAATCAATAGGAAAAATATCTAAAACATATCCTCTAACTCCTAATTTACCAGTTTCACTAACAATTGTCTCTCTTTCATATCCCATCTCATAAAGTTGTTGAATCAATCGATCCCTTTCAACTGACATTCCCTTTTTTAAGTGAATAATATGACTTTTCCAAACATTAACAGTAGGCAAATACCTAAGTATCCCCATCAAATTAGTAACAACAATATAATTATTATCTTTAGATAATTGATTTAAAGTATGAATTCTTTCACTCTTAAATTCAGGACTAATTGCTATCGCTTCACTTGTAATAAAATCATCCATAGGAAAAAACAATACCCTGTTTGTGTAACTCAACAACTTATTATATAAAGTATTAGCTTCATACAAAGAATTAGTAATAACAACCATACCTCTCTGATATTGCATAAAAGCATCATAAACATAAACACAATTCAATTCAGCATTAAGCCCACTTACTCCATAATAATCATTATCACAAACCTCAAACAAACGCTCAAAAAAATTCATACAAACACTCCTCCTTAAAAAATGAAAAAAATATTGATAAGTATTTTTATTTTCGATTATATTTACTCATCAAATTTTCCAAACTCATAAAACAAAAATCATGAACTACATTCTCTAAATAATGATCAATTTTTTCTATTTCTTGCTGTTCATCTTTATTAAAACTTCCTAATACATAATCCTTTGTATCCATCGATCTATCATGAGCAATTCCAATTTTCAATCTAGTATATTTTTTAGTTCCAAGGCAGCGTTCAATATCTCTAATTCCATTATGACCACCACAACTACTATCATAAACAATCTTAATTCTTCCAAAATTCATATCCAAATCATCTTGAATAACCAAAATATCTTCTAATTTAATTTTATAAAAAGAAACATATTTTGCAACCACTGAACCTGACAAGTTCATATAAGATAAAGGCTTAACAAGCAATACTTTTTCATTATTAATCATTAATTCAGCACAAATACCATTAAACTTTTCCTTAGAAAAACAATAACCATTTTTATCAACAATATAATCTAATAATTGAAAACCAATATTATGTCTAGTATTAACATATTCCTTACCAGGATTACCTAATCCTACTATTAACTTCACTTTTCTACCTCCTGATGATATAAAGCATACACTTCATTTTTTTTCATTTCCCTTTCCCTTGCTACAATCTTAATTGCTTCCATCTTTTGCATTCCATTATCTATATAAAATTGTATCTGCTCAACTATTCCACATTCATCAGCAAAAGTATTTTCAAAACCAGATACAACAACAACAAACTCTCCCTTAATATTTTCTAATGTAAGTAACAATTCAGAAATCTTTCCACGATAAACACTCTCAAATTTCTTGGTAATTTCCCTAGATAGACTAACTTCTCTATCCCCAAAAATTTCTAACATTAATCTCATTGTTTGTAATATACGATGAGGAGCTTCATAAAAAATAAGTGTATTTGTTACAAATTTCAACTGCAACAATTCCTTTTTTCTCTTTTCAACTTTACTATCTAAAAAGCCATAAAAAGTAAAAGGTTGAGGATTAATTCCAGAAACAATTAATGCTGGAACAAAAGCACAAGCACCAGGCAAAGCAACAACTGAATATCCTTTTTTACTAACATAAGATACAGTCTTATAACCAGGATCACTAATAATTGGTGTTCCTCTATCTGTAACAATAGCAACATTACAACCTTTTTCCAAATAAGAAAGCACTTCTTCCTTAACAATATTTTCATTATGATCATGAAGAGCAACTAACTTATTTTTTATATCAAAATAATTAAATAAATTCTGTGTTATTCTCGTATCTTCAGAAAAAACAACCCCTACCTCTTTTAATACTTTTAAACACCTAAAAGTAATATCTTCCATATTTCCAATAGGTGTAGGAACTAAATATAAAATAGCACCATCATCATAGCTTTTCTTCCACATAAAAACCTCCTAATATTTAAAATCTAATATTTTAGAAACTTCATCTGTATAATTATTATTATCTTTATGAATAACTAAAGGAAATAACATTTTTAAACCAACATTTCCATTTTTAACAGCTTCTATCAAAAATAAATCACTATTCTTTCCTTCTTTAGGATAAATAAATTGAATTCTCTTAGGTTCCAAGTGATAGTTTTTCATCTTTTCCATAATTTCACTAAACCTCTCAGTACGATGAACCATAGCAAAAATTCCACCAGTCTTCAACAAATAAAAAGCTTGTTTCAAAACCATATCTAAATTTAAAAAAATTTCGTGCCTAGCCACTGATTTTACAAAATTTTGATTAAAATAGCTAGACTCTAAAGATTTAAAATATGGTGGATTACACGTAACAACATCAAAAGAATCACTATTAAAATTATTTTGAATATTAGAAACATCTCCACAAATTAAATGAACCTGATCTTCTAAACAATTTTCCTTTACTGATTGAACTGCCAATTCATAAACACATTTTTGATATTCAATACCATAAATTTGAGCCTTAGTTCGATAAGAAAGTAACATTGGTATTGGTGCATTTCCAGAAGCTAAATCTATAACTCTTTTTACCCTACAATTAATTGTAACAAAATTTGCTAACAATACTGAATCCAAAGAAAACTTAAACCAATCACTATCTTGATAAATAATCATATCTAAATTTAATAATTTATTCTTCACCTTCAAAATAATTCACTTCAATTCTTTCTTTATTTTCCAACTCAACAATATAAGTATTCTTAATTATATTTACTGAAACAACCTTACCGTTTCCTTTATAACATTTAACAATAGAACCTACTTTAGGGTATTTCTTCTTTTCAATTACATAATTATTATTTTCATATCTCAAACAACATAGCAATCTTCCACAAACACCATTTATCTTAGTAGGATTTAAAGAAACATTTTGATTTTTAGCCATATTAATAGTAACACTATCAAAACTCTTTAAAAAACTACTACAACATAACAAACGACCACATGGTCCTATTCCACCAACTTCCTTAGCCTTATCACGAATGCCAATTTGACGTAATTCTATTCTCGTATGAAAAGCAGCACCTAATTCTCGAGCAAGTTGACGAAAATCTATCCTAGAATCTGCAATAAATCTAAAAATTAACTGTGTTCGCTCAAAATTATAATGTGCATCTAAAATATTCATTTCTAAATTTAGTTTATTAACTATTTCCTTGCATATTAAAAAACACTTTTTTTCTAATTTCAAATTATCTAAATAATGAAAATAATCTTTTTTACTTGCCTTTCTAATCACAGAAAAAAGCTCAACATTATCAAATTTTGAACTATCATTTATAAATCTAACAATCTTTCCAAACTGTAAACCTTTATCTGTCTCTATAATTACATATAAATCTTTTTTTAATTTTAAATTCCCATTCTTTAAAAATAATACAGAGTTATCATTCTCACATCTAACTTCAACTATATTCATTTATTTCACCCATCTTAATAATAATATCATCTACTAAAAGATTAACATTCAAATTACACTTTAACATATCATACCCATATTGTAATACAGCCAATTTTTCAACTAATTGTTTAGTGTTATTTTTAAAAGATAACCTTGATATATAATCAACATAATCAACAAAAAAATAATTTTCTAACAAACATTTATATTTTAAAGCATCATAATACAACTGAATAAGTAAGAGAAAAGTAATAATACAATTATCTCTAGAAATAATAATAAAATCCCATTTTTTTCTAAGATAAATCAAAGAATCTAAACCATTTTCTTCAAAATAAAAAGCAAAATCAAAAATACTATCAATAATTTTTTCTTTAACTTCCAAATCATTATCTAAAAAATTTTTATCTTTATTAAAACTATTTAAAAACTTGTTTAAAGTATTATCCTTAATAGTAGAAGAAGGATTATTTAACCTTAAAACTTGACATCTAGATACAATAGTAGGTAATATACTAGAAAAATGATCTGTTAATAAAAATGCTACTACTCCAGAAACTGGTTCCTCTAAGAATTTCAATAAACAATTAGAAGCTTGTTTATTCATTTTATCACAATCTTTTATAATATAAATACGATAATTATTTTCAACACCAGAAAGATTAAAATCACTCTGTAAATCTAATAATTGTTCCTTTTTAATTACCATAGAATCAGAAGAAATAATTTTCAACTCAGAATAATTAAAATTATCAATTCTTGAACAAATATTACAATTAGGACAAAAATCATCTGAAAAACAATCACAATGATTTTTACAAAATATATATTTTACAGCAGATAAAATAAAATCAAATGATTTTTCATAATTATTAGTATTAATTAAATAAGCATGTGACAATTTATTATTAATTACAGCCTGCTTTATAATAGTATAAGCAACAATTTGATCTTGTTCATAATCCTTTAACATTATCACACCACCTTAACTTCTAATACAAAAAAAATGAAAATAAAAAGAGAAAAAATATCGCTAAAACATCAAAAATACTTACTAAAAATACAGTAAAAAAATTAATTGGAATTAAAAAATTCAAAGATACAAAAAAAACATCAAAAGAATAAATAAGTAGTGTAGAAATAATTAATCGCTTTATAAAAAAGAAAAATTTCAATATTATCACCTATTAAATACTATGTTCTTTTTATCAATTTAAACTTTTTCTCTCATCAATTGCTAATTCTAACGTTAATGAATCAATATACTCCATATCTGCCCCAATAGGAACACCAGTTGCTAATTTAGAAAACTTAATATCATTAGATATACTATATAATATTTTTTTTATATATTGTAATGTAGTTTCTCCCTCCAAACTAGGTCTTAACGCAAAAATAACTTCTTTTATTTTTTTATTTTTTACTCGTTCAATCAAAGAATTTAAATTAATATCATTAGGCCCAATATTATCAATTGGAGAAATCAAACCATTCAAAACATGATACTTACCATTAAAAACTCCTATTTTTTCAAATAATAAAATATCTTTTGATCTTTCTACAACTAAAACAACAGAATCATCTCTATTTGAATTAGAACAAATAGAGCAAACTTCATTATCTGAAATATTTCCACAAACATTACAATAACAAATATTATCCCTAATATCAGAAATTGCCTCTGAAAAAACAGTCAACTGTTCTTTATTAAATTCTAATAAAGAAAAAGCAAGACGTTCAGCAGTTTTTTCACCTATACCAGGAAATTTTTTAAAACAATCTATTACTTTTTTTAAATTATTTGGAAACATTTTACATCAATCCAGTAAGACCAGCACCATATTTTCCCAATTTTTTTTCTTTATCTAAATCAACCTTTTTAGATGCTTCTTTAAAAGCAACTAAAACCATATCTTCCAACATAGAAATATCATCCTTATCCAAATCTCCATCATTATTAATTTTAACAGAAATAACATTTTTATTTCCATCTAACACAACAGTTACAAAAGAAGATTTTCCCTCATAATGTGTATTCTCCAACTCATTTTGTGTTTTTTGTAACTCCTTTTGCATTTTCTGTGCTTGCTTCATTATTTGTTGCATATTCATTTTATATCATCCTTTCTTTTAATCAAATGAAATAACATTTTCTCCTAAAATAGAAGTAATTTTATTAACATCATCATCTATATTTTCACAAACTTTTTTTCTATTATTATCAACTTTTTTTTCACAAATATAATTATATTTTACGCCATTTTTGATATTAGAAATATATTTCTGTTTTTCATAATTCCACTGCTCAATAGTCAAAAAGATAATTTTGTAATCATTATCATAAAAATTATTCAAAATATTTTCTATATTAATTAATTCATCATAAAGCCTTATTAATATAGAATCATAATTTGCTAAAAATATTATATCTTTATTTCCAACAACTAAGACTTCAATGTCATTCAATAAACTATAAACATTAAAATTTTCATTGCTATCCATCACATATTTTTTAAAATTATTCCACTTTTTTAAAAAACTTTCCTTATTTTTCTTTGAAGCACTTGAAAAAGCATTATTAATTCTAATTTTTTTATCCTCTTCAGAAATAATTATTTTTTGTTTCTGAAGAGTTATTTTTTCATCTTTTTTCTTTATTTCAATGATATTATTTTTGTTATCTAACACGTTATTTTGGTTTAAATCATTGTTAGAACAAAACTTAAAACTAGAAAATCGAATAAATTCTGTACTTAATAAAATATTAACAAATGATGAATTTTTCATTTTAAAAAATAATTCATTTAAGAATAAAACAAAATCATATAAAACTTCTTTAGAAAAGAAATTAGATATCTTTTCTATCAAATCATTTTTTTCAGTAATATTAGACTTAAAATTATTAGTAATTGAATAAATTAAAATTTCACTTACAAAAGATATCAAATCTTCTATAAATTTTCCAAAATTTTTACCGTTTTTATCAAGTTCCTCAAAAAATTCAATAATACCTTTCCAATCATTATCATTCATATAAAATAATAACTTATAAAAATCAACATAAGAAACTACACCATTTAATTTATAAACATCTTCTAACGTAACAGAAGTATCATTAAATGATGACAACTGATCTAACATATTAATAGCATCTCTTAAACCACCATCAGACAATCTTGCTATTTCAAATAACACATCATCAGTAGCATTAATTTTTTCTTTATTAGAAATATAACGTAATCTATCAACTATATCTTCTAAAGAAAATTTAGAAAATTGAAATTTTTGACATCTAGAAACAATAGTTTCAGGTATTTTATAAAACTCTGTAGTAGCTAAAATAAATATAACATGTGATGGTGGTTCTTCCAATGTCTTTAGTAAAGCATTAAAAGCCTGAGATGTAAGCATATGAACTTCATCAATTATATAAACTTTATATTTACCATAAGTTGGAACTAAATTAACTTTATCCCTTAATTCACGAATTTCATCAACGCCATTATTAGATGCCGCATCTATTTCAATAATATCACTATTTTCAAAAAAATGGATACAACTTTCACATTTACCACACGGAATACCATCAACTCCTAAATCATTACAATTAATCATTCTTGCAATAATTTTAGCAGTTGAAGTTTTACCAGTTCCTCTAGGGCCAGAAAACAAATAAGCATGTGACAACTTATTATTTAAAATTTCATTTTTTATAATATTAGCAATTTCATTTTGACCAACCAAATCACTAAAATTATTAGGTCTATATTTTCTATACAAAGCAAGATATGACAATTATTAATCACCACCTTCATATAAACAATATTATAGCACATATAAATTAAAAATTCTATAAAAAAAATAAAAAGAACAATTGTTCGTATTAAAAATTTTTAATGACTTTAACAATACAATGAAAAATTATATAAAAAAAGATGCACATAGTATAATTTGTTAAAGCTGCTATCTTCCAATCCTGACTTAATTCCAAATAAATACTATTGCATCACTATCATTATAAAATAAAATAAAATAAAAATCAAGCAATATATAGTAATAGTTAAAATTCCGTGAATTTTAATTTGGATTTTCTTTTTTTGTGAAAAACGGAATTTAGTCTAAAAATTTAGTAATTCAAATTCAAAAAACATCTTCTTTTAATTTTATAAAGTCTATGATACTCATAAAGTATTTTAAAATACATAAAATAAAAGGTATATTATCATGATTAATATACCTATTAACTTATATGTATAAGAAATTCTAAACTTCAAAATTTTTAAACATTTCCCATACAAATAATAAAAAAAATTAAATCTGATTACATTTTACTTATTGTGGATAATCTAATGTTCCACGTGAAACATATCCAAAAAACAGACTGTGGAAAAACCATGTTCCACGTGAAACATAAACTTTTATTTTATCCCTCTAATGAAAAAATGGTATTAACATTTTAATTTTTGACTCATATAAATTTTTATACTTCATCACCATTACAAAAAACTTTAATTATTAATAAATATCCAATGCATAAAAGTATCACAGTATATTGTATATAATCTTAATTAACTAAATTTAATTGTTCAAAAAAATTTAATATACCAAATTTTCTAATCTATAATATAATTTTTAATTTGATGTTCAGTTTCATTCTTACAATCACATACTAACAAAATATCTTGCACTCCACATATTATTATCAACCAACAATTTCTTTTTAAGCTGAAGACATAGTCTATATATTTCTTTCACAGTAATACTTTTTATTATCCTTACAATCATTGTGAGTGATAATAATGGAACAAACTGTATCAAAAAAATGGACATGATCACCATCAGTAACAATTTCAACTATATTTATTTCATAGCGCTTGGATATTTCTTTACAAATTTGAACCAAAACTCTACAACAGAATCATCAAAAATTACTCTCCTATATTTTGCATAGCATACATAGTAATATAATAAGATTGATACATTGTACCTTTTATAAATATATTCAATCATAAAAAATACACCTATTTCTTTTTTTATTATATCACGATGCAGAGCATTGAGGAACTAAACCCGGTAAAAAATAGTCAACGACGGTTTTTTTACATGATTAAAATAACATTTTAAAATATTTAATATTATATATAACTATTAATAAATTAATACTACTTTCAATACTATAAGGAAACTAGCTAATTTATTTTAAATTTAAAGAACATATATAAAAGAAGATTATAATCCTTTAATACAAATTTAATACTTTACAAAAATAAACATACTGTGGAAAAAACCATGTTTCACGTGGAACATGGTTTTACTATTGTATATTGGTTCTTCGAATTTTAGTGAACCTAACAAAAAGTATTTGTTATAAATTTACTTAATATTAATTATAATTTTTTAAAGAATAATTTGTTTTTTTAAAGTTTTAAAAAATAAATTATGATAAAGTCTCAACTAAAATTTAGATGTGGTTTTTTTAGCCTCATCGAATTTTGGAGAATATATATATATTTATTTATATTGTGGAAAACAGTTCATGTTCCACGTGAAACATGAACTGTTAATCTTCATTTTCTTCTAATTTATCAATCACAGTTACAGAACTAACAAATTGATTATCTTTCAAATTAATTAACTTAACCCCTTGAGTAACTCTACTCATTGTAGAAATTTGAGAAACGTCTATTCTAATAATCATTCCTTCATTGGTTATTAACATAATGTCTTTATTAGAATCAGAAGTTATTACTTCAAAAGATACAATATCCCCTGTTTTTTCAGTAATGTTAACTGTTTTTACACCTTTTCCAGCTCTATTAGTAATTCTATAGTCCTCTATTGGTGTTTTCTTTCCATAACCATTTTTAGTAATAACTAATACTTGTTGATTATTTTCAACAACATCCATATTTATTAAATTACCACCATCTAAGTTGATTCCTTTAACTCCAGAAGCACTTCTGCCCATTATTCTCAATGAATTTTCACTGAATCTAACCATTCTTCCATTAGAAGAAGCCATTAATATTTCATTATATCCACTAGTTTTCTTTACCGAAATTAATTCATCATCATCTTTTAAAGTAATAGCTTTCTTACCATTATTTCTAATACTGTTGAATTCAGAAATATCTGTCCTCTTTATTAAACCATTCTTAGTTGCAAAAACTAAAAATTTACACATATCATTTTTATCTATCTTTAATAAAGATGTAACTTTTTCTTGCTTCTCTAAATTTAACAAATTAATAATTGGTAGCCCCTTAGATTGTCTAGAAAACTCTGGAATTTCGTAACCTTTTATTCTAAATACTCTTCCCTTAGTAGTAAAGAACAAAATATAATCATGCGTAGTAGTATTTATAATGTTTTCAACAAAATCTTCTTCATTTGTTGACATTCCTTTTATTCCTACTCCACCTCTATGTTGTGTTTTATAAGAATCAACTGGCAATCTTTTTATATATCCTTTATTAGTAAGTGTAAGTACTACATTTTCTACAGGTATTAAAGATTCATCTTCTATATATTCAATTGCAGTCATATCTATATGAGTTCTTCGTTCATCACTATACTTCTCTTTAATTTCTAACATTTCTTTTTTTATCACATTATCAATTTTTTCTTCTGAAGCTAAAATTTCTTCCAATTCATGAATTAAATTTAATAATTCTGAAATTTCTTCCTCAATTTTAGTTTTTTCCATACCTGTTAATCTCTTTAATCTCATTTCCAAGATAGCCTGTGATTGGATTTCTGATAAACCAAAATTAGTTATTAATTCAGCTTGAGCAATTTCATCAGTTTCTGATTCTCTAATAATCTTTATTACTCTATCAATATTATCTAACGCAATTTTTAATCCATTTAATATATGCAACCTTGCATTATACTTTTTCAATTCAAATTGACATCTACGATATATTACATGTCTTTGATGTTCAATATATTTTTCTAAAATAGTCTTCAAATCCAAGGTTCTAGGACGACCATCTACTAACATTAGAAAATTTATACCATATGAAGTTTGTAATTGTGTGTGTTTATATAAATTATTTAAAACAACATTTACATTTGCATCTTTTTTTACATCAATAACAATTTTAATACCTTCTAAAGCAGATTCATCACTCAAATTAGAAATACCATCCAAAATTTTATCTCTAACAAGTTCACCAATTCTAGTAATCAAAGCTTTTTTATTAACTTGATAAGGTAATTCTGTTATAACAATATGAGATTTGCCAGCTTTTTCTACTATTTCTACCCTTCCTCTAATAGTAATAGTTCCTCTACCAGTTTCATAAGCTTTTTTTATTCCACTGTTTCCTAAAATAACTCCATAGGTTGGAAAATCAGGACCTTTAATATATTCCATCAATTGAGAAACATCGATTTCAGGATTATCTATATATGCTATACATCCATCAATTACTTCACCTAAATTATGTGGAGGAATATTTGTTGCCATTCCAACAGCTATTCCCATGTTACCATTTACCAAAATATTTGGAAAACGACTTGGTAAAACTACCGGTTCTTTCCGCTGACCATCATAATTTTCTGAAAAATCAACAGTTTCTTTATTTAAGTCCCTTAATAACTCCATAGATATTTTAGCTAACCTAGCTTCAGTATAACGACTTGCTGCTGCACCATCACCATCTATAGATCCAAAATTTCCATGGCCATCAACTAAACAATGTCTATAAGTAAAATCTTGAGCCATTCTTACCATAGTATCATAAATTGCACTATCACCATGAGGATGATAATGACCCATAACTGCTCCAACTGCATTTGCACTTTTTTGATATTTTTTATCTGGAGTCATACCTTCTTCGTATAAAGTATATAATACTCTTCGATGAACTGGTTTTAAACCATCCCTAACATCTGGAATTGCTCTTGCTACAATTACACTCATTGAATAATCAAGGAAAGAAGTTCTCATTTCTTCTACTATATTAACAGTTATTTTTCTATCTCTTTCTTCTTGCATAAATACTTCCTCCTAATCTACACATCTAAATTTAATACATTCAAAGCATTATCTTCTATAAATTTTCTACGAGGTTCTACTTCTTCTCCCATTAATAGTTGAAAAATTTCATCAGCTTGAATTGCATCTTCCATTTTTATTTGTTTTAAAGTTCTTAATTCAATTCCCATAGTAGTTTCTCTTAACTCCTCTGGATTCATTTCTCCCAATCCCTTCATTCTACCAATTTCATATTTTGTATTAGCAGGCAATGTGGATAAATAAGAATCTCTTTCTTCTTCATCAATAACATATTTTATGTTTTTTCCATGTTTAATTGAATAAAGAGGTGGTTGAGCAGCATATATATGCCCTCCTTCAATAAGTGGTCTAAAATAGCGATAAAATAGCGTTAAAAGAAGCGTCCTAATATGAGCCCCATCAACATCAGCATCAGTCATAATAATAATTTTATAGTATCTTAGTTTAGATATATCAAATTCTTCCCCAATGCCAGTACCTAACGCAGTAATCATAGTTCTAATTTCTTCATTTGCTAAAACTTTATCTAATCTTGCCTTTTCCACATTAAGTATTTTTCCACGAATAGGAAGAATTGCTTGGGTAATAGGATCTCTACCCATTTTTGCACTCCCAGCCGCACTATCACCCTCTACAATAAACATTTCTGATATAGTTGAATCTTTTGATGAACAATCAGTTAATTTGCCCCAAAAATTACTAATCTCTAATCCACCTTTTCTTCTAGTTAATTCCCTAGCACGCCGAGCTGCTACTCGCGCTCTAGCAGCTGTCATAGATTTTTCAACAATTACTTTCGCATCATTTGGATGTTCCATAAGAAAACGTTCAAAATTTTTAGCAAAAATATTAGCAGCAACTTTTCTTACTTCACTATTTCCAAGTTTTGTTTTAGTTTGTCCTTCAAATTGAGGCTCTGGAACTTTTGCAGAAATAATCATAGTTATTCCTTCTCGAACATCATCACCACTCAATGGATCATCATTATCTTTCAAAATTTTATTATTTTTTGCATATGTATTTATAATTCTTGTTAATGCTAATTTTACACCATCTTCATGAGTACCACCTTCTGGTGTAATAATATTATTAACAAAAGAATACACTGTGGAATTATAACCATCATTATACTGAAGAGAAACTTCAATAGAAATATTATTCTCTTTTCCTTCAATATAAACAATATCATCATGAATTGGAGTTTTATTTTTATTTACATATGCAACAAACTCTTTTAATCCTCCCTCATAAACAAAAGTATCTTTTTGATTTGTCCTATCATCCATCAAAATAATTCGTAAACCTTTATTTAAAAAAGCTAACTCTCTAACTCTAGTTTTTAAAATATCATAATTAAAAGTTGTAGTTTCTCTAAAAATATTTTCATCAGGCATAAAAGTAACCGTAGTACCAGTTCTATCTTTACTGCATTCACCGATAACTTTTAAAGGTTGAATAGTATGTCCACCATTTGCAAACTTTATATAATTAACCTTTCCATCTTTATAAACTGTTACTTCTACCCATTTACTTAGAGCATTAACAACAGAAGCACCAACGCCATGAAGTCCTCCACTTACTTTATATCCTCCACCTCCAAATTTACCACCAGCATGAAGTACAGTATAAACTGTTTCAACAGTAGAAATTCCTGTCTTAGGATGAATTTCCACTGGAATACCACGACCATCATCTTTAACAGTCACTGAACCATCTTTATTAATTGTTATCTCAATATCATCACAATAACCAGCTAACGCTTCATCAATTGCATTATCTACAATTTCCCAAACTAAATGATGTAATCCCCTTTCGCTAGTACTACCAATGTACATTCCTGGACGTTTTCTAACTGCTTCTAATCCCTCCAAGACCTGAATATCAGAAGCATTATAATGTTCATTATTCATCTTTGTATACCTTCTTTCCTTCAGCAACTACTTTACCAGCACACACATTAAAAATTTTTGACCTAGATACCAGTTCTGAATCAATTAAATCAATATCAGTAGTAGTAATAATAGTTTGAATATCATTTAATATATATTTGATAATTCTATTTCTTTTATCAATATCTAATTCACTAAAAACATCATCTAAAAGTAAAATAGGATTATCACCATCAACTTCTTTAAAAATCAAAATTTCTGACAATTTCAAAGCTAAAATTGCTGCTCTAACTTGACCTTGTGAACCATAAATAGATAAATCTTTACCATCAAGTAAAAAACTAAAATCATCACGCTGTATCCCAAATAAAGTAGTTTTATATTTTTTTTCTCGTTCATAATTTTCTATTAACAACTTTTTAAACGTATTTATAGATAAATTTCTATCTTTATTAATTTTAATATTACTCAAATAAATAAATTTTAAATTTTGATAACCAGTAATTTCAAAATATATATCAGATAAATATTTATTAATCTTTTTAACAAATTCTTTACGAATTATAGCAATATCTACAGCAAAAGAACAATAATTATCATTTAAGATATCAAAATAACATCTATTATAATCCAAAGATAAATCGACAGTCTTTAAATATTGATTTCTTTTTTTTAAATAAACATTATATTTTTGTAAAATCTTTACATATTTCTTTGAAATTTGACTAATAACCATATTTACAGTTTTTCTTCTATTATTAGGACCATCCTTAAAAAAATTAACATTATAAGGACTAAAGACTAAAACTTTAAGTAAAGAAATATATTCACTATGTTTTTTTACCTCAAAAGAATTATACTTAACCTTTTTCCCAAATTTATCCAAAACTACATCTAATTGAAAATCATCAGTTTTATTAGAGCATAATCCTCTAATATATGAAATATCACATCCATCTTTAATTAAATTCTGATCTTTAACGTTTATATAAGATTTGGTAAGAGCCAAAACAAAAATAGATTCTAATATATTAGACTTCCCTTGAGCATTATCACCTATAAAAATATTTACTCCAGAAGACAAATCAATATCTAAAAAATCATAATTTCTATAATTTTTTAAAGTTAAATGACTTATTTTCATAACAAAACCTAAATGAATCCATTTTATTTCACCAAACCTACCAAAAATTCTATACAATAGAATTATAACACAAAATATAATATTTTATAAGATTGTTTAAACATTTTTTTCTTTTTTTTGTTACAGTTCAGACTAATAATCAAGTAAAATTGCATTTTAATTTCTCCACAATTATTAATTATCATATTTTTTATCATTATTAGTTAATCCCTTTATAAAAATTTTTCTTTTAGTTAAAAGAGTATCTAACTTAATGCACCTAATTACCTGATTATCAATTAAATTATATTTAACTGGTAATTGAATGTTTTTTTTATTTTTAAAATATAAATTAGAACTACTTAAACTATTCTTAGAATACTTTAATAAGTTTTGATAAGATATCCAAATGCTATTTTTATTAATACAACTTGAAACAGGAAAAAATATAATATTTCTACTTTCTTCAACTAAAATTGGTACTTTCATATCTATTCCAATAATATTTTTTGATGCTTCTTTTCTTCCATCAAATGATGACCCAAAAAATAAACAACTATTTTTTATAATTGTTAAAGGAATCATATTAACTATGAATTCCTCATCATATTCATATACTTTTGATTTACCACATTCATATGGAACAATAACTAATGTTTCATCATTAATTTCATAATTATCTAACATAAAAATCCCCCTTTTTAATTTTCAAAAAATGAAAATTATTTTTATTAAATCACAAAAAAATGTCGAAAAATGTCGAATTTTGTCGAAATCAATTATTTTTTTCAATTTTAATGCAAAAAAAGAACTGTCATGAAATTATTTCATGACAGTTCTTTTTTATGTAGTTTCTTAGATTAATATGTTTTAATTGGTAAGACTAATTGAATTAATGAACTGTCTTCTTCAGATTTAATAATAATAGGACTATTATCATTATTCATACAAAGAATTACATCGTTTGTTTCAAAACTTTTTATACTATCTAACATATATTTTGAACTAAATGATATAGAAATTTCATCATTACTATCTACAATCATTTTTTCTTCTACTTTTCCAATTTCTGGAGAATTTGAAGAAATAATCATATTTTGATGAGATAATTCAAATTTAATAATATTTTTATCACGATCTGATGTCAACAATGAAGCCCTATCAATCATTTCAAATAAACCATTACAACTACATTTTACTTGAACATTAAATTCAGTAGGAATAATAGAAGATGTTGCAGGATATGTTCCATTTAATAGTCTAGACAAAAACAAAATATTTTTATACTTAAATAATACTTTATTTTCAAAAATATGAAACTCTAAATTTTCATTATCATCGCTCATAATTTTATCTAATTCTAGCAAATTTTTTCCTGGAATTACAATGTTTACATTATAATCTAATTCTTTATCTAACTTAATAGTCTTTTTGGCTAATCGATAAGAATCAGTTGATATTATCTCCATTAAATCCCCTTCTATTCTAAAATTCATTCCAGTTAATATTGGACGAGATTCATTACGAGAAGTAGCAAAAAAAGTTTGTGAAATAATTTTTTTCAAAATATTTGTTTTTAAAATTATGGGTTCACTAGTTTTTTCTAAATCTAAATTAGGAAATTCACTAGAGTTAATTCCATTTAAATTAAATTCTGTATTATCAGTACTAACAATCATTTTATTTTCATCCATAACCTCTATTGTTATATTTGTATTAGGTAATTTTTTTATAATTTCTACAATATATTTACCTCCTATAACAACGCTTCCATATTCAATAACCTCAATAATATTTTCCCTTGGTATTAAACATTGAATAGATATATCAGTATCACTAGCTGATAAATATAACCCTTCTTGTTTTAGTTCAAACTTTATACCAGTTAATATTGGAATTAAATTTCTAGGAGATATAGCTCTAGAAGTATGGTTTAAACTTTCTAATAATATTTCTTGTTTAATAATAAATTTCATTTTATATTCCTTCTTTCTTTTATTTTATTATTTATTATAATGTGGAAACTGTGGAAAACTGTTGTTAAGTCTTTTTACAAAAGAACTTTTTAATCCACAACTAGTGTTGAAAACAAAAAAAATATCCACAGTATTCAACAATTAGGGTGATAATTGTTGTTTTAAATCTTTTATTACTACTTTTAATTGTTCATTTACTAACAATTCTTTTTGAATTTTTTGATACGCACTCATAATTGTAGAATGATCTCTTCCACCAAAATAAGTACCTATTTTAGGAAATGATTCATTTGCTAAAACTCTACACAAATAAATAGCAACTTGTCTAGGATAATTAATGTTTTGGCTACGCTTTTTACCTTTTATATCATCAAGTGTAATTTTGAAATAGTCGCAAACAACAGTTTGAATTCTGTTAACATCATTTTTATAAACACTTCTATCAGTAAGTTGATCTTTTAATGCATCAATAGCAGTATCTAAATCAATAATTCCCTTGTTCATCATCAATGCATATGCAAAAACCCTAGTAATTGCCCCCTCTAATTGTCTAACATCAGAAGCAAAGTTATTAGCTATGTATTCAATTACTTCTTTTGGAACATCTTTAGCTGATTCTTGATGAGCAATTTTTCGTTCTAAAATATTCATTCTTAGTTCAAAATCAGGTGGAGTAATATTTGCAGTTAACCCCCAATTAAATCTAGTTAATAACCTATTTTCTAACATTTTTAAATCATCAACAGAACGATCAGAAGCAATAATTATTTGTTTATTCTCATTATAAAGCTCATTAAAGGTATGGAAAAATTCTTCTTGACCTTTTGTTGCATTTCCTAAAAATTGTATGTCATCAATCATTAAAACATCAATATTTCTATATTTAGCTTTAAAATTATCTATTTTCATAAAATTACTTTTATCATTATTTCTAACTGCATTAATAAAGTCATTAACAAATTTATCACTAGAAATATATAAAACTCTTAAATTAGTGTGTTCTAATATATAATTACCAATTGAATGCATCAAATGAGTTTTTCCAAGTCCACTTTTACCATATAAAAATAAAGGATTATAAGCTTTTCCTGGCTTTTCAGCAACCGCCATAGATGCAGTAAAAGCAAAACGATTAGAATTTCCAACAATAAAATTATTAAAGTTATAATCTTTATTTAAATTAGCATCTTCAAATGTTTTTGGAGAAATCTCTATGTTATTTTGAATAATTTTTTCTTCCTTTGTATTTTCTACATTTTCATCGTTTGATGGGATTTCATTTTTATATTTCTCCCATTCTTCATTAAGCATAAATTTAAAATCAAAAACGGTCCCTGTTAAATCCTTGAATCCCTCCTCCATACTTTCAATAAAAGTATCCATTAAATGTTTTTTGTGTACTGGCATTGGAACAACAATAATAGCAGTATTATTACGAATTGATACAAGTTTTGTATCACAAAACCAAGTTTGATATGATAAAGAAGAAATTTTATTTTTAATTATTTTTAGAAAGTTTTCCCATAATTCATCAATATCCATTCTAATCCCTCCCTTGTTCATTAACAATATTAACATAAATCTTTTTTTTTTTCTATAAATTTATCATTAAGTAACAAAAACGGCAATAATTTATAATTATCCACAGCATAAAACACCTTATATTCTATATAATCCATTAATTTTTCCACAGAATTCCACAAGCACTTATAAACATATTATTGTGGAAAACTTTTCATAATGTTGATAATGGTGGAAAAATGTAATATTACGTTATTTATAAAGGTTTAATATTTAAAATAATCCACATGGGTAGAGTTTTTTCAGATTACATTTTTTATCCGTTACTAAAAAAATCACATCAAGTTTATAATATTCTTTTAATTTTGTGAAACTTTAAAAGAATATATAAATTTTTAAATGTTATTTTTAACATATTTTATATTTATCTCACTAAGATATAAAAAAAGTACTTTTTAGAAATTAAGTACTTAATATGGCTTTTTTTAGACAATTTAAACCACTTTGAATGTCCTGAAAATTTTATTTTTTCAAAATGTGTAATTTGTCAAAAATATTAAATTAAATTAGCAAAATTTATAACGATTATTTTTCTTGGAGTTATCGAAACTTAATGAAAATATAAAAACCATTTTGTTTAATAATATTACTTATGTAATTCAACCATCCATTTATCATATATAGAGGCATTAGAACTATGAGGTTCAGGACTAGGTATTTGCATTTTAACAATCATAGGTATTTTCATCATTTTTCCGAAGGCAACACAAGTACCAGCTTGTAAAGTTTTTTGTTTTTCAATAACATCATTACTTATATTTGGAACCATTTTTTTAATATAATCTAAGTCGCTTGGATGTGTAATCTTAAAAATCAAAAAATTTGTACATTGAGAAATAACAGTTTCACTTAATTCAGTAGGTCTTTGAGTTATCAAATCCATAATTACTCCAAATTTACGTCCTTCTTTAGCAATTCTTTCAAAAATATTATAACCAAGAATCTCTAAATCATAATCTTTTTGAACATAACGATGTGCTTCTTCTAACATTAAATGAATAGGCATAGCTCCTCTATTTTTTAAAGCTTTACTGAATTTAAAAATGATTCTACAATAAACTTTTACAATAGCTTTTGCAAATCGATCGTCAATATCTTCTAATACAAAATTAATAATTTGTGCTCTCTTGTTAGAACCAATCATAATAATATTAGTTATGAAATCAGATGAAGTACAAAAATTATCATAATTAAATAGATTTTTATAACTACTATTATTAATAGTGTGTAATTTAACTTTTAAAGCCATTGCTTCGGAAGAAGTTTTTTCATTTAATAATAGTCCTTCAGAAATAAGGGCAAAATTTAATGCAACCTCTAAGTCATCTAATGTAAAATAAATAGGTACATAATCTTCATTCCATTTTGTATTGTTATCTATAAATTGTTGGATATATTCGGCTATAAGTATTCTTTCAGAAAACTCTCCTTTACTATCTATTTCAAAACATTTTCTAAATTGTCTTGTGTAACCAATTCCAGGAACATCAACATTTAAATTTAATTCATCAGTATTACAATTTTCCAAAATAGAAAATATTTGATCTCGAATTCGTCCGGCAGTTTGGTTAGTATAAAGGACAGAAACTATAGCACTAGCAATTAAGTGATTTTTATATTTTTTTGAATTTTCATCATGTCGTGCAAAAATAGAAACTAAACTTAACATTTTCTCAATAATAGCTAATTGAGAATAAGCAGTAACATCTAATAAATTAGCATAGTCATCAACTGATAATAGCCATAATGGTAATTGTATTTTATTTCCACCTTCTCCACTAATTGAATACATTTTATAATTAAAATTAATATTATAGTTTCCAATATTTCGAAATGCGTTATCATATTCATCAGTATTATTAAAGATAAAAATATTGCTATTAAAAGGAATTTTATCAGACATGTTAAATAAGTTTTGAACGAATCTAGAAACTCCATAAGTTTTTCCACTACCAGTATTACCAAAAAAAGCATTATGATTGCTCCACATATCATCTATATCTATTTTTATTGGACAGTTGCCATATAATGGTGACAATCCTAAAGTCATACTTTTTTTATCATTATTACCTACTAATTCTCCTAATTCATCTTGATTAATAATTCTTACTTTAGCAGTTAAGCTTGGCTTACGAATAATACCACCTTGAAACTTTCCACTAATAAACTCACCTAAAAAACTAACTTTAATTTGTCCGTTATCAATTTCATCTACTTCACCTAATATTTTTTTTTCATTTTCTTCAAAAACTACATTCATATTTAATAAATCTTCAGTAGTAGTTCCTTCCATTTTTACCCAAGCAAAATTTTTACTTATTGCAGTAATTTCTTTAAACATAATCAATCTCCTTAACTATATTATCTATATTTTCAATATCATTTTATCATAAAATAGTGAAAAATAATCAACAAAGTACTTTTTACGCATAAAAAAATAGCCATTTTTGTAAACTTACATGTTGACAGAATGAGTTTTAGCATATATAATAAAGTAGCATTTTTGATTAGGAGGTGTATCTATGGCAAAAACACAAGGGCCAACTTTTCAACCTAATAATAATAAAAAATCCAAGAAATTTGGATTTAGAGCTCGTAAAGATGGAAATATTTTAAAAAGTAGAAGAGCAAAGGGAAGAAAAAAATTATGTGCATAGTATAGTCACGAATTAATTGTGGCTTTTTTTTTGCTAATTGCTTATTTTTTTACCAATATTTCTAAAAATTATTTTAAATAATATTTAGTACTTTTAATTAGAAATAAGTAGAAAGGATTTTTAGTCATATGAAAAAAAGAGAAATAATAAAAAAAGAACAAACATTTACTGAAATGATAAAACATTGCCCATATGTAAAAAATAGTTATTATGTAATTTATTACCGAAAAAATAATGAGGATACAAAATATGGAATATCGATCCCTAAAAAAACAGGCAAAGCTAATGTTAGAAATAAAATAAAAAGAAGAATTAAAAATATTATTGATACAAATGAAAAACAGGTGCATAAAAATTATGATTATGTTATAATTATTAGAAAGAGATTAATTGAACTTAATTATCAAGAAATGGAAACTAGTTTAATTAAACTAATGTCAAAGATAGGAGTTAAAAATGAAGAAAGCGAAATTTAATATAAAACTAAAAAAAATTACTATAAGTATAATTTGTATATTATTATTATCAGGATGTACAAAACAATTAAAAGATGAAAATAAGCAAGTTATAACTAATAAAGAAACAGGTCAATCTATTACAGAAAATATTATTTGTAAACCTACAAATAAAGATGTTATAAAAATATACGAAAAAAATAAAGTTGATATTTCCAAATTACCAAGTTGTGATAAATTTACTCCATTAAAAAATTATGAAGGATTATGGACTAGTATTTTTGTAAAGCCACTTGCTTGGATAATTTTACAAATAGGTGTTCTTTTAAATAATTATGGTCTATCAATTATAATTACTTGTTTATTGATAAGAATTATATTAATGCCTATAACACAAAAAACAGCGATGCAATCAGAATTAATAAAAAAAGCTCAGCCAGAACTTAACAAATTAGAGAAAAAATATCAAGGAAAAGATAGTCAAGAAGAACAAACAAAAAAAGCGCAAGAGATGATGATGATATATCAAAAATATAAAATTAATCCATTATCAGGATGTTTATTAAGTTTTATTCAGTTACCATTACTTTTTGGATTTTTAGAAGCAATAAATCGAACTCCAGCATTATTTGAAAATAATTTTTTAGTATTTCAAATGGGTACAACACCGTGGGTTGGAATAATAGAAAATCATAATTATTGGTATATTTTATTAATTATTTTAATTATTGGTACAACTTTTATTTCTTTTAGAAAAACTATGAAAGATCAATCTGGACCAGCAGCTCAACAAATGAAATATACAATTTATTTTATGTTAGCAATGATTTCTGTTGCATCATTAACATTACCAGCTGCTTTGGGGATTTATTGGATTTCCTCAAGCCTATTTACAATTTTTCAAAATATTTATGTGGAAAGAAAGAATCAAAAATAATGAAAAAATATATTTATGACGCTAAAACTTATGAGGAAGCCAAAGGTAAAGCTTTAATAGAATTGGGAACAGAAGAAAAAAATATAATTATAAACACATTAGAAGAAAAACAAGGACTATTGAAAAAAAATGTAAAAATAGAAGTAATTATGATAAATGATGTTCTATCATATCTAAAAGATAAAATAAACACAATTTTAAATTTAATGAATATAGATTCAAAGTTAGAAGTAAGAAGAAATGAAGAAAGTATAGAAATAAATATTTTTTCAAATCATAATTCCATATTAATAGGAAAAGATGGTAAAATATTAGATTCATTACAAAATATAATGAGACAAATATTAACGAAAGAAATATCTACTGATTTAAAATTAATAATAGATGTAGAGAACTATAAAGAACATAGAATCATAAATATTGAAAGAACAGCAAGAAAAGTTGCTAGAGAAGTTGCTAAGACAAAAATAGAAGCAAATTTAGAACCAATGAACTCTTACGAAAGAAGAATTGTACATAATACTCTATCTAAAAATAAATATGTTTATACAAAAAGTATTGGAGAAGAACCAAACAGATATGTAGTAATAAAATTGAAAGAAGAAAATCTATAGTATACACTTTCTTCTTTTTTTTCTGTCAAATATTAAGTTTTAATTTCTATTTTTTTATGTAGTATCATATTTTATGCTATAATGTATTCCCAGTTACAATGAAACGGGATAAACATAATAATTTACTAAAGTGATTTTAAAGTATTTTATCATAACTTTAGTAAATAAAATGACAATTAATAAAAATATTATTAAATTTAATCTAGTATATTTTTGAATTTATATGCTTATTCTGAGAAAGAAAGGAGAAAAAATGAAATTAGTTGAATATATAAGTCATTTAACAAGTATTGATAAAATATATTACATTTTAATAATAAAAACACTTAGTTTCTTCTTAATATTAACAATTATTAAAAAAATAGGAGTGAAAATTTTAAAAAGAATCAAAGATTCAAAAAAAGAATACTTATATATCCAAAAGTATAAGTTATTAATAAACATTACAAAATTAATTGTTTTTATATTATTATGGGGAAAGTATTTAGAAAGTTTTATTACATTAATAAGTCTTGTCTCAGCAGGATTTACTATTGCCTTAAGAGATTTAATTTTTAATTTTTTTTCAGGAATATACATAAAAATAAAAAAACCATTTGAAATAGAAGACAGAATTGAAATCAACAATTATAAAGGAGATGTAATAAATATTAATACATTAAGTTTTGAAGTTTTAGAAGTTAATAATCAAAATTTTACTGGTCAAAGCACGGGAGTAATTACTCATTTACCAAATTCACTAATATTTAATTATCCGCTAAGAAATTATAATAAGGCCTTTAAGTATATTTGGAATGAAATGACTTTTAGAGTTCCTTTAAAATGTAATTTATCAAAAACTAAAGGAGTAATATATAAAATAGTAAATTCAAATGAAGTAATAAAAAATATACCACCAAAAATGAAAAATCAAATAAATAATAGTACTAGCGAATATAGAATTTATTATAATCAATATGAACCAATCATTTATACTCAAATTGTTGAAAATCATATTGAATTAACAGTAAGATATTTAATTCATCCAAAAAAAGCAAGATATATTAACTCAGTGATTTCAAACAAAGTATTAGAAGCTTATCAAAATGGAGAGATAGAATTATATGAAGATTAAAATATAACACTATTTTATTTTTTTTTATTATGTGATAAAATATTAACTATTAAAAGGAAGTGATTCAATGGATACAATAGCAGCAATCTCTACAGCTTTAGGAGTAGGAGCAATTTCTATTATTCGTGTTAGTGGAGATGATAGTGTAAAAATAGTAAATAAGATTTTTAAAGGAAAAGATCTAACAAAAGTTAAAAGTCATACAATTCATTATGGTCACATTATGGAAAATAAAACAGTGATTGATGAAGTATTAGTTTCTGTTATGTTATCGCCTAAAACATTTACAATGGAAAATGTTGTAGAGATTAATAGTCATGGAGGAATTGCAACTACGAATAAAGTATTAGAATTATTACTTTTAAATGGTGCAAGGTTAGCAGAGCCTGGAGAATTTACAAAAAGAGCTTTCTTAAATGGAAGAATAGATTTAATTGAAGCAGATGGAATAATGAACCTAATTTCTTCAAAAACCGAAAAATCAAGAAGAATGTCTATAAATCAATTAACTGGAAAAGTGACAAATGATATAAAATCACTTAGACAAAAATTAGTAGAAATTATTTCACATATTGAAGTAAATATTGATTATCCAGAGTATGAAGATATAGATGAATTGACTGTTGAAAAAATACTTCCAAGTCTTTTAACTTTTAGAGAAAATCTTCAAAATATTATTAAAAATTCTTCTGATGGAAAATTAATTAATGAAGGAATTAATATTGGAATTATTGGAAGACCAAATGTAGGAAAAAGTAGTTTATTAAACGCTTTATTAGAAGAAGAAAAAGCTATTGTTACAGATGTAGAAGGAACAACTAGAGATATTGTAGAAGGAAAAATTACATTAAAGGGAATTATTATCAATTTTATTGATACAGCTGGAATAAGAGAAACAGATAATGTTGTTGAAAAAATAGGTGTAGAAAAAAGTAAAAAAATTATTAATCAGTGTGATTTATTAATACTAATCTTAAATAATAATGAAATTTTAACACAAGAAGATAAAGAACTTATAAGTATTTTAAAAGAAAAAAAACATATTATTTTAATCAATAAAATAGATTTAAAAAGTAAATTAGATTTAGCAGAACTTCCTTCAGATTTATTAAAAATTAGTATCAAAGAAAAGCAAGGATTAGAAGAATTAAAACAAAGAATTGTTGATATATTTAATTTAGAAGAACTAGAAACAAAAGATTTAACTTATTTAAGTGATGCAAGAAGTATTTCACTTTTAAAAAAATCACTAGTCTATATTGATGAGGCAGTTCACTCAATAAATCAAAATGAACCAATAGAAATTGTAGAATTTAATATTAAAGATGCATGGGAATCATTAGGAGAAATTATAGGAGAAACTTATAAAGAAGAATTACTAGATGAATTATTTTCTAGATTTTGTTTAGGAAAGTAAGGAGGAAGAAATGAAAGAATATGAAATTATTGTAGTAGGTGGAGGACATGCCGGATGTGAAGCAGCATTAGCATCAGCAAGAATTGGGCATTCTACTCTACTAGTAACAGGAAATATTAAAAATATTGCAACTATGCCATGTAATCCGTCTATAGGTGGATCTGCAAAAGGTATTATTGTAAGAGAGATTGATGCTTTAGGTGGTGAAATGGGCATAAATGCAGATAAAACATTAATTCAAATGAAAATGTTAAATTCTTCTAAAGGTCCCTCTGTACATTCTTTAAGAGCACAGGCAGACAAAGTGACTTATCCAAAAGAAATGTTGAAAACTTTAAAAAAACAAAATAATCTAGATTTATTAGAAGGTATGGTAGAAGATTTAATCGTAATAGATAATGAAGTTAAAGGAATAATGCTATCAGATGATACTAAAATTTCTTCACAAGCAGTCATATTAACTACAGGAACTTATTTAAAATCTGACATTTTAAGAGGCTCAACAAGAACAAGAAGTGGACCTCACGGAGAAAGTCCATCTTTACATTTAAGTGATAATTTAAAAAAATATGGTTTTGAAATTCTAAGATTAAAAACAGGTACACCTCCTAGAATTGAAAGAAGTTCAATAGATTTTAGTCAGACCAAAAGAGAAGATGGAGACAAAATACCTTACACTTTTTCTCACGATATCTCCCCTATTTATGATGTCAACAGACAAGAACCATGCTACTTAACATATACAAATGAAAATACTCATAAAATAATTTTAGATAATTTATCAAAATCTAGTATGTATGGAGGTTTAAATGATATTAAAGGAGTTGGACCAAGATATTGTCCTTCAATTGAAGATAAAGTTACTAGATTTCGTGATAAAGAAAGACATCAACTATTTTTAGAACCAGAAAGTTTATATTATGATGATATTTACTTACAAGGTTTTTCAACTAGTATGCCAATTGATATTCAGGAAAAAATGGTTCATTCTTTAAAAGGATTAGAAAATGCAAAAATATTAAGATACGCTTATGCAATTGAATATGATGCAATTTATCCAACCCAAATTAATGCAAGTCTAGAAACAAAAATTTTAAAAAATCTTTTTACTGCAGGTCAAATTAATGGAACAAGTGGCTATGAAGAGGCAGCTTGTCAAGGACTTATAGCAGGAATTAATGCCTCAAGAAAAATCGAAGGAAATGAGCCTTTAATTTTAAAAAGGAATGAAGCATATATAGGGGTTCTAATTGATGATTTAGTGACAAAAGGAACAATAGAACCATATAGAATGTTAACTTCAAGAGCAGAGTATCGTCTTCTTTTAAGGCATGATAATGCTGATTTAAGATTAAGAGAATATGGTTATCAAGTAGGACTAATTTCAGAAGAAAGACATCAACATTTTTTAGAATATTGTCACCAAATAAAAGAATTAAAGAACAAACTTTTAACTTTAAAATTAACTCCATCCATAGAAGTAAATTCTATTTTAGAAAAATTAAACTCTACCCCTTTAAAAGATGGAATTACAATATATGAGTTACTAAAAAGAACAGAAATAACAATAGAACTTTTGATAAAAAATAACTTATTATCACTAGATTATCCAAAAAAAGTAATGAACGAGGTAGAAATTCAAATTAAATATGATGGTTATATTAAAAAAGTAGAAAGAGAAGCAGAAAAAATGTTGAAAAATGAATCAAAGCAAATTCCAATTGACATTGATTATAACAAAATTAAAAACTTAGCAAGTGAAGCTAGACAAAAATTAGAAAAAATTAGACCAGCATCTATAGGACAAGCATCTAGAATTAGTGGAGTAAATCCAGCTGATATTTCTATATTAACAATTTATTTAAGGAAGAATTATAATGAATAAAGAAACGTTTATAAAAGAATTAGAAAAAATAAATATTAAATTAACTGCAGAACAACTTGATAAACTTGAAAAGTATTATGAAATTTTAATTACTGAAAATGAAAAATATAATCTTACAGCAATAACAAAGAAAGAAGATGTTTATCTAAAACACTTTTATGATAGCCTTACCTTAACGAAGATAATCGATTTGAAAGATCAAAGTCTATGTGATATAGGAACAGGAGCAGGTTTTCCAGGAATTGTCCTAAAAATAGTTTATCCAAACCTAAAAGTAACACTTTTAGATGCTACAGAAAAAAAATGCAAGTTTCTTCAAAAAGTTATTGATAATGTCAAGTTAAAAGATATTGAAGTAATTAATGAACGTGCTGAAATATTTAGCAAGGTCAATAGAGAGAAATATGATATTGTAACTTCAAGAGCTGTCGCTCCATTAAAACATCTTTTAGAATATTCTATTCCATTAGTTAAGATTAATGGTTATTATATTGCAATGAAAGGTGAAATATCAAAAGAAATAGAAAATATCAACAACTATTATGAGAAACTAGATATTATGGAAGATAAAATACTTACTTTTCAACTTCCTTTTGAAAAAAGCACAAGAACATTAATAAGGTATAAAAAATTAAAAGAAACAAATCATAAATATCCCAGAAAATATAAGGAGATAAAAAACAAAAGTCTTTAAACTAGTTAACACACATTAAAATAAATAAACTATTTTTTTTATTAAATATTGAAAAAACAAAAAAATTATTGTATGATACTAATAGAAAAGAATAGAGGGATGCATATGAACTTAGATAATGTTGTTCAAAATGTTAATATAAGTGCTATTATTCCACCAAAAGAACAGTTAGTTTTAGATAATGAAGTTCAAAAATTAATTGATTCTATAAGAGAAGATGGAATATTGGAGCCATTATTACTACGCCCTGTAAATAATAAGTATGAAGTTATTATCGGTAATAAAAGATATGAAATAGCTAAAATATTAGGATTAAAAACTGTGCCTGCTTTAATAAAAGAATTAGATGATGAGGTAGTACAGCAATATAAAATGATTAATAATTTTGATAAAAAAAATAAAACATCAAAAAATACTAAAAATACTAATAATGAACAAAATAATCAATCGGGAAAATTTATAAATATACCTAATGTGCAAAACAATCAAATTAAAGAAGAATTTAATCAACAAGAAAATATTCAAAATTTTTCAAATAATAATATAGATATATCAAATTTTAATAATCACCAAATAGAAAACACATATGATAGAATAAATAGAGAAACAAAAAAATCAGATATTATAAATTTATCTGAATTAAATAAAGAATACGAAAGGGAAGATTTAAAAATGAATAATAATCAAATGAATAATATGCCAAATAATAATATGGGAATGAATAGTAATTCAGCTCCACAAGAGCCTACTTTTGGAGGAAGATTTTTTCCATCATTAGAAGATGAGCCAACAAATATGACTATGGGTAGTATCAATGTTCCAAATCAAAATAATAATTTAATTGACTTAACTGATATGGGAAGTGAGAAAATAAATACTTCTCAAGTACCTCCTCAAAATGTTATTAACACTCCAAATTTAGAGAATAATTCACAATTTAATATTGGACAAAAACAAGAACAATTAAACCCTATTCCTAGTCCGGTATCAGTAGATAATATGGTTAATGTTGATAAGTTACAACCTAATAATCAATCATTTGAAAATTATACTATCCAAAATGAAACCCAAAATATTCCACCAGTTTATAAGCAACAGCAATCAGAAATTCAAAATATGTCACAACCTTCATTAAATGATACTGTTTCCCCTATTTTAGAACAAAATCCAATTAATAATCAGCAATCAAAAGTAGATTATCAACCTCCTCAATATGATATGACAAAAAGTATTTCATCTAATGAAGTTTCATTAAATCAAGAAACAATACCACAAAATAATTCATCTATGTTATCACAAAATAGTTTTTCACAGCAGCCACAAATGTCAGAATTAATTAACAATTCTATTCCTACCCCAGTTCAATCAGAAATAGCTTCTAATCCATCAATGATGAATATTCAGAATAATTCAAGTCAAAAGGATTTGAGTCCAGTTTTAAATACACTGAAAAATTTGGCAATTAATTTAGAATCATTTGGGTATAAGTTAAGTGTTTCAGAAGAAAACTTAGAAAATTCTGTAAAATTAATAATTGAAGTAGAGAAATAACAAAAACATCTAAATCTGAGAAAGATATTTATAATATTATTCTCAATATAGATGTTTTTTTAACATTTGTAAAAATAAAATATATATTTTAAGTTGCAAACTTTCTCTCATTTTCTTCTTTGAATACTGTTTCAAAATCTTTTACACCATAACTAGGTTCTGTTCCTTTTAGAAAATAAAATATCTTTGTATTTTTATCACCTTCTTTGGCAATCTTTCCAGTAATAGGATCTACTAGACTTCCAACAACATTATCTGGAATATCATACCAATTATTATCTTTATCTTTTAAATAAGATTCCATAGTATCTATCCAAATATTTTTGTGATAATTATGTTCTCCATTATTAATTTTTTTATTGTTATCATAGCCATTCCAAATAGATAAAACAGCATTTTTGTTATATCCAACAATCCACACATCAGTATCAGTTGTACCCGTTTTAATAGCATATTTATTTGAAATTTTTGGCAAAAGACTAATTACTGTTGGATAATTATAATTAATAAAAGATTTATCATAAGTATAAGTTAGCATTTCGTTTAAAATAAAAGTTAAGCTATCATTTAAAATTTTTTCTTTATAATGACTAAATTGATAAATAATATTTCCAGAATTATCTTCAATTTTTTCAATAAAATGTTGTTTAACACTGTTTCCCATATTAGCAAATATACTATAAGCCTTGATAAGTTCGGACATTCTCATTTCTCCTGTACCTAAAGCTAAAGAAGGATTAGGAGATAACTTACTTTCTATTCCTAATCGATGGGACATATTTACTAAAGTATTTTCTCCTAAAAACAAGTGAGTTTTAACAGCATATACATTATCAGAATAAGAAATAGCAGCACCCATAGTAATAGCCCCATTAGCATAACTTTCATTATAATTACTAGGAGTATAGTTTTTTCCATTTGAGAAATTAAATGTTGTTTTTTCACTAGTAAAACAAGAAGCGCTAGTAAATCCATTTTCTAAAGCAGAATAATAAAGGATAGGTTTCATTGTAGAACCAATTTGTCTTTTAGCATTAAGTGCCCTATTAAATTGACTTTTAGAGTAATCTCTTCCCCCTATTAAAGCAAGAATGCTACCATTATTAGGATTACTCATCATACCTGCTACTTGTATTTCAGTATTATTATTCATATTATCACTAACTGCTTTTTCTAGACTCTCTTGAGCTTTAACATCTAAAGTAGTATAAATCTTCAATCCACCAGATTGTAAAGTTGAATTAGGAATGTTTATACTCTCTAGTTCATTAATTACAGAATCTCTAAAATAAAGGACGTTCTCTAAACTACTTTGATTTGTTTTTCCGATATATTTAAGTTGATAATCAATGGTTTCTTTCATTTCATTTTTTTTAATAATATTTCTATTATACATAGATAATAAAACTATTTTTTGTCTTTTTTTTGCTTTTTTTTCATTAATAATCGGTGAATAGTTTGCTGGTGATTGAGGAATTCCTGCTAGCATAGAAGCTTCTGCTAATGAAAGTGTTTTAGAACTATGTCCAAAATAATACCAACTAGCATTTTCGATTCCATATACACCCCCATAATTAATAGTATTTAAATAACCTTCCAATATTTCTTTTTTACTGTAATGAGTTTCTAATTCAGCCGCAAAAATAGCTTCATCTATTTTTCTACTCCATGTTTTATCATAATTCAAAAATAAATTTCTAGCATATTGTTGAGTAATAGTAGAAGCACCTTCTTTCAAACTTCTACTCTGCAAATTTTTTACAGCAGCTTTAATAATTCTAAAATAGTCAAATCCTAAATGTTGATAAAAATACTTATCTTCTATAGATAAAGTAGCTTGTATTAGATAAGGACTAATATTATCTAAATCAACCCATTCCTCATTATCATTAAAAATCAATTTTTTTTGATTATCATATAAATAATAAGATTGAGTTTTATGAATAGATATTTTAGGAGTAATATAACAATAAGTATAAAGAATAATATTAAAACTTAAAAAAATTAAAATTAAAAATCCAGTTAATTTAAAAAACATATAAAATATTTTTTTAGATTTAATCATGAAATAAACCTCTTTTCTAACAAAAATTAAGTATTTTAAAGCTTATTTATATTATTAGTAAAAAAAAGATAAATATAAGTTTTATTTTTAAAAAACTTATGGTATAATGTCTACTGATTAATCGTGTAAGGAGGAATTTTTACGAAAACAAAGGTTTCTGGTTTCTTAAAAAATATTACAGATAATGAATTAATTAACATTAATGTTTTAGGAATAAAACAAAAAAAATCTTTAATTTATCCTCATGAAAAAGACATTTATAAAATTAAGATTTTATCTGCAGATAAATTGATTATTGAAAGGAACAATGATTTAATCGTTAGTACATTAATTTTTGAAAAAGGAAAAAAAACTTCTTCTTTGTATCAAATAAAAGAAGAGGATATTACATTAGAAATTAATATAAAAACAAAATACTTAAAAATAACAGATAATCTAATTGATATTGCATATACTATTATCGATTCCAACACTGATTATCAATATAAAATAGAAATGAGTGAATAATATGAGTATTAAATTCAAATTAACTGAATTAATAAAAAATAGCTTACAAAAACTAAATATAGAAACAGATAATATTATAATAGAAAAACCATCAAAAAAAGAAAATGGAGACTATTCTTCAAATATTGCTTTAACATTAACAAAAAAATTACATAAATCTCCTTTAGAAATAGCAAATATGATAAAAGAAAATATAGAATATGAAAATATAATTAGCGAAATACAAATAGCTAATCCTGGTTTTATTAATTTTTACCTAAAAAAAGAGTTTATTAAAAGTTATATCAATAAAATTATTACAGAAAAAAATAATTATGGAAAAAATACAATAGGAAATAATGAAAAGATAAATATTGAGTTTGTAAGTGCAAATCCAACAGGAATTCTTCATATTGGACATGGACGTGGAGCAACATATGGAGATAATTTAGCTAGAATCATGAATTTTAGTGGCTATGATGTAACAAAAGAATATTATGTAAATGATGCAGGAAATCAAATGAATAATTTAGGAATATCAATAAAAGAAAGGTATAGAGAATTATGTGGCTATGGATGTAACTTACCAGAAAATGGTTACCATGGAAAAGAAATCATTGATTTAGCAAAAGATATATATAATAAATATGGAAATACAAAATTAGATAGTGACATAGAGTTCTTTAGAAAAGAGGGATTAGATAAGTTATTAGACCAAATAAAAAAAGACTTAGATCGCTATCGCGTAAATTTTAACATCTTTACCAGTGAACAATCAATTTATGATAGATGTTTAGTAGAAGATACCTTAAACAAATTAAAACAAAGTGGCAATTGCTATATAAAAGATGATGCCTTATGGCTAAAAACAACTGATTATGGAGATGAAAAAGATAGAGTACTAATTAAAAGTGATGGAAACTATACATATTTAACTCCAGACATAGCATATCATCTTGATAAAATAAGTAGAGGGTATGACAGGTTAATTGATGTTTTAGGATCGGATCATCACGGATATATTGCTAGATTAAAAGCAGCATTATCAATGTTAGGAAAAGATAGTAACATTTTAGATATAAAGATTTTACAGATGGTAAGATTAATTAAAGATGGCGAAGAGTTAAAATTAAGTAAAAGAACCGGTAAAACAATAACATTGATGGAATTAGTAGATGAAATAGGAGTAAATGCAACTAGATATTTCTTTTCGTCCCATAGCTTAGATACATCAATGGATTTAAATATTGATTTAGCATTAAAACAATCAAATGAAAATCCAGTTTATTATATAGAATACGCGAATGCTAGAATATGCTCTATTTTGAAAAAATATCACAAAAAAGCTAACTTACACGATAATTATTTAACATTACAATCTGAAGATACATATAGTATTTTAAATAAATTAATAGAGTTTGAAGATGTAGTAATCTCTTCAGCAAAAAAAGAAGCCCCACACCTAATAGCAAATTATGTTTATGAATTAGCAACTTTATTCCACTCTTTCTATGCCAAAGAACAAATAATAACAGACAATGAGAAAGATACAGAGGAAAAAATTAATTTATTACTAGCAGTACAAATAGTAATTCAAAATGCTCTAGATTTATTAGGAATTATCCCTAGAGAGGAAATGTAGGAGGATTATGATGAAATTAAATAATATACCAAAAAATGAATTAGAGTTATTGTCATATAAAGAAATAGCAAAAATGTACTTAGAAGAAAATAAAGTAACTAAAAATACAGCAGATTTATTTAAAGAAGTTTGTAAACTACTTGATTTATCAGAACAAGAATATGTAGATAAAATAGCAGATTTTTTTGAATCATTAACTACTTCAAAAGAATTTATCTTATTAGAAGATGGAACATGGGATCTAAAATCAAATCATAAAGTAAAAGTTTCTATTGAAGATTTAGATGATGATTCATCAGAAGAAGTAGAATCAGACTCTAATGAATTAGATGAAGAAGAAATAAATAATATAGACGCAATAGATGATGACAATTTTATAGATGATGATACAGATGATGATCTAGCAGATTTAACAATTGTCGATGATGATGAATTAGAAGAATAAATTAAAAGAGGCACTATTTTAAAAGTGCTTTTTTTGTTTAAAAATATTCCTATTTACCAAGTTTATTCTTTATCATTTAGAAAAAATCTACAGAAGTACTATAAGCAAATAAACTTTCGAATAAAATAAGTTTAAAAATTATCATGAATAAAAAAGTAATAAGCACATAGATTTTATTAGGTGAAAAAATGAAAAAAATAACTATTGGCATTCCGAAGGCATATTTGTATTATAGATATCATATTTTATGGGAAAACTTTTTTCACAACTTAGGATGTAATGTAATAGTAAGTGAAGATACTAATAAAGAAACAATTAATACAGGAAAAAAACTATCAATTGATGAATCCTGTCTCTCATCAAAAATATATCTTGGACATGTTGCTTCATTACAAAAAAAATGTGACTATATTCTAGTACCAAGAGTTTATGACTATGGAAAAAGCGAACAAGTTTGTGTAAAATTTAACGCAACATATGATATTATAAAAAATTTATTACCAGATACAAAAATTCTAGATTACAATATTGAATTAACAAAACAACCATTTCAAATAGTTACTTATTTTAAATTAGGATTAAAAATCACTAAAAATCCATTAAAAATTATAATATCTTATTTAAAAGCCAAAAAGTGTAATCAGAATTATTGGAAAAAGCAATTAATATCACAAACAAAAAAGTTAAATAGTTATAACAAAAAAATATTATTAGTTTCTCATCCCTATAATGTTTATGATAATTACATAGGCCTTCCCATTATTAAAAAACTAGAGCAAATGGATATAGAAATAATATATGCAAATCTATTAGAACATAAAACAGCAAGAATGTATGCAAAAAATCTATCCCCTACCCTATATTGGACATACTCTAAAGAATTAATAGGAGCAATTGAGTATTATCATTATTCAGTTGATGGAATAATATTTTTAACAACATTCCCTTGTGGACCAGATTCTTTAGTAAATGAATTAATGATAAGAAAAATCTCTGATATTCCAGTAACAAATATTTTAGTAGATGAACAAACATCATCAACTGGATTAGAAACAAGATTAGAAAGTTTTATTGATATTATTAATGAGAGGGGAAAAAACAATGGATAAAATAACCTTTCCTCATATGGGATTCTATTATATTCCAATAACTTATCTTCTTAAAAATACCACCAAAAAAGAGATTATAATTCCTCCAAAAATTACAAAAAAAACAATTGAAATAGGAAGTAAGCATTCACCAGATTATGTTTGTATGCCTTTTAAATATAATTTAGGAAACTTTATTGAAAGTTTAGATTTAGGAGCAAATGTTATTTTACAAGCTGGAGGAGGATGTCGCTATGGATACTATGCAGAACTCCAAGAACAAATATTAAAAGATTTAGGATATGAATTTACATTAATCAATTTTATAGAAAATAACCGAGTATCTATTGCTAAAATTTACCATTTCGCCAAAAAAGAAAATCCTCAATTAAGTCTTGTTAAATTTATTTATTTTTCCATAAATACAATAATAATGATTATAATTATGGATAAACTATCAAAATATCCACGAGAAAACTTAGGATTTGAAAAGAAAAAAAATAGTTTTCTAAATACTCAAGATCAATTTTTAAAGGAATTAAAATCAAAAAAACATTCCCCTATTTCTCTAATAAAATTATATTATAAGTATAAAAAGATTTATAAAAACCTTCCAATTGAAAAGCCAGAAGATTGTATAAAGATAGGTTTATTAGGAGAATTATATTCTATTATGGAACCTTTCTCAAGTAATAATATAGAGTTAAAACTAGCTTCTTATGGTATAGAAGTTCACCGTTATACAACATTAACTTATCTACTATTTCAAAAAAAATATAACATCAAAAAACTTCTAAAAAAGGGAAAAAAATATTTAAAATATCATTTAGGAGCTGATGCTACAGAAAGTGTTGTATTATCATTAGAACTTGCTAAGAAAAAATATGATGGTATAGTTCATATTAAAAGTTTCGGATGTACTCCAGAGTTAAACGCAATGAGTATTTTAGAAAAAATAAGTAATGATTATGAAATTCCAATTATATATTTTAGTTTTGATTCTCAAACTAGCGACGTAGCAATAGATACTAGAATAGAAGCATTTTATGACATGCTTTTAGAAAAGAAAAATCTTAAATAGAAAGATATTAAGTTTCTTTGAAATAACTACATTTTTTAGTGTGGTTATTTTTAATTATTGCGAATACACCTAATGCTTTTAAAATTAAAGTACTAATTACTCAAATTTGTTAATATTAGTCTTATTATTGAGTAACATAATATTTTGATACTAAAAAATAATAGTGTTAAGAAAATGAATTTAATTACTTTATTTTGTTTCAAGTTTCATGACAAGCCTCTTCCCTATTTCTTTGTTTTATGCTATTATACTTTATATCTTTTCTCAACTTTATCATTTATTTTTACAAATATAATAATAAGTTATTAAAGATATTATAGAAAAGAAAATATTAAGAAATAAGACACTTAATGCTTATTTATAGGAGTTGATACAAAATGATTATAGTTCAAAGTATGGGAGAATGTAAAATAGATTTAGTCGAAATTGAAAATTTAAGAAAATGGATAGAATATACTCCTAAATGTTACATAGAAAAATTAAAATCTGGTAATTTAGAAGAGAGTAAATTAAAAGATGATTTAACATTATATAAAATAAAAAAATTATATTCTTTAATAAAAAGAATAGATGGTGAAATAGATTTAGAAAATAGAAAATTTCATTTGAAAAATCCTCATTCCATTCAAGAGGATAGAGAATATAAAAAATTAGTTAATAGCCTTCCTAAATTTGATATTTATTATTATGCAGCTACAAAACTAACAGATGATGAAAGAAATTTTGCTTATAACTTTATGAAAAAATGTAATAAAACAAATTCTAAAAAAATGATGGAATTTGCTCAAAAATATCCTAATTTTTTTGTTAGTTCTTATTTAGTGTATTTACTAATTCAACATCCAGAATCTGATTATATACATTCTAAAAAAAATATTTATATAAACGCTCAAAAAAGTGCTAAAAGACTAGATGTAAGACTAAAGAAAGTTAGAAGGAAAGAAATAAATGCTTGGAATAATGCTAATCATAAGATAAAATAATAAAATTATTTAATTTTAAGTACTATAAGATGAACTAAGGTTGATAATTAAAATCATCTTTTTTGATTTTATCAATCTTTTTTTATTACCTAAGAGTGAATTTTTGCTTTGTAAATAAAATTAAAAAATCATTTATTTATTATGACTAAAAATCCTTTTGTATATAAAAAAAATATGATATAATTATCATAGGTAAGAAGGTGACATATGAATATATTAATTTATCTTTCCATTCTAATTATATTAATACTATTTCTTTTTTTAATAAGCAAATTATTAGGAAATTTAGGACTAATAGTAACTACTATTATGACAAGTATTATTGCTTTAATTACATCTTTTAAATACATAACATTAACAACAATTAATATTAATGCTAGTGTAGTATTATTTATTACCATGTATACATCACTTTATTTATTGTTAGAGAATACTACAAAAAAAGAAGCAAAAAAAATAGTGGTTTTAAATTTTTTAATTAATATTTTTACTGCCTTTTTTTTATTTTTAATGTCATATCATACACAAGCATTAATAGATTCTATTAGTATTAATATGAAGAATGTATTTATAGAAAATTATAGAATTTTAATTACTTATCCAGCATCAACATTTATATCTAGTCTTTTATTAATAAACTTTTATCAAAAAATCAAAAAATTATATGATTTACCATTTATAACAACAGTTACTACTTATTTAGTAATAGGATTAGTAAATAACCTTATCTTTTATTTAGGATCATATTATAATATTTTTGCTTTGAAAACAATTATTGAATTATCTCTATCAACTTACATGATAGGCTTAATTATCACAGTAATATATTCTTTAATCCTTCCTAAAATAAGTAAAATGAAGGTGATAAAATGAATTCGCTATATTTATTAATAATTGAACTAATTATTTGTATAATATCCATAATTATTTTTTATAAAAATTATAAGTTAGTAGGTTTATATGCATATACAATAGCAAGTATTATCTTAAGTTGTATGATGTCTTTTAAAATGATAACAGTTTATAATTATGATATGAATTTAGGAATAATTCCATTAGTAACAACTTTTATTGTTGCAAATATAATTATCCAAAAAATTGGACCAGAGGAAACAAAAAAACATCTTTTATTAACTGTCATAGTACTAACAGTATCTTATATAATATTATTGTTAATTAAAATGATGTCTGCTAGTAAAATAGGATTATTTACAAGTGCATCATATAATAATATTTTTGATAATTCCTTAAGAATAATATTTGCTAATATAGTAACTATCCTTTATTCATTAATACTAAATAATAAATTATACTACTATTTAAAAAGAATGAAAAATAACATTATCATAAGCAATATTTTTTCAACAATTATCATTCAATTTATATCCTCAATCCTATTTGGAATAATTGCATATACTTTTATAAAAGAACCAATTGACATTATAAAAATAATTATGATAAGATACTTAATGAGTTTAGTGGTAGGTCTTGCAGGAACTGTCGCAATAATTACTACCAAGTATATAAAAGAACAATAAAAATAAGGAAGTAATATTATGAGAACAAGAAAAAAAGAATTAGTTAGTGATGAACTAAAACCATTAGTAAGCGAATTAATCAAATCAGGTCGTGAAAAATATAATTATTCTTTAGAAGATTTATCAAAAGCAATTAACGGCCAAAAAAATAGACAAACCTTGCATAAATATGAAACAGGAAAATTAAATATACCTTATGATATTTTGTTTGAAATTTGTAGAATATTTAATTTAGATAGTGAAGTATTTAAAGATGCACCAATAACAGATGAAGAAAAAAAGTTGATTGAAAAAAAATTAGTAAAAGAATATGTCAATAGTTTAAGACAGGACAAAGATTTAACTCCTCAAACAGAAAAAATTATCAATACATATAAAAATGCTTCATATGAATCTATTACTAATCATTGTGAACTATCAATGAAAATTTTAGATGATTCTATGTTCCCGGTATATTCTAAAAATGATAAAGTATTTTTCAAACCACAAGAAGATTATAAAAATGGAGATGATATTGTAATAGCAGTTAAAAATAATATTTTAGCAGTCAGAAGATTATATCGATATCCAAAAGGAATTATTTTACAAGCTATGAATCCTAAATATCCTACTATTAATGTAAATATTATAGCAAATAATATGATACTAGGAAAAGTTACAGCAATATATCGTGAAATGAAATAAAAATACTGATAGAGAATTTGTTTCTTTATCAGTATTTTTACTATAAAAAAATAGTTAATCTAAAAATTAACTATTATATATATCTTCAAAAACTAATTTAAAGCATCTTTTAACTTGTTACCAGCTTTGAAACCAGGAACAACACGTGCAGCGATTTCAACTGGTTCACCAGTTTGTGGGTTACGTCCAGTATGTGCTTCTCTTTTCTTTGCAGAGAAAGTACCAAACCCAACTAAAGTAACTTTACCAGACTTTTTTAATCCTTCAGTAATACCTTCTACAACAGCTTCTAAAGCTCTTGTAGCATCAGCTTTTGTTAAATCAGCATTTTCAGCAATAAATTCTACTAATTCAGCTTTTGTCATTTTTATACCTCCATAATCTATATAATAAGCATCATGTTTTATTTTCTTTATGCTTACAACAATAAGATATCATGATTTATTTAATAAATCAATACTTTTTCTTTAAAATATAAGGAAACATAACTTACTTTAACTATAAGTTTTCATAACAAAAATAATAAAAATAAAAATTTACTAAAATTGCAAAAAACATATTGACAATTATAAAAAACAGTGATAAAATAAAATTGCTTAAATAGAAAGAGTAATTAATTCAAGTGATTTATATTGTTGGATAGTATGTATAGTTTTAGTCTATTTGTACTGGTGAAGATGATTTACCCTTTGTATAACAATATGATTGCTTGATTGGTTACCACTTTCTTCTCTTGGTAGAAAAAGTTATATTTATTAACTCTTATCACCACTAAGCAAAACAATTGTTTTAAGAAAGAAAACTTAAAAGATAAGAAATTGTAGTAAACACTGATAATGTTTATTTAAAGTTTTTTATTAATTGTATTATTTATTAGTGAAATATTCTAGTAGGTAATACAGATTACTAGGAAACAATTCAATTTTTTTCTAAACTCAAATAGATTAGTTTTATCAGGACTAATCTATTTTTGCATATAACAAAAAAAGACAAGTAACAAATATTAATGTTTACTTGTCTTTTTTATAATACAATAGCAATCATGTTATTAGATCCTTTGTTAATTACTTTTGTCAAAGTATTTCCTAATTTATATCGAATATTATCCGGCATCATAGATAATTTAGCTTGAATACCTTCCTGAACAATTACATCCAAACTTCGACCAAATATCTCACTCTTCCAAATATTCTCACTATTAGCATCTTTAGTCAAATACTCAATTAATTCCTTACTTTGCAACTCACTTCCAATAATAGGCTCAAAAGTTGATTCCACATCTACTTTAATCATATGAATAGAAGGAGCTTTGGCTTTTAATTTAACTCCATAACGAGGCCCCTGTTTAATAATTTCAGGAGTTTCTAATTTCATATCGGAAAGTGTTGGAGCAGCGATACCATATCCCGTTTGTTTAACCATCTTTAAAGCTCCTTTAATTTGATCATAAGCAACCTTTGCTTCATTTAACTCCTGAAACATCGATAGCATCTTAGCCTTAGAAGTAATATCTGTTCCAATAATATCGTTTAAAATTTGATTGTATAATCCATTAGGAGCATCTAGTTGAATTGTAACTTCCCCAAGAGAAGTATCAACATTAGAAATATAGGACTTTTCAATATATTCACAATCTTTAAAACCAGCAGTAATATTATCAATATCTTTTAATTTATTAATCTCGACTACACTATCCCTAATTTTATTAATATACTCTTTCTTTAAATAATGATTATGATTTAAAATAGCAATCCATTCAGGCATATTTACTTTAACCTCTTCAATAGGAAATTCATACAAAGCATCTTTTAAAATACCAATCATTTCCCTTTCTTGCATATTCTCAACACTAACAGGAATAACGGGAACACCATAACTTGCTTTCAAGTTTTCTGCTAACTTTTCCGTTTCAGGAAGCATTGGATGAACAGAGTTTAAAACAACAATAAAAGGCTTTCCGATACTTTTTAATTCATTAACAACCGTCTCTTCAGCACTAACATATTCATTTCTAGGAATTTCCCCAATCGAACCATCAGTAGTAACCACAATTCCAATAGTGGAATGTTCCTTAATTACTTTCTCTGTTCCAATTTCAGCCGCCTCCACAAAAGGAATAGGATCACTGTACCAGTATGACCTGTTTTTGTGATACCCATAAGTCTTTTTAAAAATTGCTCAAAAGCAACCTGTATTTTTCTTATACTAATACTTCACTTTTTTTAATTCTATAATGAATTTCTAGTTTTTTATCTTTAGTTACATATATTTTATCAATTAATCTATTCATAATCTCTCTTGTTGGATTTTTCATATCAAGAAAACTTTTAATTATATCTAAATATTCAACATAACAAGAGGAATCTTCATTTATACTAGAAATTTCTTCTTTTAATTTTTCTAATTTTTCGTTTGCAGTTTTAATATCTTCTTCAGTAGTTTTAAATAATCTTTGATAAGTTTCTACACTTATAATATTATTAAACTTATCATCATATAAAGAGTCTTGTTTTCTTTTTAATTCAGCTATCTTTAAATTAAGTTCATCAATCTTTTTAAGTTTATCTTGTTTAGGATCAACATATTGATTTTTGATGATATTTTCAAATTCATCTTTATCATTAATATATTGATTAGCCATAGTGCTTAACTTATTATAGACAGTATTTTCTAATTTAGTATAGTTAATATAATGGGAAAAACATATATCATACTTACTAAACTTACGATAGTTATTACAATTCATTGTAACTCTATCTCTTTTTTTATCATAACTAATACTCATTCTAGCACCACAGTCTTTACAATAAACTAAATCAGATAGGACATAATCAACATTTCTTCGTTCAGGATTATAATTATTTGAAGAATCTTTAATAGATTGTGCTATTTCAAATGTTTTTCTATCAACAAGTGGTTCATGTGCATTTTCTTTAATGCACCATTCACTTTCTGGAACATTTTTCATCTTCTTAATCTTATAATTTACTTTTTGAACTCTGTGTTGGATTAAATCTCCAACATAAACTCTGTTTTTGATGATATTACTAACTGATGTGTGTTTCCATATTTCAGGATGGTCAAAGTTATTTAATTTAGCACCAGAGTATTTATACATAATAGGTGTTGGCAATTCTTCTCTTGTTAAGATTTCAGCAATTTGTGAACTACCATAACCAGCAACATATAAATCAAATATCTTCTTTACTACAGGAGCAGTTTCTGGATCTGGCACTAATTTGTGCTTATCTTCGGGATCTCTCATATAACCATAAGATGGAGCACTACCACAAAATTTACCATCTTTTTTCATTTGAAGTAAGTTTGAACGAACTTTTTTAGAAATATCTTTTGCATACATATCATTCATACTTAATTTAAATGGCATCATGTCTGAGCCACTAGTTTCATAAAAAGTATCTATATCGTCATTTACGGCAATATATCTGACATCATTTTGTGGAAAAAAGGTTTCAACATAATAACCTGTCATAACATGGTCACGACCTAATCTTGATAAATCTTTTGTTATAACCATATTAATTTTTCCATTTTCAATGTCACTTAACATTCTTTTAAACTCTGGACGCTCAAAATTTGTTCCTGTATAACCATCATCAACATAAATATCAACTGCAACTAAATTCTGTGCTTTTAAATAACCAATTAATAGACTTCTTTGATTAGTGACACTTTCTGATTCTAAATCATCACCATCTTCACGAGATAATCTTATATAAATGGCTATATTAAAAATCGTATTGTCTATTGCATATCTATTATACACTTTTAACTCCTTTCAGTAGACAACACATTCACTTTATTAGTTGAATCAATTATACTATTTTTTTCGTCCGTTTTAAATACTTTTAATGAATTTTTATTAGCCATATAGTATTTATATATACAGCTTTTTAAAACTTCTTTTAAATCACAACCATTACTATCATAAAACTCTAATGTTTCGTACATGATTATTCCTCCACAATGAATTCTATGTGTAATAGTTTATAAAAATTACTATTCTTCATAAATTATCACACCTTTCTATTGATATTCTTTTAATAATTCTTCCATTTCTTTAAGTTCTTCTTCAGTAGGTGGTATTGCTTCACATCGTTTTCCGTCCCAAACTTCAACTCCATCTGGATCAAGTCTTATATGCGGACCTTTTCTACCAGTCATAATTTCATCTTGATTATTTGCTATATCTGTCACAGTTACAAAACTTTGAATTTTATTATTGGTAATATAAGAGTTAAGATAACCTTTTATAAATACTTTTGTTCCTTTAACAAAAAAATCTTTATATATTTCATAAAGATTTCGATTAATATTAAAACTAGCAAAAACTTTTCTTTCATCATATTTAAGAGTGGTTAAACCAAACTTAATATAATCATTTTTATTATCTGTGATACTATTAATAGTTCCAGATATAATTATTTCATTTAAATCATATTTCATTTTTTATCATTCCTTTCATTTTAATTTTTTTAAAAGATTTAAATTATTTAAATAAATTTAAATTTATATTATTTATTAATATTATTTATTATCTTATTTATTATATTAGAAGATACTCGCTATACTGATTAGAAGTATCTTACTATAAACTCTAGAAGATATTTGCTAAATATATTCTTCTAGTATTAGGTTCACTTTCAACTCTAATATAGTTTTTCTTTCTTAATGAAGCTATGCAACTAGTAATTGTTCTTCTAGATACTTTCATAAGATTACTTAAATATCTATTACTAGCAAAACAAAAACCTTCTTGCATTGATAGAGTAGTTATTAAACCCATTAATAGTTTAGTAGTAGTAGATAAATCTTCATCTAATAAAACTACTACTGGAACTTCTACATACTTTAAATTTGTTATATCGTTGTTCATAAATCATTCTCCTTTCTTAATTTTAGGCAATAAAAAAACTTGTAACCACTACTTACAAGTCATACTAATAATGACAATAAAATCCCTGTGTGAGATAAATCTCACTAATAGGTCGCTTGAAGTAAAACATACATACAACATATTTCAATCCCTTTTATTCTTTTATTTCGTTCTTTGAAATATGTTTTACTTCAAACTTGTTCATCTTATATTTCTATAAGATAGGTTCTAATATAAATCTACGAACATTTACTGAACCTTTATTTGTTAGCGATTCAATCTTTTCTAACAAATCTCGTATGTGTATAATCCTCGGCTGTATTCATTGAACCTTATATATTTGTTATCTTCTAATATTTGTAGGTTCTTTTTGAATCCAACATTTGTTATACTCAATTTCTTTTGAACTTTCCCAATGCTTATACTTGTGAATTCACATCTTTGGGATTGTTCTGCACATAGTATTTTGTATATCAGTTTTGTTTCAAACTTGATATTTTTATCTCTCCATACTCTTGGATCAATTAATTCTAGTTGCTTTTTTAATCTCATACATTTGACTTCCTCCTTTCTTTTTCTATGTTACCCATTTAATTTTAAAGTGGGTTCATTTGGAAACACATATAATATATCATGCTAATTACATCATTGTCAACACTTTTACTCAAAAAATTAAAAAATGTTGACATTTTTACCCAATAGGTGTATTATTATGGTGTGAGGTGAATTTCTATGGTAGAAAAAAATATCGGTGAAGTAATTACCGAAGCTAGAGAAAAAGCTAATCTTTCGCAAAGACAACTTGCAAAATTGGCTAATATAAATAACTCTGAACTTTCTAAAATAGAATCGGGTGTTAGAAAAGAGCCTAGTCCTAAAATACTTCGTAAGATAAGTAATGTATTAGATGTTAATTATAGTGATCTAATGTATATGATTGGACTAGGTATAGAAGTCAGTCCTTTAAATCCTTTTATAAAAGATTATTATTCTAAATTAAAAGGAGATGAACTTAATGAGGCTGAAGTTAATGTTTTAGGAAATAAACAAAATCTAGAAAAGTTAGTTTTATCTTGTGAAGAAAAGTTAAATGATAAAAGCATAATAGAAAGTGAAAGAGAGTTATTACAAAATACTATTGAAGATACAAAGTATCAAATCAATACACAAAATGAAATTATTAATTTAATTCAAAGTTTAAAAGTAAAGGAGAGAAATAAAAATGCGAAATAGTAAGATATTAAAAATAGCAGTAATATTATTATCAATATTCTTTGTAGTAAGTTTTGGATTATCACAAGTAATTGGAAGTGATTATTTCAAAAATATGTTCTGGGCTTCAACAGCTTTACTTGCAGTTGGTCTTATATTAGATCTAAATGCATGGAGTAAATTAGGATTAGACATTGATAAGAATAAATCAAAAACTATTAAAAGAAGTTTTGATGATAGCACAACATTGTTGGTTGTATTTTTCGGAACATTATTATGTTTAGTTGTATTATTTGATACATTGAATCATAATGTTATGAAAAATAATCTTGTCATAATAGGTGCATTTATTATGACATTAGAATTTGAATTATTTATGTATCTATCAGTATGGAATGCTAAAAAAGATACAGCAAATTTATTAAAGAATAATAAATAATTCAAATAAAAAAATAACCTTTTACCTTTTCGTTAGATTAGGTATTAGGTTATTTTTATTTAAAGAATACGTGGCACGTTTTGTGAGTTTACTCATGAAAGTGGCGATAGTATTCTTTCTTTTTTATGAAGTCGCAAGACAAAATAAAAAAGAGCAACATTCACTTACGATAGTTTGTGAAATGTTGCTTATCGGGTTTCAAAAGGGTGTCCCTTTGCACACTATTCCTAGTTGGCATTTTGCCGACTTGGTAGTGTGTTACTATCTTGCCTTAAAGATAGTTTCGAACGGAATATCTTAATATTCCGAACTAATCTATAAATTGTAATTTAGCGAAATAGTAACTTAATTTTCTTTTTTATTAAACATATGGCGTACTTTATCTATTCGATTATTTGGTCTGCGTGATTGAATAACTGGTTCACAAGTAGCAATTTGATAATCTTTTAATTCTGTCAAAAAAACTGCTTGCCCATTTGT
>CAKOUR010000004.1 GCA_934120635.1 uncultured Bacilli bacterium | reverse complement strand
ACCAATGAAAGAGGTATTCTCTAGAAATGGAGGTACATCATGTTAAATTGCAAAGATAAAATAAAATTATATAATATTGAATTAAATGAGGAGTCAGTAGTATTTAGACTTTACTAGATACTATTGTCTCCTCTTTTTTAGTAAAAGGAGTTGAAGTATATGAAAGATGAAGAAAGAATATGTGGTTTGTATTTAAGAGTTTCTACCGAGGATCAAGCCAAAGAAGGATTTAGTTTACCAGAACAAAAAGAACGATTAGAAGCACTTTGTAAGTTTAAAGGTTATAAGATATATGATTATTATACTGATGCTGGAATAAGTGCTAAAACAGGTAATCATAGACCAGAGTTTGATAGATTAATAGATGACGCTAAAAATGGTAAAATAAACACTGTTATTGCTTTAAAACTGGATAGACTATCAAGAAGTATATATGACTGGGAAAACTTACTTAAAACCTCTGAAAAGTATGGATTTGATTTAGTATGTGCTAATGATGATATTAATACAACAACAGCTAATGGAAAAATGGTAACTAGAATAATGATGTCAGTTTCACAAAATGAAATAGAAAGAACAAGTGAAAGAACTAAAGTTGGTATGGCAGGAGCAATTAAACAAGGTCATATTCCAGCAGTTTGTCCTATTGGTTTTAAAAGAGTTAATAAAAAATTAGTCCCAGATCCATTAACAAAAGATATTGTTATAAGAATATTTAATTTATACTTTGAAGGTAATTCTTATAGCACTATTGCAAACATCTATAATAAAGAAAAAATACAAGGTAAAACGAATTGGAAAGATACAAGAATATTAAAGATTTTATCTAATGAATTATATAAAGGAGATTATGTTTCAGGTAAAACAATTAATAAACCTATATATTATGAAAATGTTGTAGAGCCATTAGTTAGTAAAGAACTATGGGAAAATTGCCAAGCGCAAAAAAAGAAAAATCAAAAAAACTACATGAGAACTCAAACTTATATATTTTTACAAAAATTAAGATGCCCTAAATGTGGAAGAATACTTGCTGGTGGAGCAACTCATAAAATTAAATATGATAAATGGTATTTCTATTATAGATGTGAAGATTGTAAAAATAATATTAAAGAGGAAACTATTGAAGATTCAGTTAAAGTATTACTATCTGATATTTTAGAATATGACAATGTTGTAAATGAGTTTTTCCTACCAGTATTAAAATCTAAATTGGATAATCCAAAACAAGAGTTAGAAAAAGAATTAAAATCATTAAATAATAAAAAAGATAGAATTAGAAAAGCATATATTGATTCAATATTTACAGAAGAAGAATATAAAAACGAATTAGAATTAATAGAAAATCAAATTAAAGATATTAATTCTAAACTAATAGAAAACTTACAAGCAGAACAATTAAATTTTACTACTGAAGATATACTCTTAAAAAGAGATATGGATTTTATCAATAAAATTAAATTACCAATATCTTATTATGCTTTCAATGATAATTGGGATTTACTAGATCGAGATACAAGAGCTGATATAGTTATGAGATATATCGATAATGTTGAGTTAGAAACAAAAAATGGAAATTTAGTTGTTAAACGAATTAATTTTAGAAGTACATTCTATAATGATTTCAATGAACTATATACAAAAGGTTATATTGATAGAAAAAGACCTCTTACATACGATTTTAATGGCGTTTGTGTAGATACAAATATAAGATATAGTGAATACTTACCAATTAAAGATGTAATGCAACACTTATATAGATTAAATGAATATTATGAAGTTAATTTATATAAAGGCACTTATTATAAAGAAACAGAAAAATTAGATATAGGTCCACTTCAAAGAAATGAAGTTCCTATTAGAGTATTCCCATTACAAAAAGATAATAATGGAGATAAGAATTGGTTATCAATGGGAATGGTTGCTACAAAGAATAACCCCAATGATATAAAGGTAAACATTAGAGATGTATTTGAAACAATACCTGATAATGTTACCGAAGAAGATTTTTAAAATGCGTGGCACGTTTTGTTTACGAAGTAAATGAAAGTGGCGATAGCAATTTAAAAATTAATACTTTATGAAGTTTAACCATTACGAAGTTTTGGTTATTGTGAAATAAAGTAAAACGGATTCTAAGGTGTTAAACCTTAGCCCACTGGATATTTTGTATGCTAGGCGTACAAAATTCCTAGGGGGTTAGAAATTTTGGATGAACAAAATGGCCACTTTAGTGGTCACTTCTAGAAAGGAGGAAAACTTGTGTCAGAACTTGCTTATTCATTACATTTAGGTAGTGATAAAAATAGAAAAAATATATCTAAACAAAATGGTAAAAATAATTTAAGTGGAACAACATCTTTACCAAATAATGCTATTTAAAATGTAAGACAATTATCAAAAGTAGATAAACACAATTATAGAAAATATGATAATGAACAAGAATTAATTGAAATAGTTAGAGGTACTTCTTCTCCTCTTGATGATGTTAAGAAACTTTATTTAAGTGAATTTGAAGAAGCAAGATTAGAATATAATTCAAAACAATTTAGACCTAGTAGAATGATAGATAATTATTTTGAAAATGTATCTAATAACGAAAAGAAAGATCTTGCTTGTGAAATCATTCTTGAACTTGGAGATAAAGAATATTGGGATACTAAAGATGTAAACTTTAAAAAGAAAATGTCAGAAGTTTATAAAAAACAAGTAGATGATTTAGAAATGCTTGTTCCTAACTTTAAAGTAGCTAGTGCTATTATTCATTATGATGAAACAAGTCCACATTTACATATTGTTGGTGTTCCAATTAAATATAAAAATAAAAATGGTATGGAAAAACAAGTCGGTAAATCTGATGTATTTACAAAGGAATCCTTAATAAGATTACAAGATAAAATGAGAACTTTATGTATTGAAGAATTTAATCAAGTATATAGTTTAGATTCCACTTTAAAGCAAAAACAAAAAGGTAGAAATAGAGATATTCATGTATCTGATATGGATAACTATATTGAAATAAAAAAGCAAATTGAAAGGAGTACTGAAAACTTAAAACAAGCAAATAAAAAATCTTCAGAGTTAAAACAAAACTCTAAATATATAAAAGATAAAATTGATAAACTTAAAGTTTCTAAATTAAATAAAGATAATTATATTTTATCAAAAGAAGATAAGGATTCTTTTATCGACTTTATCGAGCAAGTAGATAATACTAATAAAGAATATGATAAAATACAAACTTTATCTAATACACTAGTTAATGCTCACGATCAATTAAAAGATAAAAATAATAAAATTAAAACTCTAACTGAAAATAATGAGGCACTTAATTTAAGAGTTAAAACTTTAAATAATATGATTAAAGAAAAAGATAATGAAATATCATTTTTAAAATCTAAATTACAAGATTTAAAAAATACATTAGATTATTGGAAAGATAAATTCGAAAAACTAATATCTTTCTTACACGATAAACTTCATAGTTGGTATGATAAAGATGAAAAATATATTGATGTTGTTAATGATATGTATGATGATAATGTTTTAGATGATGATGACATTGAAGAATTAGATTTAAGCAAAGAAAAAGATGACTTTGAAAGATAATTAATATAATTATTGTAGTATAATAAAGATATAGCATCTTATAGTTAGGAGTGGATAGAAATGAATTTTGAAAATTTTGTTAGAGATGGAAAAATAACTTTTGAAGGGAAAGAACATGCGTTTCATTTTGAAAATAATATTTTAACTATTTTTTCCAATGATATTGAAAATGATTGGAGTAATTATAGCAGTATTTTTTTTAGAACTAAAAATTCTAGCATTGAAGAAAATACATATTTTGGAACTACTTTACAAGGAAACTCAATCGCTTTTGTAAATGTCGAACTTCAAAAAATTGGACGTTCATTCCTAAGAGGATATGTTCCAGCATATATTTATGGAAAAGATAATGGGTATATACCTGCCCCAAAAGCAATAAATTTTACGTCAATGCAATTTAGAGGAAAATGCATTGATCAATTGTATAGTCCAAAACTCTTAATAGAAAATAAAGAAATAACAAAGAGATTAAAACCAAAATTTAAATTTCATAATTCAAAAGAATTATTAAGAAAACTAAACGTTAATGGAGATATATTTAATTTTGGTATTATGTGGAATATTTCGAGCAAGGAATTAAATACTCCAATTAAATTAAAATCTCAGATATGGATTAATTTTAACGAAAAGAAACAAGTTAACGATATAATTGAATATTACAAATCTATGCATGAATTGATGTGTTTTCTTTATAATAGAAATATAATTGAATTTGATGAAATAAAGTTAACTTCAAAAATATGGTTATCAAAAAGTGAATTTGATAACTGGAAAAATAAAAAAAGGAAATTAGTAACAACTGACTATTTTTTACATATAAACTTACCGAAAGATAAAAACATTGATTTATCTGATATTAATTTATCTCTTTCTTTGGATACACTAGTAAATAACTTTGAAAATTTATATAATATTTTATCAACAGAAAAAAATACTTTATTCTCGTATCCAAATAATTCATATGAAGATAGTCATGTAGATTCATACCAATTTATAAAAATAGCTTCTTCATTTGAAGGACAATTTGACAAGCTACACCCTAAATATAAAGCTAATAAACATAAAAAATATAAAGTGCTAAAAGATAATATATTAAACTATATATCTGAATTAAGAACTCCTAATTCATCTAACACAGAATTAGGCTATATAGACAATTTTTATGACACAATAAATAATTTAGATGGCGCGCTTCATGAACAAATATCTTCCTCACTTAAAGAATTTATAAAACCATTAGAAAAAACAAAACAAAGATTATTTGTTAATTATAATATGACTAATGTCTCAAATGGAGATTTAGCTCAAACGTTTGCAAAAAAAAGAAATGAAATAACTCATAGTGCATTGAGTAAGAAATTTTCGAATGTTGAAATTGTATCTTATTTATTAGTTAAGAGATTAGTTCATTGTATTATTTTAAAACGTTCTAATTTCACGACAGATGAAATAGCCGAAATAATCAATAGAATATTTTAAATATAAAATTTTATTAAAATATGGAAAGGACATGAATTATGAATAGTGACAATATAAAAACACAAATAGTAGTAAAAGAGCAAAAAATAAGCGTTTTAAGAATAGACAATAAAGAATTTATTTCATTAACCGATTTAGCACGATATGCAAATCCAGAAGAACCTAAAGTTCCTATTTATGCTTGGATGAGAAATAAAGATGTTTTGGCATATTTAGGTTTATGGGAACAATTGAATAACGAGAATTTCAAAGGTCACGAATTCGAGACCTTTGAGAATGAAGCTGGTAAAAATAGTTTCTATATGTCACCACAAAAATGGATTAAAGAAACTAATGCTGTTGGTATTATTTCTAAATCTGGTAATAATGGTGGGACTTATGCTAGAAGTGATATTGCTTTAGAATTTGCCAGTTGGCTTTCTCCAGAGTTTAAATTATATGTAATTCAAGAATTTGAAAGATTAAAGAAAAATGAAGCATATCAAAATAAAATTGATTGGCATGCTAATAGAGTATTGGCTAAAGTTAGTTATGTAGTTCATACTGATGCCATTAAAAGTGTAATAGTTCCTACTTTAACTGAAAAACAAAAGAAGTTTGTATATGCAGAAGAAGCAGATGTATTAAATGTTGCATTATTTGGTATGACTGCTAAGGAATGGCGTACACTTAATCCTGAAATTGCAGATAAAGGAAATATTAGAGATTATACTGATTTACTTCATTTGGTAATATTAAATAATTTAGAAAACATTAATGCAGAATTAATAGAAATGAAAATACCACAAAGTGAGAGATTAGTTAGATTAAATAATATAGCAAGAAAACAAATGGAATTATTAAAAAATAATAAATCATTTAATAACCTTGAATATATTGAACATAAGGTTAATGATAAACAAGCATTGCCTTTATGAAATTAAAAGATGATTTTGAGAGATAAATTAAACTATAATAAACACAAAAGCAAATAATTATGATATAATAGTTATTAATGGAGGGTTTGAATATGATTTATTTTAGAAAAAATGACGAAGTAATTGAAAAATATCAAGTTGATTTTGATAAAGAAGAAATTGAAAAATTAAAAAAGGAAATTATAAATAATTGTAGTTTTATACAACACGAAGAGTATGAAAGTGATTATTCACCAAGATTTACTGATGAAATTATTAGAAATTTCACATATACTCCTACTGGAAAAGAAAAAGAATATTTTGAAGAAACAAGAGATATTTATCGATATAGTTATGATGAATATAAACCACCATATTTAGTTAAATTAATAAATCAACTTTTAAATGGCAATTCAAAAGCCATAGATGAAATATTAAATTACGATATTTCTACTAAATCATCTATAGATGATAGAATTAATTTAGCAAATCAAGAATTTAGTAAAATTGCCCCTGAAGATATTACGAAAAAGAAAGAAAAACTAAAAGAACTAGAAGATTTATTAAAAGCAAAAGAACTAAATAAAAATCAACAAAGTATTGATGCATATTATAATCAATTAATAGGGTTAATTAAATTTGATTTAGTTGATTCACTTTCAATAAGTGAATTAGGTAGAATAGAATCTTTCCTAGAAATCAAATTATCTGGTGTAGAAATTAGTAATTCTAAAGGAAAGCCATTTGTGAAATCTTTGAAAAAAGCTGATTAATATATTAAAGTAGCGAAAAAATATTGCGACTTTTTCTATTATTTGGTAAAATGTATTTAGTGATTAGTTGTTTATCAACTATTCCTAAGGTTTCGGATATACTAATTGTCCGTACCATAAGGAAATCTGCCCGAACTTTTCGAGTTTTAATAAATAACTAATTCAGAAATGGATTAGTTTTTGTGTTTAAGAAACTATCCTAGAAAGAAAGGATGGTATTATAAATGGCAATTTTAAGGTGAGAAATGGAATGACAAATATTGAAAGTTTAAAAAAATATGTAAGTAATGTCACAGAAGAAGAGTTTATGATACTTGCTACAAAAATTTATATGATAACAGATTTTATTTGTGATGATTACCCAAAATATAAAGAATGGTATTTTACTAAACAATTACCTGCAACTATAAATGGAGATGAACGAAATATACTATTTGTTAGAAATCCAGAAGATGATAATGAAATAATTTCAATGACTTGTCTAAAAAGAGATAAAGAAGAACAAAAAATATGTACATTATATGTTTCTGATAAATATAGAGGCTTAGGAATAGGAACAGCAATAGTTGAAGAATCAATGAGATGGTTAGGTACAACTAAACCACTTATAACATTAGCAGATTATAAATTAGAAATGTTTAGACCAATTATTAACAAATATGGTTGGGAATTAACTGAAATAGTTTCAGGTTTATATAATGATAGAACTCAAGAATTATGTTTTAACGAAACACTAACAAAGAATAATGAAGAAACATTAGAACAACAATTACATAAAAAGTTAGTTAGAGTATTAAAAAATAGATATGATAACATTAAATAAAATAATTTAGTAAAAAGTATAGTATTCTATTTATAGAGATTAGTTATTTATTAACTGATTACTTAGCTTTCGGATATACTATATCCACGTACCATAAGAATATTCAAATCCTCATTTTGAGGTTTTTTTATTTTTTTCATTAACCATAAAGTTAAGTATTATTCATAAAAAATTGAGAACAGAAATCCATCTGTTCCCATTTTTATTTATTTTTTATGATTAATTGTCTGTGATAACACCTGTTTTTTAGCAAGTACCCAATCATAACTTTCATTAATAATATTAGAGTCACAATAAGGACACTTACTAGAATTGACATTATCAAGTGGTGCATTACAATTTGGACATTTGTTCGGTTTATCACTAACCCCTTTATTAAAGGTCATTGCATACTCATAAATTACTTTTTGTTTATCATTACCTCGTAATGTCTTTTCCTCTTTATCAACAATATAGTCATAGCACTCTATCTTCATTTTTATAGTAAGAGAAACTAACTTCTCTTTTGTCTCCATACCAATAATCTTAGAATCTAATAATTGAAAATCCTTCATTATATTCTTTTGATTCTTTACCTTTAATGTAGATAATTGTGCTGAATAAGTATTATATAACTCATCAGTTACACATTTTCTAATTGAATCATTATCAAAATTCATCCAAGCAACTTGAATCTCTTTATATAATTCATAAGCTTTTTCTTTAAACTTTTCCTCATCAAAGTCTGGTAAAAACTTCTTTAATTTATCGATATCATAAGGATTTATTTTACCTAGCGATGCTCCTGGTACCATCAAACGATTAGATCCACTATTCGGTTTATTCGTAATAGCAAAAATAATAGCCATAAAAATTAAAATAGAAATAACAGTAAAAAGATCTAATGACCCACTAGAATGACTTCCTGAAGAACTACTCCAATCTGAAGAAGAACTTCCCCAATCCGAGGACGAACTTCCCCAATCTGAAGAAGAACTTCCCCAGTCAGAAGAACCACCACTATCATAGCCACCATCCCATCCAGAATCAGCAGATAACTGATGAATAGGAAAAAATAGACACAACAATAACAGAATGATAAAGATAACTCTTTCCTTTTTTTTCATTTCACTACTCCAAATTCATAGAAGATAATATCCAATTTTTATCTTCTTGATTATAAACAGTACCACAATATGGACAAATCCCCGATGCATTAACATCAATTGATGCTCCACAACCAGGACATTTATTCACTGTACCTACTGTCTGAAAGTCAATTTTTTTAGTAAATGTTAAATAATTATTTCTACTCACCCTAGAATCTCGATTACCGCTAACATAATTTCCATCTAAATCTATCAAGTAATCCAAATATCTAGAAAGAATCATAACCTGAATAATCATTTGATTATCTTCTACTTGATAATGCAAAATATCTGTCTTTGCAACATTCAATTCATCATACATCTGAATTAAACCTTTCTGATTCAAAATATCAACTTTTTGCTTTAATTGCCCATACACATCATCGGTAACAAAATGCTTAATATTCTCTATTTCTTTAGTCATCAATGAAGTATAAATTTGAATAAAAACATTATTAACATAAGTAATAAATTTACTTTCACTAAAATCTTTATCATATTTTAAGATTTCATTCATTCGGCCTTTGCCCCACAATTACTACAAAACTTTCCTGTCAATTTAGCTCCACAATTACTACAAAACTTTGGAGATGTTCCCGAATCATTAGTAATTCCAGTTGAAGAAGTACTCTGATTTCCTAAATTTTGATTAACTGCTCCCATCATCGTAGCACCAGTTTGATTTGCCATAGACATTCCCATAAAGCCCGCCATAGAACCATTTTCATTAGAAGCAGCCTTTGTCATCGCCTCAGCAGAAGCACTTGCCATTAATCCTGATTGCATAGAAGCATCCGAAAATATCTTAGCATCATCAACACGAGATACTCTCTTCATTGACTCATCAGTTAAGTTAATATCTCCCATAGCAACATCAGTAATCACTAATCCATATTTTTCTTTCCATGATTCATTTAAACAAGTATTCATCTCATCAGAAATATCACTACCATATAATCCCATATCCCCAAAAGAGACTTTCTTATTCCTCATAACATTAGAAATAGCATAAGTTACTTTTTCAACAAATTTCGTCTTTAACTGACTACCTACTACCTCTTCATAAGTAATAGTATCCTTAGCATTAGCCCCAATTACACTAGCTACTAACTTAACCGGATCTTCTACCTGAAAAGCATATTCCCCAAAGAATGTTACCTCCAAAATACCATATTTTTCATCAGTAATCTTCTTTGGTTGAGGACTACCAAACTTGTTTCCTGTAATCACTTTAGTATTAACATAATATACTCTCTGATCATGAGCAGGCTGTCCTCCATAAGTAATACGTCTTCCTATTGTTTTTATCGTTTCCCCTATGCCTTTAAAGAAACCACCTTCAAAAACAGTAGGTTCTGTACTCTTATCATAAGTAAAAGTACCAGGTTCTGCAGAAAATTCAGTAATTTCTCCATTATCAACAATCATCATTGCCATACCAGCAGGAACAACAATCTGACTTCCTTTTGTAATAATTCCTTCACTTGGATTTTTATTACCCTCACCATGTTTAACATATCCCTTTTGAATCAAAACATTATCTTCAATTTCAGGACATACAATAAACTCTTTAAATTGATCTCCTAGTCCTTGTGAGATAGAACTAGTCGTTGCTTTAATTAAGCCCATATATTCACCTTCCTTATATTAATTATATAATAGTTTTTTCAAAATAACAACAAGAGAAAATTTATTCACAAAAAATACTTACCATAATTCAATCTCATGATAAGTATTTTTCTTAATTTCTTTATTTTTTTGAAATATTTAGATGATGATAGGCCAAATCCGTCACCATTCTTCCTCTTGAAGTTCTCTTTAAAAGACCAATCTGCAAAAGATAAGGCTCATAAACATCCTCAATAGTTGAAGATTCCTCACCAATAGAAGAAGCTAATGCATCAAGACCAACAGGACCTCCATTAAACCGTTCAATTATTGCCATTAATAAATGATAATCCGTATCATCTAGACCTAAGCCATCTACCTTCAATCTCTTTAATGCATCTTTAATAATTTCTAGTGTTATTGTATTACTACCTGCTACTAAAGCAAAATCTCTTACTCTTTTAAATAAACGATTAGCAACACGAGGCGTTCCTCTACTTCTTTTAGCAAGTTCTAAAGCAGCATCATCATCAATATCCATCTTTAAAACTCTAGAAGTTCTCTTAACTATTTTATACAACTCATCTTCCGTATAATAATTTAACTTAGAAATAATTCCAAATCGATCTCTTAAAGGAGCAGACAAATCCCCTGCTCTAGTTGTTGCTCCAACTAAAGTAAAAGGAGGTAAATTAATCCTAATATTCCTTGTTGATCCTTCACTTCCTACAACAATATCCAAACAAAAATCCTCCATAGCAGGATATAATATTTCTTCAATAAATCTAGGAATACGATGAATCTCATCAATAAATAAAACATCATTCTCTTCCAAAGTAGAAAGAATAGCCGCTAAATCCCCACTCTTTTCAATCGAAGGACCACTAGCAGTTTTCACATTACTACCAAGCTCATTAGCAATAATATATGCCAAAGTTGTCTTACCAAGACCAGGAGGGCCATACAAAAGAACATGATCAAGAGGCTTCTTTCTAATAAGAGCACTTTTTATAAAAATATTCATATTCTCCTTAACATCAGTTTGCCCAATATACTCACCTAAACTCTGAGGCCGAATCGTCATCTCATCAGAATCTTCCTCCAGTAAATCACTAGTAATAATTCTCTCATCCATAATATTCCCCTCTCTCTATTTTCCTAATCCATCAGTTACCTCTCTATCTTACCATAACTAAAAAATACTGACAAGCCATTTTCCAAAAGAAAAAGCTCAAGCCAAAACTTAAGCTAAAATCACCGAATTACCGTAGGCTTCAAATAAGAAAATAACTCTATATTCCTTAATACTCCATAAAAAATAACAATCACTAAAAGAAAATAACTAGCATATTTCTTACTCTTCTTAGAAAAATTAAAACGAAGTATTTTAAACAAAATAACCCCAACAAACAGAATAAACACCAAAGGATTATATCGAAAAGCTTGATAAAAATCTAACTGCAAAATCGACAAAAACATCCTGGTAATCCCACATCCTGGACAATAAAAACCAGTTAACTTTCTAAACAAACAAGGAATATAAATCCCCACCTTCAAATAAAGAAAAAGAAAACAAAAACAAATAACAACAAAAATAATCTTCTTCATTAAGCAGAAAACTTATTTAAATCATTTTGAATAAGACAATAGTTAACAATACCAAGCCCAAACAAAGATAAAATTAAATAAAGAACAGAATTATCACTAATTGCCACATTATTCTTAACCCCTGCATCATAAAGTTTCTTTCCCATCTGGTAATGCCAATAAATTCCATATAGACCACAAGTAATTAAAGTAAAAATTAAAGAAAGTGCTCCTCCAGTAGCAGTCTCATCAGACACAGAATTAGCTTCATCTGTCATCATAACAAACCAATAAAGTAAATATACCCCACAAGTAACCAAACTTAAAATAATTGCCATTGGAATACTACGATTAGGCACAACTACTCGATTATTAGTATAATTATTCTGACTACCACCATTAGGAAAACGATTCTCAGGAAGATAATCAGCATATGGATTCTCCCTCTTTACTTCATTACTAGTTTTAATAGAACTCTCTAACTTAGTCCCACAACTATCACAAAATAATGCTCCCTCTACTATCTCTTTTCCACAATTCGGACAATATTTCATTTTCATTCCTCACTTCCTATTATCATTATATCGTAGTTTTTCCCTACAATCAATAAAATTTGTTGAATAAAATTAACATAAAGAAAAAGACTACTAAATAGTCATTAATTCTTGTTCTTTTATTTTTAATGCATCATCTACTTTTTTATTATATTTATTAATCAATTCCTGAACTTCTTCATTACCTTGTTTTTCAACATCCTCAGGTAACTTTTCTTTCTTAATGTCATTGTTTATATCTTGACGAATATTCCTTAACGCAATTTTAGCTTCTTCTGCAATTTGTTTTACTTGCTTTACCAATTCTTTTCTTCTATCCTCAGTTAAAGCAGGAATAACTAAGAAAATCACTTCTCCATTATTATTAGGAGTAATCCCAATATTAGCCTCAAAAATAGCCTTCTCAATATCGCCTAAAATTCCCTTATCAAATGGCTTTATCGAAAGTTGTCTTGCCTCAGGAATAGAAATATTAGCAAGTTGTTTCAAAGGAGTAGGCACTCCATAATACTCAACCATAATCCCATCTAACATACTAGGATTAGCCCTACCTGCTCTAACTTTAATAAATCTCTTCTCCATAGAAGCAATAGACTCTTCCATCCTACTTTCACATTCTAATAATAAATCATCTAATTCCATATCATTTTCACCTTTCTTAACTTTATAACTATATTTTAACATAAAATTATAGAAATAAAAAGTATTTCATATACTTAAATATGAATAATAACAAAGAAAAAGAACTAACAATAGATGAATGGATATGGATAATATTTATCATCTTAAGTATAATGAACATCCTAGGTGATGAACTGGAAAAAAAATTTTACAAAGAAAAAAATATCTCTTACAAAAAACTATCCAAAAGTATCTTTACCTTAACAGTCCTAACATCTTTCTTTATTTATATTTACTTATCATATCGACAATATCAAGAACTAAACAAAAATATAAATAAAAACATTAATATCTATAAATTAAAATATTTTGCCAGCATATTAGTAGTAATTGCCTCTTTTCTATATCTATATTGCCAACTTACCAATAAAGAAGACGAAAACCCTTCCCTAGTATAATCTCTATCAAAAGAAAAAGAAAACAGAAGTATTTTACTCCCATTTTACTTTGCTTCTTCACTCGCTCTTGTCTCACGAATAACAGTAACTTTAATCGTACCAGGATATTGCATCTCAGCCTCAATCCTTGTCTTAATTTCCCTAGCAATTTGAAAACTAGTCAAATCATCGACTTCACTAGGATTAACCATAACCCGAATCTCTCTTCCAGCCTGAACAGCATAAGCCTTTTCCACACCAGAAATAGAATTGCCAATAGCCTCTAATTGCTCTAATCTTTGAAAATAATTCTCAGAAGTATCATTTCTAGCTCCAGGACGAGAAGCCGAAATCGTATCAGCAATCGCTACAATAGAAGCAATAATACTAGTTGGTTCTGTATCCCCATGATGAGATAAAATCGTATTAACAATAACCTCATCCTCTCCATATTTTCTAGCAATCTCAGCTCCAATTTGAACATGAGAACCTTCCATCTCATAATCAATAGCCTTACCAATATCATGAAGTAATCCAGCCCTCTTAGCAAGATTAACATTCTCCCCCAATTCACTAGCAAGAAGCCCAGAAATATTAGCAACTTCCAAAGAATGTTGAAGAGCATTCTGACTATAACTCGTCCGAAAATGTAACTTACCAACAATCTCAATCAACTCAGCATCCATCTTACTAATCCCAAGAGAATAAATCGCATCCCTACCATACTCCCGAATAGCAGCCTTAACATCATTACAAATCTTATCATAAACCTCTTCAATCCTACCAGGATGAATTCTACCATCACTAATTAAAGACTCTAACGTTAATCTAGCAATCTCCCTTCTCAAAGGATCAAAAGAAGAAATAACAATCGCCTCAGGAGTATCATCAATAATCAAATCAACCCCAGTAACAGCCTCAATAGTACGAACATTCCTTCCCTCACGACCAATAATTCTCCCCTTCATCTCATCATTAGGTAAAGAAATAACACACACAGTCTTCGTATTTGTAACATCAGCAGCATATCTCTGCATACTACTAACAATCATTTCCTTAGCAATATTATCAGATTCAATCTTAGCAACCGATTCTTTCTCTTTAATATAAGCAGCAACCTCCTTAGAAATATCACTCTCTACCTTCTTCATGATCATATCCTTAGCATCACCTCTAGTAAGCCCAGCAATATTTTCTAACTTTTCTAACTCACTCCGTTTTAATTCTTCCATTTCTTCCATTTTTTCTTGAATTTCTTTTTGTCTTTCTTGAAGAGAAATTTCCTTTTCATTCATCACATCTTCCCTATTCTGTAAGGCCAAATCCCTTCTATCAATATTAGCTTCTCTTTTTAAAAGTCTATCTTCAGAATCTTTAACTTCTTGTTTTTTTTCTTTAATTTCTTTTTCAGACTCTAATTTTAATTTATGAATCTCATCTTTAGTCTCCAAAATAGACTCTCTTTTATTTTTTTCTGCTTCTTTCTTTGCATCTTCTAAAATACTTAAAGCAGTACTCTTACCACGTTTTATCTTTAAGGAATTTAAGGCTACCATCCCTATTACTCCTAAAAAAGTTCCAAGAAAAAATACTAAAATGGAGATCAATACTGTATTCATAATTCACCTCCATTCTTCTATCTTGAAATTAAACATAACTATTAATTCCACTATACATATTCATTGTATCTAGTATTTTATTACTTGTCAAGTATGAAAATAATTTAATATAAAACTAAAAAAATAGCCTAATAACTAGACTATTTAATAAGAATCAACATCAATTTTAACTTTTTTAAAAACATTCAAATTAGAACTTGCTTGCACAATATTACGAATAGAACGAATTGTTTTACCATTTTTTCCAATTATTCTACCCAAATCACTCTTAGACACTAATACCTCAATATGAACAAAATCTTCATCAATTGTTTCATATTCTTTTACAGAAATAGCATCTTTATCATCACAAAGAAGTTCTACAATTGTTTTAGTTAATAATACCAAATCCATAACTATTTACCTTGTTTTTGATTATGGAATTTTTCCATGATACCAGCTTTACTTAAAATATTTCTTACAGTATCAGTAGGTTGTGCTCCAGTTGCTAATCTTGCTAAAGTTGCTTCTTCATCAACTTTAATTTCAGCAGGATTCTTTAAAGGATTATAAGTTCCTAATTGCTCAATAACCTTACCATCTCTTGGGCTTCTAGAATCAGCAACAACGATTCTATAAAAAGGTGCTTTCTTAGCTCCCATTCTCTTTAATCTAATTTTAACAGCCATATTTCTCTCCTCCTTCTTTCGTAAAAATACTATAACATAAAAAAAGAGGTTATGTCAACCTTTTTTTGTTACACTTATATAATTAAAAATCCTATTTTTCATCATTTCTAACTCTAGTCAAAACTTTCTTAATATTATTTTTACCAAGATAAAAGAAATCATAAGGTTCTCTTTCTAATAGATACAACTTCATTTTCTTCAAAAAACGAATAGAATTTTCATTAGAAGGAACAACTGTATTCAAAAAAGATACCATCTGTTCTTCAATTTTATCACTATCTATCTTTTCAGGATACATCTCAATATCCTTACTATAACGATATAAAGCTCTATCAACATAAATTAATGACTTATTCAATTGATAATTATCAATAATAGATTCTATAATATGATTATTTAATTTTAAATATTCTTCTTCATCATAATGAATATCTACCCCATAACCACCATCACTATATTTCTGATATATAAATTTAGATTTAACAGGATCAACATAAGTAACATTAGCGTACTGATCCGCTAATTTCTTTAATTTTCTATTAATCAAAGAAGAAATATTTAATCCAAGAAAGTTAGGTGCTCCACATAAATAAATTTGTGTATTTGAACCATTAATTCTATTACTTGACTGAATAAATTTAAGAATTGCTGACAAAGAAGTTAAATCTCTCTTCACCCCATACATAAGCATTTGAGAAATCTTACCATTTCTCGTAACATTATCTAAAAATGACCCCGTACAACCATGATAAACCAAAATATTAGCTAAATTAGGATTACTCTCTAAAACTATATCCCTAAAACCCCTACTAGATTCCAAATCAATTGGATAAAAAAGATTTACCTCTTCTTGCGTTATTCCATCAGAAGGCATACTATTTTTTACCCTAGAATAATCCATCTGATTATATTGATGAATCTCATTTTCAGTAAGATTAGCCATTAACCACTCAAATACATGTTCATCATTATTATTTTGTGCTCTCGCAAAATGATGAAGATCTAAATCAATACCTTGTTTTTTCATTTCCTCTTCTAAAGATTCATTTCTTAATAACAATGGTTTAATCGTCCTTACCATAGAATAACCAGAAGCAATAGAATTTCCAACACTAGTAATTCTTAAATTTTTAATTCCTTTACTGGCTAACTTATCCGCCAACTCCTTATTTTTTTCATTTTGAATAAAAATAATATCTTCATACATCAAAATCCCCCCTTAATTAACAAGAAATTTTACAAAAAACAAACAAAAATGTCAATAGTTTTCTCGTTGAATAGTAATCTTATAGCTACCAAGTTCTTTTGAAGTATTTTTATCATCATAAACAAATACCTTCAAAGTAATTGGCGAACTAACCTTATCAATATTAGTACTAGCAGTTAATTTAATAGAAGTAAACACCGTATCTTTATCGTAATCATCATTCGTAACATGACTATAAACCTTCTTATCTTGATGAATATCATCATATAAATAAACCTGAATATCATTAAAAATAGCTTCTGTATCATGAGGAGAATAAATTACCTGCCTAACCTCTCTATCTTCAACTTTATATTCAATAATATAACCTATCTTATAATTACTATCTTTCTTATTATATTGATTCCATAAATTAACTTGTTCACCTTCTAAAGAAGGACTATTTGTATAAAATACTTCTAAAGAAACAATATCCTTATATATAGTAAGAGGACTAGTATAATTAGAAACCAAAGTTTTAGTTTTTAAATTAGAAAGATATAAACCAACTACAACATTCTCTTCTACTTTAGGTTCTATTACATTTTTTAAAGAATGACTACCAACTTCTTTAACCTTAAACCGATTTTCTTGACAACCAGATAACAAACCAATAATTAAAATACTACATAAAAATTTATGCCACTTCATCACTAGACTCCCCTATAATATATATAGGACGCCTCTTTGTTTCAAGATAAGTCTTAGATAAGTATTGTCCAATAATTCCCATACAAAAAAGTTGTACTCCACTACATAAAAAGATAATACAAACTAAACTTGGCCAACCACTAACAGGATCCCCATAAACCAAAGTCTTAACAATAATAGCAATAATCATAATAAAAGAAATCAAACAAAAAACTAATCCAAACACAGCAGACAAAACAAGAGGAACCGTAGAAAATGCTATAATTCCATCAAGAGCATAAATAAACAACTTCCAAAAACTCCATTTAGTCTCTCCTGCTACACGATTAATATTCTCATATTCTAACCACTTCGTCTTAAAACCAACAAAACTAAAAAGACCTTTAGAGTAACGATTATATTCCTTTAATTCTAAAATAGCATTTACCATCTTACGACTCATAAAACGATAATCTCTAGCCCCATCAACCATTTCTACCTTACTCAAACGATTAATCAGTTTGTAAAACAACCTTGCACAAAAACTTCTAATAGGTGGCTCCCCTTTTCTGGTTACCCTTCTTGTACCAACACAATCATATCCTTCTTCAGAAACTAAACGATACATTTCTTTTAATAAGGAAGGTGGATCTTGCAAATCAGCATCCATAATTGTTACATAATCTCCCTTAGAATGCTCTAAGCCAGCATACATAGCAGCTTCTTTTCCAAAATTCCTAGAAAAAGAAATGTATCTTACTCTCTTATCCTTTTTATGATATTCTTTTAATACTTCTAAAGTCTTATCCTTCGAACCATCATTCACAAAAATAAGTTCAAAATTTAACTCTTTTAATTCTTTACTTACTTTATCAATTTCTTGATAAAAAAAAGGTAATGCTTGTTCCTCATTATAACAAGGAACAATAATTGATAATATTTTCTTCATCTTTACCACTCCTCTACTGCCTATATTGTAGCATAGTTTTAATCTAAGAGCAATTTATATTTTTCAAATTAACTTTGTCTAATCTTGTCAAAAAAATATATCAATGTTATAATCTATTTATATAAAAAATAGAAAGTGGTATTTAAATGAAAAAGAAAAAAAGAAAAATCAATAAACAAAAAGTATTTAGCTTTATCAGCTTAATATTTATTATAATCTGCGTATTATGGTATGGAGGAAGACTAATCTATTTCTATCTAGATAGCAAAAAAACAAATGAAAAAGAAGCAAATATCTTTGCTAAAATCTTACTTAAACAAAATAACGAAGAATTAAAACAAGTCAAAGAAGACTATTACTTCAATGGAAAAGTAAAAGATAACTATGTAATGTATTCTAACATTCTATGGAGAATCATTAAAATTAATAAAGATAATACTATCACTCTAATTAGTGAAAATGTAATGGGTACATTAAACAATGGAACAGATGAATATCAAAAATCAAATGTAATTACTTGGTTAAATAAAGAAAAAGATAAAGATTATAGTGGCGTAATGGAAAAAGTTCTTAGTAATAAAGATAGTTTCTTAGTAAAGTCTAATATCTGTACAGATACAATTAATAATGTAAATAAAATTACTTGCAATAAAACAAATAACACTTATGATATTGGACTTTTATCTATAGAAGATTATCTTTATACCGGAGGAAATAAAGGCTTCATCAATAATGAAAAAAATACTTACCTAGCCAACCAAAATAAAGATAAAAACTATTGGTATATTACTAGTGAAGGAAAATTAGATAGCGATACTGAAAACGAAATCATAGGAATTAAGCCAGTAATTACCTTAGCTTCTACAGTAGAAAAAAAAGAAGGAAACGGTAGTAAAACAAATCCTTATACTTTTACAGAAGAAAAAAATTACTTTGCTTCTTATGTAAAGTTAGGAAATGATATTTGGAGAGTATATGAAAGTGATGAAGAAAAATTAAAATTAATATTAGATAAAACATTAGAAAACAAAGATAACACAGCATTTAAATATATTTATTCAAAGAAAAATTATAAATATAATGACACGATTTATGGAACACTTGCTTATTACCTAAATAAAACTTATTATAAAAGCCTAGACTATGGAAGTATTATAACTGAAAACAATTATACAAACAGTACTTATGGAGAAGATAATAACTATTCATTAGAAGAACTAAATAAAAATACCATCTCCACTAAAATAGCACTTCCTAGTATCAACGATATCATCGTAAACGATGAAATAGAAGGCTATATAACAACAACAGGTGTATCAGAAAACGATACCTATATTTACATTAGAAACGCTAATGGAACAATCAGTCAAAAAAATATCAATTATGAAAATAAAGTACGCCCTTGTATTAGTATTAAAAAAGAAAGTTTAACCCAAGGAAATGGAACCGAAAAAGATCCATATAGATTAGGAGAATAAAATGCAAAAAAAGAAAAAGAAAGTTTTAAAAAGAACAATCTTCTTTGGATTAATAGATATCATCGCTGTAATTTGTTTCTTCATCATGTATGGACCTTGGAATTATGTCAGAAATCTATATGTCACAACAGCAATGCAAACCATGACACATAAATACTTAGCACGAGTATTTTATAGTGAGAAAAAAATCGCCGAAATTCAAAGTAATAATTACTTAGTTGGCGTAAATGAAGATGCAGACACCTCTTCTATTGTGATTGATACAAAAGAGAAAGAAAATTATTTAAATGAATATGAAAAAGAACTATTAGAAAGAGAAAACAAAGATGATTTATATAAAGTTCTAAACGTTAAAGTAGGAAATGCTAATGGATACTTAATTGCCATATATGATCCAACCAAAATTAGTCTTCTACGTACCAAAAAATTTAATTCTGGCACTTATGGAGAAAGAGTTATTGACATGTGTAAGAGATACGGTGGGGTTGTTTGTATCAACGGTGGAGGATTCTCTAACGGACTAGATAAAGGATCAGACATTCCTCAAGGTTACGTTATCGATGAAGGAAAAGTTGCTTGGCCTATCCAAAGTGATTATAGCAACACTAGAGGAAATATCATTGGAATGACGAAAGATGGCAAATTAAAACTAATGAACAATGCAACAGGTACTGAAGCAATTCATTCTGGAATTTGGTATGGCGTTGAATTCGGACCATTCCTAATTGTCAACGGAAAATCTGTTAAAATTGAAGGAACCCCATTTGGTGTTGCCAATAAATGTGTAATTGCTCAAAGAAAAGATGGTGTTATAATGTTTCTAGTAACAGAAGGAGAAAGTTACATCGATGGTGCTAGTATGAAAGATGTATTAAAAGTACTAGAAAGATATGGAGCTTACAACGCAGCCAACTTAGATGGTGGACAATCTACCTCCTTAGTTATCAATAATAGTTTAGTCAACACCCCTAACTATGCTGCAAAAAAACAGGGAGGAAGATACGTTGTTACAGGTTGGGGATTAATTCCTTAATCTAAAGGAGGTAGTATTATCCATGAAAAAGAAAACTTATAAGAAAAATCAAAGTAAAACAAAAAAGAAAGAAAAGCTTTTAAAAAGAACCATAGTTTTTATTGTTCTAGATATTATTGCAATCATCTGTTTCTTTATCATGTATGGCCCATGGAATTACATAAGAAACCTATATGTTACAACAGCTATGAATACCATGGAACACAGATGGATGGCTAGAATATTTTATAGCGAGAAAAAAATAGAAAAGATTATGAACGGAAACTATTTTGTAACCATCAATGAAGATGCCAATCTAGACGATATCGTTATCAATACCAAAGAAAAGAAAAAATACAAAAATGAATACGAAAAAGAACTTTTAACTAGAGATGAAGGAAATGATTTATATAAAGTTATTCGCTTAAAAGTAGGAAGTGCTGATGCCCATTTAGTAGCCATCTATAATCCCAAAAAAGTAGAATTAATTCATACTAAAAAATTTAATGTCGGTGGCTATGGAGAAAGAGTTATGACCATGTGTGAAAGATACAATGGTGTTGTTTGTATCAACGGTGGTGGATTCGTTGACAATGGCATGGGATCAGACATTCCAGTTGGCTATGTGATAAAAGATCATGAAATTATTTGGACACCAAAAGGAGAAAACGAAAATACTTATCGAGACAACATCATTGGTATTACAGATGAAGGAAAATTAAAGTTAATGGCAAATGCTACAGGAGAAGAAGCAATTAATGCTAAAATAAAAGACGGAATGGTCTTTGGCCCATTCTTAATTGTCAACGGAAAATCTTTAGAAATTGTCGGAGACCCTTGGGGAAAATCCCCTAGAATGGCAATAGCCCAACGAAAAGATGGCGTCATGATGTTCCTATCCATCGATGGTAGAAATTATATTGATGGAGCAAGCCTTCAAGATGTAGTCAAAACCCTAAAACTATATGGAGCTTACAACGCTGCCAACCTAGACGGTGGACAATCCTCAACAATGGTAGTAAACGGAGAATTAGAAAACAATCCTCCAGCAGAAGCAAAACGTACTAAAGGAAGATATGTAGTAACAGGATGGGGATTAATCCCATAAAAAAAGCGACTATCCAAAGTCGTTTTTTTCTTCTATTCATCTTCTTTTTTATACAAAATTAAAGTTGATAAAATCCTTACTCCCTCTTCACCTACTCCAGTTTTAGGAGGAATTACCTCAACATTACCATCCACTACTTTATAGTTTGTAATAGTAATATTTAATGGTGTAGATGCATTTATTTGACCAATATATATAGCTTTCTTTGATAAACCTGTTGCCAAATTCATAATAACTTCATCATCCTGAATTTGATTAGAACTTATCTTATAAATATTATCATTTAATACATATCCATTAGGTGCTATTGCCTCTGTTATATAATAAGTATTAGTCTCTAATAAAATATTTTTAATATCTAATACTCCATTAATTGTAGTTACATAATAATCTTGATTTTGACTTTGATCATATTTTATAAATTTATAAACACCATTTTCTTTTACTAAATAGAAAGTTCCCTCATTACTTTGATACCAAATATAAAATGATGTTTCACTAGAAGTAATAGTATTACCCAATTCATCAATTTTTCTTAAATATAAATCTCCATCAATTTGTTTTAAAGTTAAAGAACCAAACCATCCCCATTTAGATAATTGATAATCATTACCAGTCAATCTTCCATCTAAATTAAGAGATAAGCCAAAATTAACAAGAGAATTATTAGTTAAATTACCTATAGTAGACTCTAAATAATCATTAGTATCTTTCCATACCCCAGTATTATTAACCTTATCAATCATATAATCTCCAACAGTATGTGTACCATCATTACTAGACCATGAACCATTATTTTTATCATGATAATCCTTAATCTCTTCATCACTACCAATAATAATTGTTAATAAATTATTATAAAAATTATTATAATAAGTATTTTCATTTAATTTAACATCAAAAGTTAATCCAGTTAACCCTAAAGCATTAAAATATAACTCCATAGCATAATCCTTAGAAGTTGCATGCTTATTATTCAAATCATAATTATAAAGATTCTTTAAAAGAACAGAATTATTTGATGATTTTTTTAACATTTCATATAAATCACTTAAACCAGAATATTTTTTAACATCTTTCCCAACCTGTGATTTAAGAGTATATAAAGAAGTCTTTTTCATTACTTCTGTTGCATCAGCATTATTTTCTTCATAAATTTTAGCAATATATACCTTAATTGCTGCAAATGAATCATTCATATTTAATTCTTTTAAAATTAAACTAGCAATACTTGGATCATCTACTTTAATCTTAAATTCATAATTATTAGAAGTATCATAAAGATTACCAGATACGTTATTATTATTAGCGGCTAAATCTTTAATAGTAGAATACTTATCCTTATCTTCTACTTTGATATAGCCATTTTCTGGATTATTATAATAATCTAATAAATATGCCTCTAATGCATCACGATAATTAGTATAAGTTATTCCTTTCGTTTGAAAATAATTATTTAAGTATTCTTTAACTTTTAACCATTCATCAAAAGTCAAACCCTTATTACTTCTTATATCCATAAGTGTATTATTATCATCCATATTCTTTAAAATACCAGCATTAGTAAGCAAATATTTAATCCCATTTGATCTTAAACCTATCGATTTAGTAATATGAGTCTGATATTCATCTGGTAACTTTTGTCCATCAAAACCAGTAGAATTATTTGATGATGTTCCTTCTAATTTAGGTGTAGCAATAGTAAAACTATCCTCTTTATATTGAAACGTATGATTAGAAGCATTTTTTAAATATACTTCAAAATTAATAACATCTCCAGGTAATATAGAAATAACTGATTCAAAAGTTTTTATATCAGTAATAAACCTTTGAACACTACCATCATTTAAATCTATCTTAAATGTTACCTTTTCTACCCCATTTGCAGCCATATTCTCTAATATAGCCTTATCTTCCTCAGTTATACTATTTTTAATTTCCTCAGTCCCAAAAGAATTTAAAACCTTCATAACATTACTTAAAACAATAGTCTGTTCTAAAGATGCATCCTCTTCTAATTGAAAAATAACTTGATATTTTCCATCTTTGTAAAATAAACTCCAATCATTTTTATCATTTTCATTTACTGGACCAAAAGTAACTTTAGATGATTGTTCTTCTCTAGGAATAGTACTTAATTTATCTTCACTAGATAATACTTCATCAGCAAAAGTAAAATGAGTTGGAATTAATGTTAGTAAAAGAAGAAAAACTACTAACTTTAAATTTTGATACTTTTTCATAAAGTTCCTCCTTATATTTATTAATTACTAAAGATTTTTTGTAAAAAAGAAAAAGAATAGAAATACTTAATTTATACTACCAAATTAACTCATAATAATTCAGTAATCATCTTAACTATCCTTCTATTCTTTTTTATCACTAAAACTCCCTTAGTTGACTGTATATAATATATTCAACACTTCAATCTGTCAAGTCCTTTATCCATAAGTTAATTTTTCTATCGTTGAAAGAATCCCTTATATAAATCAGGATATTGATTAAACCATCTAGGATCTTTTGTATAAACAGAAAAATCATAAGTATGATAATCATTAGAAATCGTATAATGAAGATGTGCACCATTAGTACATTTATCATAACCACCATTAATAAAAGCAGTAGATTCCCCTCCTAAAAGACCAATAACAGTATTAGCATCAACTACTTGTCCAAGAGACACTTTTATATCTAATAAATGACCATAAATAGTAGTATACCTATTACCATTCACATTATGATAAATAAAAACAATATTTCCACCACAAGAAGATTTCTCTATAATCTCACTTACTATTCCATCACCACTAGCATAAACATTCTCTCCCTCTTTATTACAACCTAAATCAATTCCCTTATGACTAGTAATATCATATTCTTTAGTTACACACCCCTTCTTTAAAGGATATTTAAAAGAAGATATTCTCTTGATATTAAAACACAAAGATAAATCCATATCATTTAAACAACCTAATGATTGATAAGCATTAATTTCTTTTTCTAAATTATAAATATCTCCATCTAAATTAGTTTCAATACTATCAATATTAGTTATATTATTATTTTTTAAAATAAGTAATAATTGCAAATATTTTTGCTGCAATTGTTCTAAATTCTTTAGCTCTTTATTTATTTTCTCTTTACTCTCTTCTAATTCTTCTAACTTACTTTGATAAGAAAGTATTATATTATAATTATATTCAATAATTTTTTTAGAAGAAGTATTACGATAAATCAACTCTTTATAATTATTAGCATCTAGAATATATTCTAAATAAATATTCTTCTTATTAGTAATTTGATAAAAAAGTAATATTTTATTTATTTTTTCTTTTAAAATACTTATTTCATTCTCATACTTGTTTATTTTTGTTTTAAGATTAGTTAAAGATGCTTCTTTTATAGATATCTGACTTAATATTTCTTCTTCTTTCATCTTTAAAGACTGTTTATCATCTATTGATAAACTATGATAATTATCTCTTATTTCTTTCAAATAATATAATTCTTGATAAAGATCACCGATTGTCTTAGCAAAAATATTTGCTGGTAATATAAAAAAAAGGAGGAAAAAGAGAAAAAAATATTTTTTTTTCATACTTTATATACCTCCTTTATTCATAATAAAAACTAATCTTTTTAAGAATAAAACTTTCTTATAATAACTATTGGCAAAGAAGCAATTAAAACAAATATATCTAAAATAGAATTCTTATTCTCTACCCCAGTTTTTGGAGGAATTACTTCAATATTACCTGTTGATACTTTTGTATAAATATAAGTTACAAAACCATCTTCCTCTTTATATTTACCACTAATATCCCCATCTACTTTTACTAATATATATCCATCAATTATTTCTTCTTTTGTTTCATAAGATTTTCCAATTTTTCCAGTTAAAGTTTTATCATCTAATAATTGTTTCCCATCTAAATCAATATATCTAACAATTACTTTTCCTTTAACATCAACCTCTGAAGTATATTCATCATCTTTTTCGTCAGTATTGTTTTCTGTTTTTAATGTTGATTTTACTTTGTTGGTTAATTCACTTGCTGTTGGATCTAGATCTTTAAATTTTAAGGTAATTTCTTTAGTAAAGTTTATGATACCACTATTTAAATCTTTATAAGTATTTACTTTCTGTGAATTTATCCAAGTAATTGTTTTGTCTTCTTCGTTGTAGATTCCTCCTTGTAAATTGGATTCTGTTATGTCAATTTCAGCTGGTAAGATATCTATAATGGTAACGGTTGCTGTACCAATATAGTTTTCGATTTTAATGTCTTGACTAATTTTGTATGGAACAAATTGATTTGCAGAAGTAATTTTTATTATACCATCTTTCTTTAGGGTATTTTCTGTAATTTCACCTGTTGATTTGTAATAAATGTAAGTTACTTCTTGTTGTGTTTCATTATATGTACCAGTTTCATTCCCTTTTATTTCTACTAATTTATATCCTGAAATAGTTTTTGCTTTTGTTTGATAAGAATTTCCTACTAAATCCGTATATGTCTCATCTTTTTCTAGTGTTTTTCCTTCTGTATCTTGATAGTGGGCAATGACTGTTCCTTTTACAGAAACGGTAGTTTTACTTGTATCTTCTACAGAATCTGTTTCTGATGTTGTTTTGATGGTTGCTGATACTTTATTTTCAATTTCTCTTGTTGTTGAAGAAATTCCTTGATAAACAACTTTAATGTTTTTCGTAATATTGATATTTCCTGATTTTGGATTTTTATTTGTATCAATTGCTATTTTTTCTACCCAAGTAATTGTTTTCGCTGTTGCATTATAAACGCCACTATCTAAGTTAGATTTAGATTCATCAATTTCATATGGTAAAGTATCAACAATAGTAACTTCTGCTATACCAATATATTCTTTTACGGTTGTTTGATATTGAACTTTATATTCTACCGAATCAGTCGTTTTGGTAATTTCATTTGTTCCTGTTTTGGTTACTTTCGTTTCTGTTGTTTCTCCAGATTGTTTGTAATAAATATATTTAACGACTAACTCTCCTTCAATATATTTTCCAGTTACGGCGTCGCCTTCAACTCTTACAAAAACATAACCATCAATGTCTTTTTGACTTGTTGTATAGTCATTACCAACTTTCCCTTCTGTTGGGATGGGATCGGCAATTTCATTTCCAAGAGTATCAAGATATTTTGTAATAACGGTCCCTTTAATGTCTATTTCAGTATCGTGTTCACCGTGTTTTTCTTCACTTTGATTGATATCTGTTGTGATACTTCCATCTACTTTGTTGGTCATCTTAACTTCGGTTTTATCTAAATTTTTGAAAGTAACTTCGATCTCTTTTTTGAATTCTACTTTGTATGCCCCAACTTTATAAGTATTAATATCTTTTTCTTCTTCCCAAGTAATTGTTTTTGTTGCTGCATCATATTTACCACCATTTAAATTAGATTTAGATTCATCAATTTCATATGGTAGTGTATCTACAACTTTCGTAGTAATATGGCCAATGTAATGGTCAATTTGGGCATTATAATTAATTTGATAACTTACTTTTTCATTTGAGGAAGTAATTTTTTCTGTTCCTGTCTTTTCAATTTTATCATTGGTAATATCGGCTGCTTGTTTATAATAAATGTATTTAACGGTTGTTGTTTTTTCTTGATATGTTGCTTGATAAGAAACGCTTGCTTCATCATCTTCTTCAAATGATTTTTCTGTTTCATTATCTAATAGTTTTACTAATTTATAAGTAATTCCGTCTTTTGTGATTTCTTTTGGTGCTACTGTTTTCTCAGTTGTTTTAATTAAAGCTGTTGTTTCTTTATCTTCTTGTAGTTGTTCTCCCGTTGTTGTTTGATATTTGACAACAATTGTACCTTTTTGAACTTTGGTTTCTTGCTCAGTTTCTTTTTTAATTTCTTGTTTATCTACTGTAATTGTTGTATTAACTTTATTTATGATGGTATCCACATCAGTTGGAACATTTAAATATACTACTGTAATTTGTTTATCAATTTTAATGTTTCCTGAATCAGGATTTTTGTAAGTATCAATATCTTCTACTGATACAGTCCAAGTGATTGTTTTTTCTGTAGCGTTGTAATCACCACCATCTAAATTAGATTTAGATTCATCAATTTCATATGGTAATGCGTCAACAATCGTAACGGTTGCTGTACCAATATGATCTTTCAATGTCGCAATATACTTAATATTGTAAGAAAATGGATCAGTAATAGAAGTTGTGACTTCTCCATTAGCGTTTGTTTTTTCTACTTTTGGATTGGTAACTTTTGGCTCATCTTTGGTAACCGTAAATTTAATCTTTGAAGTATTACTGATTACTTCTTTTGTCTCTCCATTGACTTTTACGGTAGATTTAATTACATAATCAAATTCTACGTCTTTTCCAAGACATGATGAATCTGGAGTATATTTTAGAGAACCATCGTTATTTACGGTTAACTTACCACAAGAATTTGCTGTTTTACTTACTTCTATTTCATCAGTTACGGTTGCATTGTCATCTGTTAGACGATTTTTGATGTGATCGTTAGATAAAATGCCTTCTGTTTCTGTAATCGTTTTTGTTTCTCCTAATTTTGCAATGTAACTATCATCCTCTGTAACAGCGGGGATAGCAACAACTGGTTTAGGGAAAGTTTCTTTTATTTCTCCATCTGGATAAGCTGGGTTACCAGAGGCAGCTTTACCGGTTAAGGTTGCACTTTCATTGGTGTACATTGCTCCATAGTAGTCTTTATCTGCATCTACAGTATATGTTAGTTTTGGATTTGTTCCTACTTTTAATTCACCAATTTTCCAAGTAATTACTTCCTCACCTTTATCGTTTTTTGACACGCTAACGGCATTACCATATTTTTCTTTTAATTTTTCTTCATTTAATTTGAACCCAAGTGGAATAGTATCTGTTACAACAACATTGGTAGCAACGGTTGTAATGGATACTAAAATATTATCAAATTCTTGTTCCAAATCATTCTTATCTTTCGCTAAATAGAAGTTAGGGTAAATGGGGATTCCATTTACTTCTTTAGAAGTGGATACTTCTTGTAAAAATTTAGCAGCAGAACTATCTTTTTTAACATCAAATCCTACGGTATAGATGGTTACTCCTTTTTCCTTTAAATTATTAGCTTCTTCTTTTGCTGCTTCTGATGGTCTTATTTCTTTAGTACATTTATCACCCCAGTAACCCCAGTATTCCTTTTCAACGCAGTCTTTATCATCAGAATTTCCGGTACCATAATTTTCTCCTTTATAGTTAAACTTCGTTGGTATTCCATCACTTAGTAAGATAACAGCTTTCTGATTAGCGGTCGATCCTGTTAAAAGTGTATTTGCTCTTTCTAGTCCAGCATCAATATTCGTTGCTGCAGAACCTACAGCATCTGGAATATTGTTAATCAAAGTGGTTACTTCACTTTCTATTGATGATAACGTGGTGGAAGTTGTTTGATAAACTTTCTTATCATCCCAAGGAAAAATTCCACTTTCTTCATAAGAATCAATAACATCTGTTCCGTAAGTTACAATTCCTACTTTTACTATAGGATTTTTTGGATCAGTATTGTTTTTCAATAATTTTTTTACTAATGATGTTGCTGCTGCTTTTGTGTCCCGCATTTTTTGACCATCCATACTAGCAGAGCGGTCTAATACTAAGACAACATCTACGGTGGTTGACTTTGTAAATTTACTTGCAGAAACATCTAATACAACATCAGCGCTTCTGCCATATGTATCGTCTTCTTTTGAGGCAGTTTTATTTAGACTGATTTTTCCTTCGTCCTTATTATCTAGGGCTTTTACCGCAAAGACACCAGCTGCGGCAATGATAATTAAGGTTATCATACTAAATAAAACGGCTTTAAACTTTTTATTCATTACTTTACCCTCCTTGAAACAATTAATAAATACTTACTTTTATTATTTTTATACTTTGGATGATTACTGCAGGTTTGTAGAATTAAGATGTCATCATCACTTTTTAATTCTACTTCGGTATGATACCAGCTTCTTTCTTGTAATTTTCTGATATGCGCATACCATTTCAAACTGCTTTCAAAGTTTAAATTCATGTAAGTAAAATCGGTTGTTTCGATATGTACTGAGAAGATCTCATAATGATAAGTATTATTTTTGGTTTCTAGGGTGAGCATATGATGTTTTTGAAAGAAAGATTCATCGTAGTATTTTTCTAATTCATTAAATGGGGTTTCACGAATGGTAGAACTATGACCGAAAATGAGAATCTTTCTGCTTGTATCTAGGTTAATGCGATAGTCTGCATAAATGGCTCCTAATGCATCTTTATTTTTTGCGTAATCATGCGTCAGATAATAATCGTTATCAATGGTTTGAACCACAGGATAAGTGAAATCATCGTCGTCAATCGTGATGGTTGCTTTGATATCTTCGTTTTGATATTTTTCTTGTAAGTAAGTTATGGTATCTTCTTTGGCGGTTCGGGGTAAATTCATGTTGTTGATGTTATTTTGTCGCACGCCAACATTCATGGTCGACCTTTGTTTTTGATTTTGATAAAAATACTGATAACTTCCTTGGATGGTTATTATGAAGAAGATAAAAATAAAGATATAAGCTTTCTTTTTCGTGACTCTCATGATCCTCCTCCTAGAAATTGATAATACTTAAGAACATCAAACCTCCTAAGTTGGCTTAATATGGTAAGAGAATTTTTTTGAATTGTCAACTACTATAACATGATAATTAACGAATTACTCTAGTATTCGATTTAAAGTTGCTTTAAAGTTATCAAAATGAGTCGTTTTTGCCTTGTGTTTTAATTGATCTCACTTCCTTTTCATGGCTTTTTTTTCTTTTTTCTTGCACTTTACTTTTTCAAGGTATGTACTCTAGGTTTGTATTGTTCTTCTCTGCAGTTGAATGATTCAAGAGTAATTCTTTGTCCATATCGTTCCCATTACTAATATTGGAAAAAATTTCTTGTTTTATTCAAATATTTCTTTATTAGGATTCTTTTTTACAACAAAATTTTGATTTTGCTATTTTTAGAGGTTAATGCTCCTTTATATTGTATGAATGGTGCTTGGGTTTTAAGTCAAAAAAAAGAAACCTAAGAATTAAGTTTCTCAGGCTGTGACAAAGTCGATTTTTCAAATCGGCTTTGTCACAGCCTTTTATATTTCTCACACTAAAGTATAAAAAAGAGCATTTTTTAGGGATTAAGTACCTAATATTTGCTCTTTTTAGACAATTTAACCCACTTTGATTTATTAAAAAATCAATTTTTTTCAAAATAGGTAGTTTGTCAACACTCTGAGAAACCTAAGAATTAAGTTTCTTTATTCCTTTCTTTTTTATTTACGGTAATCAAGGAAGTTAGAAGTGTATTTAAGTAGCGAAAAACCTGAGAATCAGTATCTTTTAACTTTTCTAACCCCTCTTTAATTGTCTCTAAATTAATATCCCTCGTATTCTCTTCCTTAAGTTCCTGAAACACCCCCTCCATAGCATCCTCAAGCATTCTCCTATCAATCTTTTCCAAAGTCACAGTCGTATAATTATGCAACTGATTAGAAAAAACTTTCAAACTATCTTCTATAAAGAATTCTCCAAACAAACACCATGAAGAAGGATAATGTGTCTCCATCATATGATTTTTACTTTTAATAACAGAAAAATTCTCATTATATAAAAGAACCCCAACCATGGAATTAGAAGGAATAATATTAATCAGTTTCTTCTTTATTCTCTTATACTTTAATTCATACTCATCTTTCAATACCCCAGGTCCATCAAAATTATAAATCTGTTTAACCTTTCTTAAAAGTGAATTCTCTAACTCCATACAACTAACCATTGCTAAATTTCCACCTTTAGAATGTCCCACAACATAAACATTATCATCATCTTTATAAATAGCATTCTTAAGATAATCTATCCCCATTTTCTGTGTATTTGTTGGATACTGATAAAACATCCTAGCATTTTCTACCCAAGAAACAAAAGAACGATCACTTCCTCTAAAAGAAATAATTTTATTCTTTCCTAAAACAAAAGTCATCGCACCAAACTGAACAAAATCATCCCTTTTTCCAACAAAATTTTCAATTTTCAAATCTTGATATCTTTTCGACTTTACCATTACTTTTAATAATTGATAAGCTAAACTCCCTGTATTTCCCCCATGCAACCTATCCTTAAACTTAACACTATACTTTACAAACTCCTGTAAATTCTTTTCTTCACCAAATGAATCTAAAGGTAAATAAGAAAGACAAGCAAAAATCAAAAAATCTTGTGAATTCAACTTTACATACTTTACAGTAGTATCTTTATAATAATTTAAATAATCAATAATAGTATACATATCTCTTTCCTCTTTACTATTTTTGTAAAGTAGAACAATACTACTTTACTCTCTATTCATTCTATCACAATTTAAAAAAGAAAAAAAGAAGAAGTTTACAAAAAATCTCCTATCAACTTCTCTACATAACTAAAAACATATTCTTGTAAATAAATACCAACCTCTCGATCATATTCTTCCCCAAGAAGTAAATTATCCGAAATCATTTTAAAAGAAATAACCGGAATATCTCGATGATGAGCAATCGTATAAGTCGAAATACTCTCCATATCTTCACAAAGAATATGATACTTTTCATTCAAAAATAAAACTCTATCTACTTCTTGATTCCATACATCACCACTCCCAATAGTACCACATAAATAATTGGTTTTAGGTGGATTTCCTAATGCCAATGCAAGAAGCTTTTCATCTGAAGAATAAGACAAAAATCGATCAGTCTCTCCACTTAAAAAAGTAAGAAGTTCCCATTTATCTGGATGAACGCCACCCAAAGCAGGAGAAAAAGAACTTTTATAAGAATTAATATTAACACAATTCGTCCCAATAACCATATCCGAAACATGTAACTTTCTCGTAGTAGCTCCTGCTATTCCATAATTAATAATTGCTATAGGATGATAATTCTCTATCCCAATAGTAAGAGAAGAACTAGCTTCAATCAAACCAACCTTAGATAAAGAAATAACAACAGGATAATTTCTAATCATCCCTTCATAAAAAAGATACCCTCCTATCTCTCTTTTCACAAGATGATCTATTTTTTTTAACAAACAAGAACATTCTACCTCCATTGCTACTTGCAACAAAATCGGACTTTTTTCCATAAATTCTTCACCTCACAATAAAATCACTAAAATCATACTATAAAAAAGAAAGAAAAGTCAAGAAAAAAAACAATAGTCTTCTCTAACCATTGTAATTTTTATTCCGAATAAACTCTCTCAATACCTTAGTAATTGCCCTTTTCTCAATCCTTGAAACATAACTCCTACTAATCCCAAGAGCAGAAGCAATTTCCTTCTGTGTCTTCTCTTCCTCATGCTCAAGACCATAGCGCATATTAATAATCTTCCTCTCTCTTTTCGATAAAATATTTAAATATTTTCTCAACAACAAAATATTATCTTTCAAATAAATATCTTCTAAATAATCAGGATCCTTAGTCTTTAAAACATCTAAAACAGTAATCTCATTTCCCTCTTTATCATAACTCACCCCGTCATAAATACTAACATTTTTTGCATTTTTCTTATTACTCCGAAAATACATCAAAATTTCATTCTCTGCACACTTAGCAGCATAAGTAGTAAGCTTTACTTTCTTTTCAACAGAATAAGTATCTATTCCCTTAATTAAACCAACTGTCCCTATCCCAATCAAATCATCAACATCATTACCACTTGTTTCAAACTTTTTAACAATATGCGCTACCAATCTCAAATTATGAAGAATTAATTGATTCCTAGCCTCACTATCTCCTTCTTTCATCTTCTTAATATATTCCTCTTCTTCCTCTTTAGATAATGGATCAGGAAATACTTCATTAGAATAAGAACCCATAAAAAAAGTATGACTAATAATCAAATGAAACAAACTTAAAAACATCAACACACCTCTACTAATTTATACAACAAAAATACTTACTTTAGAACTAACCTAAAATATTTTGTCAAAAAAATAGGAATAATTTTTTTTAAAATAACCATAGTACTTTCAATAACATACCCAATAATTTAAAATACTTATCAATATTTTTCTAGTTCGTTAGAGATTTTTCTAAAAATTTTTTCCTTAAAATAATCATGATTAATAAATTGCCTTTTGTAGAAAAAAATGATAAAATCTAATTAATAATTAGGAGTGATTAAATGAACGAAAAAATTTTATTATTAGCGATTTTATTTTTTATTCCAATTTGGAAAGCTAATGCACAAACGCTTGAGTTATCTGATATTAATATAAAATTAGATTTAGATGATGATTTTATTACTTTTACTAGAAATAATTTATCAGATAACCCCAATTTAAGTAAATTTCAATTAACAGAACAAAATATGAAATCTAAATTTATTGATAATGATATTTATGTTGATGCAATTTTAGATAATAAATTAGAATTTATCTTGCAAGTAACAGAAGCAGATTTAGAAAATATAAATAATCTTTCATATTGTGATAAAAATGAGTTAAAAGAAATTTTAAATGATTATAAAGATGTTACCACAATTAAATCAGCTTCAATTTATGAAAATAAATATAAATTTATTTCCACTAATCAGTTTAGTAATAATTATCATGTACTTTCTTATTATACCATTGTTAATGGCAATAGTTATAAGTTTTGGATTCAATCACGTGAAGAATTCTCACAAGATGAAAAGAAATATCTTAGTAATGCTATTAACTCGGTAATTTTTACAAAAAATGAAGAGAAAAAAAATTGTTTATTAGAAACCAATAGTAATATAAATAAATATCTTTTTAGTTGTATCAAAGGTGCCATAATAGGTATAGTTTCATATATTATGATAATATTTTTGAAAAAAACAAAAAATCTACATTAATATATAATACTTACTTTAGAACTAACCTAAATATTTTGTCAAAAAAAATGTCAGTATTTTCTACTAACATTATTTTTTACTATCACATTTAGAACATTTAATTCCATCTTTTGTTTCTACTAAAATACTTCCACACTGAGAACATAACTCACCAGTAGGCTTATCCCAAGTAGCAACCTTACACTTAGGATAATGATTACAACCATAAAATATCTTTCCTCGTCTTGTTACTTTTTCAACAATCATCCCATCACATTCTGGACATTTCATAATTTCCTTAACTTCCTTTTTTTCCTCATTACTCTTAATATATTTACATTCAGGATAATTAGAACACGCAACAAACTTTCCATATCTACTTTGCTTAATAACCAAAGGATTACCACACTGAGGACACATCTCTCCAGTTTCTTCTGGAGCTTTTTTCTCCATTTCTTTAAAGGCAACCTCTACTTTAGGTTCAAAGTCATCATAAAAACGCTCTAACAATTTATACCAAACCAAATCTCCTAAAGCAATCTTATCTAAATCATCTTCCATTTCTTTGGTATATTTTACATTAATAATATCTTTAAAAAATTCTTGTAATTTATCCGTGATTTCTATTCCAATATCCGTAGGAATAAATTTCTTATCAACTATTTGAACATAAACTCTTTCTTTTAAAGTATCAATAGTCTTTGCATAAGTAGAAGGTCTACCAATACCAAGTTCTTCCATTTCCTTAATTAAACGACTTTCTGTATATCTAGCAGGTGGCTTAGTCTCATGTTCCGATACATCAATATGATTAGATACAACTTGATTACCAGAAACAAGTTCAGGAAGTATCTTATCATTAGAATCCTCATAACAAGAATATACTTTTAAATAACCATCAAACAACAAAATCTGCCCACTTGTTTTAAAACGATACTCATGATTAAGTAACGTAACACTAGTAGCTTCCACCATAGCGTCTTTCATCAATGAAGCAAGAGCCCGATAATAAATTAAATGATATAACTTATACTCATCATTAGACAAATATTCCCTAATATCTTCTGGCTTTCTAAAAATACTAGTAGGTCTAATCGCCTCATGAGCATCTTGAACATTCTCTGTCTTCTTAGCTTTCTTTACATATCCAACATAATTTTCTCCATAAGTATTTTTAATATATCCATAAGTATTTTTTACAAATTCATCACTCATTCGAATAGAATCTGTTCTCATATAAGTAATCAAACCAACCGTTTCATCTTTTAAACTAATTCCTTCATAAAGCTTTTGCGCAATTGACATTGTCTTTTTCGAAGTAAAATTAAGTTTATTAGAAGCCTCTTGTTGAAGTGTAGAAGTAGTAAAAGGAAACTTACTTTTCTTATCCTTCTTTTTCTTGGAAACATCTTCAATAACAAAAGTCTCATCTAACTCTCCAAGAATACGATCAGCATCTTCCTTAGTAGAAATCTCTACTTTCTCATGACAATAACTATCTAACTTTGCATCAAAAGAATCAAAATAAGCATCAATCTCATAATATTTCTCTATATTAAAAGCTTGGATTTCTCTTTCTCGATCGACAATTAATTTTAAAGCAACACTTTGCACACGACCAGCAGATTTTCCTTCTGTCTTAGACTGCATTAATTTACTCAAACGAAACCCAATAATTCTATCCAAAATTCTTCTTGCTTCTTGAGATTTAACCAAATTATCATCTATCTTTCTCGCTTTACTAAAAGAATCTAAAATGACATCTTTGGTAATTTCATTAAAGACAATTCTTTCATAATCATTATTTTTTAATCCAAGAGTATCATATAAATGCCATGAAATAGCCTCTCCTTCCCGATCAGGGTCAGTTGCTAAATAAACAAAATCAGAAGCCTTAACTTCCTTTTTTAACTCAGTAACCAATTTTTTCTTACCCTTAATAATTTTATAATCAGGTTTAAAATGATCCTCTAAATCAACACCAAAGCCATATTTACCAGAAGTAGATAAATCTCTAATATGACCAAGTGAAGAAACAACTTTATAATCTTTACCTAAATACTTCTCAATTGTCTTACTTTTACTAGGGGATTCCACAATAACTAACTTTTTTCCCAAAATACATCCCTTTCCTTCCTGATACAATTATATACTAAATAAAATTAATTTTGTCAAGATAACAAAAAAAATACTTCTCAATTTTTTCCCTAAAACAAAAAAAGAAAGCAAAAGAATATTTTCACTTCCAATAAAAACTAAATTTTAATCTTCCCTTTCTTTTCTTTCATATCCAACCTGTTCTTTCTTCTCCATCATATAAGAAGTAATTATTGACTCTATCTCCGGTAAAGCATTAGGATCAATATTAGATAAATAAACTTTCTCCTTAATCGTATCCAAAATAATATTTCCAAAAATAAGCCCCTTACGAACGGTCAAATCATTAAACATATCAGGCGTTATCGTAACAAAGAAATATCCCCATAATAAACGCTTAGTCGCTATAATAATTCTCTTATTTGTAAGTGCAACAACATTCGTATAAAATATTTCAAAAACATTTGGATTTTTTTGTGCAGGAAAAGCATAAAGAATTTCCTCATCAGGATTCAAATGCTTCTCTACAATTGCACAATGCTTCTCTAAACGAAACGCAATAGTAAGTGGATATTTTCTCTTAAATTCACTTACCATCTCATAACATTTTCCCATCTTATCCTCCTACTCTTGTTTTAAATCAAAATACTTATCATATAACTCTTGTAATTTATCAACAGTAGTTTCTCCCTCAATATAATCAACAGCCTCTTTTCCAGCAAGAACAATAGTAGTAGGAGTTCCCCAATTGCCACCATTCTTCTTCAAGAAAGTATTAGAACTTTCAAAAGAACTCCATTCTTCTTCTGTAAATGTATCAGTATCCACATAATACATTGGTAAATTTTTAGAAGAAGCAAATTCTTTTGCAACTGGCATAAAATTAGCACAATGAGAGCAACTTTCTCTAGATAAAATAACAACAAAAGATTCATTATTATCAATCTTCTTTTGGTAATCACTATAAGATAATAATTGCAATCCAGCTTCTCCTTCCAAAGTAAGAGGTAATTGATAAGAAGGTTCATCCTTTTGACCTTTCATCAAAAAACACCCTAAAACAACAACAATAATTAAACCAATAATCAATATCAAATCTGATTTCTTTAATTTTTTACCTTTCTTTTCCTTAGATGAATCATCACCGTTAAAAGAAGTTTCTCCAAAATCCTCTAAATCAGAATCTATATCTACATTTTTTTCTATAACCTCTTCTTCTACTACTTCCTCTATCTTCTTAGTAGTAACTTTTTTCTTAGAAATAGTACTATTACTCTTTTCTGAAGAATCCTTTCCTTCTTTTTTAGAAGTATTTTCTTTCCCCCTAGTTTCTTTCTTTACTTGATTATTCTTTTTCTCTTCACCTTTATTCTCTAAACGAGAAGAATTTTTCTTTGAAGAATCACTCTTTTTTGTCACTTTCTTTTCTTTTTCTTCTTTACTCATCTCAATAAAACTCCTTTCTCATATTAATTATGATACTATTTTTTTTCTTATTTTGCAATTATTTTATCACAATAAAGTCATTAACATAAAATAAAAAGAATCCCATATTTAATATATAATGATCAGACTTTAAAAAATTCAAAAAAAAACCACTCAACATGAGTAGTAATATATTTCTTCGTGGTCGGGAAGACAGGATTTGAACCTGCGACCTCTACGTCCCAAGCGTAGCGCTCTACCAAGCTAAGCTACTTCCCGAAAAAAAATATGGTGGAGAATAAGGGATTCGAACCCTTGACCCCTTGCGTGCAAGGCAAGTGCTCTAGCCAGCTGAGCTAATTCCCCATCGACAAGATAAATTATACCAATATCGCAGAGTCATGTCAACACTTTTTCTTATTTTTTCAAAAAAAGTTAGAGAATTATTGTAGAAAAGTACTAAATATGCTATAATATATACCGACAGGAGGAATATAATGGAAATCGCATTATTGATTATTTCAGTATTGTTAATTATAATTGTATTACTACAAAGCAATAAAGCTGAATCTGCTGGACAAATCATTCAAGGTGGAAACTCAGAATTATTTGCCAATAGAAAAGAAAGAGGATTCGAATTATTTATCAGTCGATTAACCATGTTATTAGGTGTAGCTTTCTTTGCATTATCATTATTTATTTCATTAAAATAAGTTCTATTTGAAAAAGATAGAATTTTTTTTATTCTCCACTCTACCCTTCTATTTTTAACATAAAAAAATTAAGCAAAATAATAACAATATCCACAAAAAATACATATAATAAAATGAATAAAGATAAGGAGGGAAGATATTGGACGGAAGAGATATGTTTTATAACAGTTATGGCTATAGTGGAATGATACCACCAAATCAATCCTTTCAACAACCACAAATATTTCCACCTATGGGAATGAATCAAAATAACTATATGAATAGTCAAATTAATGATATGAATGAAAGGATTTCAAGATTAGAGCGCCAGGTGAAAAGATTAGATCAAAGATTAACAAGAATTGAAACTCCTTATACAAACCAAAGTTTTACAAATGAACCAGATAATAATATGTATATGGTATAATTATAGGCAAAAAATACTTAACTAGAATAATTCTTAGTAAAAAGAAAATTCTAAATAAGTATTTTTTTCATATTTCAACTTTAAAATTAAACTTACGATAAATCATTTTTCTAATAAAATCAATAGGAATAACGCTAAAAGAAATCATTAGCATGATAAAGAATTCTCGTGGTAAAAGTCCAGAAGTACGAAATAAATTTCCCCCATAATAAATCATTACTATCTGAACAATAACAATAAATAAAGTAACAGCAATAAACATTTTATTTTTAAAAATATTAGAAAGTATATTCAACCGAACTGTCCTAGCATTAAAGCTATTAAAAATACTAATAAAAATAAATAATCCAAAGAAGGCTGTTAATAAATAGCGATTATCTGCACTTTTTCTAAAGGAATTGGTAATTAAGGGAAGTTTAAGAAAAAGAAGGCAAAGAATTGAAGAATAAATTCCTGTTACTAAAATTTCATTTAACATATAGTGATTAATAATTTTTTCTTCTCTCTTTTTAGGAGATTCTTCCATATATTCCTTAAGAGGAGGTTCAAAAGAGAAAGCAAGGCCTGCTAAGGTATCCATAACCATATTAATCCAAAGCATTTGAATTACTGTAACAGGAGCACCTATTCCAATAAAAGGACCAACAATAGAAATCGTAACTGCACAAAGATTTACGGTAAGCTGAAAAATAATAAATTTCCGAATACTTTTAAAAATAGTCCTTCCATATAGAATAGAAGAAGCAATAGATGAAATATTATCATCTAAAATAACAATATCCGCTGCTTCCTTAGCTACCTCTGTTCCACTTCCCATAGCAAAGCCAACATCAGCACGCTTTAAAGCAATTGCATCATTTACCCCATCACCAGTCATTCCTACAACCAAATTCATCCCCTTAGCAATATTGACTAACCTACTCTTATCTTTGGGAAGAGCTCGATATAAAACAGCAAGTTTTGGCAGTATTTTTTCTACCTCACTATCTGAAAGAGAAGAAAGCTCACTACTACTAAGAATAACTTTCTCATCATCTAAAATTCCTACTTCCCTAGCAATAGAAGAAGCTGTTCCCAAATTATCTCCTGTAATCATCACCGTCTGTACCCCAGCATGTTGAATCAACCTAACCCCCTCATAAGCCTCTTCTCGAATATCATCTTTAATTAATAAAAAACCAACCAAAATTAAATCACGAAGTTCAGAAGAAAAATTTTCTCCATAGCAAACTGCTAAAACACGAATTCCTTTCTTTGTCAAATCATTGACTTTTTTTAAAATATCTTCTTGCTGAAATAACAATTGCTTAAACCCTTCTTCATTTAAATAGCGATTTGTATATTTTAAAAGTACTTCAGGAGCTCCTTTCACATAACGATATTTCTTTTTATCATCTATTACATCAACATAAGAATATTTTTTTTCACTTGTAAAACGAACTTCTTTTAAAATAGAAACACTACTACGTCTCTTTAAGCGAACATAATTTAAAATTGCTTGATCCGTAAGATTTCCTCCAATTATCTTATGTTCATCTGCATCATAAGTACTTTCATTATTATAAACTAAACTATCCTTAAAAATCTTTTGATAGCGATTAGATAAAGAAGAAACATCTGCATATTTTTTTCCATTTCCTAGCATAAACTCTACAACTTCTAATTTTCCCTTTGTAATTGTACCAGTCTTGTCCGTAAATAATAAGTTCATACTACCTGCTGTTTCAATACCAACTAATTTTCTAACTAGTACATGACTTTTCAGCATTCTTTTCATATTAGAAGATAAAACCAAATTAACCAGAAGAGGAAGTCCTTCAGGAACACTTACTACAATTACAGTAACACTAAGAGTTAAAGCATGTAAAAGATAGGCAAACATTAAAGGAAAATTTCCTAAAATAGCAAGAATTTTAGAAAGTTGGAAAGAATTCGCTATAACAATTTTGCTAAATAAATAACTAATACTTACCAAAAAAGCACCAATATAACCTAAGCGACTAATTTGAATTGCTAATGTATTTAGTCTTTCTTTTAAAGGAGAAGTTCCACTACCACTTCCTAATTCTTCAACCATTCTTCCATAATAAGTTTGATTCCCTACTTTATCAATTCTTGCAATTGCATACCCATTATAAACTGTACATCCCCTATAAACAATTTCTTTCTCCTTCTTAACTACACTATTTGCTTCTCCTGAAATCATGGATTCATCTAATTCTACTTCTCCTTTAATAATCAATCCATCTGCTCCAATTTTATCTCCTTGTTCTAAATACAATAAATCACCTACTACTAATTCAGAAGCAAAAATTTCTTTCTTCTTTCCTTCTCTTTTTACCCGACATTTTATTCTTGAAGCTTCCCTCATCATTCGGTCAAATGCCTTAGAAGATCCATATTCACTAATGGTAGAAATCAAAGAAGCAAGTAATATTGCAATAACAATACCAATTGTTTCATACCAATCAAAATCTTGAAAAAGAAAAACAGTCTTAATCCCAAGAGCAATTAACAAAATCTTAATAATTGGATCTCCCAGGCTTTCAATAAATAAACTAAAAAAAGTATCCTTCTTTAAAGCAGTTATTTCATTAGTACCATATTTCTTTCTAGATTCTTCTACTTCTCTTTTTCCTAGTCCGTTCATTCCTATCACCTAATAAACTTTATGAGTCTAACTTTTAATTCATACAAAAGAAGAAATGACAAATTTTTTAAAAGAAAAAAATACTTCAAATGAACTAACCAAAAAAAGAAACAGACAAAAAGTCTATTCCTATTTACTAACTGGTAAAACACTAACCGATCTAGCAATACTAACTAATTCAGAAACCTCTAAAGTATCACTTGTCATATAATAATCAATTCCATTACTATGCCAAGATAAAGATTTATTTCCAATTACACCAATTACATCAGATAAAAAATCAAAGTTTCCACTAACAGGAATAACTTCTAAAGTATCTGCAGTAGATGCTGTTTCTTCTACTAATACAAAAGATTTATCTCCACCAAAGGTTAAAATCAAACGACTACCATCTTTTGTCTTTACTGTATCTTGACCAGTCAAATAAGTATTATCTGGTAAATACATTGGATAAACAATATCATTTATCTTAGCAGTTGTCTTTTCTTTTGTACTATCTTCTGTTATAGATTGATTAGTATTACTATTATTATTTGTATTATTATTAGTATTATTGTTAGTTGTACCATTACTGTTACTATTCTCATTATTACTATTATTGGTATTATTATTTTCATTTGTATTATTATTCTCACTTGTACTATTATTGCTATTTCTTTGACGATTACTATCTGTATTAGAAGAATTAGACTGATTTTCTTTTTCTTTAGAAGAATTATCTATCTTTGGTACTTCTTTCTTACTATTCATCTTTAAAAGACTACTAAGTTCAAAATAATCTTTAGAAAACTTTTTATTTAATTCTTGTTTACTAAATTTCATAACAATTTGAACATTATCACTCTTATCTACAACCTCTACTTTGGTAATTTTTCCATTCTTATCTACTAAAACATGTTGCTTAACTAAAGACTTATTATTGGGATAATTTACTGTTGATGTAAATAAATAGCCATCTTTCTTCACCTTAAATTCTCTATCTTCATCTGTCTTTAAATCATCTATAATAGAGTTAAGTAAATAAACTTGTGAATTATTATAAGGCCAATCACTTTGAAATTTAAAACTCTTATTTAAAGAAGGGGTTACAACTGATACCCTCAAAAGTTACAATTTACCCGATAATAAAGATGAATCTCTTTATCCTTCGTTAAAGTTATCTTCTCAATTAAAGATCCAAATAAATTTCTATCAAATAAAATTGAATTAGTAAACTTCACCACTTTCTTTTTCCCAAAGTCAGATACTAAATCAGTATTTTTCTGTTCTAGTAAAATAATCTCTTCCTCTAGTTTTTGATTAGTCAAAAGTATTTTTTCTTTTACCCTAATATATTGCTCTCCATCAATAAATCCACTCAATTTATCTTCATAAAGCGTATCTAATTTTTTTAAATTTATTTCTATACTCTTTTTTAAAAAGATAAGTCTTTTACTTAGCTTTTCTTGATAACATTCTATATGTTGCTGATAAATATCCTCAATAATCTTATTCATATCTTCTTTTGCTAAAAGTCTTTTTACTTCATCTAATATTACTTTCTCTAATAAATCATAGCGAATACTATGACTAGTACAAACATGATATTTTCGATATTTTAAGTAATAATTACAATCTCCATAAATATATTTTGAAGATATTTTACGAAAACCTATTCTATGACCACATTCATGACAATAAACAAATCCCTTTAATAATAAATCTTCTCCTCTACCCCTAGTATGTATATTTTTCTTATACATATGGTTAGCAAAATAAAATAATTCATCTTCTATAATTTTAGGGCAACTATTTTCTTTAATAATCCATTCCTCTTGAGGAACATGAATTCTCTTTTTTGATTTATAACTAATCTTCTTACTCCTACCTTGAGTTAAATGACCAATATAAGTAGGATTAGTTAAAATATCTGTAATTGTTCTAGTTGTCCATATCCCAAAAAGTGAAGATTTAATTCCCCGATTCATTCCTTGATGAATACTAGGAATAGATATTTTTTCCTTCGTTAAATGATCAGCAATCTGAGAAATAGATATTCCTGAAGTAAATAATTGAAAAATTTTCCTTACAACATTAGCAGCTTCTTCATCAATAACTAACTTATGTTTATCATAAATATCTTTTCGATATCCATATGGAGCATAAGCCCCAACAAACTCACCTTGTTTCTTCTTAATCCATAAACTAGTTCTAATTTTATTAGAAATATCTTTAACATACATATCATTATAAGCACTCTTAAAAAGAAGCATATCATTTTCCTGCTTAAAAGTATCAATCTGATCATTTACGGCAACATATCTTACATTATTTTCAGGGAAAAATTTCTCCACGTAATAGCCAAATTCTATATGATCTCTTCCTAACCTAGAAGTATCTTTCGTAATGACCATATTTATTCGCTTTTTCTGAATATCTTCTATTAATCTCTTAAATCCTGCTCGATTAAAAGTTGTTCCACTTACTCCATCATCTACATATTCATCTACAAAAATCAATTTATTTTCTTTAATATAATTCATTAAAAGTGCTCTTTGATTAGTAATAGAACTACTTTCTCCCTCTTTCTCATCTTCACGAGATAGTCTTAAATAGATTCCTACTTTATAATGATTCATTATTAAAATATTGTTCTATTTTTAAAGTAAAATACTGAACTAAAACTTCTCTAACTGTAAGAGAAGATAAATCATAATGATGAACAACTTGATAAGTATTATTTCTCATCATATCCCCCTTTCAAGAAAAATATATGAAAGAAAAAAGAAAGAAATACTATTTAATTAAACCTAAAACTATGATAAAATAAATTCATAATAGGAGGTGAAAATATGTGGATTTATATAACTATTGTAATTATTATTTTGATAATTATTTATACATTTATTTTATATAACAACTTCATAAAATTAAACAATGATGTAAAAGAAGCTTTTTCTACAATGGATGTATATTTAAAGAAAAGATGGGATTTAATTCCCAATATAATTGAAACTGTAAAAGCGTACACAAAACACGAAAAAGATACATTAAAAGAAATAATAGAACTAAGAAATAATATTTATGATAAAATGACTAACGATGAAAAAATTAAAACAAATGAACAAATCTCAAATAACGTTGGCAAAATTATAGCATTATCAGAAAATTATCCTGAATTAAAAGCAAATGAAAATTTTAAAAATTTAAGTAATCAATTAGCAAAAATTGAAGAAGACATTGCTAATTCAAGAAAATATTACAATGGTATTGTTAAAATTTACAACAACAAAGTAGAAATGTTTCCAAGTAATATTTTTGCAAAAATATTTGGATATCACTCAAAAACAATGTTCGAGGCAAACACAACGGAAAGAGAAAACATCAAAATTAAACTATAATTGATAAAGGAGTACAGCAAAAAAAATGAAAAAAATTTACTTAATTATTACCATTGCCTTATCTCTAATAATTATAAACTTGCAAGAAGTTTACGCAACAACAAGCCAAAATTTAACTCCTAGCATCAATAGCAAATATAATTCTTACGATTATGTAATTGATAAATATGATATAGATATTGTAGTTAACGAAAACAATACCCTAAATATAACAGAAACAATTACAGCATATTTTAATGTACCAAAACACGGAATCTTTAGAATTATTCCATTAAAAAATACCATTACAAGATTAGATGGAACTACTTCCACTAATCGTACACAAATAACAAATTTAAGTGTAGATAATGAATATACAACTTCACGAGAAAATGGAAATTACAAAATAAAAATAGGATCTGCTGACAAAAGTCTAACAGGTGAACAAAAATATACAATCAAATATACATATAATTTAGGAAAAGATCCAATGAAAGATTATGATGAATTATATTATAATATCATTGGAAATGAATGGGACACAGTAATTGGAAATATAACTTTTACTGTTACTATGCCTAAAAAATTTGATACAAATAAACTTGGTTTTTCATCAGGAACGATAGGTTCAACAAAAAATGATAAAATTAATTATACAATTAATGAAAATACAATAATAGGAAATTATAATGGAATTCTTAATCCCAACGAAGCATTAACAATAAGATGTGAATTAGAAGAAGGATATTTTATTGGAGCGAAATTAGATACAAATATAATAAATTATACTTTAGCATTAATTCCTATAATATTTTTAATAATTTCTATACTATTATGGTATAAATTTGGTCGTGATGATCAAGTTATAGAAACCATTGAGTTTTATCCACCACAAGGATTCAATAGCCTAGAAATTGGATTCCTATACAAAGGAAAAGCTGAGTCTCAAGATGTAACTTCATTACTAATCTATTTAGCAAATCAAGGATATATTAAAATATCTGAAATAGAACAAAAAAATTTATTCTTTAAATCAAATTATTTTAAAATAACAAAACTAAAAGAATATGATGGAAATAATATTAATGAACAAACATTTTTTAATGGTCTATTTACCAAACAACCAACACTAAATTCTTTATTTAATAAATCTAAAGAAAAGTCAACTCCAGAAAATATCAATGAAGTTACATCAAAAGATTTATATGATAATTTCTATATCACTACAAATAAAATATTAGATAACATTAATTCTAAAGAGAATATAAACAAAGTTTTTGAAAAATCGGCATCAAATAAAAAGATATTCATTATACTAATGATTAGTATAACATATTGCCTAATTACTATTCCTCCAATTTTTAACTATGGAAATTTTGATAAATTATTAATAGCACTAATATTTCCAGGACTTGGCTTCACGGTTTTATTTAAATTAGTATTTGGAGAAACACAAACTGTTTATACAAATGGTAAACCAAAACGCTCAAAAATACAAACCATAATATTTGGACTTATCTGGGGATTAGGTTTTGGTGGTATTCCATGGGCATTTATAGTATTTCCAACATTAAAACAAGACTCAATTTATTTAATAGAATACTTTTGGGGATTAGCATGTGTTGCAGGAATGGTTATATGCTTAAGTTATTTACCAAAAAGAACACCATATGGCAATGAAATGTTAGGAAAATTAAAAGGATTTAAAAAATTTCTACAAACAGCAGAAAAAGATAAATTAGAATCATTAGTAATGCAAAATCCAACATATTTTTATAATATTCTACCATATGCCTATGTTTTAGGAGTATCAGACAAATGGATTAAAAAATTTGAAACGATTTCTATGCAAGCTCCTTCTTGGTATGATAGTCCTAGTGGATTTAATACAATAGCATTCGGATCATTCATAAACTCTACAATGAATACTGCTCAAACAACAATGACTTACAGTTCATCAAGTGGAGGATCATCTGGTGGAGGATCATCAGGTGGTGGTTCTGGTGGAGGTGGAGGTGGCTCATGGTAGCCACTTTTCACTTAATAATAAAAAAAGGAGGAAAAATGAATACCGTTCAATGTCCAAATTGTGGAAAAGAAAATAAAAATACAAACATAAGATGTGAGTTCTGTAACACAGAATTAAATAATATCAATTCAGATCCTATCTACAATGAACAACAAAAAAATATAATGCAAAATAATGCTAGAAAACTAATAACTAGAATACTTTTGATAGTATTAAGTCCATTTATTTTAGGATTTTTATTTATTATTGGTCTTACAATATATATTAATATGTCCGATGCCAATAAAACTAAGAATTATTTAAAAACAGAAGGAAAACTTATAGATTATAAAAATTGCTACTATGATGAAGGAAGTGAATTATGTACTGCTGAATATGAATATACAGTAAATGGCATTACCTATTTAGGAACATCAAACTCAGAAAATAGCCGCTCAGCTTTTAAAAAAACAGCAACAGTAAAGTATAATCCTAACGACCCTAGCAAATATGTTATAGATTCAGAATGGAATATTTCTCTAATTAATTACATAATAATAAGTATACTGCTATTAGTATCATTTATATCAGACAAAAAAGATCTAGAAAAAATATTTAATTTAGAAAAAACTAATAATAAAAAAAAGGACAACGTGGAATATAATTCCTAAAACTGTCCTTTTTAATTATCTTTAAATCTCCTTAGATTTAAAGAAAAACTTTTTTTTTAAAATAAACCTTCCTACTAAGTATAATAATCCAACAATAACTATTCCACCTAAAATAAGGGCTTTTTTATTATCTGTAATTATAGTACTATTTTCTTCTTTCTTAGAAATCTTAATCAAATACTGATACTCATTATCTCCATGCTTTACTGAAATTGTAATTATATCTCCATCTTTTAAATTATCATTATGATATATATTAATTTTAGTATCCTCATTAGTAGGAACAACATCTATATTTAATTTATCTTCATCCTTAATAGATAATTGATATTCATACTTATTACAATCAAAATTAAACTTATATCCTACTACTTTAATATCTTTAACCACACAAACTTGACTTTTCTTCGTAGCAATGATAGTATAAGTATTTTTATTTCCCTCTTTATCTTCTAAAAGAATAGAAATTTTATTTTCTCCCACTTTTAAATTTTCATTACCAGAAATAGTAACTTTAATATCATCAGAAAAAGCAATTGCTTTTATTTCTAATTTCTTCTCATCATTTAAAAGAATTACTGAATAAGTATTTTTATCTTTCTGAAAATCTAGAGAATATCCATCTACTACTAACTTTCTTAACTTTAATTCTTCTTTCTTTTCTTGATTTGATGAACTTGTTTCTGTATCTGAAGAAGTATTAGAATTCTTTTTTTCTTCATTATTAGATGGTTTTTTAATATTATCTTCTTTCTTTTCAGAATTATCTTGTTTCTTTACTGGTCTAGTAATCACAATTTGATATTCACGTTTTTCTCCAGCTTCACTGGTAACAGTAATGACAAAAGTATTTTTGCCTTCTTTTAATTCTTTATTACCTACTCCACTTACTGTTGCTTTTTTATCTAAAGAAACAGCTCCTATTGTAACATTACTACTATCTAATGTTACTTGATAATTTAAAGTATCTTTATTAAAATTAGGAGTAAGACTTCCCTTATCTAAAGTAATACTAGATAAATCATTATTTGTAGATAAAACTTTAATATTAAAAGAAACATTCTTACCATTAAACCCATTAAAATTATCTCCATAAAAAGTTGTATTTTCTAAAGAAATTGTTCCTGTACTAGAATTTTGATTTTCCAAAACTTTAATAGATGCTACCCCAAGATTTACCTTTCCTTTTTGGTTAGGAAAAGTATACAATTGAATATTCCCATTATCTCCAGTTCCTTGCCAAACAGAATCTGTAGTAAATTTTACTAACTCTAAATTACTACTTAATCTTAATCTAGTGCCAACAGCCGATAAATCAATATCACTATTAACAACTACATTACAATTTATTGTACTACCAACAGTACTAGTATTAGGACACGCTAAAGAAAGAGAAGTATCTGCATAAACAGGAGAAAGAAAAATAAGAAATACAGTAACAAAAAAACATAATCGATATCTCATCATCTTTCTCCCTCCAAACTATCTATTCCACCTCTTACATATTGATATAATTTAGCAACATCATTTAATTCTAGTTTTGAATCTCTATAAACATCACCTGCTAAAATAAATTCTTTTTTCATTTCAAATGATCCTCTAATATGTTGATATAACTTAGCAACATCTCCAATATCAATAATACCATTACCAGTAATATCTCCTAAAATAACAGCAGTGTACTCTTTATTTAAAGTATTATTTTGATTAAAAATACTGATCTTATCTCCTGTTCCTATATAAGGATTTTTACTAGAGATATGGATTTGAAATTTATTTCCTTGATAAATATTATTCTTTAAAACATCTGGTGTATAATTTTCTCCTATCTTTAAATAATTATCTTCCATTACTTCATAATCATCTAAATTAATTTCCTCTAAAGTAATAGTAATAGGAATTTCTTTCACAATTTCACTACCATCTAAAGCATAAATCTTTAATATAGTATTTCCCTTCTTTAAAGCAGTAATCCTATTATCATCTAATTGAATTAAATCAGAATTCTCTACTTCATAGCGAACTTTCTTATTACTAGCACTATCAGGTTTAAAAGATAAATCTATTTCTTTTTTCTCTCCTACTTCTAAGTGAATTTCTTTCTCTACTTCAATATCCATTAAATATAAATAGCTTATATTCCTTAAACTAGGATAACTATTACTACTAATCTCCCAAATATCATCAAAATCAAAATTTAAATAAGTATTTTTAGCCTTTAATTGTTCATTTGTCTTTCCCATAACATTTACTAAAGTAGTAGAATTATTGACATCTTTTGTTAAAGCATTGCCATAATCTTCTAAATAAAAACTATTCTTAATCCCCATATAAGAAGAAGAACCAATAATATTACCAATATTCTTTCCTAATCCTTTAGAAAAAACATTATAAGTATTTTCTAAAACAGAATTCTCACCCTCACCTACTAATCCTCCACCAATAAGACTAGAAGAAACATCTCCAAAATTATAACTATTTTGAATCAATCCTTCCTCATTAGAATAATTTCCTAAAATACCAACTAAGCCACCTACTATACTTTTTTTAGCTGTAATAGAACCATAATTATAACATTCATTTAATTTAACTCCATATCCTTTATTAACTATGCCAGAGGCAACACCATCATATTCATAATTCGTATTAATAGTAGCATATGTTGCAATTCTATCAAATGAAGTATTATAAGAAGTGCCTATTAAACCGCCAGCATAAGAAGCATTCCCAACAATTTTTACTGACTTTGTGATAATAATATTTTCAATAATAGAATCATGAGCCATCATTGAAAGTAAATTTCCCCATCCTGATTCTTTTACCTCTAAATTAATCTCACTAAAAATAATATTCTTTATCGTAGAGTTATTTAAAGAATAAAATAGAGAAGGAATATTACTATTTGCACTAAGTCCCATAATTATATGATTATCTCCATCTAAAGTTCCAGAAAATGCTTGATAATTAGAAATATTCCCAGCATCCCAATCTTTAACTGAAGAAAAATCTAAATCATTCACTAATTTATAATTAACTTTTAAATAATCTTCATTAGTAAATATTTTTTTAAATTCATCTACATTACTAATCAAATAAGGATCACTAATTGTCCCATTTCCTCCAGACCATAAATTTTTTAAAGACTTTACTTTTAAAATATCATTATCTACTTCTACTCCATTATATAAGGTTTTTAAAACTAAATTTCCCTGAGGTAAAACACTTTTAATCTTAATAGTAGGCTTTACTTGATAATTTAAATTATAATTTTTAGAAATATCTAAAAGATTAGTAATATCATTGCCAGATTCATCAAATAATTGATAATCTATCTTTCCTCCATTAACAATATTTTTTGTTACACTATAAATTAATAATTCAGAATCATTCATTTCATATTCCTTTTTATCTTTAATCATTGTATCAACCATCAATTCATCTGAAGTAGTAACTTCTTTCGTATAAGCAAAAATTTTATCAATATAACCATTAGAAGAAGTAATTTTAATTGAAAATTTATCACTATCTAATATAACATCATCCCCTATACTAATACTATTTAAACCAACCTTATCTGTAGTTAAAGAACCTATAAAACGATAATCATCTTTTCCATTACTACTAATATATACTTTATATTCTTTATTCCCATTACTAACAGAATAAAAAGATACCCTCTTTAATAATTCTTTCTCCCTATCACTCTTATAATAAGTAATCTGACTTAAACTATCCCCATAAATTCCTTCATTTTCCTTAGTAACATCATAATTAATATCCCAATTTTTTTTAGATACGCCTGTTATTCCATAACTACCATTTACATTAGAAGTGTAAGCTAAATAAGGATAAGGATAAGAATTACCCCAAGAATTTTTTAAAATAAATGCTCCTTTTCCTGATACAATATTATCACAATTCGTTAAATCATTAGATGTAGTAGAATTTAATCGACAATATTGATAAGTATAATTATCATCATAACCAATAATTGCCATAGCATGTCCACCATCACCAGTTTCATTACATTCCCCATTCTGATTAATAAGAAAATTAGACTTATCTTCATTAACATGAATACAACTTCCTGCAGAATAAGGAGTAGAACCTTTTACTGATATTGCAACAGAGCCATAATTTAAAAGATGATTTTTAATTTCTTTTATCCATGATTCTCTAACATCTTGTGAATTATAATCACTAATTGTACCATAATTAACATAACTATCAACATTATATTCTACATTATCTAAATTAATTACCTCACTAATACTCTTTTTTCCCATATCATCTATAGAATCATTAAACTTATCTACTGTAACAGGAGAAATGCCATACGATAATAACAAAAACGGCGTATTAAACCTAGCAGCACTACCAGGATAAACTCTTTCTACCATTTGATATGGATTAAACCCTTCTATAATATAATCTTTATGAACACTAGCATAATCTAATTGCCTAGTAGAAAACTTAATAGGATTCTTAATATTAGAAATGTTTGTTTTTAATAAATAGGTTTCTATAGAACTAGCAGTGGCAAAAGCCCAACAAATACCTAAACTTCCTTGATCATCAGGAGGAGTAGAATAACCATCATCATTTAAGTTATAATAATCTGGATAATTTTCTTCTCTTGCACTAAATAAACTAATTTTAGAAGAATCATTTTCTTTATATGGATAAATAAACTTTTCTGGAATTACCTCATATTTTGATTGTTCCTCATTAGATAAACTACTATATTCTACCCAATCTGGATTAAGTACATATTCTCCAGAACTAACAGATTCAGAAAAAGCATAAGTAAACTTATCTACTTTAATATATATAATAACTAAAACAAAAAGTAAAATACTTAAAAATACTAAAACCCAATTTTTTTTATTGTAAATATTATTCATCTATACTCCTCCTACTATATATATAGTATAAAAGATTTTAAAAAATAATACAACCAAATTAATACTTTATCTTTCAATAATAATACAAAAAAGAATAAAAAATTCTATATAAATCTTTTATTCTTTAACCAAAAATTTAAAACTTATCTAATAATATTAGAAATACCTAACCTATTTTTTAAAATATTTTCAAAATATACTTTATCAATAAAATCATAATCTACTTGAATATCACCTAATGTCTTATCTCCAGCAATTTGTCTTAATCCAATATTTTCTACTACCTTAGGATATTTACTTACATAATTATTAGAATGTGCCTCACTCTCCCACTCAACAACCCAACAATTCTGCTTATTAACATCCTCTAATATATCAAAATCAAATATAGTATCTAACGCATTTATACTACTATAAATACAAACCTCTGCTTCCGTTTCAATTCTTAATTTATTCATAGCATAATTTAATACATTAGCTAATTCCTCTCTTCTCTGACCATCATTAGCATAAGTAACAAGTCTTCTATCTTCTCCATCACTCTCATAATCATAATATATAGGCAAAACATTATAATTATTATTTTTATATCGATTATATTCATTTTTTATAAAATCTACCTCAGTATCTGCCTCATTTGTAGTTATTGCCTGAGAATAATAATAAAAACCATAAGGAACCTCATATTTTTCACATAAATTTACCAATTTATCTACATTTTCTTGATTCCTACAACAAACTATATTATCCTTTTCATAATTTCTACCATAGTAAGTAGCACCTAATTTAATAATAACAAATGATGGCTTACAATTAGAACTAAACCCTTTTTCCTTATCTTCAACATAAAAATTATTTTGAAGAATCTTTTCGAAAGCTTTATAATCAATATAACAATCAACATCTATACCAAAATATCCTTCTTTTTGACCCTCATTTCCAAAAGTTAAAGTATAAACATTATCATTTTTTTCTTGCTTTTTCTCTCTAAATTCTACATAATCATAACAAACATAACCAGTTTCACCAGTAACAAGTATAACCTTAAGCCATTTTCTTCCATCATCATCAACATTATTACCTAACTCCAATAAATATTTATCATGAGTATAAATAACAGTATCATTATTTAATTCAGATATTATATCACTAGATGTCCCAATACCATTTCTTAATTTTAAAGCTACTCCCCCATCTTTAGAAGTATTAACCTTTAATGGAATTAACCCTTCTTCTACTTCCACTGTTTTATCCTTATCTTTTTCCTTTAATTTTATTAAAATCTTTGGATACAACAAAATCTTCTGCTATAAAACCTACTTTTATTTCTCCATCTACATAAGCAATATTTTCAGTCCATAAATAAGAATCTTCTTTATTAGTATATGTAATATCAGAAGCTACAACATCTTGTCCATAATTTAATAATATAGCATGTTCAGTATCTTTATCTACCCTTGCTTCATCTCTTAACCAAACACCATCACCATTTGCAATTATTGCTTCATTAGTATATAAATCTCCAAAAAACTTTTCTGTATCTAATACCTTACTATCCAAAAACTTTCCTTTAACATATCCCGTTTGCATCTTTCCTTCATTATTTACCAAAATAACATAATAATATTCATCATCTTTTATTTTATTAGTATCAGTTATTGCTAACAATGAATCAGTATTAGAATCCATTAATTCTAAAAAATTTCCATCTTGATTTTTTAAAAATAATTCATCTTGATATTCATCTTTTATATCAACTAAATATAACTTCTTCTTATCCTTATTACCAGAACATGAATTTAATCCATTAACCCCAGCTAAGATTGTTACAAACATCAGTAAAGCTAAATCTCTCTTTCCCCTCTTATTTAACCTTTTTAATTTATCGACTAATCCCATAATTTTTCCCCCTTTGTAAGGGATATTATAGTCTTAAATTAACCCATTGTCAACAAAGTATTAAATTAAAACATAAAAAAAAGAAACTTTTCAATTTAAATTCTCTTAAATCTTCTACGTTCCTTCTCTTTAATAAGCTTAGATTTAGTAAATACAACATAATTTTCATCAGAAAAATGATATCCATAACAAGAAAGTGCTTGAATAAGACTCTGAATGTGATTAAAACCTAACCCATTTACCTTACTTAAAGACATAATATTATAAGAAAGCAAATCAGAAACAGTATTAATATTACGACGCTTTAAAAGAAGATACAATCGATTAGATAAATTTAAATCTTCTATTTTAAATTCCGTTAATTCTTCTTTTATTTTCTTCTTATTTAATAAAAATAGTTCTATTTGAATATTTTGAATTCTCTCATAAAGTAAACTATCATTTTCATCTAAAAGTTTTACTCCCCTAGCATGAATAGCATTTTTAATAAACTGAAGATTAGTATAATCAATAAATGGCAACTTTCTCAAATCATTAGATGAATAAGATAAAAGGTCTCCAACAGTATAAATCTTTGCATTTAATAATGCTTTCAAAGGATTTAAAGATAATCCCAAAGTAGAAATATCTTGCTCTAAAAGATTATTTTGTTCCATTAGAATAGAAATATCCTCATCAACAAAAATAAATCCCAAAGCATGAACAGCATTCTTAATCTCATTCCATCTTCCGTGATGAATATGTCGAAATTTTACAAATTGCTCCTCACTACATGCCAATAAATCCTCTATTTTTTCTATTCCATTTCTTTTCAATTCAAAAATTGTCTTTACAGATAAATTTAATTCCTCAATAGAATCATCCTTCTTACATCTCATAATTACATCCCCCTTTTTAGCAAATATTATTATACATAAAAAAAAAGAAAAGTCAACAGTTAGTTAAAATTTAACTTTCCTTTAAATTCTCTCTCATTAAATTCTCTACTTCATGATAAAGTTTTTCGTTTGCCTCCTCTAAAGACATATCTCCTACTTTAAAAGGTTTGCCATAGCGAATCATTAGATTTTTACTTCTAAAGCAATAATCTCCAGTTAGACCAAAAGGAACAATCGTAGCTCCCGTTTTTTTTGCCATAGATACAGTTCCAAATTTAAAAGGAAGTAAAAATTTATCTTTAGTTTTATTTCTTGTTCCTTCTGGAAATAAGCCAATTGCTCCTCCATGATTTAAAACATCTAAAGCCTGATTAACAGCGTCTTTATCCTTAATTTGGCGATTCACAGGAATGCAACCAACCAGCTTAAAAAACCAGGCAAGTTTTCCTTCGAAGTATTCTTTTTTTGCCATGTAATGAATTACTCTTTTTGTTGCCATAATGGTAAGGCATTGATCATATACATGTTTGTGATTGCCTACAATTAAAATTGGACCATCTTTAGGAATGACTTCACGATTGATAATTTTAGGGTGATAATACAGTCGAAATAAAACTCGCATAATCGGAGTTAAAATAATATAACCTATTTCTCCCTTAAATCTTTTTCTTTTCATGATTTTCTTCCCTTCTCTTCCGATTGTTTTCTTCTTGCAAACGCCTAAAATCTACTTTACCAACCATTGTTTTAGGAAGTGACTTTCTAAATTCATATTCATATATTTTAGAATACTTAGGAAGATTTTTTTCTACTAATTTTTTTAATTCTTGAATTAGGGAATCATTCTCTTTATAACCTTTATTTAGAACAATAAAAGCTTTAGGAACTTGCTGTTTATAGGGGTGAGGAATTCCTACTACTGTAGCTTGCATTACTGCAGGATGTGTTTCTAATAATTCTTCAATTTGAACAGGATAAACATTATAGCCAGAACAAATAATTAATCTTTTTAATCTTCCTGTATATTTAATAAAGCCATTTTTATTCATTACCCCCAAATCTCCTGAATGTAGCCAAACATTCCCATCATCATGAATATGTAGAGCAGCATTTGTTTCCTTCTCATTATTATAATAACCTAACATAACATTAGGACCACTAATACAAATTTCTCCTTCTTCTCCATAAGGCATTTCTTTATCTTCAGGAGAAAATATTCCAATATAACAGCCAGGAAATGGAACACCAATAGAACCATACTCTAAAATATTTTTAAACCCTAGACAAATGGCCGCTAAACATTCACTCATTCCATAACCTTGAACAATTCTTGTACTAGAACCATGATCACTTAAAAAGGTATTAATTCTTTTCTCAAGACTTAAACTTAAAGTATCTCCTCCTGAAATAATATACTTAATATAATTTAATTTCAATCTATCTGCCCGCTCACTCTTCATCATTGCTTCAAATAAAGTAGGAACGCCAATTACAAATTCAGGACGATACTTCGTTAAAATCTTATCAAATTCATCCGCCTTAAATTGAGGAATTAAAATACATTCAGCCCCTACACAAAGAGGAGTATATACACAAACACCTAAACCAAATCCATGAAAAATTGGCATGATAGATAAACATTTATCTCCTACTTCCAACTCATCAAAAACAATTCGAGATTGTTCTACTAACGTAACAAAATTACCATTAGATAAAACAATTGCCTTAGGTGTACCAGTAGAACCACCACTATGAAGCATAACAGCAGGTGTATTTTTTTTACCTACATAATGATAATCATTTTGATAAGTAGAAGCATTTTTCATAAACTCTTCCCAATAAATATATTTGCTATTTTTACGAGGAAGTTCAGTTTTTAATCCAACAGTTAAATTATAACCCAATTTCATAAAAAATGGCATAGAATCACTAGCTCTAACAACAATAACTTTATAAACTTCTGTATCATTTATAATATTCTTTATCTTTTCATAATCAATATCAATTAGAACCATCATCACACTACCAGTTTCATTTAAATCATTCTTAATTTCATTTTCACTAGCAAGAGGATGAACCATATTAGAAATTGCTCCAATTTTATTTAATGCTAAAAAAGAAATAATTCCTTCTGGTGTATTTGGCATACAAATAGTTACTACATCATTTTTCCTTATCCCATAACTTAAAAATGCCTTAGCACACAAATCAATCTTTTTAACTAAATCTAAATAAGTCGTTTTAGTTCCAAAATAATCAAAAGCATTACGATTAGGATAATTCTTCATACTATTTAAAAAATGTTCATATAAAGAAATATCTGGAACAAATAAATCCATATCTTTCTTATGATAATATTTACTCCAAGGAGCATTAGGTTTCTTTTTAAATCCTAAAAAACGAAAAAATTTCATATCTAAAATACTCAAAAATCATTCCTTCTTTCCATCTAATTCTTTTTGTAAGAAATCTCTTAATTTATCATTCTCTAATCCTAAGTCATCACCAACATTATAAGGAGGATAAAAAGTTATAGTAATATTCTTCCTTAATAATTTATATGTCCCAGTTATCATAAATGGAACTAATTTAGCATTGGTATCATGTGCCATTTTAACGGCTCCTATCTTAAAAGGTAAAAGTTGCCCTTTAACTTTACTAAAAGTTCCTTCAGGAAAAATGCCAATGACTTGATTTTGAGAAAGTACTTTCTTAGCTTTTATTAAAGCTTCTTTATCATGAATTCTTCTATTTACGGGAATAATTCCCATATTCTTAAAAATTACTTTCTTAGGCCCTTTTAAAAGTTCATCTTTTGCTAAAAAATGAATTGTTCTTTTTGTAGAACTAATTAGCAAAAGACAATCAAAATTATTGGTATGATTTCCTGCTAAAACAACACTACCCTCCTTAGGAATATTCTCTAATCCAAGATAAGTAGGTTGATAAAAAAACTTAAACAAAATATTAATTATTGGTCTAACTACTCGATATAAAATAGGCTCCAAATAATCACTTCCTAACATCACTCTTTATTATTAGATAATTATAGACTATCTACTTCAGAAAGTAAATAAAATTAACCAAGAAAAAAGACGTAAAACTTAGTCTACGTCATAGCGACTTAATATTTCAGCAGGTCTTTTTCTAACAGTAAAATAAATAGGAAATAATCCAATAAATAAATTCAATAAATAAGTAATTAAAATAGCAAATAATACAAGAACTGGATTAATTAAAATCATCCTAGATAAAAACTTTACTTTAGACAAGATGGATAAAAAGTATGCCATTAATAATAATCCAGGAATTCCTGCTAAAGTAGTAATTGCAATAATTTCTCCCGAAAACATTAAATAAATATCCAAAACTTTTACTCCAATTGCTCTATATATTCCAATTTCTTTTACCCTAGATAAGAAAGAAGAACGAATCATTAAAAAGATTTCAATAAATGAAATAGCAAGAATAATTCCTGATACAATCAAAGTAGTTTTTCTATTCTCTTTCTTTTTTTCTTGATATTCTTTTAAACTTCTATCATAACTACTATAAATATTTACTTTCTTTTCTTGAAAAGTACTTAATACTTTCTTTTCATGATTAGTATAAATAGCTAAATATCTATTCTTTTCTAAATAATTGGATAAAATAGCTTTATCTGTTGTAAAGTAATAAGAATAACCATCTACACTAGTATAATAACCAACAACAACTCTAGAATCATGTTCAGATATCTTTACTTCTTTATTTAAAGGCATAGAAGATTCTGAATTGATATTTACAATAATTTCATTATCATTAATAGGTGCTCTTCCCTTTTTAAGGGTAATTTTATCTTGATATAAAGAGTAAGCAACAAAAGAATTTTTCTTTGTATGATTATCATCAGATTCATTATCATTTTTACTACTATTTACAATAATTGGTACCATCATCTCTTTATTAACATATATATTTGCCCTTACTTGATCAGTAATTCCTACAATCTTAAATTCTCCTAAATGAGGAATACTAACTACTCTTCCTAAGAAATCATCTACACCAACAATACCAGCCATCTGATAACTACTAGAACTATCTAATAATCTTGTTGCTACCAACTTATCAATAACAATCTCATGAGAATTAGTAGGCATATCTCCTTTTATGATATCCGATTCTTTAATCATAGAAAGATCAACTAAAGAACCAGATAATGAACCAGCTGGTACATTAAGTGTTTGATAATAATCTTGTGCTAAAAAATTAAAATTTACTTTAGAATTACCAGGAAGAACATATAAAACATCATCAACATCTTGATAAGCCATATAATCTTCATCAGTATTTTTCCCTTTTTCTATAAGCAAATAATGAGGATCTAACTCAATAAAATCTTCTTCATGAAGTTGTAAAGTAGCAGCAATACTACTGGTTGAATACATAATAAACATACCAGCAAGAAAAAAACCAAATAAAAGTAATTTCTTTAAAATAGGATAATCTAACACTTTTAAAAAACCTTTACGAATAGAAGAAAAAGGATTCATAATAGAAGCATATCTTTTCTTAAACTTTTGATTATCAATCTTAGAAAAATCAAACTGATAATCCTCTAAATGATTTTTCCCTATCTTTTGATAATGATCATCAATAAATTCAATATTAGAAGTATCATCAACAACTTCTACATGAAGAGCATTATTACTTTTAATATAAACATTCCCGTTTCGAACAACCATATCTAAAGAAATATGTTCTTGATCATTTCGATAAAGAGAAATACAAGTATCCTCTTCTTGATAAGTATTTTTCTTTTTAAAATCTTTTAAATAAAAACAATTATCAATCTCATAATCCAATTCATGATCATAAGTATTCTCTTCATCTGATAAAATCTTACCATCAGCAATACGAATAATACGATCAGCATAAAAAGTAGCCAAATTCTGTTCATGCGTAACTAAAATAACCAATCGATTTTTAGAAATTGCTTTAATAATCTTCATAATCTCTAAAGTATTCTTACTATCCAAATTCCCAGTAGGTTCATCTGCTAAAATAATATTAGGATTTTTAACAATTGCTCTAGCAATTCCTACTCGCTGTCTTTCTCCACCTGAAAGCATTCCAGCAGGTCTTCTTTGATAACGAAGCATGCCAACACAATCTAAAACATACTCAACTCTTCGCTTAATTTCTTCTTTATTTTTAATTCCTAACATCTTTAAAACAATTGCGACATTATCATAAACAGATAAATGATCAATCAATTTATAATCCTGAAATATATATCCTATATATAAATTTCTAATCTTATCTACCTTAGAAGTAAACCGTGTACTAATTTTCTTAGAATCAATAGTAATTGTTCCACTCTTTATCTTATCCAACCCACCAATAGCATTTAAAAGAGTGGTCTTTCCACAACCAGATGGTCCAAGTAAAGCAACTAAACCAGTACGAGGAAGTTCTAATGAAGTATTATCAATAACATGAATTTGATTCTTTTTCCCCCGATGAAAATATTTATTTACCTTCTTCAAACTAAGCATTTTAAACCTCCTCCCTCATTGTTTTCATCGCACTATGACAAAATATCTTACGCGCAAAACGAACACTAATCAAATATGACATCAATACTAAAATAAGATAAAGTAAAACATAATCAGATAATACTAAATATTTAGATACTGTTGTAAAAATAGAAAGATGAAATAATCGTTTCCAATTTCCATATAACAAGAACAAAAACAAGAAATAAGCAAGATGAAATACCGTAAATAATTCAATCTCTAATAATTGCTTACAATCACTTCTCTTAGCCCCTAAAATACGAATTGTACCAAAATAAATATTTCTAGATTTTAAAATAATTCGAATAACAAAATAAGCAATAAAGAATAAAGTAATAAACAAAGTAACAATAACAATCGTTTGAATAATCTTCATTTCTTCAACCGCACCATCATTAACTAAAGTATCCTTTATTTTTAAAGAAGAAATATTATTTTTCGTAAGTTCTTCTCTAACCGTATCGATATTCTTTTCACTATCCACAAAAATACTACTCTGATAGTTTCCTTTATTAAATAAACGATTATAATTATCTGTACTAATAAATATTGCTCCATTATATTCCTCAAAAGAATAATCCCCTAGTAAAGTCTTCATATTATTCTTTTGATAAGTTTTTCCTACTTTTAAGGATAAAGAATCCTGATAATATAATTGATTTACTTCTATTTTTAAAGGATATCCCAAACAAGAATCATTTTTACAAGAAGAATTAAAATCACTAGAAATATAAACATCATCCCCTTGAACCTTATCACTAGGAATAATTCGATAATGAACATCATAAGAATTAGAATCATGATATTCATCTAAGAATAAAACCTTAAGTTGACTCATTGACTGATTCATTGAAAATTTTAATTCATCAATCAAATGATTTGTCCCATAAATCTTCCCAATATCATAATAATTTAAATTTTTATCATAAAAAACTCCCGTAATTGTATAAGTTTTACTATCTTCAGAAGTATTCTGAGTAGAAAGTGTTACTTTTTTACCAATAATATCTTTTCCAAGATCACTTAAAACATAGTCATTAGGACTTCCTAAAATTAAAATCTCATCATCCTTAACCGGTAAAGTTCCATACGCTAATTTTTTATTCGAAGAAAAATTTTGTACATCATCAAATAATCCTTGAAAATAGAAAGAATTATCATCATGAAGATAAATCACATTATCCAAATTTAAATCATAAGAAACAACTTTTTTCACATGAGAAATATTTTTTATTTTCTCATAATCTTCATCAGAAAATACTGACTTATCTTCTTTCTTGATGATTAATCTCGTAGATGAAGTATCTTGAAAATAACTATTATAACCATTATTTTCTAATAAATAAATTTGTTTTTTAAAGAAAGAATACGCAAACATGACTGAAGAGACAACAAAAAGATAGACCATCAATACTAAAACAAACTTAGGAAAAATATTAAAAGCATTACGAAACCCTAATTTCAGTTTACTAGAAAAACAAAGATTACGTTGTTTTTCATTTTTGCTATAATTCACTTCTTCTGTCTTTTTCAAAACTTTATCCTCTAAAACTTTTCCATCATGCATTTTAATTTTTCTAGTGACATATTTTTCTACTTGTTCATAATTATGTGTAACAATAATCACTAATTTATCTTTTGATATATCATGAAGTAATTGAATAATTTCTAAAGCAGAAGTAGAATCCAAATTACCAGTTGGTTCATCAGCGATTAAAATAGGAGTTTCCTTTGCTAAAGCACGAGCAATCGCTACTCGCTGCTTTTGACCACCAGATAATTTAGACACTTTCGTATTTTTATAACGATGAAGTCCAACTTGATCAATTAGTGCTAAAATCTTCTGTTTGACTTCCCTACCCTTTTTTCCATTAGTCAACATTACTAATTCAATATTCTGATAAACCGTATAACTATTTACCAAATTAAAATTTTGAAAGATATTACTGATATATTCACGACGATAATTTTCAAAATCAGTTTCTGTATAATGACTGGTTTCCTTACCATCAATATACATCTCCCCTTCTTCATAAGAATCTAGTCCACTAATGACATTTAAAAGTGTCGATTTTCCACTACCAGATTCACCTGTAATAGCAACAAATTCTCCTAAATGAAAACTTAAATTTAACTTCGTAAATCCACTAGCAATAATTCCTTTATTATAATAATACTTTGATACATTTTTTAATGTTATCATTTTTTCCTCCTCACTAAAATACTTAAAAATAATTTACTTAATCATCTATATTTTCTTTTTGTTTTAATTGATTAATAACAGTAGAAGAAGCAGTAATTTTAATATCAAAATGATATTCTCTATCTAAACTTAATCTCTTCTTCTCCCGAAGTAATTTTTGATAAGATTGTAATTCTAGAATTCCATCTTTAGCATAATAATCTAAAAAGTAGTGATGGTCATTGTCTCCAGATTCATATAAATAAACCTCATAAACACGTGGGTGTTTAATTTCTACTGTAATATCCTTCTTTGTATCATCAATATGATAACTAATATTTGTATTTGCATCTCTTAAAAAACAAAATTCAGTATCTTCATTAACTTGAAATTTCTTTGTTGTAACCTCTAAATCTTCACTTTGATAATTATCTACAACTTCAAAAGAAGTATATGTTAAAAAGCTAACACTAGCACCTACTCCCATAAAAAGAAGACCAATAATAAATAAAATAAACATTCGATGATAAAGATTTTTTAATTCAAAAATAAAATGATAAATAAACTCTAAAATTAAATAATTTACCAAAAGAGCACCTAAACAAATCATAAAAATACCGAAATAAAGAATCGTATCTTTAAGATAAAATAAACTAGAACATCCTAAAAAAGTAATAAAAACAAAAGTAATTACAAAAGGAATAGCAACAATCCAAAACATAAACTTTAAAAATAAAACCACAATTCTTGCTAGAAAATCAAAAAAATGATATGTACTATGCTTAGGATCTCGAATAATAATTTTATTTTTCTTCTTCTCTACAAAAGTTCTTGTTTCCTCTTTTTCATGAACACCTTCATCAACAGGAGATTCTATCTTTTTTTCAACAACATTATTATCTTCAATAGTAACAAAATAATCTAAATATCTTATTTTAAAAATATGAATAATTAATACTAAACCAATCCCTAATCCAAAGATAGCATAAATAAGAGAAGATACATTCATCACAATATTTCTTACCGTAAATGGCAATAAATAAATTAAATTAGAAAAAACTCGGGTAATAATTGCTCCCGTAATAAACCATAATAAATAAAGAATAAAAGCAATAAATAGCATTTCTAAAATACACTTTACCTTTTCAACCAATCTCATACTCCAAAACATATTAAATGTTTTTGTCACAAAATCTAAAAACTCTTGATAATATTCTTTCCAACTAAATTTTACTTCTGTATCTTTTGTATTACCATGAGAAATTCCATCATCAACAAGTTCTTCTAAACTACAATTTAATATTTTACAAAGATTCATCATCTTGTCCATATCAGGAACTGATGTTCCAGATTCCCATTTAGAAACAGCTTGTCGTGAAACTCCTAACCGATCAGCCAACTGTTCTTGACTAAAATTATTTTTCTTTCTTAAAATGACTAATTTTTCATAAAATTTCATTTTTTCTCACCTCTCTACTGCAAATTTTAACATAACTTTCTCCAGTTGCGCCACCAAAAAAAGGTTGCAAAATGTAAAATATCAGTTGCAAAATACATTTAACACTATTAGTATATCATGAAAAAGAAACTTATTTATTTATTTAAAAGAAAATAAAAAAAAAGATCTACTATTTGTAAATCAAATTTGTAACTTTAAAGGGTATCAACATATACACCGTCATCATTTCTTAAAATTACCTGTTCATGATTATTTAGAGTATTTGTAAGTACTATCTTATAATAATCCCCATTTTTATAAGAAACATTAACATTATAAGTATAAGTATCCTCATGATTAATAATTTCCATAACACCTTCTACATAATAACTATTCGCATTCTTAAGACTCTTCTCCATATTTTTAAGTACACTATCTGCATTCTTAATTCCACAACCAGATAATAAGAAAATACTACTAATCAGTACTAACTTTAAAATATTTTTCATATTCACCTCTCTAACTTTCATTAAAATTATATATATTAAAAAAAAAATTATGAATAAATTAGCTAAAATTGTCAAATAATATTAGTATAAAAAGGAGGCAAAAATGAATACGTTATATAAAATTACTTTAGTATTAGCCATTATAGGATGTGTAAACTGGGGACTTGTTGGAATATTTAACTTTAACTTAGTAGAATTCCTATTTGGAGATGGAACAATTCTAACAAGAGTTGTCTATGTAATTGTAGCAATATCTGGACTTGTTAATATTGGCATTCTAACTAAAGATTTAGATCACTAAAAAGAACTAGACAAATCTAATTCTTTTTTTCTTTTACTAAAACATTGTTCCCTACTTTAGAATAATAAACAGTAAGAAGTTTATCATATAATTCAGTATTTTGAAAATCAAATAATAATCTTTCAAAAGAAAATACTTCCCGATTCATTAAATCAAAATTAAAGTCATTTGCTAATATTTTGTCAATCAATTGAACTTCTTTCAGAAAAATTTCTCTCTCTAAAGGATTATCTATCTTTGAAAATTTATCCCAAACCATAGAATAGTTCTCTATCAAAATTTGATAACTAGAATCAAAATATTTTTTAGAAATACACTTTTCTTTTAAAACCTTAGCAAGAGAAATATCTCTTCTTTTCGTTTCATCAAGCAAAGATAAAACATCAAAATTTCTCATAAAACAACCATAATAAGACTTTAATATCTTAAAAATCTTTCCCTTCTCCCTAGAAGATAACGACTTACTATTAACAACAAAATTAAAAGTTGTTTCCCTCTCTAAATTAGATAATTGATTATTTTGTTCAAAAAAAAGCATTTGATTATAAAATTGCACCCCTTTCTTTCTAGATAAACACTTCACTTCGTCAATAATATTACCCAATTCTTCACCAAAATAATCTTTAAAACAAGATAAAACATATATATCTTCACAAGAAATTTTATTATTATCATAAATTTTTAATAAATTATTCTTTTTAAATAAACACCTCAAAAAGTCCTCTATGTTATCTAACTCTAAATAATCAGAAATATTTTTCTTATAACTTTTATAATACATATGATACAACTTCACTATAGTAGAATTAAACCTTAAAAAATAGAATAAAAAAGAATATTCTTTGTCTTCTTTCATCGAAGAAAGAAGAATCTCAATAGGCATATCACGAAATAAATCATAAGCTTGATACACCAAATGTACAGAAAAATCTTCCTTATTCAACCGAATCATAGGACTATCATTTTTAATTAACTGAGCAATAGGTAAAAATTTATCCCAATCATTTTGGTAAAAAAAAGTAGGATTTTGTTTATATAAAGAAATTAATTCATTTTGATTAAAATGTTGAATTAAACAAGTTTTCTTCAAAAAAGAATATATCTTCTCAATATCTAATCCTGTTTTTTCTTTCTGTAAAATAAAGTTTTTAAATTCATCAATATTCTTCTGAATATAAGACAAAGATTTTTGATCAAAATAAAAAATAGCAAAAATAAAATATAAATATGAATTTATCTTAACTTGACAAACAGAAAGATTAAAATACTTATCTAAAATAGAAGTAAGAAAAGAATAATTAATAGAAGATAAATAACAATGAAAATGTTGATTTTCTAAACATTCTAAAGAAATTAAATTTTCAGGATAAATACAATGATAAAATCTAGAATAATTAGAATTAAGAATTTGAAATAATTGTTGATATCTAAGTTCATCTATTATCATACAATACCAGTAATAGGCACTTAAATAACTATAAAAAAACTCAACTTCTATTTTCTCATATAAAGAAAAAGAATCTTGTCTAAAAGAATGCTCACTAGATAAAAGACAATAAAAATCAATTAAAGAATAAGAATCATCAAAATTTCCTAATTCTTTATTTTTCAAAATAAAATGTCCAATATCTGTAATAAGTAAAACTTCATTAAAGTACTTTTTCTTCTCCAAAATATGAATTTGAATATCTTGTTTACCAACATAAATCAATTGATAAATTTCATTTTGCAAGTTTTGAAGTCCATCCTTACCATAAGTTCGTAATAAAAATTCATATGATGGTAAATAATTCATCTTTTTAAAAAGAAAATTTAATTCTTGAAAAATTTTATCCTTATCCATAATATCCCTCATTTGCAAAAAAGTATTATACAATAATAATTAAAAAAGAACAACAAAAAAACTAGAACAGAGTCTAGTTTATTCATATTAAGCATTCATTTGTTTCATGACTTCATCAGCAAAGTTTTCTTCTTTTTTCTCAATTCCTTCACCAACTTCATAACGAACAAACTTAATAATATTACTATTTTTTGATTCTACATATTTAGAAACTTTCATTTTATTTTCTTTAATGAATCCTTGATCAACTAAACAAATTTCTTCAAAGAATTTATTTAATCTACCATTCACAATCATTGGTAATTTATTTTGATCTAACCCTTCATTTTCAGCTTGTTCAGTTAAAACATCTCTTTCCTTTTCAATACGATCAGTTGGAACTTCATCACGATTCAAATATAAAGGTCTCATTGCCGCTGCTTGCATTGCTATATCTTTCGCAAGTTCGGCATCGTTTCCTTCTAATACAACAAGTGTAACGATTTTTCCACCCATATGTGAATAAGTACCAAAAATTTGACTATCTTCTTTTTCTAAAACTTCAAAACGACGGAATGATAATTTTTCTCCAATAGTAGCAACCTTTTCAGAAATAATATCTGAAAGTTTTTTACCATTAGAAACAACTTCCAAAGCCTCTTCTACATTTTTAGGATTATTTTCTAAAACAATATCAGCAATTTCATTAACTAAAGACTTAAATTCTTCATTTTTTGCAACAAAATCAGTTTCAGAATTCACTTCTACAATAACAGCCTTATTTCCATCAACTTTAGCGAAAGCCAAACCTTCAGCAGCAATACGAGAAGCCTTCTTAGCAGCCTTAGAAATACCTTTTTCTCTTAACCAATTTATTGCTTCTTCCATATTACCATTTGTAGCCTCTAATGCTTTTTTACAATCTAGCATACCAGCGCCACTAGTTTCACGCAATTCTTTTACCATGCTTGCACTTACCATAATTATTTTCCTCCTTATTTTAAAGCTTCGATTAATTCATCTTTCTTCATCTTAGAGTAACCAGAAATTTCTTTTTTCTTAGCTAAATCTCTTAATTCAGAAACATTTAAAATATTCAAATCTAATTTAGATTCTGTAACATCTTCTTTACTTGGCTTTTCTTCTTTTTTTGTTTCTACTTTTCTATCATGTCTTTTTGTATCAAATTTTTTATTTCCTCTATCAGCTTGTCTAGCACTTCTTCTATTTTCATCCTCAGTAATATAATCAACAATTGTTCCACCTTTTACTTCAACAATTGCATTAGTTAACGCACCAAGTACAACTTTAATTGCTCTTACTGCATCATCATTACCTGGAATAACATAATCAACGCTATCAGGATCACAATTTGTATCGATAATTCCAAATACAGGAATACCTAACTTCTTTGCTTCCTTAATTGCATTTTCTTCTTTAATAGAGTCAACAATAATTAAAGCTTGAGGTAATTTAACCATATCACGAATACCACATAAATTCTTATTTAATTTGTCATATTCTTTCTTAAGACCAATTACTTCTTTCTTAGGTAACTTTTCAAAAGTACCATTCTTTTCCATAGCCTCAATTTCTTCTAATCTTTTAACTCTTCTACGAATAGTTCTAAAATTAGTTAAAGTTCCACCTAACCAACGTTCAGTCATGTAATACATACCACCACGAGTAGCCTCTTCACGACAAACATCACTAGCTTGTTTCTTTGTTCCAACATATAGAACATTTCCACCTTCTGATACAATCTTTGTTAAAGCTGCATAAGCCTCTTCCATTTTTTCTACAGTTTTTTGTAAATCAATAATATAAATATCATCACGAGAGTTGTAGATATACTCTTTCATTTTAGGGTTCCATCTTTTAGTCTGATGACCAAAGTGAACACCAGCTTCTAATAAGTAGCTCATAGATACTACTGCCATATTCTTTCATCCTCCTTTGTTTTGCTTCCAAATACTTCACATTTATTTCTTCACTTAAACTTAAGCACTAGAAAAAATAAATCCATATTTGTGAATATTTTTCCAAAAAGCCAAATTTATTTTAACATAAAATAAAAAGAGATACAATACAAATATCCCTTTTTTTACAACAATAAACCAAATTATTCCAAATTAATAATGATATGATGTCTTTTGCAACTTTTTTGGTCTAATAGAAGTTTTATCTAAAATATCTTCATTATCCAAAACAATCTCTCTCTTAGGATATATTCTATCTCTACCATAAATTAAACCAAACGAATCTATCCTAGGGAACTCATAAGTATCAAAAGAATTAATTTCATTTAAATTATCAAGAAGCTGATTAAAAGTATTTCCAAATCCTATCAAAATAGCCTTAATATCATTTCCCATCAAAATATTACGAAAATGAAATAAATTACAACTCTCTAATATCTTTTCATATTTAGAGTCCAAATTATAATTTTTTATTCTCAATCTTTTCAAATAGTTCATCAATAACAAATAATCCAATCCCTTATTTTTTAAAATTTCAACCTTAGTATTTAAATAATCATAATTTAAATCAATTACTTTTTGGCGACAAGAATAACCATTTTCTTTCAAAGAAATAGATAAATTATCCTTTGAGATAACAGAACAGTTCCTAAAAAATTCAATAAGATAATAAAAATCCATCCCACAATACTTTGAGAAATCTTGAATAATATCCTCCATACAATAAAGACCTTCATCATAAAAATCAAATTCAAATTTAAATTTTTCCATCACAACCACTCCAAACAAATACCATTATAATATAAATATTTTATTTTTTTTAAAAGTCAACCAGCCCGTAACATTTTTTATTCAATCAATACTATTTATAATAGATTTAATTAATAACCACAAAAAAGAAAGATAAGTACTTATCCTTCCTTTACCACAATATTAACAATACGATTAGGAATAGCAATAACTTTTACAACACTCTTCCCAGAAATATGTCTCATTACATTTTCTTCTTTAAGAGCAAGAGACTCTAATTTTTCCTTAGAAGCATCCTTTTCTACCAAGATAGTTCCTCTCAACTTACCATTAACTTGAACCCCAATCTCTAACTCATCATCAACAGTCTTTTCATCATCATAAACAGGCCACTTACTATCAGAAAAAGCATCTCCTAAATGATAAACTTCATTTAATTCTTCCGTAATATGAGGAGCAAATGGATTCAATAAATGTAAAATACTTCGATAGTCTTTTCTTGTAATTTCATTCTTTTCATCCATAGCATTTAATAAAATCATTAAAGCAGAAACAGCAGTATTATAATTTAAAGTATCAATATCATGAGTAACTTTCTTAATTGTTTTATGAATTAAATTTTCTAAATCAGTACTATACTCTTCTTTATCATTCAATTTCTCTTGTAAATTCCAAATACGATTTAAAAATTTCTTACAACCTTTTAATCCGTTTTCACTCCAGCTAGCATCCTTAGAATAATCTCCAATAAACATTTCATAAACACGTAAAGCATCAGCCCCATAATCTCTAACCATATCATTAGGATTGACCACATTTCCCTTACTTTTACTCATTTTCTCTCCGCTAGAACCCAAAATCATTCCATGACTAATTCTCTTCAAAAAAGGCTCACTACAAGGAACAAGACCTTGTTCATGTAAGAAAATATTCCAAAATCTAGCATATAACAAATGCCTAGTAGCATGTTCCATACCACCATCATATAAATCAACCATTCCCCAATATTTCATTGCCTCCATACTAGCAAATTCTTTATCATTTTTAGGATCCATATATCTTAACCAATACCAACTAGAACCAGCCCAATTCGGCATAGTATCCGTTTCTCTCTTAGCAGGTTTACCACATTTTGGACAAGTAGTATTAACCCATTCTTCAATATTCGCAAGAGGACTTTCTCCATCCTCAGTTGGTTCATAACTAGAAACATCAGGAAGTAATACTGGCAAATCATCATCAGGAACTTCTACCCATCCACAACAATCACAATGAATCATAGGAATCGGTTCTCCCCAAAATCTTTGTCTAGAAAAAATCCAATCTTGAAGACGATAATTTACTTTTTTACCGCCAATTTTCTTTTCTTCTAAGTATTTTAACATTTTGGAAATAGCATCTTCTTTTCCTAAACCATCTAAAAATTCTGAATGAATATGTACTCCATCTCCAATATAAGCTTCCTTAGAAACATCTCCACCTTCGATAACAGGAATAATCTTTATCCCAAATTTTTTAGCAAAAGCATAATCTCTTTCATCATGAGCAGGTACTGCCATAATTGCACCTGTACCATAATTAGCAAGAACATAATCACTTACCCAAATAGGAATACATTCTCCTGTAATTGGATGAACAGCTTCAAGACCAGAAAGACAAATACCAGTCTTTTCCTTAGTAGCATCAGTTCTTTCAATTTCACTTTTTTCCATAGCTTGTTTCTGATATTCTTCTACTTCTTTCCGATTTTGAATCCTATCTATATATTTTTTTAAATAAGGATGTTCTGGACTAATAACCATAAAAGTTACTCCAAATAAAGTATCACATCTTGTCGTAAAAACTTCCAAACTATCATCAGTACCACAAATAGGAAATCTTACAGAAGCCCCAATTGACTTTCCAATCCAGTTCACTTGTGCTGTTTTAACTTTATCTAAAAATTCAGTATCTTTCAAACCATCCAATAATTTATCAGCATAACTACTCATTTTTAGTAACCACTGATTTTTAAGTTTCTTTGTAGTTTTGCTACCACAGCGCTCACAAACACCACCTTGAGCATCCTCATTAGATAACCCTGTCTTACAATTTGGACACCAGTTAATTTCTTTTTCATCCTTATACGCAAGACCAGCTTTATAAAATTGTAAAAATTGCCATTGTGTCCATTTATAATACTCTGGATCAGTAGTTGAAAATTCCCTTGACCAATCTACAGATAATCCAAGAGATTCCATCTGTGATTTAAATACCTTAATATTTTCCTGAACAGCCATTTTAGGATGAATATGATTCTTTATCGCATATTGTTCAGCAGGTGCACCAAAAGCATCCCATCCCATAGGAAACAAAACATTATAACCCATAGCTCTCTTAAATCTAGCTTGAACATCACTCGCTGTATACACTCTAGCATGCCCAACATGTAATCCTACTCCAGAAGGATAAGGAAATTCTACTAACATATAATACTTACCCTTATCTGTCTTTGCTCCATTTATAGAATCATAAGTATGATTCTCTTTCCAATATTCTTGCCATTTCTTTTCTATCTTTTTATAATTATACATCACTATCTTCCTTCTTTCCATAAATAATATTTAGCTAAAAATCCATAACAAATAATAATCATTAAAACCAATAAAATTACTCCTATAATAATTCTCAAAATAATATGATTTACTAAATACATAATAATAATATAAATCGTACTAATAATAAAAGTATTAATGAAAGAACAAACCACCATAAAATTTGAATAATTTTTCTTAGGAATAGAAATCTTATAAACCCTCTTTAAATACAAAACTTCCGTAGGAACCTGATCCTTACTTAACTTTTTACTACTTACCTTAGTAGCAAAATAATTAAAAATAAATACCCCAATAAATACTACAACATATTCTAAAACAATATTCAAATATAATCACCTCCAAAAGAAAAACCACGTCTACTCCCCCTAAACACTAGGAGCGAATAAACGCGGTACCATCCTACTTTTTACTTAATTTGATAACGGATTACCCGACCTTAATAGGTAGCTAAAAGAACAAGTTCATAAAAATATAGCATAAGTTTACACCACCCACTTACTCTCTAAAGAAATATTTTTACTACTACTTTCCTCATCAACACTTTGAATACTATTATACTAAACTGTCTTAATATATTCAAGTAAATTTAAAAACATTTTAATAAATTTAGGCTCTAATTTTGCCCTCTTCAACTTACGAATAGCAATTCTCTTCTTCCTAATAGACAAATCACTAAACAAAATATCATCTATTTTCTCTTTTAAAATAGTCTCAATCTCTAAATCTTCCAAAATTCCCCTAATATCATCATTAATCAATTTCTCCATAGAATTTAATAAAATACCATCACTACTACAAATAATAGTTAAACTACTACTAGAAGAAATATTTTCCACTTCAATTATTAAATCATTTCTTTCATTATATACTTTTCCAGAAACAGTATTCATCCCAGACTTAACTTCTACATTACCATTCTTTGTATTTTTAAAACGAATCTTATAATTTCTAAAAGCTGGTAATAAACCAGGATTACCCTTACTTTGAATTTTTAATTCATAATGATTCAAAATATATTTAAAATTAAACTCCGTTAACCCACAACTACCATTTTTATAATTATTACTAATACCATCATCCTCATATAATAGATAACTTCCATTAGCTCCAGGAAAAACTAAAACTTCTATATTAGTAGGTAAATCAGTACTCATCTCCATAGAAAGAGGAATAATAGAGCCCTCTCTACAAAAGACAGGATAATCCTCATCTTTATAAAAACTCATATAATATTTATTCCCAACATATTTTTTTCCACTTTCTAGCTCATACCAAATACCCTCAGGAATAAACATTCGTTGAACTACTCTATCCATAACCAAATTTTTCTTTTTTACAATAGGACAAACCAACATCTCACTACCAAAAAAATACTGATTTCTATATAAAGGTTCATCATAAATCTTAGGATATTTATAATATAATGGCTGAATAATAGGGCTACCGCTCTTAGAATAAATATAACTTTCAGTATAAAGATATGGAATTAATTTATATCTTAATCTCAAATATTTCTTTATAATCTCTTCTTCAGATATATTCCATCTCCAAGGTTCTCTTTTATAATACTTTCCATCATCACTAGATAAAATCAAAAAAGTACTAAAAACCCCAAACTGTATATAACGAATATATAATTCAAAAGTTTCAATTCCACCATAATATCCTCCAATAGGACTAGCAACATAACTAACCCCATTATTAGAAGCAGACATTTGATATTGAGGTAAAATACTTAAAGTTTCCCAATCAACTTTCGTTTTTCCATTAAAAATAACAGTATCCCGATGTGTAGACATAGAATGATTTCTAGACAAAACAACAACTCTTTTATTTAACATAAGTCCATACATAGAATAAATATAATGATTAATTAAAGCTAAAATCTGATTATTTTTTTTATCATCATAATCAACATAAAAAGCATCAACCCCTAAAGAAATCCAACTTCTTATTCCATAAGAAGAATAAAGATTAATTTGTTGACTATTCATAGGTAAAAAAGAATAATCACCATTAATATCTCCAACCACACTTTTAATATTATTATATGTATTACTACCTTCAACTACCTTATCACTAGGATCAACAGATAAAGAAAGTTTCAAATTATAACTATTAAATAACTGACGCAACTGCTTTTCATTTAATAACTTATGATTAAACTCTAAAGGCTCCCCAGGTTTATGCCACTTATTACTAAACAAAAAATTAGAAATAGGAATTTCTTCTTCATGAAATTTAGTCATCAATTTTTGAATATCCATAACAGAATATTCTTGATTCTTATTCCACCAATTACCTAAAGAATATCTAGGGATCAAACTAGGATATCCTGTAAGCTTATAATAATCCTGTAAACAAAGTCCCAAATCCTTACGATACATAAAAACATATATATCAATATTACCTTCATTTCTTTTAATAAAATTATTATTATCTAAAACATAAGAATCACTATCATCTAAAACAGCAAACCCATCAGTAGAATATAACCCTTTACCCAACTTTAACTTTCCTGAAAAATTATCCAAAGAATAATTAAGTCCTCCAAAATTTCTAGCCTCAGGATGTTTATAATACCACATTTTATCAGTACCATTTAAAAGAATATTTAAATTAGAACCAGGTGCTAATTTACTTCCTAAAAAAGGTTTGTTCATATCATAATTCAAAGTAAAATAAGAAGTAGATAACTGAATTAAACTTTCAGTTTGCGTCTTAGTATATTTAACTTCAGAAAAATTTCGAAAAATAACCCTCTGAGAAACTCTATCCTCAAAAGAACCCGTTGGACTGTATTCTAATCTAATTAATCTATCTGATAAAAAAGTAAACCTAAATTTCTTTCCTTTTACAATATTATTTTTTAAACTTATACCATCATTATCACTTTTACAAAAATAATTACCTATAGTATTCATCTATTCACCCTCCAAAATGAGTTTCATATTTTTATTTAATCTAATAATTAATACATGTATTCAAATCTAAAGTAGTAGAAGGTTTCCTTTCTAACTTTTCTTTCTTATAAGCATATAATTCTATCTCAATTTTCCCCTTAATTTGCTTGTTTAACAAATTAGTTTGTGTATTTTTATTTTTACATTTCAAAATATCTTCATCTTGACATTCATCACTTAACCATAAATAAAACTCATAATAATCATAGCCATCATGTGTTGCACTAAATTTAGGTAAATCTTGTTGAATATTTGTTAAAACTAATCTACCATTTTGAATAGTATCAAATTGATAATCCAAACTACCACTAGAAATCTCTATATTATTTTTTAGAAGTTTCCATTTCACATAAGGACTCAAAAGATTACAATCTATCTTTAAATCAGATAACGCAATATCATAAACTATATTATCAATATCATTAGAAGATGCTCCCCCAACCAAAAAATCAATATAAATAACATTCTTTTTTTTCTCAACATTTTTATCTAATATAGGTAAAAGTTCTAAATTACTAGTATCTAATTCATTATCTCCATAAGCCTCTTCATCAATAGATATTTTACTACCAACCATATTTTTAAAAATAGAATCAGGTTTAGAAGCATAAGTAATTCCAATCACAAAAACAACAAAACAAAAAATAATAATTATTATTAACTTTTTATCAAATTTTATGTTCATAATTTACCACCTATTCAAACTATTTATCTATTACTAATATCAATTACATTATACCAAAAAAATAAAAAAAAGACTATTCTTTTAAAAGAAAAGTCAGGATGAAAATATAGTTTAAAATCCATATATTGCTTTAAGTCTTATTTTAAAAGGATTTATTTAAATATTTTATCTTAAAAACCGAACGTATATTTTCCAAAAAACATAAGATTTTTTTAATAAAACCATATTCTCTTACTATAATTTTTACAAAAATATTTACTTTTGAGTCAAAATCAATAATAAAATTTGCATACTCGACAGATAAAAGTTACTAATTATGATAATTAATTATACTAGAAATGACTAATAAACAAGGATTTAATCATATACGAAGTTAACGGTTTTTCAGGTATAAATTTCTCATTAGTCCTTTATTTAAAAGAATTTAACAAAGTTTTAAAATCAATTTATATTTTTATCCTGAAGAAAAGTAATAAAATAAAAAATTTGTTTAAAATAAGAACTTTTAATTCATACTAAAAATATACGAGGTGAAATAATGGAAAAGATAGAGACAATCATAACATCCTTAAAAAAAGATACAAACAATACTAGTGACATTACATATCGAAAAAAGAAAGTATGTAATAAAGAGATTTATATTATATATAATGAACCACTTACTTCATCAGATAAAATTAGTGACTTTATTATTAGAAGTCTAGATAAAATAAACAAACAATATCCCAAGCCAAAAAATCTTGAAAATATTATTTTCAACGAAATTGAAAATTTCAAAATCACAAAAATTACCAATTATGAAGATATCTGCTACTACCTACATTATGGATTTACCATTATATTAATTGAAGATTCTCCAACATACTTCGCTCTAGAAACAAAATCAAAACTCTCTAGAAGTATTAGTACCCCCCAAACAGAAAGTACCTTAAGAGGCTCAATGGATTCCTTTGTCGAAGACATGCAAACAAACATGGGACTAATCAGAAGAAGAATAAAAGATAACAATCTCTGGATAGATTCACTAGAAATAGGAAAATACACCAAAACCAAAGTCAATCTCATCTACCTAAACGGAGTTTGCAAAAAAGAACTAGTAAACAATGTCTCAAATTTAATAAAAAGTATCAATATCGATGGAATCATTAACTGTGGAACAATAAAAAATTTAATTGAAAAAGAAAATAAAAGTACTCTCCCTACAATCATTTCAACAGAACGTCCCGACAAAGTCTGCCAAGCCATTTTAGGAGGAAGAATAGTAATCATGATTGACTGTTGCCAATTTGTCTTAATTCTTCCTATTGTCTTAAATGATTTATTAATCTCAACAGAAGATAGTTATGGAAAAAGCATCAACATTACCTTAACTAGAATGATTCGCTACCTAGCTTTATTCATTACATTATTTACTCCAGGAGTCTATATCGCAGTTACTACTTTCAATCAAGAAATGCTCCCCACACAATTACTAGTAAGTTTTGCCTCCCAAAGAGCATCAGTTCCATTTCCTGCCTTCATTGAAGCAATAATTATGATGATAGCCTTTGAAATTCTAAGAGAAGGCGATTTAAGAGGACCAACCTTTACCACAAGTGCTCTCTCTACGGTAGGAGCATTAATCCTAGGAGATGCCGCTGTAAATGCAGGAATTGTCTCTCCCATTATGATAATTGTTCTAGCCATCACTTCCCTATCTTCTCTATTATTCACCGAGCCAGAAGTCATCAATGGTATAAGATGGTGGAGAATTCTCTTCATGATAGGTGGAATGTCATTTGGAATAATTGGCGTCCTATTTGCCTTTATTTTCTTTATCACCAAACTAAGTTCCCTACATTCTTTTGGAATCTGTTATTTAACCCCATACTCCCCAATATCAAAAACTGGCTTAAAAAACAGCATCATCAAATTCCCAACCAAATATCTAAACAAAAGAGAAAATGAATTATCCAATAATATAATCAAATATAAGCGGGTGAACAAATGAAAAAAATACTCTTAATAATTCCCATAATATTTCTCTTAACTGGCTGCTATAATTATAGAGAAATCAACAAACTAGCAATTGTTAGTGGAATTAGCGTAACCAAAGAAGGAAATGATATTAAACTAACAACAGAAGTAATCAATCCAAAAAAAGAACAAGATGCCTCAAGCGGAGAAGAACCAGAATTCATCACTTACACCAAAAAAGCAAAATCTATCCAAGAAGCAATCCGTAAAATGATTCAAGATTCTCCTAGAAAAATGTATGGAGCTCATATAGAAATATTAGTAATTGACGAAAAAATTGCTAAGGAAAATTTAATCGATATCCTAGATTTTTTTGCAAGAGATCCAGAAATTCGCAGAGAATTCAAAGTATTAATTGGAAAAAGTGATGACGTCTTAAAAATCACCACTCCCCTAGAAAAAATTTCTTCACAAAACATTCGAGATAGCTTAGAAAATAACAGCAAATATCTAGGATACGCAAATGTTATGACCTATCATGAATTAATTAGTAACGTCCTAAATCCCAATATAGAGTTAGTCTTACCAGTAATCAACATCAAGGGAGATAAAAAAGAAGGCGAAGGAAAAGCAAACATTTCTAACACCACAAATGAAGCTACACCAAATTTATCAGGCATGGCAATTTTTAAAAATAATCAACTCAAAGGATATTTAACCGAAAAAGAAGAATTAACCTACAACATTCTAACTAACGAAGCAAAAAATTTCTTCATTCGAACAGGTCACAAAAACAATCAATATATTGTCCACGAACTTATTCGTTTTTCCTCAAAAATGGAATTTAACAAAAAAACAAAAGAAATAGAAATAACCCTAAAAGGGAATTCCGCCATCGCAGATGTAAATGAAAAAATAGACTTAGAAAACTTAAAAGAAGTCACAAATCTAGAAAAAGAATTAAACAAAGAATTAAAAAAAACAGTAGAAAATTCTATTAAAAATATAAAAAACAAATACAACAGCGACATCTTTGGATTCAGAGATTTAATTTATAAAACTGATCCCAAATACTACAAAACCATAAATAAAAACTGGTACAAAGGAACTTTTCAAAATATAAAAGTAAAAATAAAAGTAGAAGTAAAAGGAAAAGAAAAAGGAAACTTAAATCGAGGTGTTTATCAATGAAAAAAGATAAATTAACAGCATTCCAATTTGCTTGCCTACTAGGCTCTCCCATATTTTCTCTTTTTAGTGGAGTGGGAAGTCACAATTTAATTCACATAGCAGGAGTAGATGCTTGGATTTCTGTATTCATCTCATTTATTCTAGGATTAGTACCTTTTCTTTTATTCTTATATATTTTTAATTACCAACCAACATTAAATATTTTAGAAAAAAACAAATACTTATTTGGAAAGTACCTTGGAACAATTTTAAATTTCTTAATTAATATTTTTATCTTTCTAATTGGAACGGTACAACTATTCAATATTAGTAATTTTGCAATTTCTCAATTTCTAGCCGAAACTCCTATTCTATGGTTCATGATTTTATTTGGTCTACTAATTATTTATAATGTTTATACTGGCATCGAAAACCTCTCCAGAGTAGCCATCATTTTTCTTGGGGTAATTATTTTTATGACCGTCATCAGTACAGCTGGACTTATCCCCACAATAGAAACAACAAACTTAAAACCATACCTAGAAAATGGAATTATCCCACCTCTTAAAGCAGGGATTTTACTCACTATCACAAATGTAAGTCCTATATTTATGCTCTTAATTGTCAAGAAAGATAAAATCACAGAAAATCAAAAACTAACAAAATACTTTACCTTTTTCTACTTTCTAGCATACCTATTTGCCTTTTTAGCAATCTTCCTATTCCTTAGTTCTCTAGGAATTTATCTCTGTAAAATTTATCAATACCCAGAATATACAGTCTTAAAAAAAATATCTTTATTCAAATTTATTGAAAGAATAGAAAATTTTATTTATATTAAATGGATTCTAAATTCATTTATTACTCTATCCTTAGTAATTTATCATATTAGTTTCTCACTAAAAAAAGAAAGCAAAAAATTAACCCCTATAATTTCTACTTTCCTATTAATCTTCTTAAGCAATTATATCTTTAAAAATAATACTTTATTTTACTACATTGGATTACATTATTTCCCTATAATTTGTTCAATTTTACTAATACTATATCTCATTATAGGAATAAATATTTTTATCAGAAACAAAGTAAAAATTTAATTTAAAATCCACAAAAAATTACACCAAACTCTAGGTGTAATTTTTACAGTTTTTCGAAATTCGATGGACCTAGAAAAAATTAGTTCAAAATAATTGAGCTAATTTTTTTTGATAAATAAAAAGACATTGACACACCTCTTTGGGTTCTTCGAAAAGATAAAAGGGAATACCATACAAAGTATAGTATTCCAAAATATGCCTAACTAAATCAAGCTAGGTCCATCGAATTTCGAAGAACCAATTTTGATACATTTTTTATTTATTTTCTAATTTTTTCAATACATCTTTAGTAACATCAATAGCTTTTAATCTAAGATCATCAGCAACCCCCTCCAAAACAGGAGTTCCTTTTTCTTTAGCTAATTGAACTAAATCTAAAGTTTTTTTCTTAATATCTTCTGATTTTTCTTTAGCAATCTTTAAAACTTTTTCCTTATCTAAATCTTCAAGTTCAAATTTAATATCCTCAACTTTTGTCAAAAACTCATCTTTTACTTCAATAACATCAATCTTTTTTACTTCTGAAATAAATTCATCAATTTTTTTCTTTAAACTTCTTCTAGTTTCCTCTCCAGATTTAGGAGCAAATAACAATCCTAATCCTGCTCCAATACCAACACCAGCTAAAAATTTAGCAAAGCCATGCTTATTATTACGATTACTCATTTTCTTCATCTACCTTTCTATTATTTTTTCGAACAAACACTTTTCGGATAAGATAACTAATTCCATCTACTAACTTATCACTAACTAAAGCCATATTATCAGTAACAACATCTACCAAACTAAATGCTTTATCAAATTTTGAAATTTTTAACTCTACATCATCAAGAACTTGATTTATTCGATTAATTGTATAAATTAATTTAACACTTAATACTATTAAAATAACCAATAAAATAGAACACAATATTCCAAGTAAAATCAATAAAAATGTACTAACATTAATCATTCTCCACCATTCCTTTCATCATACATAGAATCAATCAAATTAAATAAATCATCCGTCAATTCAAGATTTTTTTCTTTCTTTTCTTCTTTAACTACAGAATGAGTACTTTCTTCATCCCCCATACTTTTCTTTAAAGTTGACAATAAGTTAATACTACTCTTAACTGGTGGAATTTCTTTTTTAGGATGTTCCTTAACTTCATCATGAGTTACAATTTTCACTTCTTCCTGAGGCTCATAATTAGACTTATCATAAGCAACACCATAATCATAATAATTTTCAGTAGCCTCATCTAAAGTAATATTATCATAATTTTTAATTGCATCATCATAATCAGAATAAGTATTTTCATTTTCATTTTGATAACGACACTCTTCATCATAAACTACATCATAATCCGAAGAATCATCACTTTGTTTCCTCTTGCATTCCTTTGCTTCTTTCAAGTATTCACAATTTTCACACATCAAATTCTCTTTAATTTCTTTAGAAATATTACCATATGCTTTTTTTCTAACAGAATCAAAATCCACATTCTTAGAATGACGGTGATGTTCTAAATTATCACCCTTATTTTTCTCAACATCACCAGAAGTATAATTTTGATCTAATACCCCATAAATAGGAGATATAATTGGCGTAGCCTTAAAATGCTTAACTTCTTTCTTCTCTTCTTTTTTATCTTTATATAAATCAGAAACTTTTGTTTCTTTTCTAGATACTACTGATGTAACTTCTCTTTTAGATTGAACTTCCATCTTAGGTTTAGAAGGGATCTTTTTCTTCTCAACATTATGAATAGATTGTCTACTCCTAGTTTCTATAAAATCATTATCAGACAAATCCATAGGAAACTTAAAAGAAGGTTTATCTTCAATTTTATTAGAAATAACAGGTTCAGAGATTTTTTCCTCTACTTTTAATTCTTTTACTTCAATATTCTCACTATGAGGAGCTTCTGCTTGAGCCATTTTCTGCTCTTTCTCTTGTTGTTCTCTTTCAATCTTTTCACGCATAAAAGTCGGCAATTTATGTTCTTCCTCTTTTTTTATTTCCTTAATTTCAATTGACTCATTCTCTTCCTCTTCATCTATAATTTCTTCATCGGTAAACAAATTCTTAAACTTGTCCATTAATCCCATCTATTAGCACCTCTCTTTGTTATTCATCCGGTAACTTTTCTTTCTTTCGTTGCTCTTCTTTTTGAACATATTCTTCCAAATATTGGGAAAAATTACTGCTTGAACCATCAGGTTTTTTTACTTCATAAGTAAACTCAGAAAATTCTCCTAAATTACCCTCCAATACTTTTTCTATAACAGTATTATTATAATTAATACTATTCAACATAATCGAAGACAAAGTAATCAACTTATTTAAATTATCAAAAGTAGAATAAAATTCAACCTTAGAATAATTATACACTATACTAACAAAATAAATATCTTCATCTTGTTCTATTCTTATATATCCCTTTTTACTACCATTTTGAAATGTTTCATAATAAAATTCATTACCCGTTTTCTTATATTGCAAATCTTTTTTATAATAATAACTAATAATATCAACATACAAATAAATAGAACAATTATTACTTAAAAACACTTGATTATAATCATAATCATGAATTTTTTCTACCCCCTTAGGAACATAATACTTATATCCTAAAGAAACATCATTAGTCATATTTTTGCTAGTAAAACAATTCTCTATTAAACTAACATAATCCTTATTAGTATTAATATTAGTACACCCAGCAAGTAAGAAAATGAAACAAATAAATAATAATTTCTTATACATAATCTACACCTACTCTTCCCTTATTATATCAAAAAAATATATAAAATCAAACAGTTTATTAAACTTTTTTCCAATTTTTTATATAATACTTTGAAAGGAGAGAATAAAATGTATCCAAGAAATTACATAAGAAATTATCCTCAAACACAATACGAAAATCGTTTTGCTGGAGGATTTGCTGTTCCATTCGTATTAGGAGGAATAACCGGAGGATTATTAGCTCCAGCCTTCTATCAAAGACCTATCTATTACACCCCATATCCACCAATGCCAGGACCATATCCAATTTATTATCGATAACATTGATCAATAATATCAACTACTACTACACCATTTTCTTTTTTTGCACTCAAAGATAAACAATCACCCAAATATGCACCATCAATAGGACTATTAAGATCATTAAAATAACCGCTTTCTTCTAAGACCTTTGCTTTAAAAGTATTATTTTTATCAAATGAAAAATCACATTTAATCATTCCTTGAGTACACTCATTAATATAATTATAGCCAGCAGAAATAACATTATTTTTCATTAATCTATAAGCCTCGTTTCTTCCCAAACTCATTGAAGAAGAAATATTAGCAACAACAACAATCGTTACAACAGAAACAAGTACTAAAACAGCAAGAACTTCTATTAAAGTAAAACCCTTATTATTCATCTTATTTCCTTGTAATATGAATCATATTCGCATAAACTTCTTCTAATGCTCTTCCAATTGGTTTAGCAGAATGATAACTTTTCTCTGGCATTTGATAATGATTAGTCTTAGTCATTTCCTTACTACGATTAGCAACCACATATACCAAAGCATATTTTGAATCAACAATATTTAATATTTTATCAATTGATGGATAAATCATATTCTCACACTCCTCTACTATCTATAGATTTAATATAATACATTATAAAAAAAAAGACAATATATTTTACACAATATATACATCTTTTTTTCGACAAAAGAGAAATAATTCTCTTTTTTAGTTAAACCTAATAATCATTATGATCCCTCAAAAATGGAGGAACATCAAAATCACTATCATCATCAACATTCTCTTTATATAAATCTTCACGACTAGTATTAGTAAAGCTATGATATAAAGGTTCACTAGGTTCCTCAAAACCAGTAGCAATTACCGTTACAATCACTTCATCATTCAAATTCTCATTAATTACAGCTCCAAATATCGTATTAATATCCGTATTAGCAGCACTTCGAATTACCTCTGCAGCTTCCTCTACTTCAAATAAAGTAAGTGATGAACCACCAGTTACATTAATAATAGCATCCGTTGCACCATCAATTGAAGTTTCTAATAACGGACTAGAAACTGCTTGTTTAGCTGCTTCTACTGCTCTACCTTCACCAGAACCAACACCAATTCCAATTAATGCATTACCACGATCCTTCATTACCGTCTTAACATCAGCAAAATCCAAATTAACAAGACCAGCAACAGCAATCAAATCAGAAATAGATTGAACTCCACGATGTAGAACATTATCAACTTCCCTAAATGCTTCTAACATAGGAGTAGTCTTATCAATAAGTTCTCTTAACCTATCATTTGGAATAACAATAATAGTATCAACATGTTTTCTAAGTTCATCTAAACCTTTAACTGCTTGATCCATTCTCTTCTTTCCCTCAAAACTAAATGGTTTTGTAACAATACCAACAGTCAAAGCTCCCAAATCTTGAGCAATCTCAGCAACAACAGGTGCAGCCCCAGTACCAGTTCCACCACCCATACCGCAAGTAACAAAAACCATATCAGCACCTTTTAAAGAATCTTCAATAGCCGCCTTACTCTCTAAAGCAGCTTCCCTACCAATTTCAGGATTTGCTCCAGCTCCCAAACCATCAGTAAGTTCACTACCAATCTGTAATTTAGTAGTAGCTAAGGAGCGATTCAAAGCTTGAACATCTGTATTAGCAACAATAAAATCTACCCCTTTTAAACCACAAGAAATCATACGATTAACGGCATTACAACCGCCACCACCAATTCCAATTACTTTTATCTTAGCCAATTGATCCATTTCTAAACCTAACATATTATCCATCACTTTTCCTCCTTATTTATCATAAAATTACCAAACAATTTATTTACAATATCATTATCTTTCTTTAATTTATTATTAGGAGTAACCAATGCAGTTTCTTCCTCAACATCAAACATTGAAACATTTTTACCACGCGACTCCATCTTATCAATAAAATACTTAATCATTCCAAGAGCATTGACATATTTATTATCCCGACACCCTAAAGTAGTAACAGTATATATTATAACATCTTTCCCAAAAATTTCATAGGCTAAATTTTTAAAAGCCTTAATTTCAGTAAGTCCACCAGTTAAAACAATATATTGAATATCTTTATCTGCTAACAATCGAATCTGCTTTTTAGCAAGATTGAGAATTTCCAACATTCGACTCATTACAACCTCAGAAACTTCTAACTGATTTAATTTAATCGACTCACCAACTGTATTTTTAACCTCGTAAATCTCGTTAATTTGACAAAATCTCTTATGAGAACTAGCAAACTTTTCTTTTAAAATTCTACCATCAAAAATACTAATTCCAAATACATAAGCCAAATCTCTTTCAACATTTACCCCACCAATTTGTAAAGTCTCATTTGCAACAATAGTTCCTTCATCAAAAATACTAACTGTAGTCGTTGCATGACCTAAATTAATAATAGCCCCATCCTTTTTATCTAAAGCAGCATCTCTTACCTCATAATAATTAGTAAGACCAGTAATTGTAATATCTACAATCTCTAAACCAGCTCCCTCTAAAACACTTAAAACAGAATAAATATTTTTCTTAGGAGTTGATACCATTATACCTTTTATTTCAAGTTTTTGCCCCTTTTTACCTATTGGTTTACGAATTCCTTGTTCGTTATCAATCTTATATTCTCTTGGTATCATTGTAACTAATTCATAATTATCATCTAACTGATTATAAATAGAATCTTTAATTACCCGATTAACATCATTAGCAGTAATAACTTCACTATCACGAATATCAACACTTCCAGAAACCTCTTTAAAAGAAACATTATAATCAGGAACATTAACAAGTACACGCTTAATTTCAATACCAAGCATATCATTAATTTCCTTAATTCCTTCTTGAATTGCTTCAATAACTAATCCTGGTTCAACAATTAACCCCTTTTTTACACCTTTAGAATTAACACTATGAGAAGCTAAAACATACACTTTATGATTAAAATATTCACCAACAACAAATTTAATAGAATTTGTTCCAATATCTATACTTGCATATATCTTTCTCAAATAGTACCAACTCTTTTCCATCACTAAAAGTAAACAACTTTAGGATAAATGTATATACCCTAACCATATACACCTTTAATTATAACGAAAAGAAAAACTCATGTCAATAGAATATAAACCTTAATCGCTTTAAAAATAACTAACCAAACAAACAAAAAAAAGCAAAAAATCAAAAAAAAATACTAATAATCGAAAAAGACTAAATCAGTATTTTATATTATTCAAAACATTCGATAAGGTTTTACAAAACCATCTTTCTTCTGCTGATAAATTGCCACTAACTCATGACTAGAATCCTCAATAAATACCATATCACAAGAGAAAAATGAAGGCAAAATACACCCATTTTTTATTTTTTTCAAAAGCAAATCATCAACCATAATAACAGGCAAATCCAAAACTTCTCTAGGATCTAAAAGTTTATAATTTCCTTCCTCAATATCTGAAAGTAAAAACGTATCTTTAAGTAAAAATTTCCCAACACGTGTACGAACCAAGTCAGTCATCACCGCAACAGTACCCAAAGCATAACCAATATCACGAACCAAACTTCGAATATAAGTTCCCTTACTAACAGCTACATGAATCTGAAAAGTATTATTCACAACATCCCCAACTAATTCTATCTGAGAAATCTCCACTTCATGAACAGGAAGAGAAACCTCAATTCCCTCTCTAGCATACTCATAAAGTTTTTTTCCTCCTACCTTAATAGCTGAATATTTAGGAACTTCTTGTTTTATCTTCCCTTGAAACCTCTTTAAAACTTCTACTACTCTTTCTTTAGTAATATTCTGAGGAACAACCTCCCGCTGAACTTCTCCCGTAATATCCAAAGTATCCGTTTCTATTCCAAGCAAAATCGTAGCAATATATTCCTTATCATGATTCATCATAGACTCAACTAACTTCAAAGAAGAACCTATACAAAGAACAAGAACCCCAGTTGCCATTGGATCAAGAGTACCAGTATGACCAATTTTCTTAGTCCCTAAAATATGACCAACCTCATTCACAACATCACGACTAGTAACACCTTTCTCCTTATTAACTAATAAAACACCATTCATAATGCTTTAGTAGTTTCCTTTACCAGTTTTTTAATGGCAACATCCAAATTTTCATGAATATCACAACCAGCAGCCCTAGAATGACCACCACCATCAAATAAAGAGGCAACCTCAGAAACATCTACATAATCATTACTTCTCATAGAAACACGATAAAAATATTTATCCACTTCTCTTAAGAAAATAGACACCTCTACCCCCTCAATATTCCTACCTACATTAACAATCCCTTCATGATCTCCAGCCATTGCCTTAGTTTTTTTCATATCATCTAACGTAACATAAGTAAGAGCAATTCTATCTTTTGCATAAAATTTTATCCTAGAAGTAGCCAAAGTAGACAATTGAAACTGTGCTTTCGTTTTTACATCAAAAGTACGATAATAAATATCACTAATATCCACACCTAAGTCTAACATTGAAGCAGCAAACTCAAAAGTTTCATCATCAACAGTATCATAACGAAATCCACCTGAATCAGTAATAATTCCAGCCATCAAGCAACTACCAATTTCTTTAGTAAGAGTAATACCAAGCCGCTTAAAAATCTTAACTAAAGTCTTACAAGTAGCAGGACTGTTACCCTCTACATAATTCAATTTTGCAAAATAAGTATTACTAGCATGATGATCAATAGCAACTGTTACATTACTTCTATCAAAAGACTTTTTAGGATCAAAAAGTCTTCCCTTAGTAGCACAATCTAACGCAATAGATACATCATAACAATCATCTACTTCTCTTTGAATATCCTCTAAATGAGGCAAAAACCCAAAACATCTAGAAAACTCATCCGTAACAATAGATACCTCTTTCTTTAATTGAAGAAGTCCCAAATAAAAAGCAAGACTACTTCCAACAGCATCACCATCTGGAGATACATGCGTAAATATAGCAATTTTTTGCGCTTTATCAATAATTTCTATAATACTATCTAATTCAATTTCACTATTCATTTTCCTCAATACCCTCTATAATTTTTTCTATATTATTAGCATATTCTATCGACTCATCATACACAAAAGTAATATTAGGCATCTTTCTAATATCTACCCTCTTAGATAATTCTCTCTCAATAAAATTACTAGCCTTATTCAATTGCTTCAAAATACCATTTCTCTCATTATCATCAAGAACAGTAACATAAACCTTCGCAAAAGATAAATCATTCGTAATCGAACATGCAGTAACTGTTACAAAATGAATTCTCTCATCCTTAATCTCTAACTTTAAAATTTGACTAATTTGTTCAACAAATGTATGTTCCAATCTCTCTATCTTAACACTCATATCATCATAATAGATAAAATACTTATCTATATCCTCCTTCACTAAAAAATATTATACCACATAAACTTAACCAGTACACAAATATTGATAATCCCCCCACGACTGTGAATCATTGGTAGTCCATAAATCTAATTTCAATATACCAGTACTTTTAGCACAAGCTCCACAAACATCTAACACAATTCCATCATACGTTTTTCCTTCTATTTGCAAAGTCAAAACATCATAATCTTTAAAATTAAACGAAGCTTTAGGATTAGCCCAACTGGTATTCTTCATTGCTGAAGCTAATACAAGATAAGTTTTCCCATTATAAGTATAAGTTTTAAAATTACCATTAGTTACTCCAACCTTACTTTGATTAATACCATTTCTCAAAGTTGAATCACCAAAAGAAGTTAAACGTATCTTTTGCTTTGATTTACAAGACTTTGAACCACCAACTGCAGAATTCGAATCAGAAGAACCATTATCTGCAATAGAAGCCCTTCTACGATTAGCAAGTTCAGCAATAGCACTATACCTAGCATTCGCTAATTGATTAAGTAAAGATTGAGTTTCAGTATTTTTCTGCTTTAAAGCCTCCTCCTGTTGCTTTAAAAGTTCTTGAACAACCTCAACATTCTGATTTCCTACATACTTCCAACAAGATTCTGAATCCTTAGCATTTAGTCCAATAGCATTCATTACCCCAAACAAAGTAGAAGGTAAAATTAAAATAACAATAGTATATATCGCTCGATTTAAAATAAATTTCCATGTTTTACTTCCATCATTCAAACTAATAACACCCTTAGAAAAATCAAGCATTAGCATGACAATTAAACCAATAGGAACCACAACATACATAATATTAAGTAGTGCTCGTATAAAATATAAAATTCCAAGCATTGCTGTACAAGCTTCATCTACTTTTAAAAACATAAGCATAAAACCACCTACTAAACTTCATTATTTTTAAAAATTGATTTTCTTTCTTTTTTCAAAAAAAACTTATAAATAAACATTCCAATTAGAATTATTCCCAAAACAATAAAAGACCAATAATTATTCTTAGGAGCCTTATATTTCTTAGAAATTTGAATATACAACTCATGATTTAAATTATTTTTACGATCAAAATTCCAAATATATTTATTTCCAACAACTTTATCAGCATTATGATTAATTACTTGATAATCAGATTGAATTGCTATACTTTCCTTATCATTAACTAAGCATTTAAAAGCACCAGCTCCTTGAATAACATAATAATTACTGTTACTATCATAAATAAAATTATCGAAACAATTATTAAAAATATATGAATGCTCAAAACTATCTCCCTGATATAAAAAAGAAAGAGAAATATCATCATTTTTAACTTTTCTAACATAAGCCCCATCAATATTATAACCAGGAATCAAAGTATCATTTCTTAATTTATCGATGACTACTTTTCCTATTTCTTCATCGTTAGTATACTGCATATTAGAAATTTGAAATAACTGATTAATAAAAATTGCCTTTTCATAATCATCAGACTTTAAAGTAAAATAAACTCTATCTTCAATAGCATCATTGCTAACATTCAATTCATAGTCAGCATGACAACCTGAAATTAATAAACACATAAAACATAACATTATTATTCTTTTTATTCTCATCTCTATCATTCCCAACAACAATATTATATCATGCAAAATACTTTATTCGCAATAAAAAAATGATAAAAAAACAAGCAACAAAACTTAATGAAAAAGTTAGGCTCTATTCCCTAACTTTCTTATTTTTCTTCATTAACTATTTTATTTAATATAAAATTTTATTGTTTACTCTGTTGATTTTTTTCATTTTCAGCATATTCAAATTCAATTTTGATGTCTATTATTGCTTTTAAGTATTGATAATATTCTTTACTCTATTCTTCATCTAATTCATGCATACTTTTGCTCAATATACTATACAATTTTTTAACTATAAAAGTGCTCAGTTTTTGTTAAATGGAGATGATATGGCTAAAATCATTTGAGCAAGTTAATTGATGCTTTATATACCATTTTCCATATTCATCCAAAAATATTTTTGGATAAGGGAGACATCCCCAAATATATCCATCTTTTATATCAATTCGACCTCTAGGGGCATTTGAAAAATTTTTAGTAACAAACATATATGATGTAGTGTGATTTATGTCATCAAAAAAGCCTAAAAGTTTTTTTCAATATCAAAAAGAATTTCTTTATTATACATTTATTACATAATGTCACAATTTTATTGTTTTTTAATACCAATATAATTATGCAGTACCTTCATCATAATTATACTTATCTTCATCTAAAGTAAATAATTTAAATTATTTTTTAGAATATAATGATTCATTATTAAAACATCTTAAGTATTTATCTTTACCTCCTCACATTATAAAATTTGTTGTTTTTATTTAATTCATATATATCATTTTATTTCATAATTTAACACTTTATATGACAACATTTTATTAAAATGGTACCTAGCTCTTTTTAGGGAATTCAGTTGAACTCTTAAATTCCTTATTTTATCACACTTTTTCAAAAAAAATGAGAGTTTTTGCTCTCTTCAGGGGACTCAAGCAAGCAATGTTGGTTCTTCGAAATCCAGTGTACCTGAAAAATCACATCTAAATATGATATGAACCCCGTTTCTTGGACATAAGAGAAACGAGGTTTTTATATGTCAAAGTTAACTTACGAAGATAAAATAA
>CAKOUR010000003.1 GCA_934120635.1 uncultured Bacilli bacterium | reverse complement strand
ATATGACAATGAAAATGATAATAGTAATGTTATTTATACTAAACTTGATGGTTATAAGTTTATGTTTATGGGAGATGCAGGAGTAGAGAAAGAAAAAAATATTTTAGAAAAGTATAATCTTTCTAACATTGATGTATTAAAAGTAGGACACCATGGTAGTGGAACAAGCAGTAGTAAAGAGTTTATTAAAGAAATTAAACCTAAATATGGAGTTATTAGTGTTGGAAAGAATAATAGATGTGGTCATCCTAATAAAGAAGTACTAAATAATTTAGAAGGTTCAAAAATATATAGAACAGATGAAGATGGAAGTATTATGTTTAAAATTAAAAATAATAAATTAAAAATAGAGAATTGTAGTCCATAGGAGGGAGATTGATAAAATGAATGAAGTAAAAGAATATACTGAAAAAGTATTTGAAGATATAAAACATATTGATAAAAATAATCATGAATATTGGTTAGCAAGAGATTTAATGCCGTTGCTTGAATATAGTAAATGAGAAAATTTCAATAATGTAATCCAAAAAGCAGTAACATCATATAAAAATAGTAATAATGATGATACATATTGGCTTCCCGAAGTCAGGAAGCCAATAATAACTGGTAAAGGTAAAGAAGAATTTATTAAAGATTATAAGTTATCTAGGTATATATGTTATTTAATAGTTCAAAATGCTAATCCTAAAAAGAAGATGGTTGCATTAGGTCAAACATATTTTGCTATTCAAACACGAAAGCAAAAATTATCAGAAAAAGAGTTTAATAATCTTACTGAAGATGAGAAAAGACTATATCGAAGAAATCAAGCAAGAAAAGGTAATTATAATTTAAATCAAACAGCAGTTAATAGTGGAGTAAAGGATTTGGCTAGATTTCATAATGCAGGATATAAAGGACTATATAATGGAGAAACTGCAGATGATATATTTAAAAGAAAGAAACTAAGATATAGAGAAGATATATTGGATAATATGGGAAGCGAAGAATTAGCTGATAATATATTCAGGATTGCTCAAACAGATGCCAAATTAAAAAGAGATAATGTAGATAATGAATATACGGCTAATAGTGTTCACTATGAAATAGGCAAGAAAGTAAGAAAGGTAATTGAAGACATGGGTGGAATCATGCCAGAAAATTTACCAATTCCAGATAAAAGTTTAAAAGAATTAGAAAAAGAAACTAAAAAATAAGTAAGACATGATATAATTAATGTGGAGGTAATGATATGAAAGTACCATTAAGATATCAGAATACTGAATATGATTGTGGAACTACTTCTTTTGTTAATGCTTTAGCTTATTTATATGATAGAGAAGATGTTCCCGTTGAATTATTAAAAGCCATATATAAATTCACATTGGATGTTGAGAACAAGAATGGCATAGAAGGTAAAGGAGGAACATCAAGAAAACATGCGGAATTATTAGCAAAATATTTTGGTGAATATGCAAATAGCAATAAACAATTTGATATTAAATGCGAAATATTATATGGTGAAAATGTTACTCTTGAGAAAATGAAGAATTCATTAAATGATAATGGAGTAATCATAGCTCGGTGTTGGCAAGACACAGAACACTATATTTTAATTACGAAAATTGATGAAAATTTTGCATATCTCTTTGATCCATATTATTTAAAAGAAGATTATTATGTAGATGATGAAGATGTTGCAATCGTTCTACATGAATCATTTACTCATAATAGAATTGTTAAGATAGAAAGATTATTAGATGAGTCATTAAAAGATTTCTCGTTGCTTGAAAAAAGCAAGCGTTCAATTATATTAATAAACCGATAAACAGTTGTTAAACCAGCTGTTTTTATTTGCCAAAAATCGACTTACTAATTGACAATCACAACATGGGGATTTTGACCATATGGGAGAAGTTATTAATTTAGTTAATAATTTTAAAGTAAAAAAAGTTATATTTAACTGTGGTGAGTTTAACGATTTGGAAAAAGAATTAATTAAAGTATTAGATAAAAAGAAAATAAAATACTATTCATGTATTAAAGAGTTAAATATAGATAATAATAAATTGTATTTCTTACAAACAAAAGAATATGATAATGAAAATGATACTAGTAATGTTATTTACAGTAAACTTGATGGTTATAAGTTTATGTTTATGGGAGATGCAGGAGTAGAGAAAGAAAAAGATATATTAGATAAATATAATCTATCAAATGTAGATGTATTAAAAGTAGGACATCATGGAAGTAAGACAAGCAGTAGTAAGTCTTTTATAAATGAAATCAATCCTAAGAATTCCATTATTAGTGTTGGAAAGAATAATCGTTATGGACATCCTAATAAAGAAGCATTAAATAATTTAGAAGATTCAAAAGTATATAGAACAGATCAAGATGGAAGTATTATATTTAAGATTAAAAATAATAAATTAAAAATAAAGACTTGTAGTCCATAAATAAAATCTATGATATAATATAATTGGTGATATAATATGGACTTATTTCAAAAAATATTGGAGTGTAAGGAAGAAGATGTTGATTCAATTATTGAAACAGCTATAAATGAAGCAAATGCAAATGCAGAAAAAGTTGAAAAATTAGGCTTTCTAGATTATGGAAAATCTTGTAGTGTGTTTAAAGGATTTATACCTCTTAATACGAGAATAAAATATGCAAATTTAAATATAGAAGATTACGGAATGGAAAGTACAGATTTTATTTATGAATTTGCACACTTTATTAAAAAGTATAATATTAATAACAAAGCTTCATTAATTCATAATCTAGAATATTTTGTTAATAGTTATTTTGGATTCCCAGGTAAAATAGATAGAGAGACAATATTTAATGACATTGCATGGCAAACAACCACTACAGATGAAGAGTATTTTAAAGCATTAGAAAATAATAAACTTGGTGATTTAAAAGGTAAAGGAGCAGCTCAATGTACGGAAAGAGGAGCCTTGGTTCAACAGGTATTAAGTATTTTTGGCACAGAATCATATTACTGTATGGGATGCGTTGATTTAGGTGATAGACAAGAGGGACATTGTTTTAATATAGTTAAGAGAAAAAATGACTATGCTTTGCTAGATTACAGTGTTCCAATTGTATCATATAAAGAAGACGGAAGTGTTCGAGCATATTATCCGTTTGTAGGAACTTTAGCAAATGAGGAATTCTTAGATTTTGTAAATAACGGTGTGATTAAATCATTTGATGACTATTATATGAACGGTAGGCAGTATGAAAAGGCTGGTACAAAGAGAATGTATGTAGTAGGAAAATATGAAATAGAAAAGGAAAATGCAATTGAAAATAGAAGATAGTAATTTGTGCTATCTTTTTTGTATTTCTAATTAACGATTTTCATATTGATGTACTAACTACTTAGCACCTGTTGGAAAGAATAATAGGTATGGCCATCCAAATAAAGAGGTATTAGAGAACTTAAGTAAATCAAAAATATATAGAACTGATCAAGAGGAAAGTATAGAAATTAAGATAAATAAAACGGAGGATAAAATTAAAACATATTCTCCGTAAATATTAAATTAAAATGATGAAAAATGTTTGTGAATATGCTATTATAATAGTAGTCTTAATTTCAAAGGCATATTTAATATTTAACAAGGAGAGGTTACTATGTATTTAATCGAATATTGTAAAAATGAAAAAAATACAGAATTTAAAAAATTAATTAACTCAAAAAATACAAGTATTACAAATCAAAAAAATTTATATCAAAAAAACTTAGCTAATGTATGTCAAAATGTCAAAAGTATTACAATAGATTTAGAAGATATTAAAATGATGAAATTTTTAGATGATAGTATTCTTTTAGGATTATATGCAAGGTTTAGTAATCAAAAAAGAAATGCGTTTGTGACTATTCCAAATAACGGTCAACTTAATTGTTTGTATATTTATCACATTCTAAAAAACAAATGGCTAATTGATCAAGAAAATGCAGATAAAATATCAATAAATAACATAATAAATAAAATAGATTGGTTAAAAATTGAAATAAGCAATACAAAAGATATCGTGCAAAAGGCTAAGTTAGAAAAAGAACTGTTGTTAAGCAAATATGCATTAAATACATTAATAAAATATAAAGATGTAAAAAATAAAGAGGCAAAGAAAAAAGTTTTAACTAATAATTAATTAACATAAAAAGAGAATAAAAATATAAAGTTTATACTATACTATTTATAGAAGAATATTATAGATAGTGTAGAGTAATTATGAGAATTGGATTACTCTTCATAGTGTGTCGTAAGTTCGCAAGCAAGATACGAATTTGCGTTTATATATAGATAGAGGAAACTAGAAATCTAGCTTCCTCTTATTCTTTGAAGTGTGGTTAATTTGATTGACTATTCCTAAAAGATATTATATAATTCTTAATAGTTAGAAGTAGTTGGTAAGGTGATACATTATGGCCAAAAAAAAGGCAAAAAAGGAAAAAAATAAAAATAAATTTGAATATAGTAATGAGATTGTAGGAGTTATTATTATACTATTTAGCATTATAGGAATACTAGGAACAGGTATAGTAGGAAATATTGTTAGAAGTTTTGCAATTTTTTTAGTAGGAACACTATACTTAGCATTATTAATTCTTTTTGGAGTAATAGGAATTTGTCTTATTTTTAAAAAAGAAGCTCCGAACTTGTTATCAAGTAAAATGATTGGAATATATATTACAGTAATTTCTATCTTAGTAATGTTCCATGTTAAATATATAGAAATAAACAAAACAGAAGGTATAAAAATTATTACAGAAACATTTAATAATTTAATGATATCCTTTAATAGTAATACGGCACTTTCTAATTCTGGTGGTGGAATTATTGGCGCAATATTTAGTTATTTATTTGTAACTTGTTTTGGAAATGGAGCAATGATTGTAACAATTACTTTGTTAGTTCTTGGAATTGTACTAATATTCAATATAAGTATTGTTGATTTATTTAATAAAATAAAACCATCAATTGAAAAAATGTGGCAAAAGCCAGAAAAAGATGAAGAAGAAAAAGAAGATACAAAAGATTTAATTAAAACAAAAGTACCAGATACTGAAGAACTTCCACTTGAAGAACCTGCTGTTGTGGTAGAACCAGTTAAAGTAGAAAATATAGATGCAGATGTTCCAATTATGAGAACACCTCCAAAAATTAACACAAATGAAAGTCTTGAAATAAAAGATGAAGTAATTATTAATAGTGTAAATGAGAATTATAAATTACCACCAATTAATTTATTAAATACAGTTAAAAATGTTAGTAATAAAGAAAATGAAACAAAAGCAAAACAAAATATAACCGAACTAGAAAAAGTATTAAAAGATTTTGATATTACTGGAAAAATTGTTCAAGTTAATATTGGACCGACAGTTACGCAGTATGAATTAGAAATTAAAGCAGGAACAAAAGTTAGTAAATTGTTATCAATTCAAAGAGAAATTGCACTAGCATTAGCAGCACGGGATGTTAGAATTGAAGCTCCAATTCCTGGAAAAAATACAATTGGTATTGAGTTGCCAAATCAAGTAAATAGTTCTGTTTCTTTCAAAGAGGTATTATCAAAAATGCCTGAAGTAAACGAAAAAAATTTACTTGCAGTAGGTCTTGGAAAAGATATCATGGGTAAAGTAAAATGGATGGAAATAAATACGACACCACATTTATTAGTAGCAGGAGCAACTGGTTCAGGTAAATCCGTTTGTATGAATTGCATTATCACATCTATTTTAATGAGAACTAAGCCAGAACAAGTAAAACTAGTAATGGTTGATCCTAAAAAAGTAGAACTTAGTATGTACAATGGAGTTCCTCATTTATTATGTCCTGTTGTAACAGATCCTAAAAAAGCTTCAATTGCATTAAAGAATATTGTTGTAGAAATGGAACGAAGATATGATATTTTTGAACAAACAAAAAATAAAAATATCAAAGGATATAATGAATTCTGTGAAAGCAATCCAGAATATCCTAAAATGCCATATATTGTCGTCATTATAGATGAATTAGCAGATTTAATGTTAGTAGCAGCAAAAGAGGTTGAAGATTCAATAATGAGAATTACACAAATGGCTAGGGCAGCAGGTATTCATTTAATCGTTGCAACACAAAGACCTTCAACTGATGTCATTACTGGAGTGGTAAAAGCAAACATTCCATCACGTATTTCATTTGCTGTATCATCTAGCATAGACTCTAGAACAATATTAGATTCAACAGGAGCAGAAAAATTACTTGGTAAAGGAGATATGTTATTTTTACCAATGGGAGAAAATTCTCCTGTACGTATTCAAGGAGCATTCGTTAGTGAACAAGAAATTCAAAAAGTTGTAGATTTTGTTTGTGAGCAACAAAAAGCACAATACGATAATTCACTAACAGAAATGAAAAATGATTCAGAAAGTCATAATGATGGATATGAATCCGATGAAGAATATGAAGATCCTTTATATAATGAAATAGTTGATTATGTAATACAAGCAGGAAAGGTAAGTGCATCATTAATTCAAAGAAAATATCGCCTGGGTTATAATAGAGCAGCTAGAATTATAGATTTATTAGAAGAAAGAGGAATTATTGGACCACCAAACGGATCTAAGCCAAGAGAAGTGTTAATAAAAAAAGAAAATAATGAAATATAAAAAAACAAAAAATAAGAATAAAAGGAGTAAAAATGAATAAACAAAAAACAGTAATAATGTGGATATGTTTAACCTTTTTGATCATATTGATTTTAGCTCTAAATTATATTAAATTTTTTGGCAGTCCTAATCAAAATATAAGGGAACAACCAGTAGAAAATTCAACTTCAGAAGCTATTGATAACGCTCTTTTAGATATTGTAAATAATTTTAATAATAGTACAGATGTTCAAGAATTAACAAAAGATAGTATTGTAGCATCTGCGATATTAAAAAATTATTCTATATTTATTTCATATACAATAAACGAGTCAAAAACAACCTATGAATTTAAATATAGCAACTTGAATTTAACAATTAATATTTCTAATGATGAAGAAAATATCGAAAAATTTAACAAAATTTATAAAATACTAATTAAGTCCTGCCAAAAAAGACTAAATAATTCCGATAATATTAATGAACAAATTGATAAATTTTTAAACGGAGAACAAGAACTTTTAGGAATAACACGAATTAGAAAGAATAATCTAATTACTTATAAAATGGATATTACTCAAAAAATATCTACTTCAACCAATTGAAAACTAATCTAAATAATAACACAAATAAATAAGAGAGGAATGATAAAGTGCCAACACTACATATAGAAGCTAAAGTAGGAGAAATTGCTCCAATTGTTATAACAGCAGGAGACCCCAAAAGGTGCCAATATATTGCTAATAAGTATTTAAAAAATGCAAAAATAGTAAATTCAGTAAGAGGAATGACAGCTTTTACTGGAGAATATAAAGATAAAAAAATTACAATCTTTCCAGTAGGTATGGGAATGCCTAGTATGGGAATTTATGCATATGAATTATATAAATTCTACGGAGTAGAAACGATTATACGAATCGGAACGAGTGGAAGTTTTGATAAAAATTTCAAAATTTTAGATACTGTTTTATTAGAAGGTTCTTATACAGAGAGTAATTTTGCATTAGCAATAAATAGAGATAAAAATACACATTTATCATTAGCGGATGATACAATAAATGATAAAATAGAATTAACTGCAAAAGAAAAAAATATTTCTTATAAAAAAGGATATGGACTTTGTAATGAAGCTTTTGATTTTTATTTAGAGGAAAATCAATTTAATGATTTGATTGATGCACTTCCTAAAGATATTTCTATAGTTACAAGTGAAATGGAAGCTTTTGCTTTATTTTATATTGCCTCAATGTTACATAAAAAATCTGCTTGCCTTTTAACAATAGTAGATTCAAAATTTGAAAAAGATGTTATAATAACAAGTCAAGAAAGAGAAGAAAAATTAGATAATATGATTATTTTAGCATTAGAAACTTGTTTAAAATTATAAATATTAGTTATAATATAATTAGAGGTGAAAGCATGAACTATGAACAAATTAATATGGGATCCTATAATTTGCATGTTATAAAAACAACAAAATTTAAGACAATTACAGTAGAAGTAAATTTTAGAAGGAAATTAAAAAAAGAAGAAATTACTATTAGAAATTTACTAAAATCAATTTTATTATATACAACAAAAGATTTTAAAACCGAGCAAGAACTTATTCGTGAAACAGAAAATTTGTATGACTTAAAATTAGTTAGTTCTAATATGAGAATAGGAAACGACTCTAATTTATCTTTTAAAGTCAGATTTTTAAATGAAAAATACACAGAAAAATCAATGAATGAATATTCAATATCTTTTCTTATGGATGTATTATTTAATCCAAATATAGAAAACGAAAAATTTCTCGATGATGGGCTAAAAAAATGTAAAAGCAAGTTAGAAAAAAGTATTCAAAAATTATCAGATAATAAATTAAAATATACATTAATCAAATTACTAGAAACAACAAAAGATATGCCATATTCTTATAATTCATTTGGATATTTAGAAGATTTAGAATCAATAACATCTGAAAGCTTGTATCAATACTATCAATCAGTTTTAGCCAATGATTTTGTAGATGTCTTTGTAGTAGGAGATGTAGAAACAAACGAAATAAAAGAACTATTTAAAAAAAATTTTAAGATTAATACATTTAAAAAGTATAAAAAAGATATCTTAGTAAATGAATTAATTCCTAGAAAAAGAATAAAAAAATTAATTGAAGAGTATGAAGCCAATCAATCACAACTAACTATACTATGTACAATGAATAAATTGACTGATTTTGAAAGAAAATATGTATTACTAGTTTATAACGAAATGCTAGGGGGAAGTTCTAATTCATTATTATTTGATACAGTACGTGAAAAAAACTCTTATGCCTATTATATTAATTCTAATCAAAAAGCCTATGATAATATTTTGATGATATATTCTGGAATAGAAAATGGAAATTCAGAGAATGTATTAAAGTTAATCAAAAAAACTTTGCAAGATGTATCAAAAGGAAAATTTAGCGACGAGGTTTTTAATAATTCCAAAGAAACAATAATTGCCTCTATAAAAGCAAGTACAGATAGTCCCAGTGGTATTATTAATACTTATTATGCAAGAATGCTAGTAAATTCAGATGATTTTGAAAAAAGGATTGAAAACATAAAAAAAGTCACAAAAGAAGATATTATGGCAGTTTCCAAAAAAATATCTATGCATACACTATATCTTTTAGAAGGGAAAAAAGAGGGGGAAACTGATGAAAAAAATTAAGTTAAATACTATAGGAGAAGAAATTACTTATGAAAAGTTAGAAAATGGTTTAGAAGTCTTTTTATACAATAAGAGTGATTCAACTAATAATTATGTAACATTTACAACAAAATTTGGATCAATCTATAATGAATTTGTACCACTAGAAGAATTTAAAATGAAAAAGGTTCCTCACGGAGTAGCACATTTTTTAGAACATAAAGTTTTTGTACAAAAAGAAGGATTACAACCAGAAGAGTTCTTTTCAAAAAGTGGAGCTTTATGTAATGCTTATACCACATTTAAAAATACTACTTATTTATTTTCTGGACCAAATAACTTAAAAGAAAATATATTATATCTATTAGATTATGTTCAAGAACCATATTTCACGGAAGAAAATGTTGAAAGTGAAAAAGGAATTATTACTCAAGAAATTCATATGTGTGATGACAATCCAACAGATGTTTTATATGAGTATATTAGAAAAAATAGTTTTTATAATAATCCATTTAAAGATAGTATTATAGGGACAACAAATGATATCAGTAAAATTACTAAAGATATTTTGTATGAATGTTATAACACGTTCTATCATCCAGAAAACATGTTTTTGGTAATAACAGGAAATTTTGATGAAGAAGATTTATTAGAAGCAATTAAAAAAAATCAATCAGAAAAAAAATTCCATTCTCCACAAAAAATAAAGATAAAAGAATATCAAGAACCAAATAAAGTAGTTAAACAAAAAGAAATAATTAAAATGGATACACCAGTTCCAAAATTAGCATACAATATAAAAATTTCTTTAAAAGATATTGAAATGGATATTCGAAAATACAATTTATATTTATTTATTCTATTCTCTTCTTTATTTGATGATACATCTGATTTCGATCGTGAAGCTAAAGATGAGAACATAATTACAAATTCATTATATTTAAATCTACTAAATTGTGATAGCCATGCCTTAATTTCATTAATCAATGAAACACCATCTTATGAATCTGTAATCACAAAAATAGAAAATACACTAAAAAACATTAAAATTACTGAAGATGATTTAAATAGAAAAAAGAAAGTATTAATTAGCAATGAGTTATTTAGCTTTGAAAATATAGAAGTTATTAATGATATGATAGTAGATAATATTATATTTGATGGTAAAATAGAAAAAGACATGATTGGATTATTAAAATCCTTAAACATTCAAGAAATGAACAAGGTAATCAGTAATTTGTCTTTAAAAAACTATTCTATAGTTATATTAAAGAAATAATCAACTATAAAAGCAAGAACCAAAGAAAAAAAGTAATAATCTTTGAATTCTAAATTAAATTGCACATTTTATTTTATGTGTGATTTTTTTTGATTATTAAAATCTAAATTTTTAAGATTGATAAGATTAGTTAGATATAACGAAAGAGAGATTTTAGTTTTATAAATGATTCGTCTTTATGAAAGATAATAGGTAATTATTAAATAGATATAAACAAAAAAGTATTTATGTATTTTAGTTAAATATATTAGCTAATATTCTAATCAGTACTTTAATACAAAAAAGTTGAAAAAAAGGTAAAAAACGCTTGCAATTACTAATTTTTTATAGTACAATATCAATCGTGTAGATGGCAGAGATGTGCAAAGTTGCTGATACACCCGGTTAAGTTGTTAAACATTTATAAGGGTATCAGGTAATTTGTTCGGAGCTATGTCTATACCAGATATAGGCGAAAGGAGGAGTTTAGATATGTCAAGTACAAAGGTTAGAATTACGCTAAAGGCATACGAACACCAAATCATTGATGAGGCAGCAGCTAAAATTGTTGCAACAGTAAAAAGAACTGGTGGAGAAGTATCAGGACCAGTACCATTACCAACTAAGGTACAAAAGTATACAATCTTAAGAGCAGTTCATAAGTACAAAGACTCAAGAGAACAATTTGAGATTCGTACGCACAAAAGATTAATTGACATCAATAACCCAAGTAAAGAAACAATAAGTGCATTAAGTCACTTAGATTTACCTAGTGGTGTTGATATACAAATCAAATATTAAGAAAGGAAAGACTAATGATGAAAGGAATCTTAGGTATCAAAAGAGGAATGACTCAAGTTTTTGCTACAAACGGTAAATTAGTTCCTGTTACAGTAGTAGAAGTTGAACCAAATATCGTAAGTCAAATCAAAACAAAAGAAAATGATGGATATGAAGCAATTCAACTTGCTAGTGTAGAGAAAAAAGAACGTCGTAGTAACAAACCAGAAATCGGTCATTTAAAGAAAGCTAATACTACACCTAAGCGCTTCTTAAAAGAACTTAGAGGTGTTGATGTTAGCGGATACAGTTTAGGCCAAGAATTAAAGGCTGATGTATTTAGTGTAGGAGAAGTTGTAGACGTAACTGGCACTTCAAAAGGAAAAGGAACACAAGGTGTTATTAAAAGATGGAACCAATCTCGTGGACCTATGGGACATGGTAGCCAATATCACCGTGGTGTAGGATCATTAGGTACAATGTTACCAATGAGAGTATTACCAGGAAAGAAAATGCCTGGTAGAATGGGTGGAGAACAAGTAACTGTTCAAAACTTAGAAATCATTTCAGTTGATTTAGATAACAATTGCTTATTAATTAAAGGAAACGTTCCTGGACCTAAAAATTCACTAGTATTTGTAAAATCTTCTATTAAACACGAAGGAAAAGCAAACGAAGCTTTAGAATTAATTACTTACGAAGTTGAAACTCCTGAAGTAGTAGAAGAAAATACTTCTGAAGAAGTACCATCACAAACAGAAGAATAATTTTAAGTATTATTGTTTTATAAAGAACACACTATAATATAGAAAAGTTATTCTTAAATGATTAGTATGGCAGAAAGGAAGAAGAAAATGGCTAAAATAGAATTATTAAACATTAACGGTGAAAAGGTTAAGGATATTAAATTAAATGATAACATTTTTGCAATCGAACCAAACGATGCAGTGTTACATAATGCAATTGTTTTAAATATGGCTAATGCACGCCAAGCTAGTGCATCAACAAAAACTAGAAGTGAAGTTCGTGGTGGTGGAAGAAAACCATGGAAACAAAAAGGAACAGGTAACGCTCGTCAAGGAAGCATTCGTGCAACTCAATGGCGTGGCGGTGGAATTGTATTTGGACCAACTCCAAACAAAAACTATAAAAAGAAACAAAACAAAAAAGAAAGAAGACTTGCTGTTTTATCTGCATTATCTTATAAGAACTTAGATAAAGAGTTAATTATTCTTGAAAATTTAAGTTTTGAAGATAATAAAACAAAAAATATGATTAATCTATTAGATAATCTTAAAATTAGAAATAATAAAGTACTAGTAGTAGTAGATGAATTAACAGAAAATGTTTGCTTAGCATGTCGTAATTTACCAAATGTAAAATTAGTAACATTTGAAGAAGTAAATGCGTTCGATACTGTAAATGCTGACAACATGTTAATTACAGAAAGTGCTCTAAACAAATTAGAGGAGGTGCTTACTCGTGAATAATTATGATATTATATTTGCTCCTGTAATCACTGAAAAATCTGCATCTATGGAAAGTGAAGGAAAATACGTTTTCAAAGTAGATGTTAGAGCAAATAAAACACAAATTAAACAAGCTATCGAAGATGCTTTTAATGTACGTGTTATTGATATTCGTACTATTAATGTTCATCCAAAAGATAGAAGAGTAGGAAGATATACTGGTAAAACAAATCGTTATAAGAAAGCTATTGTAAAATTAGCAGAAGGAAATACGATTAGTTTCGACTAATAAAGGAGGAAAATTATAATGGCTATAAAAGTATATAAAGCAATTACCAATGGTCAAAGACAAAAAAGTACTTTGAAAAATGAAGAAATTACCAAGACCACTCCTGAAAAAAGTTTAGTTGTAACCAAGAAAAAAACAAATGGTCGTAATAACCAAGGAAAAATTACAGTAAGACATCGTGGTGGCGGTGTAAAAAGAAAATATCGTCTAATTGATTTTAAAAGAACAAAAGATGGAATTACTGCTATTGTAAATGCAATTGAATACGATCCAAATAGATCATCTAACATTGCATTAATTACTTATAAAGATGGTACAAAATCATACATTTTAGCTCCTAAAGGACTAAAAGTTGGTGATGTTGTAGAATCAGGCAGTAAAGTTGATGTAAAAACTGGTAATACAATGGAAATCATGAATATTCCAGTTGGTACTGTAATTCATAACATTGAATTAAGACCTGGAAAAGGTGGACAACTTGCTAGAAGTGCTGGAAATAGTGCTCAAATTTTAGGCCGTGAAGGTAAGTATGTATTAATTAGACTTGCTAGTGGTGAACAAAGAAAAATCTTAGGAACTTGTCGTGCAACAATCGGTGTTGTAGGAAATGAAGATTTTGGACTTGTTAAAATTGGTAAAGCAGGTCGTACAAGATATAAAGGATTTAGACCTACTGTACGTGGATCTGTTATGAACCCTAATGATCACCCACATGGTGGTGGTGAAGGTAGAGCTCCAATCGGTAGAAGTGGACCAATGACTCCATGGGGTAAACCAGCACTAGGATATAAAACTAGAAAAAATAAAAAAGAATCAGATAAATATATCGTGACTCGTCGTAAGAAATAAAAAGAAAGGATTGAAAGTTTAAATGGCAAGAAGTTTAAAAAAAGGACCTTATGTCTTTGATAGATTATTAGATAAGGTTAAAAAGTTAAATGAATCTGGAAAAAAAGAAGTAATTAAAACTTGGTCTCGTCGTTCAACAATTTATCCTGATTTTATTGGACACACTTTTGCAGTACATAATGGTAAGGAATTCATTCCAGTTTATGTTACTGAAGATATGGTAGGACATAAATTAGGAGAATTCTCTATGACTCGTAAATTTGGTGGACACGGCGCAGATAAGAAGAAATAGAAAACTGTTGTAAGGAGGAACTAAGAATGGCAAATACTGAAGCAAAAGCAGTTTTAAAAACTGTAAGAATTGCCCCTCGTAAAACAAGATTAATCATTGATTTAATCAGAGGAAAAAGCGTTATGGATGCTAGAAGCATTTTAGCTAATCAACCACAACGCGCAGCTAGAGTAATTGAAAAAGTATTAAACTCTAGTGTTGCAAATGCAGTGAATAATTATAATATGAATGAAGAAAATTTATATGTTAAAACTTGTTTCGTTGATGAAGGTATGGTTCTAAAAAGAGCAAAAATGGATTCACGCGGACACGTTGGAAGAAATGATCATAAAACAAGTCACATTACAGTGATTGTAGCAGAAAAATAAAGTAAAGGAGGACCATAGATGGGACAAAAAGTTAGCCCAATTGGACTTAGAATTGGAATTAATAAAGACTGGGATGCAAAATGGTATGCTAACAATAAAGATTTCTCTAAATATTTAAATAATGATGTAAAAATCAGAAGATATTTAGAAAAGAAATTTAAAACTGCTGGTATTTCTCAAATCGTAATCGAAAGAAATGCTAAAAGAGCAGAAGTAATTATGTATGTATCAAAACCTGGTCTAGTAATTGGTCAAAATGGTGCAGAAATAGAAAAAGTTAAGAAAGAACTTTCTAAGTTAGTAAATGAAGATATGCAAATTTCTGTTGTTGAAGTAAAAAATCCTGATATGATTGCAAAATTAGTAGCAGAAACAATTGCTCACAACATTGAAAATCGTGTATCGTTCAGAGTTGCTCAAAAGAAAGCAATTAGAAATACAATGAAAGCAGGTGCAAAAGGAATTAAAACTCTTGTATCTGGAAGATTAGGCGGAGCAGATATCGCTCGTGGAGAAGGATATTCAGAAGGAACAATTCCTTTGCATACCCTAAGAGCAAATATCGATTATGCTACTGCTGAAGCTGATACTACTTATGGTAAGATTGGCGTAAAGGTTTGGATTTATAAAGGTGAAATCTTAGATAAAGATAATAAGGGAGGTAATTCTCATGTTAATGCCAAAAAGAACTAAACATAGAAAAACTTTCCGTTTAAAATACGAAGGAAAATCACGTGGTAATACAGAACTTCACTTTGGTAAATATGGATTAATGGCCAAAGAAGGAGCTTGGATTACAGCAAATCAAATCGAAGCAGCTCGTGTTGCAATGACAAGATATATGAAACGTGGCGGAAAAGTATGGGTAAATATATTCCCAAATCTATCTTTAACAAAAAAACCTCTTGAAACTCGTCAAGGTAAAGGTAAAGGTGAACCAGAAGTTTGGGTTGCTGTTGTTAAAGAAGGAAAAATTATGTTTGAAATTGACGAAGTTACAGAAGATGTTGCAAGAGAAGCTTTAAGACTTGCCTCTCATAAACTTCCAATCAAATGTAAATTTGTAAAGAAAGAAGAAAGTGGTGATAAGAATGAAGCATAAAGACAAAATGAAAGAATTTCAAAATTTAACCACTGAAGAGATTAATAAGAAAATTAAAGATGCAAAAGAAGAATTGCTAAAATTAAGAATGAAACAAGCAACAGGTACTTTGGAAAACCCAGCACGCATTCCTGAACTTAGAAAAGATGTTGCTAGACTTAAAACAATTCTAAATAGTCGTAAAATAGAAAATTAAGAGGAGGTATAGTCCTTATGAACGAAAGAAAAAAACAAGAATTAATTGGTACAGTTGTAAGTGATAAGGCAGATAAGACAATCACAGTCAGAGTAGATTACTTTAGAAAAGATCCAATCTACGGAAAAAGAGTAAAACATTCTAAAAAGTTTGCTGCTCATGACGAGGAAAATCAAGCACACGTTGGTGACAAGGTAAGACTTGTTATGACTAGACCATTATCAAAAACCAAAAGATATGAGTTAGCAGAAATTATTGAAAAAGCTGTTATATTATAATCTCTTTTGTTGGAAGGAGGAATTTAAATGATACAACAAGAAAGCCGTTTAAAAGTGGCTGATAACTGTGGAGCTCGTGAATTATTAGTAATTAGAGTTCTTGGAGGAAGTAAAGTAAAAACTGGGAATATTGGAGATATTGTTGTAGGAACTGTAAAAAAAGCAACTCCTAATGGAAATATTGGAAAAGGAAAAGTTGTAAAGGCAGTTATTGTTAGATCAAAATTTGGTGTAAGAAGAGAAGATGGAAGTTATATCAAATTTGATGATAATGCTTGCGTAATTATTAAAGATGACAAAAGCCCAGTAGGAACTCGTGTTTTAGGCCCAGTAGCTCGTGAACTTAGAGAAAAAGGTTTCATGAAAATCGTAAGTTTAGCGAAAGATGTACTATAAAATACTTCTTGGGTTTGACACTATAATTTAAAGATTCAAAACTTTTAAGTATTTTAACGAAAGAAACAATACATTTATAAATGTTAGGAGGGATATTCATGAAATTAAAAACTGGTGATAAAGTTACTGTTATTGCAGGTGCAAACAAAGGAAAAACTGGTAAAGTTTTAAAAGTAGTTGATGATAAAGTAATCGTTGAAGGTGTAAATATTGTAAAAAAGCATATCAAGCCTAAATACAACAACGGTACAGGAGAAATTAGAGAAACAGAAGCTCCTATTCATCGTTCAAATGTAAAATTAGAAGAAGTAAAAGAAAAATCAAAAAATAAAAAAGAAAAATAAAATCGCGATAAACGTTTTGGAAGGAGGGTGGATTTCAAATGAACCGCCTAGAAGAAAAATATAGAAATGAAGTTGTTCCAAGTTTAATGTCTAAGCGTGGTTATAGCACAGTAATGCTAGTACCTAAAATTGATAAAATCGTTGTAAATATGGGTGTAGGAGATGCTTTATCGAATTCTAAATTATTAGAAGCAGCTCTTGAAGATTTAGAGAAAATTACTGGTCAAAAACCTATTGAAACAACTGCTAAAAAATCAATTTCTTCATTTAAATTAAGAGAAGGAAACAAAATTGGCTGCAAAGTTACTTTAAGAGGAGATAAAATGTATACATTCCTTGATAAGTTAATTTCAATCAGCTTACCTATGGTAAGAGACTTCAGAGGATTATCTTCAAGAAGTTTTGATGGAAGAGGAAATTATACAATTGGAATTAAAGAACAATTAATTTTCCCTGAAATTAACTTTGATGAAGTAACAAAAGTAAGAGGTATGGATATTGTTATTGTTACTACCGCAAAAACAAATGAAGAAGCTTATGATTTATTAAAAGAACTTGGAGTTCCTTTTAGGAAATAAGGAGGAAAAACATGGCAAGAAAATCAATGGTTGTAAAACAATCTAGACCACAAAAATATAAAGTAAGAGAATATACTCGTTGTTCTCGTTGTGGAAGACCACACGCTGTAATGAGTAAGTTTGGTATTTGCCGTATTTGTTTTAGAGAATTAGCGTATAAAGGACAAATACCAGGTGTAAAAAAATCTAGTTGGTAATCCAATTTGAATAAAAGAAGGAGGGATTTTAATGACAGATCCAATCGCAGATATGCTAACACGTATTCGTAATGCAAACCAAAATCATGCAAAAGAAGTGTCAATGCCATCTTCTAAAATGAAAGAGACAATTGCATCTATTTTAAAAGATGAAGGTTTCATTACTGATTTTAGTATTGAAAAAAATGATGTTCAAAATATCTTAACATTGACTTTAAAATATGGTAAAAATAAAGAAAGAGTAATCACTGGCTTAAAGAGAATTTCAAAACCAGGTCTTCGTGTATATGCTGAGGCAAATAATATTCCTAAAGTATTAAACGGACTTGGAATAGCTATTATTTCAACATCTAAAGGTGTAATGACAGATAAGCTTGCAAGAAAAAATAATGTTGGTGGAGAGGTAATTGCTTACATTTGGTAAGCCCAAAAGGAGGTTGCTATGAGTCGTATTGGAAAAAGAATTTTAACAATACCAGAAAAAGTTAATGTAGAATTAAATGGACAAAATTTAACAGTAAAAGGACCTAAAGGAGAATTATCTTTAGTAATTGATAAAAACATTAAAGTAAACATTAAAGATAATGAAATTGCTGTTGAAGTATTAAATAATTTAAAACATACTAATGAAATGCATGGTACTACTAATGCAAATATTAGAAATATGTTAATTGGTGTAACAGAAGGTTATACAAAAGGATTAGAGATTGTTGGTGTTGGTTATCGTTTTACAGTAAAAGGAAAAGTATTAACTGTTCAAGATGGTAAATCTCATTTAGATAATGTAGATATTCCAGAAGGTATTGAAGTAAAACAAATTAGCAATACTGAAATCGAATTATCCGGAATTGATAAATGCGCTCTTGGAAAATTTGCGGCAGAAATTCGTGAATTAAGAAAACCTGAACCATATAAAGGTAAAGGAATTCATTATGTTGGTGAACATATCCGTCGTAAAGAAGGAAAGAAAGCATCTAAATAAATAAAGTAAAGGAGACTAATTCGTATGATAAGTAAAGTTTCAAGAAATGATATGCGTAAAGAAAGACATTCAAGAATTCGTGAAAATCTTGCTGGTACTAGTACTCGTCCAAGATTAAATGTCTTTCGTTCAAACGCAAACATTACTGCTCAAATCATCGATGATGAAAAAGGCGTAACATTAGTTAGTGCTTCTAGTCTTGAAAAAGAATTAAACCTTAAAAATGGTGGAAATGTAGAAGCAGCTAAAATCATTGGAGCTGAAATTGCTAAAAGAGCAAATAAAGCAAATATTAAAGAAGTTGTTTTTGATAGAGGTGGATACTTATATCATGGACGTGTAAAAGCTTTAGCAGAAGCAGCACGTGAAAACGGCTTAGAATTCTAATAAGGAGGATAACTAATGAACGAAGAAAACGTTAAGAAAGAAGTTGTTACAACAGAAGAAAATACTTCTTCATCTGAAACTGGTAAAAAAGAATTTAGACGTAACAACAATAATAATAGACGTCCTCGTCGTAACAATAATTTTTCTAAACCAAAAACAGATTTAGAAGATAAAGTAATCGATATTAAACGTGTTACTAAAGTTGTTAAAGGTGGTCGTCAATTCCGTTTCTCTGCCACTGTTGTAGTAGGAAACAGAAAAGGAAAAGTTGGTATTGGTGTTGGTAAAGCCAAAGAAATGCCAGATGCTGTAAAAAAAGCAACTCAAGCAGCATCAAGAAATCTAATCAATGTTGAATTAATCGATAATCGTACTATTTCTCACGAAATCATCACTAAAGAAGGAGCAGTTCGTGTAATGTTAAAACCTGCAACAGAAGGTACTGGAGTAAAAGCTGGCGGACCTGTTCGTGATGTATTAGAATTAGCTGGTGTTAAAGATGTCCTTTCTAAAAGCCTTGGATCAAGTACTAAAATTAATATGGCTCGTGCAACTCTAAGAGCACTTGCTGAACAAAAAAGCCCATCTCACGTTGCTGAGTTAAGAGGAAAAACAATAGAGGAGATCAGAGGATAATGAAATTAGAAAACTTAAGTCCAGCATACGGTTCAAAACAATCTCGTAAGAGAATTGGTCGTGGTGGAAAATATTCAAAAACTGCTGGTAAAGGTGAAAAAGGACAAAACGCTAGATCAGGCGGCGGAGTAAGAGTAGGATTTGAAGGTGGACAATTACCACTATTCAGAAGATTAGGAAAAAGAGGATTCAACAATACTAGATTTGCTACTGTATATGCAACAGTTAATGTAAGCGATTTAAATCGTTTCGAAGATGGTACAGTAGTTACACCAGAATTATTAATTGAAACTGGTTTATTAAAAAAGCAATTAGATGGCGTTAAAATTTTAGGAAACGGTGAATTAACTAAAAAATTAACAGTTAAAGCAACAAGTTTCTCAAAAACAGCAAAAACAAAGATTGAAAGCGTTGGCGGAACAATCGAGGTGATCTAATATGTTTAAAAATCTTAAGCTAATATTTAGTCCTAAGAATAAAGATATTAGAAAGAGATTAGGATTTACATTACTTTGTTTATTTATTTTTATCGTTGGAACAACGATTCCAGTTCCTGGAGTAACTTCTCTAAAGAATGTAGATTTTGGTGATTTAGCAAATGCAATCACTGGAGGCTCACTAAAGCAATTTTCTATCTTTGCTTTAGGGGTTATGCCTTATATCTCAGCAACAATTATTACTAGTTTATTACAAATGGATATTCTACCATATTTTACAGAATTAAAAGAAAGTGGTGCAGCAGGACGTCAAAAGATTAATCAAATTAATCGTTATCTTGGAATTATTATTGCTTTTATTGAAGGATTTGCCATGTCTTTTGCTCTAGTAAAAGATGCAACGGCAATCGATTATTTAAGAATAACAGTAATATTAACTGCAGGTACAGCTTTTCTATTATGGTTAGGAGATCAAATCACACAAAAAGGATTAGGAAATGGAATATCGCTTCTTATTATGGCAGGTATTTTATCTACCATTCCAAAAACTTTCGTCGATACATTTAAAACATTAATTTTAGATAATTCGAGTTTATTCCTTGGAATATTAGAATTTATCTTATTTATTGCAGTTTATATTGCAATAATCATAGCCGTTGTATTTATCGAAAATTCAGAAAGAAGAATTCCTATTCAGTATTCTAATCAAACAAACTCCTCTTATGGAGCAAAACAAAACTATATTCCATTTAAATTAAATTCAGCAAACGTTATGCCAGTAATCTTTGCATCAGTAATCTTTACGGTACCAACATTTATTGCTAATTTAATGAAAAGTGAAAATGGATTTGTAACATTTGTAAAAAAATATGTAACTTATACAACACCAACTGGTTTTATTGTTTACTTAGTTTTAATTTTTGCATTTAGTTTCTTATATACATTTATCCAAGTTAATCCAGAAGAATTATCTAAAAATTTATCTAGACAGGGTGGATATATCCCAGGTGTTCGTCCAGGAAAAGAAACAATTAGTTATATTAAAACAGTACTTAGTAGAATCACACTAATAGGAGCAATATTCATCTGTGTTATTGCAGGACTTCCTATTGTTGTATCAAGCTTCATGAGTACAAACTTACCAACTAGTGTAAGTGTAGGTGGAACTAGTATATTAATTATTGTAGGTGTTGCCTTAGAGACAATGCGTCAATTAGAAAGCAGTCTTGTCAATAGAAGTTACAATAAAAGAAGGAAAAGTCTATGAAGAATATTATATTAATCGCCCCTCCTGCAGCAGGGAAGGGAACACAATCAAAAATGATTAGTGCTTTATATAATATTCCTCATATCTCAACTGGAGATTTACTTCGTGATGAAGTTTCCAGTGGAAGTAGTATGGGAGAATACTTAAAAAGCATTATGGATCAAGGTGGATTAATTTCAGATGATGTAATTGTGAATTTATTAAGAAATCGTATCCAACAAGTAGATTGCAATAATGGTTATATCTTAGATGGCTTCCCTAGAACTTTAGAACAAGCAAAAGTTTATGAAAATTTAATGAAAGAGCAGGGATTAGACGAAGGAATAGTTATTCATATGGATATTGACCAAAATTTAGCCTTAAAGCGTTCGTTAGATCGATTAATTTGTTCTAGTTGTGGAGCTAGTTATAACAAAAGCGTTCCTGCTTTATCACCAAAAATTGATGGTTTTTGTGATAAATGTGGACATACCTTAGCTACTCGTAGTGATGATAGTGAAGAGACTTTTAATGCAAGGTTTGTTACTTACGTAAAAGAAGCAACACCAATTATTGATTACTATAGAGAAAAGGGAATTTTGAAAGATATTATAGTAGGCGGGTCAGATTCTGCTGAAGATATTTTTAATAAAATAAAAAAGATATTAGAAAATAATTAAACAAAGATAAAAGTTTTAAGTAAAATACTGAATCAGTACTTTACTTAAAATAAATAAATATTACTTAAATATAGGTGATAAATAATTAACAGGAGATGATTATTTTGAGTAAAAGTGATGTTATCGAAACTCAAGGAAAGGTAGTAGATTTAATACCCGGTGGTAAATTCAAGGTTGTACTTGATGGAGGACACGAGGTAGTAGCCCATGTTTCTGGTAAAATGCGCGTAAACAATATACGTATCTTACCAGGTGATACCGTTGTTATAGAATTGTCACCTTACGACTTAACACATGGGCGTATAATCTATAATAAAAAATAGGAGGAAGAATTATGAAAGTAAGAGCGTCAGTAAAACCTATTTGTGATAAATGCAAAATTATTAAAAGAAATGGAAAGCTTATGGTTATTTGTGAAAATCCAAAACATAAGCAAAAGCAAGGATAATAGGAGGTAATTTTAAATGGCACGTATTAAAGGCGTTGATATCCCTAATGAAAAAAGAATTGAAGTATCATTAACTTATATTTATGGGATTGGAAGACAATTAGCAAAAACAATTTTAAATGATGCTAATGTTGATTTAAATAAAAAAGCAAAAGACTTAACAGATGAAGAATTAGCAGCAATTAGAAAAGAAATCGATAAATATCCAGTAGAAGGTGACTTAAGAAGAGAAGTTGCTTTAAGTATTAAAAACTTAAAAGAAATTGGATGCTATCGTGGAAAAAGACACATCAAAGGCCTACCAGTAAGAGGACAAAGAACATCAAGAAACGCAAGAACTCGTAAAGGTAAAGGTAAAGTAGTTGCTAATAAGAAGAAATAATGAAGGAGGGAATCTTTTATGGCAAATGGAAAATATAATGCAAGAAAACGTAAAGTAAAGAAGAATGTTCCATCAGGTGTTGTACATATTCAATCAACATTTAATAATACTGTAGTAACAGTTACAGATAAAGAAGGAAATGCTTTATGTTGGGCATCAAGTGGTACACAAGGAATTAAAGGAAGTAAAAAATCTACTCCATATGCTGCTGGTAAAAGTGCAGAAATTGCAGGAGCTAAAGCAGTAGAAATGGGAATGAAAGAAGTTGAAGTTGTAGTAAAAGGATTAGGTGCTGGTCGTGAAATGGCAATTCGTTCATTACAAGCTACAGGTTTAAAAGTAACGAAAATTACTGATGAAACACCAATTCCACATAATGGTTGTCGTCCACCAAAAAAACGTCGTGGATAAGATAAAATAAGTAAAGGAGAGTGTTTTAAATGTTAAAATTTGAAAAACCTGATTATAAAGTAAAAGAATATGTTGAAAGCGACAATTATGGTAAATTTGAAATTGAACCCTTAGAAAGAGGATTTGGTACAACTCTAGGAAATGCCCTTAGAAGAGTAATGTTATCAAGTTTACCAGGAGATGCAATCACTAGCGTAAAAATCGAAGGTGTTGCCCATGAATTTCAAAAAATTGATGGCGTAATTGAAGATGTAACAGCAATCGTTTTAAATTTAAAAAGCGTTGTAATTAAAAATCATTCTGATAATTATGACTATATTTTAAGAATTCATAAAAATACTGAAGGAGAAGTATATGCTAGAGATATTGAAGCTGATACAGATATCGAAATTTTAAATCCAGATCAATTAATTTGCACTCTAGCAGAAGGTGCTAGTATCGATATGGAAATGACAATTGGTCATGGAAGAGGATACAATAGAGCAGAAGAAAACAAAACTTTATATGGCGAAGGAGCAAAACAAAACACAATATTTATTGACAGTCTATTTTCTCCTATCGAAAGAATCAATTATGAAGTAGAAAACGCTCGTGTTGGACAAGATAATAACTATGACAAATTAATCTTAGAAGTATGGACAAATGGATCAATCACTCCAGAAGAATCTGTTGCTCTAGCAAGTAGAATTTTAATTGAGCACTTTAATATTTTAGCAGATTTAAATGAAATTGCTGATGAAACAGGATTAATGAGTTCTAAAGCAGAAGATCCTAATCAAAAAGCATTAGAAACTTCTATTGATGACTTAGATTTAAGTGTTAGAGCATATAACTGCTTAAAACGTGCTGGTATTTTAACATTACATGATCTTGTTGATAAGAGTGAAAATGAAATGATGAAAATCCGTAACTTAGGAAAGAAATCATTAAAAGAAGTTATCGATAAAGTAAAAAGCATGGGTCTTAACTTTAGAGATGATGATTAATTAGAAGGAGGATATTATGGCTTATAGAAAATTAGGTAGAGATAACAAACATAGAAGAAGCATGTTAGCAAGCCTAACAAAACAACTAATCTTAAACGAAAGTATTACAACAACTGAAACTAGAGCAAAAGAAGTAAGAAAATGCTTTGATAAGATGGTTACTTATGGAAAGAAAAATACTTTAGTAACACGTAGACTTGCGTTAGCATTCCTACATAATGATGAAGAATGTGTAAATAAAGTATTCAATGACCTTGCAAAAAGATATGAAGATAGACAAGGTGGATATACAAGAATTATTAAAACAGAAGAAAGACGTGGAGATAACGCTTTAATGGTTATCTTAAAGTTAGTTTAATAAAGAAAGAGATGTTTATTGAAAAGCATCTTTTTTTGTGCAAAAATACTGAATTAGTACTTTTGTTTTAACATAAAATTTTAGTGGGTAAGTTGGTTGCTATTTTAGAAAATATCGTTTATAATGTTAGTAGAATAGAAGGTGGATCATGAGAAAACTAGACAACAAAGGATTTGCTATCACAGGAATTTTATACACATTATTTATTTTATTTATTCTATTAATGTTTTCTATTTTAAACGGGTTACAAACAAAAAAACAACTGTTGGAAAGATCAACTGTAAAACTAGAGGAAAGTTTTAAATTAAAAGACGTAACAAATGATAGTAATATTGGTATTGAAAAAGCACTTACAGAAAGAAAAGCTCTAACAACAGGAAAATATTCTTTTGAAATATCATCCAATATTAACTTGCTATTTGGTTTAGATAATGTTGAAAATGTTACAGATTCTAATAATAGAGCAATATATTCAGTAAAAAACAAAAAAGTAACTGTTACTTCTAAAGAAGATGATGGTTATACTTTTATAAATGCATATGCTTACTTAGAAAAATCAAAAACATATACTTTTTCTTGTGATACTGCTGGTAATTGGGGAGGAAATGGCAATGATACTGTAGAGGCATTCTTTATGCTAGATGGAAAATATGATACATACTATTATATGTCAAACAAAAAAAATTTTAAATTTACTCCAAATAAAACTGGACAGTATACACTTCGTTTAGATGTAAATCAAAAAGGAAAGACTTATACATTTGAAAACTTAACTATTACAAGTGATGATGGAACTGCAATAGCATTCACTTACTTAACAAAAGGAAAAGATCTAGCAAAAGACAAAATAACCTTTATTCCTAAAGACTGGAATGATTACAAAAATAACTATGAATTTAAATTAACTAAAATTGAAAGTTTTGAAAGTGAGGATTAAGATGAAAAAACATAATTTTGGAAGAATATTATGGGTTACATCTTTATTCCTGTTATTAATAGAAATACTATTAATGGTAATGAATTATAAAATTAAATACCAATATTTAACAAAAAATGAATTATTTTTCTATGAATGTGAAGGAAACCTTTGTGTATCAGAAACACAAGAAAAGAAAAATTTAATATACTCTAAATATGATTGCAAAGACAAAGAATGTCCTTTTTATAAAAGAAGTATAGATAATAATTATGTTATATTAGAATATAATAACAGTAATAAAACATTATTATTTAATTATAGAACAGGAAAAATGATTAGTAATTCTTATGAAGATTATACAGTTCTAGATCAAGAACATTTTATTGTAACATTAAAATCTAAACAAGGTATTATTGATAATACAGGAAAAATAATTGTTCCTATTATCTATGATCAAGTAGGAATATTAAACAACAATCTTTTACAAGGATATAATTTCCAAAATATTATCATAAAAAAGGATAATCAATATGGAATATTATCCTATAAGACAGGCACAATAATAGAAAAACCAGAATATAAAGAAGATAACTTAAACCTTTTATTAGAAAAATTAAAAGAAGAACCAAATTAGGTTCTTCTTTTATGATAAAAAATTTCCTTTATAAATAAAATTTAAAGCATCTTCTTGTAATTTATATGTCCTATCAAATAAAATTTCTAATTGTATAAGACAAAAATCTTTTCCAGTAGTATCAATATGATTATCAAATAAATAAATTAAATTATAAGAAGTACAATTGCATAAACAAATTAATTTAAGTAATCTGTATACATTCTTTACATCATTCAAGTTTTTAATTTTATTTTTTTTAAATATTTCTTGTAAATCAATTGTTGAATAGAGTAAAATTTTTTTAAAATTATCAATCATAATATTTTGAAATAATTCAAAAAAATAGTCAATATATTGATTATCACCAATATATTTCTTTGAATAAATAAGTTCTTTAGCTCTAGGAGAATTAATCAAACAATCAATAATTATATTTCTATTAGTTTTAATAAACCAAAATTCATTATCAAAACAATCAATAATATATTTTAAAGTATCTAATAATTGTTCTTCACTAGTTAAATAACCTTTCTTGACAACACTAATTTGATTAATAGTAACCTCTTTATCATCTAACTTTTCTATAATATTATCAAGCTTATGATTAATAAGTAAAAAATAAATAATAATATTAATTTCAGTATAATTATTTAAAATTAACTTTTCCAATTTTTTCTTTTTTTGCACGAATTCTTTTTTCATTATAATTACTAAGTTTTATTTAGTAAAATCACCTCACCTTTCTATAGCGCAATATTTATTTTAATATACTTTTCTAAAAATAAGGAATATTCCTAAATTAAAGAGTACTTTGATGATGTAAACAGTAATAAATTAACTCTAAGAATACTATAAATAAAAAATTACAATACTATCCTTCCTTCTATAACTACTTAACTAAAAACTAAATAAGTATTTTCTAACCAAATAAATATTACCACAAATATTTTTTAGAAATATAATAAAATGTTCTTAAATTAAAGTTTTAACATAAATTAAACTAGAGGGGTGATAAAGTTGCCAGCTTTTAAAGAAATTGTAACAAAAGCAATTATTGGTAAAGGCAAAAAATATTATAAGAATTCCTATACAATAGAAACAGAAAACATTCCAACAACAGTATTAGGTTGTTGGGTAATCAATCACAAATTTAAAGGATCAGAAGTTGGAGGAAAAATCGTAGTAGATGGTAGTTTTGATATTAATATTTGGTACTCTTATGATAATGATACAAAAACAACAGTAATTACTAAAAAAATAACTTATAGCGAGTCTGTTATGGTACGCCAAAGAGAAAGTACTGATTCAACAGTAAAAGATATTGTTGTCAGAAGTCTAAAACAGCCAAATTGTACTAATGCTAAAGAAAATAATAAAAGTATTAAAGTAGAAATAGAAAAAGAATTAGGAATAGAAATTGTTGGAGATACAAAAGTTAAAGTCGCTGTGGAAGATGAAGAAGAACCATGGGACATTATTGAAGATACTGAATATGATGATAATATTGCAAAAGACATTGATAATTCCATAGATAATAATTATTTACCAAATCAAAATCAAGATAAAAAAACAGAAGAATCTAAAAAATAGTATAGATTCTTTTTACATATTAATTAGTTTTTTTCTCATACTAAAAATGGTGAATTAATAATGAATTTAAAGAAACAAAATTTAATTAAATTAATAATAGTAATTTTTATATTCTTTTTAACAGGTTGTAATTTAGCTAATACACCAACATCTAGAGTAGAAGAATATTTATCTAAATATCAACAACTAGATAAAAGTATCGATCTTAATGAATCTCTTTTAATTGATAAAAAATATTTGACAGAAAATGATAAAAAAGAGTATCAAAAAATAGTCAAAAAACAATATAGAAATTTATGCTATTCGATAAAAAGAGAAGAAATTAATGGTACTAAAGCAAACGTATTAGTAGAAATTACTGTTTTAGATTATGGTAAAGAAAAAAGAAAATTAGAAGAAGAAAAAGATTTAAATTACTCTAAAAAATTACTAGAAAATTTAAAAAAAGTAAAAAAGAAAACAACTTATACTATCCAATTTAAAGTAGAACAAGACGAAAATAATCAGTGGAAAGTTGAAAAGCTAGATAAAGATAATCAAGAAAAATTATTAGGTATTTATTCCTAAAAAGAACATATATTTAACTAGAAAAGGGGAAAATATATGATGAATAAGAAAAATTTATGGTTTTTAACATTATTTAGTTTAGTATTAGTACTTAGTATTTATTATGTCACTATGCCAAATGATTTATTAGCAGCATCTACTAACGCTCAAACAAATTTAGATAAAAAAGATAATGTAAATGCTTCAATAGAAGAAAGCGATGCTATTTCAGCATTAAAGGTAGAAAATACTTCAAAAACAAATGATACATTAGAAGAACTACAAGATAAATTAACTAATAAAGACACTACTTCACAGGAAAAAAATACAATTTATGAAAAAATTAAAACAATTCAAGCAAATAGTGGAACAGAAGAGTCAATTGAGAAAAAACTAAAATCTACATACAAATGTGAAACATTTGCTAAGATTGAAGATAATTCCATAAAAATAGTTGTAGATAAATGTGAAAACTCAAAATCATTAGCAAATAATATTATGCGAACTGTTCAAGAAGAATTTAATAAAAAAATGTATATTTCAGTACAATTTCAATCATAAATTATGAACCTAAATTAATTCTTCACATACAATACTATTGATTGTATCCCACCCTTGGGAAGTGAGGAATTGATATGAAAAAAATATTAACCAAAAGAGAAGAAGAAGTTTTTTTCTTATTAGTAGAAAATAAAACAACAAAAGAAATTGGAAATGTGCTAGGAATAAGTGAGAAAACAGTAAGAAATCACATTTCAAATGCTATGCAAAAATTAGGAGTAAAAGGTCGGGCCCAAGCTGTTGTAGAATTAATACGATTAGGAAGTATAAAATTATAAAATAATACTTATTTAGAAAAATACTTAAAGTAATATTTTTTTAGATAAGTATTTTTCTTTTTGTTAATTCATATATATTATTAGGTGATAGTATGTTAAAAAAAATTTATACAAGAAAAATTATGATAACATCATTAGCATTACTTTCTCTTTTTCTTTTGTATATAATGCCTAATAATGAAAAAATATCTTATAAAATAAAAAATACAAGTTTAGAATATGAATATAATAACAAAAAAGAAGTTATTTACTTATTAGATAGAAATGGTTATATAGCAAGAACTACCATTAAAAGCGAAAATTTAGATACAAAAGAAATAGCATTAGATGTAATAAAAGCATTAATTATAGATGGAGAAAAAAGTTACATTATTCCTGATGGTTTTCGAGCAATCATACCGCCTGGAACAGAAATATTAGATTTAAATTTAGAAAATAAAGTACTTACTATAAATTTTTCAAAAGAATTATTAAATATCAATGCTTCATTAGAGGAAAAAATGATAGAATCTATTATATATTCCTCCACTAGTATTGATGGAATCGACAAAATTATAATTCAAGTAGAAGGAAAAACTCTAGAAAATCTCCCACATAGTAAAAAAAATATTACTTTTCCTCAAGATAAAAAGTATGGAATAAATAAAAAATATGATTTAACTAAAACATCTTCTATTGAATCATATACGGTTTACTATGTCTGTCAACAAAATGATTATAAGTATTATGTACCAATAACTAAATATATTAATAATAAAGGAAATGATAAAATTAAAATTATTATAGATGAATTATCAACCTCACCAATATCCGAAACAAATTTAATGAGTTATTTAGATGCTAATGTAGTATTAAAAGATTATTCTTTAGAAGAAGAACAATTAAAATTAAATTTTAATAATGCTATTCTTAGCAATAATAATAACCATATTTTAGAAGAGGTAATTTACACATTAGGTCTTTCTATGAAAGATAATTATAATGTTAAAACAGTGATGTTACTTGTTGATAATCAAGAATTTTATAAAATAGAAAATCTAGATTCATAAAAAACATTTTCTTTTTTTTATGGATAAAACTCAAAATAGAAGAAATGATTTCTTCATTTTTAAGTAGAATTAAAAAAAAACAAATACAAACACTACTAAATAATAGGGTAACTAACTTAAGATATATAAATCAATATTTTATCAAAAAAATTAACTATAAAGAGTATAAAAAAATACGAACAGTAGTAAAAAGAGTGCTATTCAAAAAAGTTAAAAATAAAAAAATAAAGAAATAAGAAAAAACAAAAAAGCGAAAAAATACAACTTTTTTTAGAATACAAAAACTAAAAAAATAAATAAAAAGTCAATAAAATAAAGGATTTATAGAAAATAAGAAACAAAATATTAAAATCAAAAAAATAAAAAATCAAAAAAATAACAATAACAAAAAATAAAAAAATACAAAAAAATAAAAAAATACAAAATGTTCGTTTTTTATGTTGACAAAACAACACAGATAAATGTATAATGAATTTGTGATAAGAAATAAGGAGTGAAGTAAATGACAATAAATGAAGATATAATAGCCAACCTAAAAGTAGTAAAAAGAAATGGAAAAAAAGTTTCGTTTGATACTACAAAGGTTGCAATTGCAATAAAAAAAGGATTTGATGGAACAGTACATGAAGAAGAAGAATCAAAATATAGTGCTAAAGATGTTCAGAAAGTGTATCAAAGCGTCATTAAAGAAATTTGTAAAAAATATAAAGATGCTGAAAAAATAAAAATAGAAGAAATCCAAGATTTAATTGAAGAAATGCTGAAAAAAAACAAATATGAAGATGTATACGAAGCATTCTCTGATTATCGTGAAAGAAGAGATAAATCAAGAAAATTGTTTTCTGATGAAAAGAAAATGCATAAATTTCTAAAATCATTAGAAGGACTAGGATTAAAATCGGCATTTGAAGAAGATGCTAAAAGAGAAAATGCTAATATTGATGGTAACAGTGCTATGGGAACAATGCTTCAATATGGTTCGACAGTATCAAAAGAATTTGCAAAGGCATATTTAATGAAAAAGAAATTTGCTGAAGCACATGAAAATGGGGATATTCATATTCATGATATGGATTTCTTAGCAATGGGAACTACCACTTGTATGCAAATTGATTTAAATAAGTTATTTAAAAATGGTTTTTCTACAGGTCATGGACATTTAAGAGAACCACAATCAATTAACGCTTATAGTGCATTGGCAGCAATAGCAGTACAATCTAATCAAAATGATCAACATGGTGGCCAAAGTATTCCAGCATTTGACTTCTATATGGCACCTGGTGTATTAAAAACTTTTAAAAAAGAATATAAACAAGCATTATATGAACTACTTGATTTTACTGATTTTATCAGTTTCATAAATATGGACAAATTAGTTCAAGCAATAGATAAATTAAATTCTATTACAGTAGATGTTGGAATTTTTGAAAATTTCTATAAAGAAAGTAAAGAAGTTAGAAGAATCTTTGAAAAAGCATATGATACCGCTATTGCAAAAACAGATAGAGCTACTTATCAAGCAATGGAAGCATTTGTACATAATTTAAATACAATGCATTCTAGAGCAGGAGCACAAGTACCATTTTCTTCAATTAATTTTGGAACAGATACATCAGCAGAAGGAAGAATGGTAATGAAAAATTATTTATTATCTGTTGATGCAGGATTAGGTAAAAACGAAACACCTATTTTCCCAATTTCAATTTTTAAAATTAAAGAAGGAATTAATTATAATCCAGGTGACCCTAACTATGATTTATTTAAATTATCATGTAAAGTATCTGCCAAAAGACTATTTCCTAATTTTTCATTTATGGATTCGCCATTTAATGCTCAATATTATAAAGGGGATTATAATACAGAAGTATGTTATATGGGATGTAGAACAAGAGTAATTGGAAACGTAGTAGATCCTAACAAAGCAATTACACCAGGAAGAGGTAACCTATCCTTTACTTCAATAAATTTACCTAGATTAGGTATTAAACATGGAATTGTTACAAACGAAAAAACAGACTTGGATGGCTTCTATAAAGAGTTAGGAGAATTAATGGATTTAGTTTGTGAACAATTACTAGAGAGATTTGAAATTCAATGTAATAAAAGATTATATAATTTCCCATTTTTATTAGAACAAGGTGTATGGATTGACTCAGAAAAGTTAAAACCAACTGATCGCTTAAGAAAAGTGTTAAAGCATGGAACTTTAAGTATTGGTTTTATCGGTTTAGCAGAATGTTTAAAAGCACTAATAGGTAAACATCACGGGGAAAGTGAAGAAGCACAAGAATTAGGGTTAAAGATCATTGGATTTATGAGAAAAAAATGCGATGAATATTCTGAAAAATACAATTTGAATTTCACTTGTTTAGCAACTCCAGCAGAAGGACTAAGTGGTAGATTTATAAACATTGACAAAGTAATTTATGGAAAAATAAAAGGAGTTACTGATAGAGAATACTATACAAATTCATTCCATGTACCAGTGTATTATAATATTTCTATTATTAACAAAATCAAAAAAGAAGCTCCATATCATGCTCTTACAAATGCAGGACATATTAGTTATATAGAATTAGATGGAGATACAACTAAGAATTTAGATGCTTTTGAAAAAATTGTGCGTATAATGAAAGAAAATAATATGGGATATGCAGCAATTAACCATCCAGTTGATAGAGATCCAGTATGCGGTTATGTGGGAATTATTGGAGATGTTTGTCCAGGATGTGGACGTAAAGCTGGAGAAGGGGTTAGTGTTGAAAAAGTAAATGACTTTAAGAAAAATGCATGTTGTTAACAAAAAAAAGAAAGAAGGAATTATTTTATGAAAGCAGAAGAAAAAGAAGTTAAAACTATTGGAGAAGGAATTGGTTTTGAAAGAATTAGAAGAATTACAGGATATCTAGTTGGAACAGTAGATAGATTCAATAATGGAAAAAGAGCTGAAGAACGCGATCGTGTAAAACATGGCACAGAAGGAATTTTAGAAGCAACAAAATAATTATGAAAATAAGATTAGCAACTGCTGAAATACAAAGGGACAGCATTGTAGATGGAGAAGGTATCCGCACCGTTATTTGGACTCAAGGATGTCCTCATCATTGTCCTTATTGCCATAATCCAGAAACCCACTCTTATAAGAATGGGTTTCTTGTTGATATTGAAGATATAAAAAAGAAAATAGATACTTTAGAAGGACAAGATGGGATAACATTCTCCGGAGGCGACCCAATGGAACAGTCATTAGAATGCTCTGTCTTAGCAAAATATTGCCATCAAAAAGATTTGAATGTATGGTGTTATACTGGATATACGTTTGAAGAATTATTAGAAAAAAGCAAAATGAACCAAAATATATTAACTTTTTTAAAACAAATTGATATCTTAGTAGATGGTAAATTTATTTATCAGCAAAAAAGTTATGATGTAATATTTAGAGGCTCTAAGAATCAAAGATTAATAGATGTAAAAAATAGTTTAATAAAAAAAGAAACGATTTTATACACTCCTGTTCAAAAACAAGAATTAAATTCAAAAAGAGGAAGAAGTGAAAAACATCTTCTATTTGTATAGAAAATAACATAGGAAATAGTTAATCCCTATGTTATTTTTGATTTTTTTCTTCAATCTCATCATCTAAATCAATTAGTTTTAAAACTTCTGTAATAGTTGTAAAACCCGCTAAAACTTTATAAAAACCATCTTGTACCATAGTAATAACATCTTTGCTATAAACTAATTTTCTCAAATCTTCCTTAGAAACATTATTACTGATAGCATCTCTTATATCTTGATTAATTAGAAGAACTTCATGTAAAGCAACTCTCCCTTTATAACCAAAATTACATTCTGGACATCCAACAGGTTCATATACTTTATTAACTTCTAATCCTAAAACAGTTCTAAATAAGTTTTTTTCATAATTATTTGCAGGTCTTAGTCTTTTACATTTATCACAAAGTTTTCTAGCTAATTTTTGAGAAATAATACCTTCTAAAGCACTAGCAAGTAAATATCTTTCAACATCCATATCCAATAATCGTTCAATAGTAGAAAGACTATTATTGGTGTGAATAGTAGATAAAACCAAGTGTCCAGTAATAGAAGCACGAACAGCAATTTGAGCAGTTTCACTATCACGAATCTCTCCAATCATAATAACATTAGGATCTTGTCTTAAAATACTTCTTAATACTGTAGCAAAAGTAAGACCTATTTCACTATTAACTTGAACCTGATTCATTCCCTCAATTTCCATCTCAACAGGATCCTCAACTGTAATTAAATTAGTATCCTCGGTATTTAATCTTTGAAGAAGTGAATAAACTGTAGTTGATTTACCACTACCAGTAGCCCCAGTTACCAAAATTATTCCATTAGGTTCACTAATCATTTTCAGTATTTTTTTATAATTAATATCATTAAAACATAAAGATTCCAAACCTTTTAAACTCATTGAATAATCCATAATACGAATAACAATTTTCTCGCCACGTTTAGTTGGTAGGGAAGAAACACGCATATCTAAACTAAGACCTTCAATAACTGTACGAATAGCTCCATCTTGTGGAAGCCTAGTTTCAGTAATATTCATTCCTGCCATGATTTTCAATCTAGCAATTAAATTTTGTTTAGCAGTATTAGGAACAATAATAAATGTATCTAACTTACCATCAATACGAAACCTAACTTTCATATGATTATCGGCTGGATCAAAATGAATATCACTAGCATTCTTTTTAGAAGCAGTTACTAAGATATAATTTACAATATCGACAATTGGAGTTGTTTCAAAATTAATTACTTTTTTTGTAGCTAAATCATTAAAATTAGTTGCTCCAACACTAGAAGCAGTAGATAAATCTTCTTTATTAATTTCTGCCATAAATCCCATTCCCTTTTTATTCTTTACTTTAAACTATAATTATTATATAATAGTTTTATAAAAATAGCAAGGAGTAGTGAAACAAAGATGTCTAAAAATAATAAAGGATTCATGTTAGTAGAAGTAATTATCACTTCAACAGTGATTTTAACAGGAATGATATTGTTTTATTCTAGTTTTAATTCTCTTTTTTCAAAATATAAAGAAAGAGAAGTATATCATGATATTGATGCATTTTATGCAACAAAAGAAATGATTAATAATTTATTAGAAAATGATTTAAATAATTTTCTAAACAATCACGAAAATAAAGAAACTATAGAATTAATAAAATCTGAAACATGTCAATTAAATGATGATTTTTGTACTACTTTAAAAAAATTATATAATATACAAAATATGGTATTTACATACTATGATGAAAATGTTTTAAAACCTCCAAAAAAAGATCCAACTAACGAAACTTCCAAAGAATATAACGAAATTTTTACGAACTATAACGAAACATTTAAAGATTATATAGATTATATAATAAATTACTATAATATTAAAGATGCAAACATTGGAACAAGTTCTAATAATTATACATACCTAGTAATAACAGAAATCGAAAAAAATGGAAAAAATTACTATGCTAGCATTCCAATCGAATAGGGTGATAAAATGAAATTAAACAAAAAAGGATATATGTTAGTAGAAATTGTTATATCATCAGTATTAGCAATGAGCATTGCTTTATACCTATTAAATCTTACTTATCAATTTAAAAATAAAAACGAAGACATCTATCAATCCATTAGTTATTCTTCAGATAAAATAGCAATTACTAAAAATATAATGAATGACTTAGATAACCAAATTATTACTGGTATCGAAAACAATGGAACTAGTGAAGTAATTTTAACATCTAATTTTGGAACATCAGAAGAAAAAAGAAAAATTAAAATAACTTCCCCCTCAACAGATATTTCACAAAATCAACAAATCACAATAACTTACGGAAAACTTGATAATAATAATTTCGATACCACTGATGTTTCTTATTACCAAAAAAAATTACAAAAATCTTTATTATTTAAGGGAATTGAAATAGACAAATCAAGTAATCCTAATATTGCAACAATTAAAATTAAATTAGAATCAATGTATACAAATGATGACTATAGCATTAACCTTTTTATAAAAAAACAATAACAAACTAAATAAAATTTTAATATAATGTTAAAAATATATAAATCGACAAAATAATTATAAAAATAGAAGTATACTTTATTTGGTGATAAAAATGTTAAAAAAAATAAAAAAAGTAGTAACTCCTATTTTTTTATCTATAATATGTGGAGCAATATGTGGCAAATTAATATATCAAATATATGATAAAGAACTAGAAACGGACTTAATAGGAGAAAAAATATATTTAATTCAAGCAGGAGCATATAAATCATATGATAATATGATTCATAACACTTCTATTAGTAATTACATATATTACAAAGACCAAGATGGCTTATTCAAATCTATTATAGGTTTAACAGAAAATAAGAAAAATATAGAAAAAATAAAAAATACTTATCAAGATGAAGTTTTAGTAACTGAATATTATTCTAAAGACAAAACTTTAAACAATAAGATAAAAGAATATGATAAAAAAATAGAATCTACAAAAAACTTAGATGAAATAAAAAAAATAGTATTAGAAATGTTAACTCTTTATAAAGATAAAGATACAACCTTAACACAAGTTATATCCTAAATAAAAAAAGTATGATAAAATAATGATGGTGATAACATGGAAGAAAAATATATAGAACTATTATTAGAAAAATGTATTGATAAAGAAAGTAAAATCCTTTTTATTCATTATCAAAAAGAAATTGATAACTTTATTCAAAAATTAATAAAAAAGGCAAAAGAAAAAGGAATATTAGAAATATATCTAGATTGCGAAGATATTTATAAGACTCATGCTTTATTAAAAGAAAGCACAGAAAAAAGCATTTTAGAAAGTGAATACTTTAATAGCAGCATTTGGGATAAATACGCTAATAAATTTGCTAGTTTTCTCATTATAGAAACAGAATATCCTAACCTAATGGAAGATATACCAGATGACTTAATTGCCCTAGCTGCCAAAAGAAAAAGAGAAACAAGACCACTTTACCGTAAGATGGTAGAAAATTGTACACTATCTTGGTGTATAGCAGCATATCCAGGAAAAGAATGGGCAAAGCATATATTTAATAAAGAAAACAGTGAAGAAAAACTAAAACAAGCAATTTTTAAAACTTGTATGTTAGATAAAGATAACCCTCTAGATTGCTGGGATAATCACTTAAAAAAAACTCAAAATTTAATAACCACTTTAAATAAACTAAAATTAACAAAATTACATTATCAAAATTCATTAGGAACATCTCTAGATATATATTTACCTAAAAACTACCAATTCTCTAGTGCAAAAGATCAAAAAGTAATTGTAAATATGCCATCATACGAAGTATTTACAAGTCCAGACTATAAAAAAACTGAAGGAATTGTTTATAATTCCAAACCATTATATTACAACGGTAAAAAAGTAGATAATTTTTGGATTAAATTTGTCGAAGGAAGAGCAGTAGATTATGATGCCAAAATAGGAAAAGAAATTTTAAAAGCAATTATTGAAGGAGATGAAAATAGTTGCTATTTAGGTGAATGTGCTTTAGTAGAATACGATAGTCCAATTTCTAATTTAAATATTACATTTGGAACAACCTTAATTGACGAAAATGCAAGCTGTCATTTAGCATTAGGAGCAGGTTTTGCAGAATGTTTGAAGAATGGGCTAAAAATGAAAGAAGAAGAACTAATTAATCATGGAATCAATTCCTCTAAAATTCATGTAGATTTCATGATAGGAACATCAGATTTATCAATTACTGCAATAACAGATAAAAATCAAGAAATAGTAATTTTTGAAAATGGAAATTTTTCTAAAGAAATTATAAATAAGGCAAATCAATGTTAAAAAAAATATCATGTTACTTAATTAGAACTTATCAAAAAATTCCAGGTCCATGGCACAATAATTGTAGATTTTATCCAACATGTTCTAATTATGCACTAGAAGCTTTAGAAAAATATGGATTTCTTAAAGGCTGGTATTTAGCAATCAAAAGAATTCTTAGATGTAATCCTTGGGGTGGAAAAGGATATGACAAAGTTCCATAAATAAAAAATACTAAAAAAGAACTTTTTCTAAAATTCATAATTAGAATAAAGAAAAGTTCTTTTTAATTTACAAAAAAAAAGAATTGAACTAAGCAATTCAAAAAATTATCTAAACAAAAATCTTTATAAGTATTTTACATTTATTTATTTTCTGATTCAAAATAAATTGCAGAAGTTGGACAATAATCAATAGCACTTTTTACAGCATCCATATCTTCATCAGCAATATTTTCTGAAACAACATAAGCCTTACCTTCATCATCAAAATCAAAGATTTTTTGATCAGTTAAAGAAACACAACTTCCACAACCAATACATTTTTCACTATCAAGTTTAACACACATTTTCATTTCCTCCTTTTCTAATTTATCATAGCAATTAATTTTAGAAAAAGCAATAAAAATATTTTAATTTTATTAAAAGTATGATATGATAAAGAAGAGTAAGAGGTGGCAATATGGATAGTAGAAGCAATAGATACTACACTGAAAACAACATCAACAGCACTTCCACAAGAAGTAGTAGAAATAAAAGATTATATAAAGAAGTTTACGGAAAATATAATGACCTAGAAAATTTACCATTAGAAGATAATACAGATGAAATAGATATGGCAAAATTAAAAGAATTAGTATTATCAGGACAAAAATCCAAAAGTAATACAATTAAAGAAAATCTAAATATTTTAGAACAAAGAAAAAGAAATATTGATGAACAAAAAGTTTATGATATTAATAAAATTTTAGAAAAAGCCAAATATGAAAATGATAAATTAAAAGAAACTACCCAATCAATACCTAAAGTTAATAAACAAATTTTAAATACTCTTCAAAGTACAGAATTATCTTTAGAAGAATTAAAAAAAGCTAGCAAAAACTATCAAAGTTACCAAAATGATGAAAAAATTGTCAATTTAAATACTAAAGAAGAACAACAACCAGAAGAACAATTTAAAAAAATAGAAAATGATTTATCTATGACTAGAGAGTTAAAATATCAAAACTTATCTCTAGAAGAGAATAACCAAGAACAAGATTCAGACTTATCACTAGACTTATTTTCTGATTTAAAACCAACAGAAAATACTATTGTTACTAAGCCAATTAAAGAAGAAACAGAACAAATCAACCAAATAAAAGATAATAGCGATATTGATATTATAAAGCCTTCTGTCGCTCCAGTAAACGATGATTTCTTTACCAGTTCTTATGAATTTTCTAAAAAAGATTTTATGCAAGTAGATGATGACTTTTCAGATTTAAATAAAAAAGGTGGAATTTTAAAAATCATTTTATTATTTTTAATGATTTTTATAGTAGGTGGGGTAATTACTTATTTTGTAATAACTTACGGTATTGGAGTATCTTAAAAATAGGAAAATATCTTTTTAGGGGTATTTTCTTTTTCATCATTATGATATAATACACCCAAATATAAATATATTTTATTAAAAAGGAGAAATAAAATGTTAAAAATTATAATTGATAAAAATAGTTATGAATTAATAAAAAATCATAAAGAAGCTTTTCAAGAAGAAATATTTAAAGAAAGATATACCTCTTATTTTGAACCATATGATTACATAGTAGGAGATATTGCTTATAACAAACTTAGACTAAAAGGTTTTTATGATCAAAAAAATAAAAAAGTAAAAGCAATAAATAATTATAATAATTTAGAGACTTATCTAAAAGAAAACTGTGCAGTAGATTGTAAATACTTTATCTTAAAAAAATTGGAGGAGAAAGATGAAAAATAAAAGAATATTATTAAAATTAAGTGGAGAATCTCTTGCTAAAGACAACGGAACAGGAATTAATTATCATAAACTATTAGAAATAGCAGAAATAATCAAAGAAGTACTAAGCGACACTAACATTGAACTAGCCATTGTAGTAGGAGGAGGAAACTTTTGGAGAGGAAGAAGCAATAATCAAATGGACTCTGTAACAGCAGACTATATTGGAATGTTAGCAACTACCATGAATGCCCTTGCTCTAAATGATGCCCTTCTTCAAGTAGGAGTAGAATCTAGAGTACAAACTAGTATTGAAATGAAGCAAATATCAGAATTATTTGTTCGTTCACGTGCCCTAAAACATTTAGAAAAAAAACGTGTAATAATCTTTGGTGCAGGAACAGGTTCACCATTTTTTTCAACAGATACAGCAGCCGCTCTTCGAGCAGCAGAAGTAAAGGCAGATATATTAATAAAAGCAACCAATGTAGATTATATTTATGATAAAGATCCAAGAAAATATAATGACTACGAAATAATAAAAGAAATTAGTCACCTAGAAGTAATGAAGAGAAAATTAAAAGTAATGGATTTAACAGCAGTTTCACTTTGCTTAGAAAATAATTTACCTATTCAAGTCTTTAATATTAATAAACTAGAAAATTTAAAAAAAGCCTTAACAGGCGAAAAAATTGGCTCAATCGTAAAATAAAAAGAAAGGGAGCATTATGGAGTATTTTATAAAATTTATTCTAGATTTAGTTAATGATGAATTCTATCAATATTTATCACCAGTATCAGCAAAATATTATTTTTTAAATGGTGGGTGCTTAGAATTAGCTAAAGTATTAAAAAGTTATTATCCAGAAGGTCAATATGTAATCAACAGTCAAAAAAATCATATTGCTTTTCTTTACCAAAACCAAATCTATGATGCTAATGGAATAGCAGAGAAGGCAAATTGGGAAATAATTAACAATATTAATGAATTTGAAGATTATTATGGAAATAAAGACATTTATTTTAAACACCTTCCTCCCAATCAAGCAATTTTACAAGAATTAAAAGAAATTGATATGAATATAATCAAAAAATTATCAAAAACTAATAACTAAAATTAAATTTTATGATAAAATAAAATTGTTAGGAGGGAAGTATGTTTTATTTTTGGTTAGTACTAGTTACTTTTTTAGGAATATTAGAGGCTATAACAATTAATTTGGTAAGTATTTGGTTTGTTATCAGTGGATTATGTTCCTTAATTATTTCATTCTTTACCGATAATTTTGTTCTTCAATTTGGTATCTTTGTCATAGGAGGAGTTATCTTAATGATATTAACCAAAAAAAATATGGAAAAGAGATTATTAAAAAACAAAGAAAAAACCAATTTAGATAGAATTATTGGAATGAAAGGAATAGTAACTGAAGAAATCAAAAAAATGGATATTGGAGAAGTAAAAGTAGATGGGAAAAGATGGTCTGCTATCTCCAATAAAAACTTACCAAAAGGAAGTACAGTAAAAGTACTTAAAATTAAAGGGGTTAAATTAGAGGTAGAAGAGTGGGAGGAGTAAAAAGATGTCTATATTTATTATTATATTAGTGCTTGTTGCTATTTTTATCATACCTTGTATAAAAATTGTTCCACAAGCAAAAAGTTATGTTGTAGAAAGAATTGGTTCTTATTACCAAACATGGGGAAATGGATTACACTTTCTAATTCCCTTTATTGACAGAGTAGCAGGAGCAGTAACATTAAAAGAAATCGTAAAAGATTTTGCACCACAACCAGTAATTACTAAAGATAATGTAACTATGCAAATTGATACAGTAGTTTATTTTCAAATTACTGATGCAAAATTATATACTTATGGAGTAGAAAATCCAATTAGTGCAATTGAAAATCTAACAGCAACAACACTTAGAAATCTAATTGGAGAACTAGAATTAGATCAAACCCTAACATCAAGAGATATTATTAATACAAAGATGAGAGCAATCTTAGATGAAGCAACTGATCCATGGGGAATTAAAGTTAATCGTGTAGAAGTAAAAAATATTATACCACCAAGAGATATCCAAGAAGCCATGGAAAAACAAATGCGTGCAGAAAGAGAAAGAAGAGAAAAAATTCTTCAAGCAGAAGGAGAGAAAAAGTCTAGTGTCCTAATTGCAGAAGGAGAAAAAGAAAGTGCAATATTAAGAGCAGAAGCAAATAAACAATCAAAAATCAAAATGGCTGAAGGAGAAGCAGAAGCTCTATTAAAATTAAGACAAGCAGAAGCAGAAGGAATAAAATTACTAAAAGAAGCAAAAGCTGATAAATCAGTAATTGCACTAAAAAGTTTAGATGCATTAGGAAAAGTAGCAGATGGAAAAGCAACTAAAATTATTATTCCATCAGATTTACAAAATATTGCTTCATTAGGAGTAACCCTAAGTGAAAGTTTAAAAACAGAAAAAGTTGAAAAAGATAAGTAATACAGTTAAAATTACTTGTCTTTTTTCTTGAGAAACAACCCTTAATTTGATATAATTAACATAGAAAAAAAAGAAAGAGTGAAGTATTTTGAATAAAATAAAAGTAATGTCTGAACTCCTTGCAAATAAAATAGCAGCAGGAGAAGTAGTAGAAAAATGTGTTTCTATCGTAAAAGAATTAGTAGAAAATGCCATTGATGCTAAAGCAACGGAAATTAAAATAGAATTAAAAGAAGCTGGAATTCGTGAAATTAAGATAATTGATAATGGAATAGGAATGAGTAGTACAGATGCCTTACTAGCCTTCCAACGACACGCTACAAGCAAATTATATGATGCAGATGACCTATTTCATATCTCATCATTAGGATTTAGAGGTGAAGCCTTACCATCAATCGCTTCAGTTAGTGAAGTAATATTAAAAACTTGTCAAGATGAACAAGGAACACTAATTCACATTAAAGGTGGACAACTTTTAGAAAATACTAAAGCTGAAGAAAGAACAGGAACTAGTATTACAGTAAGTAACTTATTTTATAACACACCAGCAAGATTAAAACATTTATCAAGTATTTACTCAGAACTAGCTGCAATCACGGATTATGTAAACAAAATGGCCTTATCTTACAATAAAGTAAAATTTTTATTAATCAATGATGAAAAAGAACTATTAAATACAGATGGATCAGGAAATTTACTAAAAGTAATTAAAGCAATTTATGGATTAGACATTACAAAAAAAATGCTCTCTATTAAAGCAGCAAACGAAGATTACAGTATAGAAGGATATATCTCTATGCCAGAAATTAATCGTGCTAGTAGAAATTATATGACAACTATTGTAAATGGCCGAGTAATTAAAAACGCCGCCTTAAATAAAACAATAAATGATTCTTACAGCAGTTTCAAAGAAGATACCAGATATCCTATAACAGTCTTAATCATTAAAACAGATCCATCTTTAATTGATGTAAATGTCCATCCTTCTAAATTAGATATCAAATTCGGAAACTTCGAAGACTTAAAAGAATTAATTCACAATATGATTATTACAACTATTCAAAGAAAATTACTTATCCCAAAAATAGAAACAGCAAAAGAAGAAAGCCCTTCAAAATATCAAAATTTATCTCTAAACTTGGAAAGAAATTTAGTAAAAGAAGATAACATAGATGATGATTACAAAAATAGACTATCTAATCTTATTAACTTTAAAGAAATAGAAAATGAAGAATTAGAAGAATTAACTAATGTAGAAAATAATACTTATATAGAAGAAGTCCAATCAGATAAAGATAAACTTCCTGAATTATATCCCATTGGATTAGCATTAGGAACTTATATTATCTGTGAAAATGAAAAAGGAGTATATTTAATAGATCAACACGCGGCTCAAGAACGAATTAACTATGAAAAATATTCCTATTTACTTTCTCATCCAAGTAAAAATTCCATCAATACACTAATTCCTATTGTAATAGAATTACCCATGAACGAATTTTTAATAATCAAAAAAAATATTCATATCTTAGAAGAATTAAATATCGAAATAGAAGAGTTTGGCACAAGTTCATTTCGAGTTACTTCTCATCCTACATGGTTTCCTAAAAATAATACAGAGGGAATATTAAAAAATATTATGGAACAAATTATTAAAGAAGAAAATCACTTTGATTTAGCTAAATTTAGAGATCACTTAGCCGCTACTATAGCATGTAAAGCAAGTATAAAAGCAAATACTAGAATAACAAGAGAAGATATGGAAAGTATTATCTCTCAATTAAGAAACTGTAACAACCCTTTTAATTGTCCACATGGTAGACCAACAATTATCGAATTTACAATTTATGAATTAGAAAAAATGTTCAAAAGAAGTTTATAAAAGTTGTAAGAACTTCTTTTTTTTGCTATAATATCATAAGAATGGAAGGTGTAAAATGAACGGAAAAGTATTAAAAGTAGTAGAATATAATTTAACTTTTGGAGCAACCGATAGATATGTTAATGTATACGGAGTTTTTAAATATACTAAGAACAATAATCTATATATCATTTATTCAGATCCAAATCCAACATATAATTATATTTCTTATGGAAGTAGTTATATCAAGAATAATTCAATACTATCATTAGCAACCACAAAAAAAGAAGAAGAAGAAATAGTTAAAGAATATATCTTCAAAATAATAAACCAAGAACCAACTAAAGATTTTGAATTTATTTCTTTAGACTCAATTGAAGAAATAGAAATTATTGGTTCAAATAAAATAGAAGTAAAAGAAGATGTTTTAAAAAGCTTAATTAATTTAACTATACCTAAACCCAAAAAGGAAGAAATAGAAAACCAAAGTATAAAGCCTAAGAAAAAAATTTTTCACAAAATAACTTTTCTTTTATTAATTATTTTAATAGGCGGAAGTATTTATTTCTTCATGACAAAAAATAACGATAAGACAACTGAAGTAAAAGATAGCATTAAAACATTTATTTGTACTAAAGAATATCAAAGCAATACTCTAGATGCAAAAATAAAAGAAGAAAATACTTATCATTTTTCTCTCCAAGAAAACCTAGAATATATTGAAAGAACAAAAGAATACCAATTTTCATCTAAAGACTCTTACCAAGATTTTATCCAAAACGGAACTTTTAACAAATATATAGAAGAAGATGAAAAAAATAGTTCATTTTCTCAAGATGAAGAAAATAATATATTTAAAACAAATTTAAAAACAATAGTAGATTCCAGCTATAACAAGCCAACAAATTACGAAGAAGCATTATCAAGAGAGAAAGCAGATGGCTACTCATGTCAAGAAAGATTAGGACAATAATATGGAAAATTTTTATGTAATATACGGAATAAATAAAGGCCTAATAAAAAATGAAATAAAAAAAATTATAAACTCTTTAAAAGATGCAGATTTAATAAAATATGATATGTCAAATACATTAATAGAAGATGTAGTAGAAGATGCATCAACTGTAGATCTATTTAATAAGAAAAAAATCATCATTTTAGAAGACAGCTTCTTCTTAGGAGCCAATAAAACAATCGACAATCTAGAAAAATTAGAACACTATATAGAACATTATAATTCTGATAGTTATTTAATTTTTATCTGTAATGCTGAAAAATTAGATTCTAGAAAAAAAATAAATAAATTATTAGCAAGTCACAAAGTAATAGAAGCAAATAAAGCAGATAAATCATTTTTAACAAAATATATTAATGATAAATTAAAAGAAGATAATTATAAAATAGATGACATAAACTTTTTTCTAGAAAGAGTAGGAACAAATTTAAATAATATTGATAATGAACTAGATAAATTAAAAATGTATACATTAAAAACAAAAAAAATTACCAACGAAGATATTACAAAAACAACAACAAAAACACTAGAAGAAGAAATATTTTCTCTAACTGATGCTATTATCTTAAAAAATACTAAAAAAGCATTAGATTTACTAGAAAGTTTTCTAAATGTCAACTATGATGAAATACAAATAATTCTTTTATTAGCTAATCAATTTCATTTTTTATTTCAAGTAAAAAGATTATTAAACAAAAATAAATCAGAAACAGAAATTGCAAAAATTTTAGAAGTAAACCCATACAGAGTAAAATATAGCATTAAAAAAATCTATTCTTATTCTGAAAGTATGATCTTAGAAAACATTAAAAAATTAGCCAAAATTGACCACGACATAAAATTAGGAATAATGGACAAAAACTTAGCCCTAAAATTATTTATTCTACAATAAATTTCATTAGAAGTAATTATCGTTACTTCTTTTTTCATATTTATTAAAAAAAGAAGGATTTTTCTATATCAACAAAGAATAATATAATTAGAAGAGAATTATTTGTCAAATAATAGATATTAAAAAAAATAACTAGTATTGTCGAATTACTTTCTTCAACAATATTTATATGATAAATTAAAATAGCAAAGGGTGAATTACATGTTAAAAATTAGTACAGAATATCGAAAAGGAGTATTTTTTGTAAGAATAATAGGGAGGAACGATAATGAAAGAAAAATAAAAGAAATATTAAATATAATTGACGAATTAGGAATTAAAAAAATAGTATTTAACCTAAAAAAATTAGATTCAATTTCAGTAAATCAAATAAAAGAAATAACTAATTTTAAAGAAACTAGAAAAGAGAAAAAATTATTCATTATCTATGATCAAAAGAAAAGTAGATTATTTCAAAATTTTCTTCCAAATCTTGAGACAGAATTAGACGTATTTTCTTATCTTTAGAAAAGGAATATCTAGATAATAGCAAGAAGGGTTTTTATGAATGATACAATATTACTTAATTTAATTAAAGAAAATAAAGGATTAATCTGTTCTATCATTAATAAATATACCAAATATTATGAATTCGATGATTTATATCAAGTAAGTATAATTGGCATAATGAAAGCATATAAAAGTTTTGATAAAAATAAAAATGTAAAATTAACTACTTATATGTATAAATATATTTTAGGAGAAGTATTAGCATATGTTAAAAAGTCAAACCTTATTAAAGTATCAAGAGATTATTATAGTTTATATAAAAAAATCTTGGAAGCTAGAACTTTATTGACACAAAAATTAATGAAAGAACCAACTACTAAAGAGCTTTCTTTTTTCTTAGAAATAGAAGAAACTATAATTAACGATGTTATCAAATGCCAAAACAATGTTAAAAGTCTCGATGAAGTAATTATGGAAGATGGTAAAAAATTAACCTTATTAGATAAAATCGCTGATCATTATTCAGATAGCGAACAATATATTGAAAACATTTCTTTACAAGAAGGGTTAAAATCATTAACAAATGAAGAATATGAATTAATCAATTTAAGATACTTTGAAGATAAAACCCAAAGCGAAATAGCTAAATTTTTTGGTACAAATCAAGTTCAAATCTCTAGAAATGAGAAAAAAATACTAAAAAAGTTAAAAAATAACCTTTGTAAACCCTTATAAAATAAGGAAATGGTAAAAATGTAACCGAATTGGTTACATAAAAAAACTTGATTTTGTGAGAGAATAAAAATTAGGTGATGAACAAATGGGGACAACGCATAGAAGAAATGAAGATATTTATGAAATTATTGCAGCAAATATCAAAAAATATCGCAAGGAAGCAAAGATTACACAAGCAGAACTCGCCGATAGAGCACATTACTCACACGAGTTTATAAGAAGAATCGAAGCTCCTAACGGGAAAAAGTATTTCTCAGTAGATACTTTAGTTCAAATAGCAAATGTTTTAGGAATTAATCTTGAAACATTAGTAAAAGGAATAGACAATGAAGAAAAATAAACTTCATTGTTTTTTTACATAATTTTAAATAAAGAGTTCATATTATAAATGGTGAAAATATGAAAAATCAAGAATATCAAGAATTTATTAAAAAGTATACTCCTAAACCAAAAGTGGCAAAAAATGGATTAATAGCATTCCTAGTAGGTGGACTTCTTGGACTTTTTAGTGAAATACTTCTAGAACTTTATATGTTTTTCTTACACTTACCAAGAAAAGAATCAGGAATATTAGTTATATTAACTTTAATAATAGTAGCATCTATCTTAACTGCATTAGGAATATTTGATATTTTAGTATCAAAAGTAAAAAGTGCATTAATTATTCCTATTACAGGATTTGCTCATTCTATAACATCAGCAGCAATAGAATATAAAAACGAAGGATTAATATTAGGAATAGGCTCAAATATATTTAAATTAGCAGGATCAGTATTACTATATGGTGTAGTAGCAGTTTATTTATTTGGAATATTAAGAATATTAATTATAGGAGGATAAAAATGACTACAACTTATAAAAATGTATTTATCAAAGAAACATCCACTTATGCAGGAATATATGAAGCTAACGGTCCTTTAAAAAGTTATTTTGATAAAACCTATACAAAAGATTTATACTTTGGAGAAAAAAGTTGGGAAAAAGCTGAAATAAAATTATTAAAAGATACTATTAATATATTATTAAAAAAAGCCAGAAAAAAAGAAAGTGAAATTGACTTAATTATTTCAGGAGATTTAACCAATCAAATTGTATCAAGTAACTATGCTATAAGAGAACTAAGTATACCTTTTTTAGGGATTTATAACGCTTGTGCCACCAGTAGTGAAGGAATGATTATTGCTGCAAATTTTATCGAAGGAAAAAAAACTAAAAATTGTATTGTATCAACAGTAAGCCACAATGCGACAGCAGAAAAACAATACCGAAATCCCACCGAATACGGAACCCTTAAACCAGAAACTTCAACATTTACATCAACAGGAGGAGCAGCAATTCTTCTAACAAACGAAAAAACAAAAGTAAAAATAGAGTCCTCTACCATAGGAAAAATTATTGATAAAGGAACTAAAGATGTAAACCATATGGGAGCAGTAATGGCACCAGCAGCGGCAGAAACCATATATGAACATTTAACAAGTTTAAAAAGAACCCCCGACTATTATGACTTAATTTTAACTGGTGACTTAGGAAAATATGGAAAAAAAATTTTAATAGAATATTTAAAAAAAGTATATAATTTAGATATTTCTAAACAATATAATGATTGTGGAACAATGCTATATGATATAAAAAAACAACCAGTTTTAGCAGGTGGCTCAGGACCAGCATGTAGTGCATTAGTAAACTTTAGTTATATTTATCAGCAATTAAAAGAAAAAAAGCTAAAACATGTCTTAATCGTTCCAACAGGAGCATTATTTTCTCCTACTATATATTTTCAAAAAGAATCTCTTCCAGCAATAGCACATGCAATAAGTTTGGAGGCAGTAGAATGATTTATTTAAATTCATTTTTATTTTGTGGAACAATATGTTTAATTTCACAATTAATATTAGATAATACTAAACTTACACCAGGACACGTAACATCCTTATTTGTAGTAATAGGCGCATTTTTAGATGTTTTTGGAATATATGACAAATTTGTTTTATATTGTGGAGCAGGAGCAATTATTCCTATTACATCTTTTGGTCATTTACTTATACATAGTGCAATGGATACTGCAGGAAAAATTGGACCATTAGGATTAGCCACCGGAACATTTAACTTAACCAGCGCTGGAATTAGTATTGCCTTAGTATCAGCATTTATATTATGCTTATTTTTAAAACCAAAACATTAATTTAAAAGAAAAACTTCAATAACATAAAAGCAATTCCTATACCAAAACACCATCTAGAAATATTAAAATAAGAATATTCAAAAGAAGAGGGGAGCAATTCCAAAATAGAAATAGAAATCATAATTCCAGCAATAGAAGCAAACAATAACCCCAAAATAAAATTATTAATAATAGGCATTAAAAAAAGATAAGTAATAACAGCACCAAATGGTTCAGACAAAGCAGAAACAAGAGTATAGAAAAATGCTCTTGATTTTTTCTTTGTAGAATAATAAATCGGAACAGAAATAGAAATACCCTCTGGAATATTATGTAAAGCTATCGCAATAGCTAAGGAAATACCAAGACTTGTGTTTTTTGTTGTAGAAATAAAAGTAGCAATTCCTTCAGGAATATTATGTAAAACAATCGCAATCATTGAAATAATTCCTACTTTAAATAAAGAAGATTGATTACACCCATTATCCACCTTCTTTCGAATAAAAGAAGAAAGAAATACCCCAATCATTATAAATCCAAAAACCAAAAGTAAAGTCTCAAAATCAGAAACATATTTTTGAATTAACGAAATAGACTCAGGAATTAAATCAGTAATAGATAAGCAAAACATAACACCACTAGCAAAAGCAAGACATCCAGCAATAAATTTATTAATATTAGATATCTTAAAAAAAATAGGTATTAATCCAAACATCGTAGAAAATCCTGCTAATATCGTTAAAAGAAAAGCAATTTCAATAGTATTCATTATATCACCAATAAATTATATGATAAATAAGTATTATTTCAACAAAAATAAAAACAATCTAAATTTTAATTAACAAAAAATACTTAACCAAAACTGTAAATCAATTAAAAGAAAAGACAAAATAAGTATTTTTAGTGTATAATAAATGATAAATGATTAAAGGAGAAATAAATATGGTAAAAGATTTATGCTTTGAAATTATCGAAAAATGTTTAAATGAATGTATGTTTTGTTCCTCCAATTCCAACTGTAACAAAAAACAAATCATAACATTTGAAAACTTTAAAAAAGTAATCGACCACTTTATGTCTACAGGGGGAATACAAGAACTATCTCTATCTGGTGGAGAACCATTTCTTCATCCTCAATTAATAGAAATGGTCAAATATACAAAATCCCTTCATATAAAAACAGTAATATTTACTAGTGGTGTAATCAAAAAAAACAAACTCAATAATGCAGCCCAAAAGTATTATTTAAAAGAATTCAATAACGCAATAAAAGAAGTACAACAAAACGAACCAGATAATCAATTTCTATTAGAGAAAATAAGAACTTATTATAATAACTTATTAAATCCAAGCGAAATAGGAGGAATAAGTAAAGAAGTATTAAACACTTTAAATGATATTGGTTTAGATAAAATAGTATTTGATGTTCAAGCTTATGAAGCTGAAACAGATCATAAAATAATGGGAAGAAAAGAACCATCAAGACAAGCACTATTAGATTCCATAATAAGAGCGTCTCAAACTAATATAAACATAGATATCCACTTTATACCAACGAAATTAAACTATAAAGAAATACCTGATATCTTAGAATTATTAGAAATAGCCAAAATACAAAACATCAGTATCTTAAACTTTCTCCCTCAAGGAAGAGGAAGAATAAATAAAAAAGAACTATTACTATCTGAAAAAGAAAAAAAAGAATTCTTTACTATATTAGAACAATCTAAAAAATATTACACCGGCAACATAAGAATAGGAACACCATTTTTTGATGAGCAAACGCACCAATGCAACGCTGGCTTGGAAAAACTAGATATAAAATTTGATGGCACTGTTCTACCATGTCCTGCTTTTAAAGAACTAACAAAAGAAGAATGTGAAAAATTTAATATAAAACTACCCAACATATATTCCAATTTAGAAGAAATAAAAATAAAAGGAGAAGGAAAAAGGGCTTACCAGTTGTGTAAACAAGTATATAAAAATAGAAAAAAATAATATTACTGAGTCTGTAATAAATTTGTATTCTTGTATTTATACCAAAATTGTAAGAGTTTTGTAAACCTTGTAAAAAATAAAAAGTAAGTATTTTTTCTACTTACTTTACAATATAAGGATTCTCACTACTACCATCACCAGACACATATAAAGCATCTTTAGATAAATAAAGAACTGGTCTTGAAAATCCATTTACTCCAGCATTAATTAATAAAGCGCTACCAGAACCCGTAATTTGATAAACAGAATAAGTATTTTGATTATTTCCTGTCATTGTCCACCAAGAATAAATAAACTTAGATAAATAATTATAATTCATACAAGAAGCACTAACAGAAGTAGTACAATTATTGTCTAAAGAAGCATTCATATAATCATATAAAGGCAAAAGCCCAGCAAATTGATTTTCAATAATAGTACTTTTTTCTAATCCACCTGTTTTATCTGTATCTTTACTAGCTCTCTTCCCAATCTCTAGATTATGAGCAACAACTAATAATTTATTATCAGGAGTAATCTTTTTATCATCCTTATAAAAAGCATCTACCTCATCCTTAATCCGACTAACAGAATAATCATTAATTCCCATCATCATATTCTTCTCAGTATTATAACGATTATCCCAATTAACATTACTACCTTTTTCGGTATAAATAATAACAGCACTATCTCCACTAAACTTAACAATACGATAAGTTTTTCCACTAAACTTAATATAATTATTAGGAGAATCTCCACGATAGACAAGTTCATCATTTAACTGATATAACCCAACACCATTCTCCTTAATTGGAACAACCTTTTTAATATAATCAATAAAAGTAACAGTCTTATATTTATCCCCACAATCTAAGATAGGAACATAACGATATTGCCCATTAATATTAGTAACAGTAACATTACCACTACAAGTAGAAGTTTCATCTTTCAAATACTCACTAATTGTCTTCATCTCTTCAGCACCGACTAAATCACTATCAGATAACGTTATAACTTCATTATAGTTTTTAGGAAATCTATCTTTATTTTTTGCTAAATAATTTTTAGAAGCATTAACCATAATATCTTCAATCTCAACATAAGAACGCTTATAAAAAAACTTATTATAAACAAAAGCTCCTCCAAATAAAATAATAATAATAGCAACAAAAAAACCTATAACCATATAAATTTTTTTCTTATCCATATCTTTTAATTTATCTTTCATTATCTACACTCCTCACCAATACTTAGAGTATAGCAAAAATTACTTGCTTTTTCAACTATAAATACCTATTTTCTTTTTCATAAATTTGTGATATGATAAAACAAATTTAGAATAAAAGGATAGGGATTAAAATGATAGAAAACAATAATAATACTAATTTAATACTTTATGACATCAATAATTTTTTAATTAAATATACACGTTTTTTAAGTAAAGATATTTATATCAATTACAATACTTATAAATCTTTCATGATGCAATATAAATACATTTATCAAAAAATAAAAGATTATCAATTCTTATATCAAGAAAATAAAAATTATCAACAAATAGAAAGAATAAAAAAAGAAGAAAAAGAATTATTAAAATTACATAATCAAAAATACTTAAAAAGAAAAAAAGAAGAATATACAAATTTTTTCAATGAAAACAAAATAACAGATAATAATCAAAAAAATATTATTTTAAGTAACGAAAATAAACTAATTTATTTTAACAATAAAAATAATATTTCCTTTATCACAGCAAAAATCAAATTAGCAATTCAAAACGAAAAAGTAAAACAAGAAAAATTTATCATTCTAACAAAAGAAAAAGAAAGCAGAGAAGAGCTAAAAAAGATTTTATCAAAAAATGATTTAGAAATAAATTGCTATCTTTTAGAAGAATATCAAGAAAAATTATTAAAAGAAAAAGAGCAAAAAATAACTTATTCAATTAAATATCATATCTTTAAAGAATATCTTTTAGAAATACTTTATCCAAATAAAAAAGATTTTACTAAATTTTATAAAGAATTTAAAAATAGTATTTATTTAAACAAAGATTATAAAGATTTTGATACATTTAAAGATTATCATTCTTATTTGTATAAAAGAATGTATTTAGAAAGCAAGTTATCCTTAAAAGATTTTATCGAAAAAGAAATTATTAAAAGAAAAAATCATTTTCGTACTATTTTAAATGAAAAAATGTCAAATGAAACAGAAGTAAATATAGCAAACTTTCTTTACTTAAATAACATAAATTATATATATATAAAAGAAAATCATTTATTTTCTTTAAAAGAAGGATTACAAATTCACTATATTAACCAAGAAAAAGATGATTTATTAAATATTTCCCCAAAAGAAAAAGATATCTATTTATATCAAAAATATAAATCAGAAAAAAAGACCTTAGAAGTATTAACATACGAACTAATAAAAAGAAGATATCCAATGGAAAAAAAAGAAGAAGAAGAAATATATAACACCCTAAAAAAAACTACCATGGACAGTTATATCACTGAATTTATTTCCAAAACACTAATTCCACTAACTGAAGACTCTAATATAATAGAAAAATATAACTCTAACCAAAAACAAGAATTAACTAAAATTTTAACTTATTATCAAAAAAGTTTAATTAAAAATAACTATATAGAAGAAAAAACTTTAAACCAAAGAACAGAAAAAGAATTAGAAAATACATATCCAATTTTCCTAAATATTACTAATATCATTCCTAAAAAAAATTACCTTATCATAGTAGAAAATAATTACCAAAATACAATTCTCAATAGTCAACTAAAATTAAAATTAGAATATAAAAACTATTTAAAACAAAAAAAATGGTTCATTTTTCCAGATACTTATCTTTCTTTTGAAGAATTAACTCAATTAACTGAACAATTTTTACAAGAAAATATCACTTCATTAAACCAAATTATATGCAATCAAAAAGCAAAAATAAAAGTCTTTTTTTATCAAGATAACGATTATTTTAAAGAAAAAGAATCATTAGCATTAACCATAAATAACCTATTAAATAAATTAGATAAAAACAATGTAGAAATAATTTTATCAAAAAAAGAAGAAATAAGCGAATTAATAAAAAATTCAATATTTAAATACCAAAGTACCACAACCATTTCTAATAATAAAGAGCATTATAATTGTTCAACCATAGAACAATCAAAAAAGAAATATCAAAATATTATTTTACCATTTTTTATAAACAATACATTTAATGAATTACAAACAAAAAAAGAAATATATGAAAAAAAATTATTCCTAGCAACTTGTATAATAAATACAAAAGAAAATATATTTATATTATCTCCAATATCAAAAGAACAGCAAACAAAATCTTTTTTAAAAAATTTCAAAAACATCACATATAAAAAATAACATAAATCAAATTAAATTTCATATAATTCCTTGAAAGGAAAGATAATATGAAACAAATAATACCATTTAAAAAAGATTTATTATTTAAAACAAAAGTAAGTGAAATTACTTCCATATCTCTAGAACATAGCATTGCTATAAAAAACAGCAATAAAATTAGTGGAGAATTTCATATTACTGGTGACTATAAAATGACCGAAGCTTCCATTAATCGAGAAAATTTCAAATTCAAAATTCCCTTTGATATAGAACTAGAAAGCAAATATATCCCTTCTACATTAACAGTTGATATTGATAATTTTTATTATGAAGTAATAAACAACGAAGCACTTCAAGTTAATATTGATCTTTATATTGAAGGGGAAAAAGAGAAAGAAGAAAAAGGAATAGAAGTACCATCAGAAACAGAACAACCAAAAGAAATGAATATAGAAATTCCAAACCTTGAGAAAACTGAAATTACTTCTTCATTTTTTCCTGAAAATAAAGAAGAAAAACCTGAAAAATCATCTTCCGAGGAAAGAGAAGAAAAATTAATTCCAGAAATTACTTCACCAAAAAAAGATACCATAATTTTTGAAGAAAAGCAGAAAAAAACAGCCCAACAAAATTTTAACTTATTTGAAAACATAGATAATTCAGATACATACATTACTTATTATGTATATATCGTAAAAGAACAAGATACTATTGATAGCATTATGAAAAAATATAATATTGATAAAGAAACATTAAACTTATACAACAACTTAGAAGAAATGAAACCTGGTATGAAACTTATTATCCCTAATAAAAATGAATAAAGAACTTCGTAATTTACTCGCTGAAAATCACATTATCATCAAAAAAATAACTATCAAAAATAATACCCGTATGATAGAAACAGACAAAGAAATATTAGTAATTAAAAAAAGAGAAAAAGATCTAGAAACTTTATATAAATATTTAAAGTCTAGATCTTTTGACTATTTTCCAAAACTTCTTTATCAAACTAAAAATTATGATATTTACGAATATATAGAAGAAAGTCCATTACAAAAAGAAGAAAAAGCTAATGACATCATGAAATTAATTACTCTTCTTCACAGCAAAACCACTTTCTATAAAGAAATAGATGAAAATACTTATAAAGAACTTTATGAAACTACAATAAATAGAATTGAATATTTAATAAATTATTATCAAGATATTACAGAGTTAATCGAAAGAGAAGAGTATATGTCTCCATCATCCTATCTTTTTATTAGAAATATCTCCAAACTCTTTTTAGCTCTAAATTATTCCAAAAATCAAATCGATAAATGGTATCAAATCATTTCAGAAAAGAAAAGAGTTCGTATAACACAAATTCATAACAATCTAAGATTAGAACATTACTTACTTGAACAAAAGCCTTACTTAATTAGCTGGAATAAAAGTAAAAAAGATATTCCTATTTATGATCTAGTAAACTTTTATCAAAATTATTATCAAATCTTCGATTTTTGCAGTCTTCTTCATACTTATGAAATGCATTATCCTATGTTAAAAGAAGAAAAAATACTTTTTTTTGCCCTCATCTCCATTCCTCAAAAAATTGATTTTAATACTAATGAATTAGAACTATGCCAAAAAATTAGAAATTTTTATGATTATCTCTTTATCACAGATAAACTAATTTTAGATTATTTACCATCAAAAGAAAAATAATAAACTATCTTCTTTTTTGAATACAGAAGATAAGAAGAAACATACTAAATATAGGTGAAGAAAAATGATAATAAGATTAGGATACGTAGCAATTAGTAAATCAATAAAAACTTCAACTTCAACACCTTATCCATATACAACTTGGAAAAAAGAAAAAAATCAAGAAAAGTTAGATCATATTATTACTTCAAATCTAGAATCTCTTTATCAAACATTAATCTATAATGAGAAAAATCATATTCATTTTTATCGAATCTCTTCTAATATAATCCCCTTAGCCACACATCCCAATGTTTCTTTTGATTATTTAGAAAAATTCCTTCCTTATTATAAAAAAATAACTTCGATTCTTCAGAAAAGTAAAATAAGAGTAGATTTCCATCCCAATCAGTATTGTGTCTTAAATAGTGTAAAAAAAGAAGTAATCACATCAACAATTAACATATTAGAATATCATTACCAATTACTCAAAATATTAAATATTCAAGATAAAATTATTCTCCTTCACATAGGAAGTAATGCATTTGGTAAAACTAATTCTTTATCCCGTTTTATTCATACCTTTGAAAACCTTCCCAATCATTTAAAAGAAATTATCGCCATAGAAAATGATGATAAAGTATTCAATATAGAAGATTGTTTATTTCTAGCTAAAAAGTTAAATATTCCAGTCGTCTTAGACTATCATCATCATCAATGCAATCCCACATCCAAAGAATTGTTCACTTACTTAAACGATATCTTTCTCACTTGGAAGAAAAAAGGAATGACACCAAAAATACATTTTAGTTCTCCTAAAAACAAAAGAGAATACCGAGCCCATAATGACTATATTGATACCAATTCTTTTATTCAATTTTTAAACATTCTAAAACAAAAAAATCAAGATGTTGATATTATGTTAGAAGCCAAAGCCAAAGATGATGCTCTATTTCGTTTAGTAAGAGAACTAAAATATCATGAAAACTATCTTTTTTTAGATGAAACTAGTTTTAAAATAGAATAAACAAACCAAAATTAACTAAAAAACATAAAATAAATTAGGTGATATTTTATGGAAAGAGCAGAAAAGAAAGTAATCATCGATCCTTATCGAGGAGGAGAGGACATTGGAAATAATATTCATGACATCATTGAAAAAAACTATAACCTAGACTTAAGTAAATATATTTATAAAAGATTAAAAGACTTAAATATTAAAACTTATCTAACAAGAGATAATGATGATACTCTTTCAATTGATGATCGAGTAAAAAAAATTCAATCCACTTATGGAAAAGGAAATAATGTTATTGTTATTTCTAATGCCTTAACGACAGGAGGAAAAAATGCTGAAATTATCTATTCCTTAAGAAATAGCAACACTCTTGCAAAGTTAGTTCAAGAAAATCTTGAAAAAATTGGTTTAAAAGTAGAAAAATACTATCAAAGAAGGTTACCTAGTGATACATCAAAAGATTATAATAAATTAATTAGAGATACTGCTAATAATGAAAGTATAATTATTTATTATGGAAATATTGATAACGAAAAAGAAGCCTCTTATTTAAAAAATAATCTAGAAAATATAGGAGAAGCAATAGTTATTGCCTTAGCAACTTACCTAAAAGTACCTTATACGCCAATTAATAATAATTATTATATCGTTAAAAAAGGAGATAGTTTGTATAGTATTGCTAAAAAATATAACACTAGTGTAAATGATTTAAAAACATTAAATAATCTTTCAACCAGTAATCTAAGTATTGGTCAAGTATTAAAACTACCTAAAAATACTTCAACAACTGATTCAATTAAAAATATTTCTTATACTGTACAAAAAGGAGATAGCTTATATAGTATTGCCAAGAAATATAACACTACAGTAGACAGCTTAAAAAAATTAAATAACTTAAATTCTAACTTACTGCAAATAGGACAGATTCTAAAAATTAAAAGTAATTCTTCCAATAACACAATAAATTATAAAGTAGTAAGTGGGGATAGTTTATATAGTATTGCCAAAAAATATAACACCACAGTAGATAAAATTAAAAATTTAAACAATTTAAACACAAATCTATTACAAATTGGTCAAACATTAAAAATTCCTACTAATTCATAAAGTGTTTTTTATAAACAAAAAATACTTCTATAGAATTAATCCTAAAATTATGGAAGAAAACTAAAAATTAGATTGTTTTTTTTCTGAAGTTTTGCTATACTTAAAATAGGAGGAGAATAAGATGGGAAAACAAAGAAAAAAAGAAGAGTTAAATATTCCTATCATGGTTCTTTGTATTGTAGGAACTGTACTAACTGTATTTGGAATATTACTTTTAAAAACAGAAAATTTTAGATTAAAAGTATTAAGTGCTGAAGGAACCGTAACGGGAGTAACAATCGCTAAAACAGCAGATGGAGATGTTGAAAGAAGGGCAGTTAATTTATCTTATATTGCAAATAACAATAATTATAATGCAACCATTGATAATTATGAAAAAGATATTAACATAGGAGATAAAATGACTTTGTATTATGACATACTATCTCCAGAGTCAGTAGGAAATAAAAGAAGTGGATATATTGGCTATATTGCTACTATTTTAGGAATTATTCTAGTTCTTAAGACAGGACCTCAATTTATAAGAATTATTAAAGATAATTATTTATCATGAGAAAAAGAGAGAAACTCTTTTTTTTTATAGTCTTTTATAGTATAATAAAAGCACATAAAAAAAGAAAAGAGGAGATAAGATGTCAAAAAATAAAGCAATTACCAGTAGAGATATCGATTTTGCCAAATGGTATACAGATGTCGTTAGAGCAGCTCACTTAGCAGATTATTCATCAGTAAAAGGATGTATAGTAATCGAACCAAATGGATATGCAATATGGGAGAAAATGCAATCTATATTAGATAAAGAATTTAAAAAATTAGGACACATTAACTGTCAAATGCCTCTACTTATTCCAGAAAACTTACTAAAAAAAGAAAGTGATTTAGTAAATGGCTTTGCACCAGAAGTTGCTTGGGTAACAGAAGGAGGACAAAAGAAACTAGAAGAAAGATTATGTATAAGACCAACTAGTGAAACATTATTTTGTGACTATTATGCAACACATATATCTTCTCATCGAGATTTACCAAAACTATATAATCAGTGGTGTAATGTCTTAAGATGGGAGAAAGAAACAAGACCATTTTTAAGAAGTCGTGAATTTTTATGGCAAGAAGGACATACAATTCATTCTACAAAAGAAGAAGCTGAAGCAGAAACAGCAAAAATGATGGATATTTATCACTGGTTCCATAATGAGATTTTAGCAATTCCTTCCATAAAAGGAAAAAAAACAGAAAAAGAAAAATTCGCAGGAGCAGAATATACTTTAACCAACGAAGCCTTAATGTATAATGGCGTGGCTTTACAATCAGGAACTAGTCATTATTTTGGGCAAAAATTTACCAAAGCATATAATGTTAAATTTACCAACAAAGAAAACAAAGAGGAATATCCTTACCAAACCTCTTGGGGAACAACAACAAGAATGATAGGTGGACTAATTATGGTTCATTCTGATGATTATGGATTAGTTTTACCACCAAGAATTGCTCCTAAACAAGTGGTAATTATTCCTATTGGAAAAAGTGAAAAAGTCGCAAATTTAGCATTAGAAATTCAAGAAAAATTACAGCAAAACGATATTATAACTTATATCGATAATACGGAAAAATCTCCTGGATTCAAATTTGCAGAAGCAGAAGTAAATGGAATCCCTATTCGTATTGAAATAGGGGAGAGAGACTTAGAAAATAATCAAATCACATTTGCAAGAAGAGATACAAGAGAAAAATTAACCGAAACCTTATCAGAAATGGATATCGTTAAATATACAAAAACTCTATTAGAAACAATCCAAAATGATATGTATAAAAAAGCATTAGAAAGAAGAAAAAATTTAACTTTTGAAGCACATAACTTAAAAGATATCGAAAATATTCTAAATACACAACCAGGTTTTATTAAAGCCATGTGGTGTGGTGAAGAGAAATGTGAAGAAAAAATTAAAGAAATAAAGGGCTGTAAATCTAGATGTATCATGGAAGAAGAAAAACCTATTGATGAAGTTTGTGTATGCTGTGGTAAACCAGCTAAACATCTTGTTATCTGGGGAATCCAATATTAATGAAAACAATAAAATTTATTTTAAAAAAAATAATTATTGTTGAAACCATGCTAATTATCCTCACTTTAGCAATACAATTATTTTCTATTAATATCCCTAGTATATTAAATATATTAATTACTTGCTTAAATTATCTAACACCAATTTCTTTAATATCACTAATTCTCTATATTATTCTTAGTCTTCTTACTTCAACTTTAATAGAAGTAGCCCTAGGAATTGTTCTAGGAGGAATAATTTTATATTACTTATTTACAAATATTTTATAAAGAAGGTCACAATATGAAAGAAAAAATAGAAAACTTAATGCAAGAAGCAGAAATTAATTTAAAAGATATTTACTACAAATATGACAAAATAGAAGAAGAAAATTCTATAAAAGTATTAAAAGCATTTAAAGAAAATAATGTTAATGAAACTTGTTTTAATATGACAACAGGATATGGATATAGTGATTTAGGAAGAGATACCATTGAAAAAGTATATTCTGATATTTTCAAAAGCGAAGATTCTTTAGTCAGAAGCCAATTTATTTCAGGTACTCACGCCTTAACAACAGCATTATTTGCTTGCCTAAGACCAGGAGATACTTTGTTATCTATAACAGGAAAACCATATGATACTCTAGAAGAGGTAATAGGAATTCAAGAAAATGATAGTTCTTTAAAATCTTATGGAATAAACTATCAGCAAATTGATTTAATCAATAATCATTTTAATATTCCAGAAATCAAAAAAGTACTGAAAGAGAAAAAAATAAAATTAATTGAAATTCAAAGAAGTAAAGGATACTCCACTAGAAAAAGTATTTTAATTGAAGATTTAGAAGAAGTAATTAAACAAATTAGAGAAGTTGATCAAGAAGTCATTATTATGGTCGATAATTGTTACTGTGAATTTGTTGATACCAAAGAACCAATTGAAGTAGGAGCAGACTTAGCAGTAGGATCATTAATCAAAAATTTAGGAGCAGGAATGGCATCAAACGGAGCTTATATTACAGGAAGAAAAGATTTAATTAAGTTATGTGCTGAAAGATTAAATGTACCCGGAGAGGGAAGAGAAGTAGGACCATCTTTAGGACTAAATAAACAATTTTTACTAGGATTATATTTAGCACCATCAGTTGTAAATTCAGCAATAAAAACAGCCATTTTAACAAGCTATCTACTAGAAAAAATAGGTTATGAAACAGAACCAAAATATCAAGAAAAAAGAGCCGATATTGTTCAAAATATTATTTTTCACGATAAAGAAAAATTAATTGCCTACTGCCAAGCAATCCAAGCATCAAGTCCAATAGATGCTAATGTAAAACCAATTCCTTGGGATATGCCAGGATATCAAGACCAAGTGATTATGGCAGCAGGAACATTTACTCAAGGTTCATCGATTGAATTATCTTGTGATGGTCCATTAAGAGAACCATACATCGCTTATCAGCAAGGTTCTCTAACTTATAACTATGGAAAGATTGCTATCAAAAACGCAATAGCAACATTAATAGAAAAATCATAAAAAAAGATAATTAACAATTATTGATATAAATAAGGGGGCAAATTTATGAAAATAGAAGAATTTGAAAAAATCAAAAAAGAATTGTTAGAAGAGAAAGAAAAAAATAATAAGCAAATAGAAAAAAATGAGAAAAGAATGAAAATAGCATCCGCAAATTCACTTGAAAATAAATTACTTAGTATTTCTGGATTATCAGCAATAGGATATTTATTTTTTTTCTTAACATTTTCAGAAATAACAAAAGTAGGACTTACGATATTTAACAATATCATTCAAACATTAAGTTTTCCCATAATAATAATTGGAAGTTCTCTTTGTTTTGGAACTTTAATGAATCATTGTATTAGTAAAGGACTCAAAATAAAAGAAAAATATAAGTCATTTTCTAATGCTAAAACTGAAGCAGAAAAATTAAAAGAAAAAATCCAGTATCAAATAGAATTAGAAAAAGCAAATAATAGAAATAAAACAATAGAAGAAACTCTAACAATAGTAGAATCTTATCAAACAATGGCTAGTCAATATGATTTAAATACTAAAACAACTCACCAATCAAAAGAAGAAGCCGAAAAAAAAGCACAAGAATTATCTAACATTATTAAAGAGCACTATAATAAATTAGATATACTAACAACACAAAAAAATTTACATAATAATTTCTGGAGAATAAGATCTAAATTTGAAAAAATAACAAATATAATAATGGTCTCTATGATAGCAGGTCTTTTTAATATGCTTCTTATTACATTTCCTCTTGTAGTAATAAAAGATGCAATTGTATATAATTCACCATTACTAGCTAGTATCATATCCATTTTTACACCACTTGTCATAGGATGTGCCGTTAGTAGTGGATATATAATAAAAAGAAATAAAGACCATAAAAAAGTATTTAGAAAATTAAATTCACAATTAGGTGAAGATGCCCTAGAAGATGAATACAAAAATTTTGAAGATGCTGAAAAGGAAGAACAAAAACTTTCAGAATTGATTGAAACACAAATAAAAAAAATAAGCCTAATTAAATTTCAACAGCAAGAAAACGAAAGATATTTAAATGAATTAATAATTGAAGAAAAAAAGACCAATGAAACAAAAAAACAAAATAAACCTAATAGCCCATCTGATAACTTAGAAAGAAATAATAATAAAACTAAAATAAATGAACCTACATCTTTTTCAAATAAAGGATATAGTTTTAATTATTATACTTCTCCAAAAGATATAGAAGAGATACAAGAACAAAGTTCCACATTAGTAAAAAAAAGAAAACGTACAAATTCATAACACACTAACTAATAAACACAAAATTTTTCAAAAATAAATCAACATATTACTAAATTAATCCTATGTTAAAAATAAACTATCCATCTCATTTTATGCTATAATGCATATATATTTATTTGTTGACCTATAATGTGACAAATAGGAAATAAGCAAATCGGGGACAATCCCGTTATCAAAAAAAGAGCACAATAAGTGAAATAAAGTGGCACCGCGGGAGAAATCTCGTCTTTATCTTTATTTCTTTTGTGCGCTTTTTATTAGAAAGAAGGAAAATAATGAAAACAATAGAAAACAGTACCATTACTAAAGAAAATATTGGACAAACCCTAGAATTATATGGCTGGGTTCAAAAGAAAAGAGACCTAGGAGGAGTCATATTCATCGACCTAAGAGATAGAAGTGGACTAATCCAATTAACCATCCGTCCAGAAAATAAGGCATACGAAATAGCAAGTCGTTTAAAAAATGAATATGTCATTAAAGTAATTGGTACAGTTCAAAAAAGAGAAAAAGTTAACCCTAATATCAAAACAGGAGAAATAGAAATCGATATTCAAGAATTAGAGATAGTTAATACTTCTATAGAAACTCCTTTTGAAATTAAAGATGATACCAATGCTCTAGAAGATACTAGATTAAAATATCGTTACTTAGATTTAAGAAGACAAAGCTTGAAAGATAAAATAATAACAAGAGCAAAAATTACAAGATGTATTAGAAATTTTTTGGATACGGAAGGATTTATTGATATAGAAACTCCAGTTTTATGTCGTTCAACTCCAGAAGGAGCAAGAGATTACTTAGTCCCTAGTCGTATCAATAAAGGAAACTTTTATGCCTTACCACAATCTCCTCAAATTTTAAAACAATTATTAATGGTAAGTGGCTTTGAAAAATATTATCAAATTGCGAAATGTTTCCGTGATGAAGATTTAAGAGCAGATCGTCAACCAGAATTTACTCAAGTTGATGTTGAACTAAGCTTCGTTGATGAATTTGATGTCATGAATGTAATTGAAAAATTAATTGCGAAAGTATTTAAAGAAATGAAACAAGTAGAAATCAAATTACCACTAAAAAGAATGAAATACAACGATGCAATAAAAAATTATGGTAGTGATAAACCTGATTTAAGATATGAAATGCCAATTCAAGAAATTACAAATATTTTCAACAATACTTCAATAGAATTCTTAAAAAAAGTAATCGAAGAAAAAGGTATCATTAATGCTTTAGTATTAAAAAATAAAGCCGATAAATATTCAAGAAAAGAAATTGATAAATTAACAGACTTCGTAAAAACTTATAAAGCAACTGGTCTTGCTTACATTAAAGTTGAAGATACTTTATCAGGAAGCATTGCTAAAAACTTAAGTGAAGAAGAAATCAGTACTTTAAAAAGGCAATTAAATTTAGAAAAGAATGATATTGTATTTATCATTAGCGGAGCATACAACATAGTAAAAACAAGCTTAGGTGCTCTTAGATGTAAATTAGCAAAAGATAATCAAATGATTAACAATAAAGAATATCAAATGTTATTTGTAACTGATTTCCCAGTATTTGAATATAGTGAACAAGAAAATAGATATGTAGCTTGTCATCATCCATTTACGGCACCAAAAGATGAAGATATTGATAAATTACTAACAGACAAAGCCAATTGCTACGCTAAGGCATATGATATTGTCATCAATGGCTATGAAGCAGGAGGAGGCTCAATTCGTATTCATAATCAAGATACCCAAAAAATTATGTTTGAAGCACTAGGCTTTACTGATGAAGAAGCCAAAGAAAAATTTGGATTTCTAATGGAAGCATTCAAATATGGAACACCACCACATGGAGGATTTGCTTTAGGATTAGATAGATTAACTATGTTACTCACTGAAACAGATAATATTCGTGATGTTATTGCATTTCCTAAAACAGCAAGTGCCTCATGTCTATTAACAGAAGCTCCAAATGTTGTTTCAGAAAAACAATTAGAAGAATTAGGGTTACAGTTGAAGGAAGAGAAGAAAAATGAAAACTAATTTAGAAGTGGCAATTATATTCAAGAAAAAAAGATTAGCCAATGGAATTTTAAACTATATCCCTCATCATGTAGTAGTAGGTAAAAAAGATGAAACAACAGAAGAATTCATTACAATAAGTGGAAAAAAGTATAATTACATGTTAGATTTAGAACAAAACTATGGTTATGGACTTCGGCAAAAGATTATTATCCCAAAAGAAGATCAAAAATTAATCAAAGCATCTCCCAAAGAATACATCAAAAATTACGCCTTAGGATACTTTGAAGTCATAAAAAATTTTAAATATTTATTTTCCGTTCCTAAAATTGGAGATTATGATAATGTAGCACTATATTGCTTTACACCTCATAATCCTAATCCCTATTATACAGTAGATGCAGATTTACCATTAGCAAAAAAGATTTTAAAAAGAGAAGAATTATTTGATGCAAAAAAATTAGTTACTGAGCTAAAAGATAAAATCATTGGTCAAGATAAAGCAATTGATGATATTGTTTCTATCCTATGGCAAAATTCTAAAAGTGAAGTAAAAAATAATATTTTACTTATTGGACCATCAGGAGTAGGAAAGACAGAAATTATTAGAAATATTGCTAAAAGTTTGAATGTTCCTACCGTAATCACAGACGCTACATCACTAACAGCATCTGGATATCAAGGAGGAAATATCGAAGATATTTTAAAGCAACTGATTGAAAAAGCTAATAACGATATTGCAAAAGCTAGTAGAGGAATTATTTTCATTGATGAAATTGATAAAAAAGCTAGTACAACCATAGAAGCTAATGCCCAAATAGGAACAGCCTCCATCCAAGATGAACTCTTAAAACTTTTAGAAGATGGAGAATACAGAATTAATTTAGGAGATGTTTTATTTCCTAATTATGTTACCTTAAGTACTAAAAATATTACCGTAATTGCTTCAGGTGCTTTCACTGGATTACGAAAGAAAAAACAAGAAAAGAAAAAAACAATAGGATTTCAACAAAAAGAATCATTAATAAAACAGAAAGAACCAATTACCACAGAAGATTTATATCAATATGGAATCAAAAAAGAATTAATTGGTAGACTTCCTAATATCATTGAACTAAACCCATTAACAGAAGAAAATCTTATTCAAATCTTAAAAAATCCTCATAACCAAACTATCCAATCCAAAATCCAAATATTAAATGATTTAAAAATAAAGCTCCAAATTGATGAAGAAGTTTATCAAGATTTAGCCAAAGAAGCCATCAAAAATGATACAGGAGCAAGAGCCTTAATTGGTTGTGTGGATAATCTATTCAAAGAACCATTTAGCAAAATTAATCAAGAACCAGCAGCATATAAAAGTCTAACATTAAAGAAAAAGAGTCAAGAAAATCCTAAAGGATATATTCTAGAAAAGAAAGAAATTATCTAGCGTATATTTCTTTTTCATGTATATTCAATAGAAATCCTCATAAAATGAAATGAGGTGAAAAACATGAATAAAGAATTACCCAAAATGTATCACAATAAAATAAATAAAACAGTAAATAGTATTCAAAAAGTTTATAGTAGTATGGAAAATCATAAAAATAATGAATTAAGACAAAATAAGTATTCTTCAATTTCTATTGATCAAAAAATTGAGCAGATTTTTAAAGAAAAAGATTTTGTCTATAAAGCAGATGTAGAAATTATTACAGATACAGAAACCATCAAAAAAAGAATTGTGGCTAGAAATCAAAACAATTTAATTACTATTGACAATGAATATATCCCTATCTCCATCATAAGAGATATATATAAAGTTTAAAAAAAATTAAGTATTATAGAAACGGAAGTGCAAAAATGAAAGAAACATTCCAAGAATTTTTAAAAGATTTAACCAAACAAAAAATCGCCATCATTGGAGCAGGAGTCAGCAATGTTCCTTTAATTCAAAAATTAGTATCACTGAACTGTGATTTGACTTTATTTGACCAAAAAGAAGAAGAAAATTTAAATGAAGAAATTCAAAAGTTAATTCAAAAAAGAATTTTAAAAGCATCTTTAGGCAAAGAATACTTAGAAAGATTAAACCACTTTGATATCATCTTCAGAAGTCCAAGCTTTCTACCTAATAATCCTTATCTAATCAAAGAAAAGAGTAGGGGGGCTATTATTACTAGTGAAATCGAAGAAGTCATTCGCTATGCCCCATGTAAAACAATAGGAATCACGGGTAGTAAAGGAAAAACAACAACAACAACTATCATTACCCATATATTAAAAGAATTAGGGTATCATGTCTTTACCGGAGGAAACATAGGCACACCTCTCTTTAATCAAATTGAAAACATGAAAAAAGAAGATATTGTTGTTCTAGAATTATCTAGCTTTCAATTAATGGAAATGCCAGTTTCACCTGATATTGCAGTAATTACCAATATCTCTCCTGATCATCTAGATGTACACGGAAGCTATGAAGAATATATTAATGCCAAAAAATATATCTTTAAAAATCAAAGTATAAACAATAAATTAGTTTTAAATCATGATGATGAAATCGTGAAAAACTTTTCCAAAGAAGCAAAAAGTCAAGTATCTTTCTTTGGCAATCAAGAAATAAAAGATGGCTTTTATTTAAAAGAAGACAAAATCTACTATAATGAAGAAAAAGTAATAGATACTAATAACTTAATGCTAAAAGGAAAACACAACTACTTAAACATCTGTGCTGCCTTAAATGCCACCAAAGAATTTTTACCAGACTTAAACAAAATCGAAGCTCTAGTAAAAAGCATCAAAAGTGTACCACATAGACTAGAATTTGTAAGAGAGATAAATGGAGTAAAATGGTATAACGACTCCGCTAGCACAACACCAGACAAATGTTTAGGAGGCTTATATGCTTTCTCTGAAAAAATTGTCTTAATCGCTGGAGGAAGTGACAAAAATATTCCTTATACTCCATTAGCAAAACCAATCTTAGAGAAAGTTTCTAAATTAGTATTATTCGGTCAAACTAAAGATAAAATTTATGATGCCGTAATGGAAGAAAAAAAGAAACAAGGAAACAACACTTTACAAATCTATGTTCTAGATGATTTAGAAAGTGCCATCGATATCGCAAATAGAGTAGCAACTGACGGAGAAGTCGTATTATTTTCTCCAGCAAGCGCTAGTTTCGATATGTTTAAAAACGCTTATCAAAGAGGGGATATTTTCAAAAAAATAGTAAATGATATAAACGAATAGAATCTCTATTTTTTTCTTGACAAAAAGCCCTTTTTATAGTAAAATTTTGAAATAGTTGAGGAGGATTACATAATGAAAAATAATGAAAAAGTATATTTAACCGATCAAGGTTTTTTAGAATTAGAAACAGAATTAAACGATTTAAAAAATGTCAAAAGACCCGCTGTTATTAAAGCATTAAAAGAAGCAAGAGCATTAGGAGATTTATCTGAAAATGCCGATTATGATGCAGCAAGAAATGAGCAAGCACAAGTAGAAGGAAGAATTCAAGAATTAGAAAAAATCATGGAGAATGCTCACATCATCGAAAAAAATTCAACAGATGCTGTATGTCTTGGTTCTACAGTAAAAATTGAATATATTGAAGAAGATGATGATGACACAGAAGAATACATGATAGTAGGATCAAAAGAGGCTGATCCATCAAATAATAAGATTTCAAACGAATCCCCACTAGCTAAAGCCATCATGAATGCTAAAGCAGGAGACATTCGTGCAGTAGAAAGCCCAAATGGAACATATAATGTTAAAATTGTAGAAATATTATAAAAATACTTAGGAGGAAGAAATGAAAAAAGTAGTAAATTACAAAGCACAAAAAGAAGATTGGGAAAAAGCAAAAGATCAAGCTTTCAAAAAAATAAGTCCAAAATATAAAGTAGATGGATTTCGTAAAGGAAAAGCACCAAGAAATATCTTCGAAAGAAACTTCCCTGGTCAAATCGTAATGGAAGCAGCAGATATCCTAGTTGATCAAGAATATAAAAGAATTCTAACAGAAGGAAAAATCTTACCAATTTTAGAGCCAAAAATTGATGTAGTAAAAGTAAATGACGATGAATTAGAAGTAAATTTCTCTTTCATTCTAGAACCATCAGTAACTTTAGGAGAATACAAAAATTTAGGTGTGAAAAAAGAAAATGTTAAAGTATCTAAAGAAGAAGTACAACAAAAAATTGATGAATTATTAAAAAATTATACCGAATTAGTTATCAAAGAAGAAGGATCAGTAGAAAATGGTGACGTTGCTGTTATCGACTTCGAAGGATTTAAAGATGGTGTTGCTTTTGAAGGTGGAAAAGGAGAAAACTATTCATTAGAAATCGGAAGTCACTCATTCATTCCTGGTTTTGAAGAAGGAATCATTGGGATGAAAAAAGGAGAAGAAAAAGATTTAACCCTAACTTTCCCAGAAGAATACCAAGAAAAATCTCTAGCAGGTAAAGAAGTTGTATTCAAAGTAAAAGTAAATGAAATCAAAACCAAAGAAATACCAGAATTAGATAAAGATTTCTTCGAAGATTTAGGTATGGAAGATGTTAAAACTAAAGAAGACTTAGAAAAGAAAATGAAAGAAGAAATCAAAGCCCAAAAAGAAGAAGAAGCAGAAAAGAAATATGTTGATGCCCTATTAGAAAAAGCCGTAAGCAACATGACTATCGAATTAGATGAAGAAATCATCGACGCTGAAGCTGAAGCAATGTACAATGATTTCATGAGTCATATGTCTGCTCAAGGGATTACTGAAGAATTATACTTAAAATATGCTGGAACAACTAAAGAAGACATTGTTAATCATATGAAGAAAGAAGCAGAAGTTAGACTTAAAAATAGTTACTTATTAAACGCAATCATCAAAGAAGAACAAATCGAAGCTGATGAAAAAGAAGCTTTAGATCAAATCAAAGATTTAGCACAAAAATACAATATGACAGAAGAAGATGTAAAATCTTCACTTGGTGGAGATGACGCTGTAAAATATGACATCAAAGTAAGAAAAGCAATTGACTTAATGAAATAAAAAAACATACAAGCTTAGGTATTGTCCTAAGTTTTTTGTTTGATAAAATAGATAAGTCTTTATCAGTATTTTTTGTAAACAAAGAATTAAAAATACCACGAATTACCATTTTTTCTGGTATACTTATATAAGCAAGAAAAGGTGAAGTAAAATGAAAATAAGTGAAATTGACAGAACAAAATTAGCCCCTATGATGAGGCACTATGTAGAATTAAAAGACAAATATCCTGATGTGATCTTATTATATCGCTTAGGAGACTTTTACGAAATGTTCTTTGAAGATGCAGAAATTGTCTCACATGCATTAGAATTAACATTAACAGGAAGAAACGCTGGACTAGAAGAAAGAGTCCCAATGTGTGGAGTTCCTCATCATGCAGTAGATATTTATGTAGACAAATTAATCAAGCAAGGATTCAAAGTAGCTATTTGTGAACAATTAGAAGATCCAAAAACAGCAAAAGGAATCGTAAAAAGAGACGTTACTGAAGTTATCTCCTCAGGAACCATTATTAGTTCCAATAGCTTAGATGAAAAAACAAATAACTATATTGGTAGCATCTATGACTATGAATATTGCTATTCTATCGTTTATACAGATATCACAACAGGAGAACTATACACTGAGATTATTCCTCACGACAATGATAAATTAATCAATGATATCTTATCTTTTGGTCTAAAAGAAGTAGTAGTAAATAAAAAAGTAGATACTAGTATTATTAATCTATTAAAAGAACAATACCACTTAACAGTAACTCTTGTAAATAATATTTTAGAAACAGATGAATACAAATTTTGCTACAAAGGAATAACTGACAGTCGCTATATCACTTCAATAAAACATTTATTATATTACCTAGTTATCAATCAAAAAAGAAGCTTAAGTCACTTACAAAAAGTCATCATCAATGAAACAGATAACTTTCTAAAGATGGATATCCATACAAAAAGAAATCTAGAACTAACAGAAAGCATACGCTTAAAAGATAGAAATTACTCCCTATTATGGCTTCTAGATAATACCAAAACAGCTATGGGAAGTAGAAAATTAAAACAATGGATTGAAGCCCCACTAAAGGAAAAAAAGCCCATAGAAAAAAGACATGAAGTAGTAAGTAAATTAATTGAAGAATTTATTTTAACTGAAGACTTAAGAAGAAATCTATATGAAATATATGACCTAGAAAGATTAAGTGGAAGAATAGCTTTAGGAAACGCAAATGGAAGAGACTTAATTCAATTAAAAAATTCCCTAAAAGTGTTACCAATCATCGCTGAAATGCTAAAAGAAATCAAATTTTATAGTGAAATTAATCCTCTAACAGATTTATATGATCTCTTAGAAACATCTATCTATGAAGAACCACCTGTTACCCTAAAAGAAGGTTACTTAATAAAAAAAGGTTACTCCAGTGAATTAGATGAACTAAAAGAATTAAGAAGTGGGGGAAAGGACTTCATCAGCAAATTTGAATTAGAAGAAAAAGAGAGAACAGGAATTAAAAATCTAAAAATAGGATTTAACAAAGTATTTGGATACTATATTGAAATATCCAAAGGAAACTTAGGGTTAATCAAAGAAGATATGGGATATATTAGAAAACAAACCCTAACAAATTGTGAACGATTTATAACACCACTTTTAAAAGAAAAAGAAGATTTAATCTTAAGTGCTGAAGAAAAAATCATTAATCTAGAATATGAACTATTTATTGAAATTAGAGATAAAATTAAGAAATATATTCCTAAATTACAAAAAGTTGCGAAAACAATCAGTGAAATAGATGTCTTACAAAGTTTTGCCTTAGTAAGTGAAAGATATAACTATGTAAGACCAATTATAACATTAGATCATAGTCTAAAACTAATAGAATCAAGACATCCAGTTGTAGAAAGAGTAATTAAAGGAGAATATGTCCCTAATGATATTGTAATGGATAATGGTGTATATACACTATTAATTACAGGACCTAATATGGCCGGAAAAAGTACTTATATGAGACAATTAGGAATTATCGCTATTATGTCCCAAATAGGATGTTTTGTACCCGCAAAAGAAGCAAAAATGCCTATATTTGACCAGATATTCACAAGAATAGGTGCCAGTGATGACTTAGTTAGTGGAGAGTCCACATTTATGGTAGAAATGATAGAAGCCACTCACGCCTTAAAAAATGCAACAAAAAATAGTCTAATTTTATTCGATGAGTTGGGTAGGGGAACAGCCACTTATGATGGAATGAGCCTAGCCCAAGCAATACTAGAATATGTAAATAATACAATAGGATGTAAAACACTATTTTCAACTCACTATCACGAATTAACAAAATTAGAAAAAGAATTAAAACACTTAAAAAACAAACACGTATCAGCATCAGAAGATGGAGAAAACATTATCTTTCTACATAAAGTAAAAGATGGAAGTGTAGACAAAAGTTATGGTATTAACGTAGCAAAATTAGCAGGATTACCAAACGAAGTATTAACTAGAGCATCAGAAATACTAGCAGCTTACGAAAATAACGATCCAAGTAAAAAAGAAATTACTATCCAAACAAGTTTACCATTAGAAGTAATTTCACAAAAAATATCAGAAAAAAGTGAAGTTGAAGAAATATTAAAACAAACAAATGTTCTGGAATTAACACCATTAAAAGCTTTAAATTTATTATATGAATTAAAAGAAAAATTAAAATAATAGCTTTTATTAATAAAAATACTGATAAAGCATTAAACTTGAAAAGAATAAATAATTAAATGAAATAATAGAATATAAATAAAATCCTTGTATTATAAGGATTTTTTATATATTCTAAATATAGAAGTTTACATAATATAAATTATCGGAACTAACAAAAAACAGAATTTTTTAAATAAATTTATAATTATACAAAACCTTTTTATCAAAGTTTATAGTAATTTAATTAAAAGTTTTATAAATTGATAAACTACTATATATTATTTTTAATTAATTAATACATTATTACATAAATTAATAAAGTTTGAATTGAATAAATCATCATCATTCATTAACTCAAATTAAATTTAGAAATCTAAATTAAAAAAATTTTAAATTGAGATGGATAATTATCCATCTTTTTAATTTTCAAATTAAATTTAAGTCAAGTAAAATTTAATTTATTTAATTTGAGTTGAACAATCATTCATCTTTTTGATTTTCGATTCCATTTTTATTCTCCAAAATTTAACTTGAGATGAATAATTGTCCAACTTTAATATTTTCAAATTTAATTTGAGATAAACAATTATCAATCTTTCTAATTCTTGATTTAATATTTGGTTATCTAAATTTTAACTTGAAATGGATAATTATTAATCATTATTAATTTCGATTTAAATTTTAAAACCTATAACTAATAATCTAATTAAGAATAATAATTTTTATTATAATTTATTTTGTTAAAAATAATAATATAAACTCAATTTATAATAAATTTTAAAATCTTAATTATTTTAATTTAATTAAATAATTATATAATTTAAATAAGTTCAATATAATCAAATTAAGTTTAAACCAAAGAATAACTATCAATTTATATAAAAATTAAAATAGGGGACTTAAAATTAAACTACCACTCCCCTTCTCTATCCAAAATAAGTTTACACTTTACTAAAAATTAACTAGGATAAAAACTATATACTATATATGGCAAAAACAATTCTAACTATACTTTGATGATATGGTAAAAAATGATATCTTAGTAGAAATATATAATCAAAAAAAGAAGTACTAAACTTCCCATCTAATCTAGAAATTTCAACACTTCAACTGTAAATAATATATCACAACAAGACAATAATGAAAAATATCAAAAAAGCAGCTAATTTTTTAATTAAAAATTAGCAACTTTTTTATCTATCTTATTCCCAAAATTTTAAAAGTAAACTTAATCGGTAAAAATATTAATGAAAATAAAATTCGAATAGGAAGAAAAATTAAATTTATCATATTTACCTCCTAATACTTATTATTTCTAGCTTGTATTTCAGCAATTTTATCAAATACCTCACTAGCATTTCTTTCATCAATTTCATTATATCCAAGTTCTCTTAAAGCTTGTACCTTAGCCGTATTTAGTTCCTGTGTACGACTTAACTTTTCCTCATTTTTTCTCTCCAAATCTGCTTCCCATCTTCTATGAGATTCAGCTAACTTGCTCTTAGAAGCACCACCATTAGTATATAAAGTCATTGCAGAGTACATAATACTTTCAAAAATAAATTGATTTTCTTCATTAAAATCATATACATTATACTTCAAATAACCATTATTTTTAGCAATATACCCTAAAATATATTTTGCTTCTTTCATATTAGTTAAAGATTGAATAAAATGATATAAATATTTCAAAGTAATATAACTTTCCTTTGTTTTATTTTCATTTAACATCTCTTTCAAAAGAAAAACAATATCAGAAATTAAATCTTGTTCCTCTTTTTTTAATCCAGAAAGTTCAATAACTTCTTCCTTCTTTGAAGGAACTTTTTTATAATTAAAAACTTTATTAGAAACAGATTGTAGATATTCATCAGTAAGTTCTTTATTAACAATATCTTCACAACTTCTAACTTCTAACAAATTAAATAACAATTGACACTTTTCAGCAGGCATTTTGTTTAAATCATCACTATCCAAATAATTATATACCATTTGTCTAGAAACGCCTAAATACTTAGCTAAATTAACTTTAGAGATATTAGTCTTCTTCAAAATTAAATTAATTTTATCAACAGTATTCATATTCCATCCCTCTCTAATTATATTTTATCATGTTTACAAATTATGTCAAGTAAAATGTCAAGTAAAATTAAAATACTTCCTTAATAATTCCTCCACCTAAACATAAATCTCCTTGATACAAACAGCAAAACTGTCCAGGAGTTACTGCTTTTGCTCTATCATAAGTTAATTCCAAATCCCCATTTTCTAAATATTTAACTTGAATTTCTACATCATGAGAACGATACCTAAACTTACATGTACATTTCTCAAGTCTCTCATCAGTCAAGAAATTAAATTTCTCAATAATTGCCCGATTAGAATATAAATAGCGATTTTCATCTCCACTAGCAACATATAAAATATTATGTTCCAAATCTTTTAAAGCAACATAACTCTTTTCATGATGTCCTCCCAAATGCAATCCTCTTCTTTGACCTATTGTATAATACATAAGACCAATATGTTCTCCAACCTTTTCCTTAGTATCAATATCAATAATATCTCCAGATTGATTAGGTAAATAATTTTCTAAAAACTTAGTAAAATTTCTTTCTCCAATAAAACAAATCCCTGTAGAGTCTTTCTTTTTAGCTGTAACTAATCCATTTTCCAAAGCAATTTTTCTCACCATAGGTTTTTCTAATTCTCCAATTGGAAATAATACATTAGAAAACTTCTCTTTTGAAACATAAGCTAAAAAATAAGATTGATCTTTATTTAAATCAACTGCCCTAAAAAGTTTTCCATCCTTTATTCTAGCATAATGCCCTGTTGCAATATAATCAGCCCCTAATTTTAATGCTTCCCTAATAAATAAATCAAACTTAATATATTTATTACACATTACATCTGGATTAGGAGTCCTACCTTTCTTTAACTCATCTAAAAAGTAAGTAAAAACATAATCCCAATACTCTTTAACAAAGTCTACCCTATATAATGGAATTCCTAATTTATCACACACACTTTTAGCATCATTATAATCTTCTTCTTGAGGACAAATAGAATTTTCTAAATTAGGATTACCTAAATAATCATTATTAATAGAACTATCCCAATTTCTCATAAATAATCCTATTACTTCATAACCTTGATCCCTTAAAAGTAAAGCAGCAACAGAACTATCAACCCCTCCACTCATACCAATAACTACTTTTTTCATAAAAACCTCTTTTCTTATATAAAAAATACTTAACAATAACAAAACAAATAAATAAGTATTTTAACACTATTAAAAACACTTTTATTATAACAAAAAAAATATTAATTTGCTATATTATTTTCAATATAAACCGATACTTCATTCACTGTATTACAAAAATTAGAATAATCCGTATTAAACCACTTAATATCTAATTTATTTCTAAAAAAAGTATATTGTCTTTTAGCATATCTCCTAGAATTTCTTTTAATAGAATCAATAGCATCTTCATAAGATATATCTTTATCAAAATATTGATATAACTCCTTATAACCAATTCCACCAATCAAAGGCTTAGTAAAAATCTTTTGATCATAAAAATTCTTTACTTCATCAACAAGACCCATATCAATCATCTTATCTACTCTTTGATTAATAATCCTATATAAATTATCTCGTTCTGTAGTAAGCCCAATAAAAATACAATCATAAAGAAGTTGATTAGTATGATTTTGAGAAATAGACTTTCCATTTTCTTGATAATAAATAATAGCATTAATTATTCTTCTTTTATTATTTTGATCAACAAAACAAGCTCCATTAGGATCAATCTCTCTTAAAATCTCATTTAATTCTTCCAAAGATTTATCCTCATAAATTTCCTTACTCTCTTTAGAATAATCAGAAAACTGATAATCATAGAGTGCTGATTTAATATACAACCCTGTTCCACCTACAAGAATAGGAACGTGATCTCTTTGAATAATTTCTTCTATTTTTTTTCGACAATCTTTTTGATAATCGTAAACAGAATATTCCTCATTTACATTTTTTATATCAAATAAATGATGAGGAATTCCTTCTTTTTCTTCTTCAGTAATCTTAGCAGTCCCAATATTTAAATCACGATAAACTTGCATAGCATCAGCATTAATAATTTCTCCATCATATTTCTTAGCAAGTAAAACAGACAATTTAGTTTTTCCAACACCAGTAGGTCCTGTAATTACAATAACTTTCATTTAAAATCCTCCTTAATAAAAGAAAAAGAATTAACCAAAACAGTTAATCCTACCACCGACATAATATTAGTAATATAACATACATATTAGATAATTTATAAACATAATTTTTACCATAAGAACAATAAAATTCATAAGTAGCAACTATTTTATCAACCAAACTAACAATCCAACTTTCCATATATCTTGGAATTCTATGAGGTAAACTAGGAAACATATGAGTAATAATAATATCTTTCTCTCTATCAGTTAATTCAAAATAATAAGATGCATTCTTTAAAGAAACATAAGGATGAAAGAACAAACTAAACCTCTGTTTTTTAACACTCAAATCTTCTGTAACAAAAAAGTCATGTAATAAACCGCCTCTAGCTGTTTCTACAGTGTTAAAGCCTAACCTTTTCGCTAATAAATAAGAATAATAAGAAACTCTAAGTGAATGATCAAACCGATTCATTCCATGATGTTTACATCTTTTTATTTCAGAAAAATATTTATTATTCAATATATCATCAACAATATACATATAATGATGATCTTTAAAAATATTATCTAAATCTTTATTCAAATTATTCACTCTTTTCTACTACTCAATACACAAAAAAGTAGACAGTAAAATTATTTTCCTAACATATTTAATAAATTAATTTTAAACATATCTTTTTCAGCATGAGATTTTGAAATAGGAACACCTTTATAAGTAGTAAGTTCTTTTTGATGACCCTCCATTAATATATCATCAGGAGTAATATTATTTAACATAACAATTTTTTGCTTTTCATAAACAGTATAATGTAAAACAATATCATGATAAACTTTAGCAAATGTAGGATCGGTAGGTAATTTTAAATCATATTTAATTATTCCCTCACCAGTATTTTTTGAAACAACTATTCCATCAAATTTTCCATCTCTAAAATTAGGATAAAATTCAAAAATTAACTTTTTATAAGCTAACATATTATATTTTTTTACTGCTCTTTCTTTTTTTCTAAACTCGTTTTCATTTAAATACTCAATCACATAAGAATTTTTCATTTCATCTTCCCCCTTTATATGCTATTCATCAACCAGTATTAAGATTATATCATCTTTCTTATTATTTGTCAATACATATAGTTAATTTTCAAAATAAATACTTACAAGAAAAGAAAGAATTTAAAAAATTAACACTTAGTTGTATAAGATTATATTAGGAAACAAAAGACTAAAATTATAATTTTCTAAAAGTAATCTTAGTCTTAATTAATAAAATTTTTTCTTTTATTCTGGCTTGTACCATCATCAAATTAGATAGGGTTTTTCCCCATTAAAATCAATATCTTCATTAAATATATTTAATTATTTTAATCAACATATTTTATTTTACTTCCTACATATGCATTCTATGTTTTTATTCAATTTCTTTTTGTTCTCTATTCATTTCTCCTATTATTTGTTGTTATATAAATAATTCTTCCATATCAATATCTCGTTTGATTTAATATAACTATCAATATCATCTTTATAAATACTTTTATAAATTATCTTCAATAAAATATATAATTATTTACTATTTAAAATATTTACTAAGATTCTTACAACAACAGCTTATTATAAATGTATTAATTTTACATCTCCAGACTTGATTGCGGCTTGTGCTGCTGCTAATCTTGCAATAGGAACCCTAAAAGGTGAACAAGAAACATAATTTAAACCAATATTATGGCAAAATTCTATCGAACTAGGTTCTCCTCCATGTTCTCCACAAATTCCTAAAGATATATTACTTCTTACACTTTTTCCTTTTTTTACAGCCATTTCAATCAATTGTCCAACACCATGCTGATCAATTCTAGCAAAAGGATCATTTTCAAAGATTTGTTTTTCGTAATAATCATTTAAAAATTTACCAGCATCATCCCTAGAAAAACCAAAAGTTAATTGCGTTAAATCATTAGTTCCAAAACTAAAGAACTCTGCTTCTTCAGCAATTTCATCAGCAAGTATTGCCGCTCTTGGAACCTCTATCATTGTTCCAACTTGATAAGTAATATGACTATTACTTTTTTTAATCAACTCATCTGCTACTTTATTTACAATATTCTTTACATATTGTAATTCTTTAACATCCCCAACCAATGGAATCATAATTTCTGGTTGAACAGAAATACCCTTATCTGCAACATGAATAGCAGCTTCAATAACTGCCCTTGTTTGCATCTCGGCAATTTCTGGATAAGTAATAGTTAATCTACATCCCCTATGTCCCATCATTGGATTAAATTCCTTTAAAGAAGAAACTCTATCTTTTAAGTCCTCAAATGACATTCCAAGTTCTTGTGCTAAATCATTTATCTCATCATCAGTATGAGGAAGAAATTCATGCAAAGGTGGATCCAAATAACGAATAATCATTGGTTTTCCTGCCAAAGCAGTAAACATCTCTTCAAAATCATTCCTTTGCATAGGAAGAATTTTATTCAAAGCATCTTGTCGTTGTTCTAATGTTTCAGCAACAATCATTTGTCTAACAGCAAAAATTCTACTCTTTTCAAAAAACATATGTTCAGTACGACATAGCCCAATACCTTCTGCACCAAACTTTATTGCCTGCATAGCATCTCTAGGATTATCAGCATTAGCTCTAACTTCAAGTTTTCTAGTTTTATCAGCCCATTCCATAAAAGTTTCAAAATTACCACTAATTGTAGGTTCCACTGATTTTATTATGCCATCATAAACACGTCCTGTACTACCATCTAAAGAAATAAAATCTCCTTCATGATAAATATGTCCATCTTTTGTTGTCAAAGTTTTTTCTTCTTCATTAATGATTAATTCACCACAACCACATACACAGCATCTACCCATTCCACGAGCAACAACAGCAGCATGTGAAGTCATTCCACCACGTATAGTTAAAATTCCTCTAGCATCATTCATTCCTTGAATGTCCTCAGGAGAAGTTTCTAATCGAACTAAAATTGTATCAATTCCTTTTTTATTAGCACAAGAAACATCTTCAGCATTAAAATAAATTGCTCCAGCTCCAGCTCCAGGAGAAGCAGCAAGACCACTAGCAATTAAAGTTGCTTCTTTTAATGCTTCCTGTTCAAAAGTCTTATGTAATAATTGATCTAAACTCTTAGGTTCTACTCTCATTAAAGCTTCTTCCCTAGAAATTTTTCCTTCTTCCACTAATTCAACAGCAATTCTAATTGCCGCTTCTGCAGTTCTTTTACCATTTCTAGTTTGTAGCATATATAATTTACCATTTTCAATAGTAAATTCCATATCTTGCATATCTTTATAATGTTCTTCTAAAATTTGCATAGTTTTAACAAACTCTTCATAAACATCCGGCATTTTCTCCCTTAACGTAGAAATATCCTCAGGCGTACGAACGCCAGCAACAACATCTTCACCCTGAGCATTAATTAAATATTCTCCAAATAATTTCTTCTCACCCGTAGCAGGATTCCTAGTAAAAGCAACTCCAGTACCACAATTATCTCCCATATTTCCATAAACCATCTCTTGAACATTAACAGCAGTTCCCCAAGAAGAAGGAATATCATTCATTTTACGATAAATAATTGCACGTTCATTATTCCATGAACGAAAAACAGCAGTAATAGCCTCTATCAATTGAACTTTAGGATCTTGAGGAAATTCTTCAGAAGAAAGTTCACGATAAATATCTTTAAAACAACAAGTAATCTTAAACATATCATCATCATCTAAATCAATATCAAAACTAACTCCTTTATTTTTCTTATATTCATCCAAAACTCTTTCAAAAGAGTTTTTAGAATATCCCTTAACAACATCCGCAAACATCATAATAAATCGACGATAAGAATCGTATACAAATCTCTTATTACCAGTACGATTAACCATACTCTCTGCAACAACATCATTAATCCCCAAATTAAGTACAGTATCCATCATACCAGGCATAGAAGCTCTAGCCCCACTTCTAACAGAAACCAATAAAGGATTATCTAAGTCACCTATTCTTTTACCAGTAATTCTCTCTAGTTCTTCCAGTTGAGAAAAAACTTCATTCTTTATTTCTTCACTAATACACTTTCCATCAGCATAATATTTATTACATGCTTCCGTAGTAACAGTAAAACCATGTGGAACAGGCAAACCAATCTTAGTCATTTCAGCAAGATTAGCACCCTTACCACCTAATAATTCACGCATATCTTTATTTCCTTCTTGAAAAGAATAAACATATTTCAAAAATATCACCTCTCTATTTTACAAATTAAGTATATCAAATATAAAAAATACTAGCAAGAAAATTAACTATTTTGAAATAGAAACAACTTAAAAATAGTAATAATCATAGCACCAAATAAAAATATAAATAAACAATATTTTAATCTTCAAATAAAACTTAAACAAAATATTATATTAACAAAATAAACAACAAAAAAGACAAAAAAAAGACTAGTATTCTAGCCATAATTTTTTTTCCTTCAATTCTCTAATAATAGCCTCATGTTCCTTCAAAGTCTTACTAAAATAAATCTTCTTATTCTTATCAGCAACAAAGTAAAAATAACCATTATTCTTAAACTTTATAACCGCTTCAAGTGACTCAATGGAAGGATTACAAATAGGCGAAACAGGTAACTTCTTAAAAGAACTACATCTAGTATTATAAGAATTACACTCATTAACCTCACTAGAATATAAATCCCTATCTCCCATATTAATCTTCAAGCCATAATAAGTAGTAACATCACTACCCAAATTCATATTACTCTTAAGACGATTACGAAACACACCAACAATTTCTTCTTTATCCTCTAAAGTATTTCCTTCAAGTTCCACAATAGAAGCAAGAATAAAAATATCAGAAATAGACAAATCATTATCTAAAAATTCAGACTTCATCCCCTCTAATTTCTTTTCCGTTTCAGCTAACATAATATCAAAAATTTCAGTAACCCCAACATCATCAGAAGAAAAATTATAAGTATCTGGATATAAATACCCCTCTAAAGAATAATAAATATCTGGATTTAAAATATCATCACTCAAAAACCAATACTTATCAATCATCTTCTTAATAAAAGACTCATCTTTCAAAGTATTATAAACATCAAACAAAGAATGATTAGTATTTTCTTCAATAACCTTAGCAATTTGCCTAATATTTAATCCTTCCTTAAAAGTAATCTTTTTCTGATCAGTATTTTCACCCTTACCATCAGCCAAAAGTTCAACAATTTTCCTAACTCCCATATTCTGAGCCAAAGAATACGTAGCTGCCTTTAAGTTATTATTTCCAGATATTTTTACATAAACAATAAACGAAAATTTATCACGAATCAATCCCTCTTTATACAAAGTATTTGCAATTTTTTCAAGCCCACCTCGCTCAATTATCACCGTTTTTTCTTCATTATTATCAGAAACAGCACCTAAATTATAATGAAAAATAGAAAAAAGCAATAATAACAAACTTAACACAAAAAAAAGAATTGCAAAATAAATATTATGAAAAAATTTACTTACATTCATAAATAATCTATTGATTCATATTCTCTTCTTGAATTGATTCTAAAATAGTTTCTACAATTTTCCATTCCCTATCTGACTCAATAGGCATAAGCTCCATATTTTCAGAATCAGGATTAAAAATAGATGCATATACTCGAATATTACCAGAATCATCAGTAGTATTGTCAGTATATACAATATAACTCTTTTTAGTCTCCTCCGAATCAAAAACAAACAATACTTCGCAAGTAACTTCCTTTCCATTTTCATCTAAAACCTGAAAAACATTTTTATCCTTCATTTTTTATTCCACCTTTCCTATCTAAATAACTTTGCAAAATAATTTGAGCCGCTAGCCCATCGACTTTCTTTTTTCTCTTTTTTCTAGATAAATCTGCTTCTATCAAAATTTGATTAGAAATTACAGATGTTAACCTTTCATCTTCCATAACAACAGAAACATTCAATTGCTTTTCCAACATTTCTTTAAATTTTAAACATATTTCAGCCCGTACACCAACCGTACCGTTCATATTTAAAGGATAACCTAAAACAACAGTCTTAACATCATTATTTATCAAAATTTCTTTTAAAGGTTCAATTAAACTTTGATAATCCTCATCAGAAAAACGAATAGTCTTTAAAACAGAAGCAATTGTATTACTAGCATCACTAATAGCAATCCCCAAAGTTTTACTTCCTAAGTCTAACCCTAAATACTTCATCATTCTAATTCCTCTTTATCCTTTAAAAGAAAATATTGATAAATCTGATACCAACTATATACTCGATGAACATTCTTCTTTACAGCCTCTAAGTTATAAGGAGCATCAAAACATAATACAGGAATAACATCACTAATCTCTAAAACATTACTAGCTTTATCCTCGATCATAATATCCAATTTATGTTTAATACATTTATCCCTTTTTTTCCCAGGACCAGCAACTATTTCATCATAAGGAATATTATTTTTATGTAACCATTCTTCTACATAGAAATTCATTGTATTAGCATACTGATTAGTTAAATATCGATTATCTCTAGCAGTTAAAATAACAATTTCATGTCCCATCTCTTTTAAACCTTTTAAAACATTACCAGCATAAGGTCTAGTTGGAACAGAAACCATCAAATCAAAAATATATTCTCTCCAAAATTTATAATTTTCTTCATCTGTTAATTCAAATTGCTTTTCTATCATATATTCATAAGGATGAAATCCTCTTTGAATGTGATTATCAATACAAAACTTAAAACCACATGAATAGTGCCATTGCCCAATATCATTAAGTACGCCATCAATATCAACGCCTATTCTCATCACATCCTCCTTTACCATCTATATCATTGTACCATAAATGATTTTTTTTGAAAAGAAAATTAACATAAAAAGAAAAAAAAGATAAAAGTCAGAAACCTTTATCTTTGATTTTTTCTTTTTGAAGTTTTAAATAAAGTAATACCACCAATTAAAATAATTAACGATCCAACAACAGTTGAAGTAATAGTTTTATAAGAGCCTGTATTCTCTACCGGTACTTCTTCTCCACCATTACCAGAAGGAACATCTTTACTATTAGGTGAATTATACATAACTACTTTTGTAACACTACCATCATCTTTAACAGTAAAAGTTACAGTTTCAGTAGATAAAATATACCCATTAGGAGCAATTGTTTCAGTTAAAGTATAAATACCAGCTTTTAAGTTTTCGATTAAGTGAGGAGTATCAGTAGATACCCAAGTATCAATTTGTTTACCATCATAATCTTTAACCACTAATGTAGCACCAGGTAATTCTTTACCAGTAGTAGCATCTTGCTTACTAATAGAAACACCACCAGGAGTAGAAGTTTTCTTATTATACATAATAACTTTATCAATTACATTACCATTAGCATTATATACCTTACCATCTGCTCCAATCTTAAAGGTAATAGACTCTTCACTTTTTGTATATCCATCTGGAGCAATTGTTTCAGTTAAAGTATAAGTACCAGCAGCAAGACCTCTAATAATATAAGGTTTAGATGAAGAAGTCCATTGAATAATCTCTTTTCCATCACTATTCTTAATTACTAACTTAGCACCAGGAACTTCACTTCCATTAGCAATATCTTGTTTACTAACTTTTACAGACATTTTTTCATTTTTAAAAGTAATTAAAGAAATTACATTGCCAGAAGTATCTTTTACTTTTCCAGTAGCATCTACAGTAAACTTAACAGTCTCTGTACTTAATTTATATCCATTAGGAGCAGAAGTTTCACTTAACACATAAGTACCACTAGATAAATTAGAAACTTTATGTTTTTGACCATCAGTAGTCCAAGTATCAATTACTGTACCATTAGAGTTTTTAATTTGTAAAGTAGCACCACTTAAAGCTTTACCATCAGCATCAGTTTTAAGAACTTCAATAGAAGCATTGCTATGAATAGATAAATTAGCTGAAGATTCTGCTAATAATGGTTTTTTATAAGTAACTATCATCTTTTGATAACTCTTATCACTAGGAGTATAATAATAAGAACGATAAGTATTTTTTGTAGTACTAACTTTAAAATAAACAGGAGTATTAATAGAAGTTACAGAACTTTTAGGAACTTTAATATAAATTTTATTTCCATCAGTCGAATAAGTAGAACCATTAGGAGCAGAAGTTAAAGTAACTTTATAATTACCAGTAGAACTATTCACTGTAATAGGTGAAGAAACATAAGTTGTACCATCACTACTAAGAGTAAATTTAACACCAGTAGCATCCATTGAAATAGTAGGATTAGAAGTATTATTAGCAGCAGCTTTTTTTGCATTAGCAACTAAACTTTTAATCTTTCTAGCAGTAGCAGAATTACTATTATTAACACTAGCTTTAAAAACTGTAATATCATAATATGGTTCAGGCATAATTCCTTTATCAATCATATAAATCCATAAAGCAGTTTGATAAACAAAGAACGAATTATCACTACTAGCATTATAAGACTTATTTAAAATATAGTTAATACCATTATCTTTAACTAAGCTTCCTCTAGTATAAGTAATATTTTTTACAGGTGGATGCTTAGCATAATGAGCACAGTAAACATATTTCCCACCAGTTGTCTTCTTTACATGAAATGTTGCAGGAAACGAAATTGGTGTTTTAGCCCCATAATATGTCATTCTAAGACTAGAAGCAATATCTTCTGCATAAACAGCAGTAATAGAAAAACAAGCAACAAATAACAAGAAAATTTTCAAAAATTTATTTTTTAGAATATTTTTCATTTTCATATTCCCCCTTCTTTTGACCGTATATTTTAGCACTTTTATTACTGTTTGTCAATCATTTTTACCATTATTTCAAAAAAAACATTAACAATTGATTTACAAAATTAGAATACTGAAAAAATACTAAATAAAAATATACAAAAAACTATTGTTTAAAATGACTTTTTACTTATTATCTTATAAAAAAATTACTCTATTGATATCAATTGCTTTCCTTTTAAACATACTATCAGTTTGAAACCAAGCTCGTTTATTTTTAGGATTATACTGAATAACTAACTTACTATCTTTTCTTTTTGTAATCTTATAAATAATCTCCCTATCTGTAATTACTTTTTCAACCATAAGTCTCCCTTCCTTATCGACGTCAATATATCACAAATCGACAAAAAAATCAATAAAAGCAAATGTTTTTAAGCAATCAAAAGACAAAAAAAGAAAAGTTTAATCAAATTACTTTTCTTCAAAATTAACATGAATATTTCCTATTCCCCCATTAAATTTAATCAAATTATCTCCATTACCATAAGAATAGTCATCCTCCACATTTTTATCGCCAATTCTAATTGTTCCTATACCCTTTTCTGCTTGAATTTGATAATTTTCTCTACTCCCTCGAAGAGTTAATTTTAAATTACCAATACCAGCATTAATTTTACTATTTCCTGTAACTAAAGCTGTAGCCTCAAAATTGCCAATGCCAACCTCTAAATCAAATTGGTTAATATTACCAGATAAAATACTTACCTTTCCTGCTCCACTTTCTATTTTACATTTATCTGTTACTATTAACTTATCAATTGTAGTTTCTCCAGCGCCTAACATTAAAGATAACTTTTTAGTATTTATATTTTCAATTTGTATTTTTCCAGCACCTGCATTAATCTTAATATTTTCAAATGCTAAATCATCAGGAACATAAACCACCAGACTCCCTTTATTATATTTGGAAAACCACTGATGATTTTTTTCTTTGATTTGAAGTGTTTGATTATTTTGTTCAAAATAAATATTTTTCTGATTTGTTTTTATTTGTAAAGACGTTCCTTTTTTTACAATCAAATTAGTAAAAGCAATATCAATATCTAAAAAATTTACCTTGGTATCTTTGAATTTTATCTCCTTCATTTTCTCCACTACCATATTATCTTCTTTTTGTAATCCCAACGCACTAGAAAAAGAAGATAATATTCCAAATACACCGGATACGATTAGAAAAATTAAAAAGGCAGCAAATCCAAGTGCTAAGTATTTAATGACTTTTTGAAAAGTCGTCATTTTATTTCAACTCCACCAAATACTACTGTAGCATTAATATAAATTGTATGACTATCTTCATCACCTTTAGTATATACCTTATTATCAACTCCACCAAAAATAGGAACGGATTTAATTTTCACCTTCACATGTGAAGGAACATAAATTTCAACTCCACCAAATACCACTGTAGCATTAATCACTACATCTGAATCAATAATTGCATTTCTTAAATCACATTTCAATCCACCAAATACTGTCGTTAAATCTGCCCCATCAAATTTTTCTCCATCAAAATTTACATTTTGCCCAGCAAAAGTTGCCCAATAAGAATGATCTTCTTTTCTTCTCCCATTTAATTTTTTGATTTCATCACTAATTTTACTATCAAAAACATTTTTAAAAATTATCGACAAACCTATAATAACCAAAATTGTTGGCAAAGCCAATTTCCATATTAAATCAAAATCCAAAATATCTTGACAACCTAATAATAAAGCTATCCCAATCAATAATCCAATCAAATTTCCTGTTTTATCATTTTCATGAAATAATCCAATAAAGCAGGGAATAATAATAAACAAAGTCCACCATCCGTCAAAAAATACATTAACATTCGTAACACCAAGAGCATTTCCACCAAATATTATCCCAATAATAACCAAAACAATTCCCCACAAAATATTTTCTACTTTTCTCATTTTTCCTCCTAAAAAATAGTAATGAAATATTTAAACAAACTCTACTTATCTATTTATATTCATCAACTTTTGAATTATCACAGCAATTTCACCACATTTATTTCATACACTTATTATATCATAGCAAAAGAAAAAAAGAGATAAAATATAAAGTAATAATAAAATAAATAATACTTCATCTTCTTATCTTCTTTAAAAATAGAAATTCATACTAGTTACTATAGGATGATTTAAGTAAAATAAAACCCTTATCAAATAAGGGTTAAAATTCAAATGGTGTCCCCGAGGTGATTCGAACACCTGACCGATCGCTTAGAAGGCGATTGCTCTATCCAGCTGAGCTACGGAGACAGTAGCAACTCAACAAATGTAAACTAATTATACAACACTTTTTTTAATGATTCAAGTATTTTTTTAAAATTAAAACATTTTTTTACAAAAAATCTAGAAAAAAACACAAAATTATTATTTTTTTATCTTTATTATATTCATATAAACAAAAAAAATACTCCAAACCAAACAATAAAAATGGAAAATAACACCAAAGAAAAAAATACATATTTATAAAATCACCTACCATAATAATAATGGGTGATGAAAAAATGGGAAAAAACAAAAGTTCAAAGAACTCAAACAACAAGAATAATAACCAAAAGAATATGAGTGGAGCTAATTCTTATAATGAGAATTCTTCCAATATGAATGAAAATAATTCATGTAAAAAAAGCCTAAACTAAGGCTTTTTTTATTTTTTACCCATTTCATTCTTTAAATAACAAGAAAAATAAAGATAAGTATTTTCCTAATAAAAGAAATAAGAAACCACTAATATAGACAAAATAATAGCAAACAAATCAGCAAGAAGTCCAACGATCAAAGAATACTTAATCTTTTTAATCCCAATAGAAGAAAAATAAAGACCAATAATATATATCGTTGTATCTGTACTTCCTTGAATTAAAGAAGCAACTCTTCCAATAAAAGAATCCGGTCCATAAGTCTTCAATAAATCACTCATTAAAACTAAAGAAGAACTACCAGAAATTGGTCTAATAAAAGCAAGAGGTAATATTTCCTTAGGAATAGATAATCGAAAACAAATTGGTTCAACCAACGTAATCAAAGCATTTAAAGCATTACTCTTAATCAAAATATCAATAGAAACAACCATTGCAAACATAGTAGGAAAAATCTTTAAAGCCATCGATAGTCCTTCTTTTACTCCACTAATAAAAGCTTCATAAACATCAATCTTCTTATAAAAGCCATAAAACACAATCAAAAAAACTATTCCAGGAATAACAAAATACAAAAAATATCCCTCCTATCTCCAAAATTTAGCAAATATTCGATCAACAACCAATCCCAACAAACAAGATAAAATAGTTGCAATCATACAAGGAATTAATATCTCTGTCGGATTAATAGAATGATATAACCTTCTAAAACTAATAACAGTAGTAGGAATTAAAGTAACAGATGCTGTATTCATTACCAGTAAAGTAATCATACTCCTAGAAGCCTCCTCCTTCTTAGGATTTCTTTCCTGTAACAATTGAAAAGCTTTTAATCCAAATGGCGTAGCCGCATTTCCTAATCCAAAAATATTCATCACAATATTTGTCGCAATATAAGTTAAAACTTCATCCCCTTTTTCTACCTCAGGAAATAATGGACCAATAATTTTGGCAAAAAGCAAAGATAATTTAGAAAGCAAACCACTTAAAGAAGCAATTTTCATAACACCTAACCATAAGCAAAGTAAAGGAATAATTTTTAATACCATAGAAATTGCTACCTCTCCAGATTGAATTAAACTTTCATTAACAGATAAAACATTCCCTGTAAAAAAGGAATAAACAATTCCCCCTAAAAGAAAAAAAGTAAAAATAAAATTAATCATTAAAACATTCCTCTTTTTAAAATAGAAGATTTTTTTACTTTCTTCTTAAGATAAATATCTTCTTGATATAAAAGTTTTTGATCTAAATAAATTAAATATTTTCCTACTTTCTCATTATTTTTAACTTTACTTTTCTTCGTTAAAACAATTTTGGCCACTAAATTTTTGGCTTCTTTATCTAGAAAAGGAAGATAAACATCATTCTTAATATATAATTCTCCTAAATTACGGTAATATTTCTCTCCTACTACTTCGAACTTAGATTTCTTTAAAATCAAATAAGAAGTATAATTTTCAAAGGCATATTGATAAAGTTCTTTATGTGTATTCCAATCATCACTATCGTTTAAAGTAACAACAATCATATCTTTTTTCTGATAAGACGCTGTACTTACTAAAGTTCTTTTGGCTTTTTTTGTATATCCAGTCTTTCCTCCAGTTACATATTTTTCATTTAAAAGTTTATTTTTATTATGCCACACATAAGTTTTTTTATTAGTTTTTACGACATGTTTTTTTGTACCAACAATTTTTCGGTACTCCCTATACTCCATAGCGTACCTAGTCAACAATGCCATATCATAAGCTGTCGAATAATTCCCAGAATCAGTATTATCTAAACCACTAGGATTTACAAAAGTTGTATGAAGCATTCCAATTTCTTTCGCTTTTTTATTCATCATCGAAACAAAAGTATCTATATCTCCTCCTACATACTCAGCAACCATCAAAGCAGCATCATTCCCCGAACGAAGCATAAGTCCATATAATAAATCTCTTAAACTAATTTCTTCTCCTACCTCAATATAAATCCCTGAACCATAAGACTTCTTGATAATATCACTAACCACCACAACATCATCTAACTTTTTAGACTCAACAGCAAGCAAGCAAGACATAATCTTTGTAATTGAAGCAATTAAAACAGGAGAATTATAATTTTTTCCCTTTAATACTCTTCCACTTTTCATATCCATTAAAACATACTCATGTGCACTTGCTGTGGAGGCAGAGCAAAAATTAAAACAAGAAAAAAATAAAATAACAAAGAAAAGTACCTTCTTCAAGACTATCACCTAATAAAAATTATGAAACATATTCTTTCTTTAGTCCATAAAAATACTAAATCATAATTTTACCACAAAAAAAGTTCAATAAGTATGAACTTTTAACTAACCTATAAATTATCTTCTAACAGACCAACGACTAATTTTATCTTTATCCTCTAAAGATAAATCACTCAAATTAATATCACTTTCCAAATTAAAATTATCATAAGGAACAAACCTTTCAGTAATTTTATAATTACCATCCCTTTGCTCAGATAAAATAATATAATAAGCCTTTCCTTTTTCACTTCTATCTTTCATCCCTATACCAGCACCTCTTAAAGTTTGAATATTATCTTTCTTACCTCTAAAATGAACATGTCCTTGAAAAATTGTATCATAATTCTTAGGATCAACAACTAATCGATGACTACTCAAATCCTTACTAGAATGACATAATAAAATTTTTTTATTTCCTAAACTAATTTCTCTAGTTAAAGGATAAAGCTTTAGTTTTTTTATTTGATCAATAGATAATTGTTCCTTTGTCCAAGTACTATTCCTTAAAGCCTCATCATAAGAAAACGTTTCTTCTAAATGTTGTTTTAAAAAATCAACACCCTTAGTAATATACATTTCATGATTTCCCATTACAGATTTTACTTGATATTTATCTAATAATTCTAAAACTTCCCTAGGATTAGGACCAGTTCCAATATTATCTCCTAAAGAATAAATCTCATCTACACCATTTTTCTTAGCATCAGAAAGAATAGCTAAAGTAGGTTCAAACAATCCATGAGAATCCGAAAAAATGGCTATCTTTTTTAATTTTTTTCTAGATTGATATTGAAATAATTGTTTTTTCAATTCCTGCAAATCTTCGATTTGTTGTCTTTTATCCATTATATCTTCTAATTCTAAAGAAGAAATTTTAATAGGATTCTCAACCCTAGTATTTGGCTTTTGCGTAACAGCAAACTTTAAATTATACTCTTTAGCTAATTTAATTTCCTCATCAAAAGGAGCACGACCACCTGGTAAAATAATATAACTAGGCTTTAACCCCTCTCTAAAACATAAAGCTTCTGCATTTTTACCTTCCTTAGCTCCACTAGTTTCAAGAATTCCCCTTTGTTTTCTTACAAAATCATGAATCTCATTACTATTTTTTTGAATACTACCATTACGATTACTATTCATATTACTAGGAGAACTCATAATAAAATGATTACTAGAAACATCATCATAACCAAAAATAATTTGATCAGTCTTTTCAAAATAATAAACTTGATTTCGATAACTAATTGGCGTTAAACAAATAAAATTCTTCTCCCCAGAAGCAACTCCTTGAACAACCTCATCAACCTCTTCACTATCACCAAGAACATGTGCATATAAAAGATATTCTTTATCAGAAAAATCAAGCGTATCTACTCCATACGCCAAACTCTTTTTACTATCTAAAAGCTTAGTATAAGCAAAAGACCCTGGAAGTATTTTACTCAACATCATCTCTGACTCTAAAGCATATAAATCTCTCATCTTCTTAGAAAAAGACTGTGACTGAAAAGAAGAATTAAAAATAATATCAATATTTTCAAAAATACGCATAGCAAGTTGTTGCAACGACTTTTTATCATTCAAATTAATTATCGGCTCAATCATAGAAGTATAAATCATCATAAACTCAATATCCTCTACCAATTCAGGATATTCTCGATCATTAAACTGTAACTTTCTTAATTCTTCAGTATCCCCATAAATAAACAATTGCTGCTTAAGAGAAAACAAATCATCATTAAATAACATTTGACAAATAATATTTTTAAGTTCTTCTTTATCTAACTTTTTCTCTCCAAAAAGCTTAACTCTAAATTTATCTTTCAAAAAAGAATAAGATTTATCGCAATCCTCTAAAGAAGAAATTTTTCCCTTAAACATTTCTTTTTCTTTTCTTTGAAACAAAAACAATACTTTATTTTTCTCTTCCAAAGTTAAATCTCTTTTTAGTAAAGAAACAGAAATACAAAAATCCCGATAAACAGTATAATTTTCTAATAAATCAAGAAAATTCCCAATCAAAATATTTCCTTCATCACAACGAGGATATATATTTTGAAAAAAATATTCCTTAACTTCCTTAAAATTCTCTATATCATTATTTTTAATAATCATAATAATATTTGAAAAATACTTAGGATTATTTGCCAAACTATACTGCCAAAATGACTGAGGAGAAAAACCTAAATAAGAAACAAAATCTTCTACACTTTGAAAAGATTGAATAAAATCATCTGCATTTCCCCTAAAAAAAGGTAACATCAAAAACATCTTTTCTACTCTTTTATCTTGTAAATCCAAATGATACATCTTAGCATAAATATGTTTTACATATTCCTTATCCTTTTTTAATTTATCATCTATCGCTAAAAAAACATCTTGAGGATTTAAATAATCAAGCATAAAATCAAAAATATTCAAAGGAATTTTCTTAGAAAGCAATAAATGATAATCTACATCTTCACCTAAAAATTCCCTCATTTTAGAATTAATCTCTTCTTTATGCACCTTCAATATATCTTTTTTAGTTTTAATTCGAATATCAGATAACACAATCATAAAAAGTTGTTCCAAAGAAAGAGAAGAAACAAAAGTTTGAATCATCAAATTAGGCAGTTCTCTTCTAAAATCAAAAAAACTAGAATAATCAAAATTACCACTATTTACCTCTTTTAATAAAAAACTATCAATCTCTTGCTTTCTAGAAAAATATAATTGATTTCTAATCCTATCAGCTGTTTCATTATAATCAGTATAATTAAAAATAAGATTTAAAGTTTGATGAAAATCCAATTTTTGAATAATAGAATCAACAAAATCAGATGGTAATTTTTCCGAATTACCTAAAAATATTCTTACACTATTAACTTTTTTATCTTTTAATATATCGCTTACAAAACAACTAATTTCATCCCTTTTTAAAGAAAAGATTTCTTCCTTTACTTCCTTAGAGTTAACTCTATAATCAGTTAATACTTTAAATGCCTCTTCACCATTTAAAAGCAAAATAGCCTTTTTTATGAACTCTTCAGGAATAGGATCATTCCCATAATAAATTGGCAAAAAAATCGCTGTATAAAAGAAATCCTTATCATGTATCTTTTTTGAAAAAACATTATCAATAATATCTCCTTTAAGGCGATAAATTTCCTTAGATGAAGTATGAAAAATAAATGCATGAAAAAGTTGTTCATCACGTAAATTTAAAATAATATCATCAACCATCTCCATAGGATAAGATGAACTCATTATACTTAAATAATCAAATTCTTCATCCTCTAGTTTTCTTTTTAATTCTCGAACAAAAGCCTCTCGATTAGCAAAATAAGCTTCCCTAACCAATTCTTCACTCTTACTTTTAAAAATAATTTGAAAAATTTGATTATCACTCAACGAATGTAAAAGTTTTTTCAAAATAGAATTAGGAACTCGCTGATATGAATTTAAAAACAAAGAAACATAATTATATTGACTTCCCTTTAATAAATTATTAATTTCCTTTTTATTTTCACGATAAAGTTTCTCTTTCTCCTGTTCTAAAACTCCATATCTAAATAATTCAGACATCACATTATCTATTTGATTACTCTTATCTTCATTCTTTAACAAAAAATTATTTTTCACTATCTCATCCACCCTTTTCTATTTCTTTTTTTCCAAAACTTTTTTTAGTAGTAATTCCTCCTCCTTTTTCTTTACTATTTTCTCATAACGATTAATATGTTCCCATGAATCAGAAAAAACAGATTGTTCAGAATCAATTAACGTAAGCATTTTTTTTAAATTATTTAATTCATTTATATCAATAATTTTTTTCATTGATAATCAAATCCTCCTATACATTACAACAAATATATTATAACAAATTCAAAATAAAATTAAAATACTAATAAAGTATTTCTCAAAAGAAAAAGAACATAACCCAAAGTCATGTCCTAATCCTTATTATACTTCTCTTTTTGACGAGAAATCAAATCCTTATCTGAAAAGTAACAAATTTTCATTGCTGCTTTTAATTCATCCATTGTCTGCTTAGCAACATCTCTAGCCTTAATACTACCCTCTTCTAACATCTTATATACCTTTTCAATATCTTTTTCATACAACTTTCTTCTCTCACGAATAGGTGCAAGTTCTGCTTGAAGAATAGAATTTAAAAATTTCTTAATTGTTCTATCTCCTACACCACCCATTTGATAATGAGCTTTCAAGTCATCTAAATCTTGATACTCAGGTAAATATTTTGAAAAATCATCAGGCTTACAAAAAGCATCTAAATAAGTAAAAACAACATTTCCTTCAATATGACCAGGATCAGTAATTTTAATATGAGTAGGATCCGTATACATACTCATTACCTTCTTCTCAATCACATCAGCATCATCAGACAAATAAATACAATTCCCTAAAGATTTACTCATCTTTGCCTTACCATCTAAACCAGGTAAACGATTACAAATCTCAACTTCAGGAAGAACAGCCTCCGGTTCAACTAAAACTTCCCCATAAGTTTTATTAAAACTACGAACAATCTCTCTCGTCTGTTCAATCATTGGTAACTGATCCTCACCAACTGGAATAACATTCGCCTTAAACGCTGTAATATCAGCAGCTTGACTAACAGGATAAATTAAAAAACCTGCTGGAATACTATTTTCAAAATTTCTCAACTTAATTTCTTCTTTTATCGTAGGATTTCTCTCCAACCTAGATAAAGTTACCAAATTTAAATAATAAAAAGTAAACTCACATAATTCAGGAATTTGAGATTGAACAAAAATAATACTTTTCTTAGGATCAATCCCAACTGATAAATAATCTAAAGCAACCTCAATAATATTATCACGAACTTTATCCATATTATAAGCATTATCCGTGATAGCTTGCGCATCTGCTATCTCAATAAAGATTTTAGAAAATTCTCCACTATTTTGTAACTCTACTCTTCTTTTTAAAGAACCAACATAATGACCTAAATGTAATCGACCAGTAGGCCTATCACCAGTTAACATAATTTTTTCCATTTTCATATCCTCCACTAAATATTAATCATGATCCCTTAAAACAGCATCATATCTTTCCGTTACTGCTTGAATAACTTTCTCAAACAATAGCGTAACCTCTTCATCAGTTAATGTCTTTGTATAATCTTCAAAAGTTAAAGAAAAGGCAATTGATTTTTTATCTTCATCAATATTTTTTCCTACATAAACATCAAAAACTTTAACATCTGTTAATTTTTTCCCGCCAGCTTTTTTGATTACTTTAATAATATCTTCTGCTAAAATATTCTTATCAAGAATAACAGCAAAATCTTTCTTAATACTAGGAAATTTATTTAACTCTTTATATTTGTTTTTCCCAGTTTTATTTTGAAGTAATTTATCCAAAGAAATCTCTGCTACAAAAACATCATCATCAACTACATTAGGATGAAGTTTCCCTATAATACCAACTCTCTTTCCAGAGACCTCAATATAAGCACTTTGACCAGGATGAAATTCAAGAGGAAATTCTCCAATAACAAAACGATAGCGACCAGCATAACCTAAAGAATGAAATAATTCTTCAATAATTCCTTTTATCATATAAAAATCAACTTTCCTTACCTGATTTAAACCAAGATAATATTCTCCAGACATAACAACAGATAACTTGTATTCTTCCCCATAAGTATTATTTTTCAAATAAAATCCCTTAGCCATCTCAAAGATAGAAATATCATTCAAATTTCTAGATTTATTATATCGGTAAACCTTCATTAAACTAGGAAGCAAAGAATATCTTAAAGCATTCTTTTCTACAGATAAAGGATCAAGTAACATTACTGTATCAAATTCATCCATTGTATATTGATGAACAGCACTATCAGGTAAAAAGATTTGGGTCAATACTTCATTTAATCCTAAATCAACCATCTTATTTCGAATAAATCTAGTCGTTTTATCATAACTTCCCGCCTTAATTGGAAGATTAGGTAATTTGCCTTGAATATTATTAATTCCATAAATACGCCCTACTTCTTCAATTAAATCTTCTTTAATAGAAATATCCCTTCTTCTAGAAGGAACAAATACTGTTATAATATCCTCCTCTACCTTAGTAACAAATCCTAATCGTTCAAAAACTTGAACAATCGAATTTAAACTAATATCTGTACCAAGAACAGAATTAATATCATGACAAGTAATAGAAATTACCTTATCTAAAGAAGTTGTCTGATCATAAACATATGAGTAAGAGCAAACACTACCACTTGCATATTTTTCTAGCAGATGACAAGCTCTATCCATTGCCATATATGTTCTCTTAGGATCAAGTCCCTTTTCAAAACGATTAGAAGCCTCACTTCTCAAAATTCTCTTACTAGTCTTTCTAACACTAACTGCATCAAAAATAGCAGACTCAATAATAATAGAAGTAGTATTATCAGAAACTTCAGTACTAAATCCTCCCATAACACCAGCAAGACCAATTGCTCCATCTTGATTAGCAATTACAATATCTTCCTTAGACAATACTCTATCTTGTCCATCTAAAGTCTTTAAATTCTCCCCATCAACTGCATCTCGAACAATTAATTTATCTTCAAGACAAGCAGCATCATAAAAATGAAGTGGTTGCCCAGTTTCTAACATCACATAATTAGAAATATCAACAACATTATTTATTGGCCTAATTCCACAAGCAATAAGCCTATTTTTAATAAAAGCAGGACTTTCTCCTATCTTTAAATTTTTAACTTTCTTTGCAAGAAAAAGACTACAACGACTACTTTGAATATCAACAGAAAATTTAAGATTTTCATCTTGAACAGAAGAATAAGAAGTATCAATATCTTTTACCTTTAGAGAATAAATAGCCCCAAGTTCATAAGCAAGACCAAGCATACTAAGTTCATCACCACGATTAGCAGTCAATTCAAAATCAATAACCTCATCATCTAATCCTAAATAATGAATCGGATCTTCTCCAATAACAGCATCTTCTCCTAACTCAGCAATTCCTTCAATATCTTCTTTAGATAAAAATTTACTATCTAACCCTAATTCTTTAATAGAGCAAAGCATACCATTAGAAACACAGCCACGAATAACTCCCTTTTTAATTACACCACCAGGTAATACTGCCCCATCTTTAGCAACAATTACTTTTAACCCCTCTCTTACATTAGGAGCACCACAAACAATATCTAAAGTTTCATCACCAATATCTACCTTACATAAATGTAAATGATCACTATCTGGATGCATCTTTACTTCCAAAACCTTACCAATAACTAAAGAAGTAGCCGAAATAAGTGGTCCACAAGAATCATATTCATTTCCAACATTAACCATATCATTAGCAATTTCTTCTATTGTTTTCTTATCATCTATATCAATATAATCTTTAATAAAATTTCTCGATAATATCATCTTATTCCCCATCCTTTCTATCAAATTCTTGTAAAAAACGAATATCATTTTGATACATCAATCGAATATCAGGAATACCATATCTAAACATAGTAATCCTATCCCAACCAGGTCCGAAGGCAAATCCTCCCCAAACCTCTGGATCATAACCATTCATACGTAAAACATTGGGATGAACCATACCAGCAGCAAAAACTTCAATCCAACCAGTTTGCTTACACAAATTACATCCTTTACCATGACACTTAAAACAAGTAACATCAACTTCATAAGAAGGCTCTGTAAATGGAAAATAACTAGGTCTAAAACGCAAATCTAAATTACTCCCTAACATATGTCGAGCAAATACTTCTAAAGTTCCTTTTAAATCAGCCAAAGAAACATGATTTTCTTTTTTATCAATAACAAGTCCCTCTATCTGAGAAAATTGAGGTGCATGTGTAGCATCATCTTCACGACGATAAGTTTTACCAGGAACGATAATACGTATAGGTTCTTTCCCTTGCTTTTTCATCATATATCTTGCTTGAACAGAAGAAGTCTGTGTCCTAAGTAAATAATCAGGAGTAATATAAAAACTATCTTGCATATCCCTAGCAGGATGTCCCTTTGGTAAATTCAATCTCTCAAAACAATACTCATCACTCTCTAATTCAGGACCAGATACAACATCATATCCCATAGAAACAAATAAATCCTCAATCTCTTCAATAGCAAGACTCATCGGATGCTTACTTCCTCTTCTTACTCTAGTAGAAGGAAGAGTAATATCAATTCTCTCACTCTCTAACTTTTCCTTAATTTTTTCTTCCTCTAGTTTTGTCTTTAAAGAAAGATATTTCTCTTGAAAAAGAACTTTAACTTCATTCATCGCCTGTCCAAAATTCTTCTTCTCTTCTTTAGGTAAATCTTTTATTGTAGTATTCAATAAAAGATTTACCTAAAGAAGAGAAGAAGAATTTTGGAC
>CAKOUR010000002.1 GCA_934120635.1 uncultured Bacilli bacterium | reverse complement strand
GAATGACAAATTCTGATATTGTCTTTTTTGAACATATTGGTAGATCTTTAGCTGTAAGAGGAGATAATCAGAAAAGAGAAGAAGAATTGGAAAAATATTCTTCTGAGGAACTATTACAAATGTGTCATGATAGAGATATTTTAGTCAAAGAAAATAATTCTAAAGAAGAAATAATTGAAAAATTACTTTCTCCTCTTATTATTGATTTAACTTGTAATTATGAATGGATTAAAGAGTTAGAAGATAATTTAAAGAATAGATTAAAAGAAAATACAGGAAGAAAAAATAATACTTATCAAAGAAGAAAAATCATTGATGCATCATTTGATATTGAAATAGAAAATATTGATATTTTTCAGATTTTAATGGATTTAAAAAATAGGTTGAATAATTCTTGGAATATAATGTATGAATATGCTCGTATTTATTATGAACATCATGGAAATTTGGAGGTTCCCCAAAGGTTTAAAACAAATAATGGATTTGAATATGATGAAGAGGGGAAAATTAACTTGGGTTCTTGGATAACCAATCAAAGAAATAGGGTATTACCAGAGAATGAACGAGGACGGTTCCTTTCTCAAATAGGTATGCGTTTTGAGAGTAAAAATAGTACATTAAGTTGGGAAGAAATGTATGAATATGCCCGTATTTATTATGAACATCATGGAAATTTGGAAGTTCTTCAAAAGTTTAAAACGAATAATGGATTTGAATATGAGGAACAAGGAAAAATAAAATTAGGTGCTTGGATAGCTAGACAAAGAAGTAGTACGTTACCAGAGAGTGAACGAGGACGGCTGTTATCTCAAATAGGTATGCGTTTTGAATGTAAAAATAGTACATTAAGTTGGGAAGAAATGTATGAATATGCCCGTATTTATTATGAACATCATAAAAGTTTAGAAATTCCCCGAAGTTTTAAAACAAATAATGGATTTGAATATGAGGAACAAGGAAAAATAAAATTAGGTGCTTGGATAACTAGACAAAGAAGCAGTACGTTACCAGAGAGTGAACAAGGAAGACTGCTATCTCAAATAGGGATGCGTTTTGAGAGTAAAAAAAGTACACTTAGTTGGGAAGAAATGTATGAATATGCCCGTATTTATTATGAACATCATAAAAGTTTAGAAATTCCACAAAGGTTTAAAACAAATAATGGATTTGAATATGACGAAAAAGGAAGTTTAAATTTAGGTATCTGGATAGCTAATCAAAGAAAAACTGTGCCTCGAGAGAGTGAACGGGGAAAGTTGTTATCACAAATAGGGATGCGTTTTGAGAGTAAAAAAAGTACACTTAGTTGGGAAGAAATGTATGAATATGCTCGTATTTATTATGAACATTATGGAGATTTAGAAGTTCGTCAAAGGTTTAACACGAGTAATGGCTGGGAAGAAGATAAGACAGGAAACATAAAATTAGGTACTTGGATAGCTAAACAAAGAGGGTATGTATTACCAGAGAGTGAACGGGGAAAGTTGTTATCACAAATAGGGATGCGTTTTGAGAGTAAAATAAGTACACTTAGTTGGGAAGAAATGTATGAATACGCTCGTATTTATTATGAACATCATAAAAGTTTAGAAATTACCAAAATTTTTAAAACAAATAATGGATTTGAATATGATGAACAAGGAAAAATAAACTTAGGATCTTGGATAGCTACTCAAAAACAATTATATAAAAACAAAGAAATGTCTGAGAAACAAATTATTTTATTAGAGCAAATTGGAATAAAGTGGATGAGTGAAAAAGTAGATAATAAGTTACAGATAGAAGAAATAACAGAAAAGAATACAAGAAAAAAACAAATAGAATTGTTGAATAGAACAAAGAGTTTGTTAAATCATATTGGTAATCAAGATTTTGAAAGTATGAAAGATATCAATCTCGTTAATCAGCAATTTATCAATGAATTAAATCGTAAATCTAGATAAGACTTTAATTATGGAAAAAATACTTATCAGTATTTTTAGTGTATAGAAAGAAGGAATAAAAATGACAAATAAAGATTTAGCAAATTTAATATTTCCAGAAGTAAAACAAGACATTAATTATTATTTAGAAAAGTACCCAAAAAGAAATTTAAAAGAAGGAGAAGTGGTAACCAGAGTAGCTCCATCTCCAACAGGATATATGCATTTAGGGACACTATTTCAAGCAATAATTGATTATATTTTAGTCAAAAATAGAGGAGGAGTATTCTATTTAAGAAACGAAGATACTGATACCAAAAGAGAAATAGAAGGTGCTGTTAAACTAGTAATAGATACCCTAAAAGAATACGAAATCATGCCAGATGAATATGAAGTAGAAGGAAAAGTAGTAGGAGAGTATGGACCATATCGCCAAACGGAACGAAAAGAAATCTACCATACCTTTATTAAACATTTAATCGAAAAAGGAGAAGCTTATCCATGTTTTTGTACTAAAGAAGAATTAGCAGAAATGAGAGAAACTCAAGAAAAAAATAAAGTTAGAACCGGATATTACGGGAAGTGGGCGAAATGTAGAAATCTAACAATAGAAGAACAAGCAGAAAAAATAAAAGCAGGAATTCCTTATGTTATTCGCTTTAAATCTCATGGGGATTTTGATAAAAAATTTATTTTTGAAGATTTAGTAAAAGGAAAATTAGAATTATCTCTTAATGATGAAGATTTCGTCATTATGAAGTCATCAGATAAATTACCAACTTATCACTTTGCACACTTAGTTGATGACCATTTAATGGGGACTACTCATGTAATAAGAGGAGAAGAATGGCTACCATCTGTAGCAAAGCATATTGAATTATTTAGAGCATTCGGCTTTAAACCACCAAAATATATTCATACCCCATTAATTATAAAAAAAGAAGGAAATACTGTTCGAAAATTAAGCAAAAGAAAAGATCCAGAAGCATCAATGTCTTATTATAAAGAATGTGGCTATCCTAAGAAAGCAGTAATTGAATCACTAATGACGATTATTAACTCAAATTATGAAGAATGGCATAAAGCAAATCCTAATAGTACTTATTTAGAATTTAAATATAGTCCAAAGAAAATGAGTGCATCAGGAGCTTTATATGACTTAGATAAATTAAAAAATATTTCTAAAAATATTATCTCTAAAATGACTAAAGAAGAATTAATGCAAGAATCATTAACTTGGGCTAATTCTTACTCAGAGGAATTAAAAAAACTAATTGAAAAAGATAAAGAATATTATATGGATATTTTAAATATTGAACGTGAACAAAAAAAACCAAGAAAAGATATTGCAAAGTACGATGAAATTATGGATAATATTTGGTATATGTATGATAATTTATATGAAGAAAAAGAAAAAGTTTATGAATGGCAAAAAATTACTGATCTAAAAGAAATTCAAATAATTACCAATACTTATATGGATAAATACTTTACTATTAGTGATAAAGAATCATGGTTTAATGGAGTAAAAGAATTATCTGATATTCTTGGCTATGCAAGTAATATGAAAGATTATAAAGAACATCCAGAAAACTATAAAGGATCTGTTGCAGATGTTTCAACAGTATTAAGAGTAGCTTTAACTTCTAAATCAATGACACCGGATTTATACGAGATTATGTCTTTACTTGGAAAAGAAAGAATAAAGAAAAGATACATTAATTTATCCAAATAGAATGGCTTTTAAATAACAAAAAATGACACTTAATGTTGAGTGTCATTTTTCATCTTTTCTAAAAACATTGCTGAAATCTTCTCAGCTTCATTTTGATTCTCAATATCATGAAAAGTTAAATTAGCATTTTCTAATCTTAATTCAATAACTAAAAATTGACTTTCATCTATTGATTCATCATTTGAATGATATAAAGAAAGAAACAAATAATTCTTATAATTATATTCTAATTCATCTAAAACATAATATTCTTTATTATCATCTAAAACAATAATTTTATTTTTTAACATTATTTAACCCTTCCTGAAGAAACATTAGCAAACATTTCTTCAACTTCTTCTTTTGGAAACCAAGCATAGCCAGCACCATTAGCCTGTTTAAAATGAACCCAAGTTTGTCCATTAATAACATTTGTTTTATCAAAAACTGCATTTACTCCACGATTATTTAATAAATGCACAGCATGTTGACCAGGACCAGCATATCCGTATTCAAGATTGCTAATATCCATAACATCACCAGTATTAAATGAAGGAGTAACATTACTTACATCAGGAACAACAGGTGTTGAAGGTACTGATGTAGTAGCCACTACAGGATCAGGTGTAGAAACTTTAGGAGCTTCAGTTACAACTGGAGTAGGAGTAACTGTAGTATCAGGAGTAGGAGTAGGAGTCGTTAATTTATCATCATCAACAACAGTAACTGTAGTATCAGGTTGAGGTGTTGCGAAACGTTGATAAATATTAGCAGTAGTATATCCTAAAGAAAGACCATTAACAAAACATCTAAAATAAGGATTACTAGGTTTTTCAAAAACTGTTTTAGCAATATTTTGTACTTTAACAGGAATAATACTTTTAATTTTAGAAATAATTTTTGGTTCATTTCCTTTATTAATCTTAGTAGAAATAGAACAAGTTAATTTAGAAGCATTATAAACTGTTCTACCCAAAGTATAAACAGTAGCAACAGCACCTAAAACAGGATGAGATTTTAAAGCAACATTTAATCCAATACCAGTAACAAATCCTAAACTACCAATAAGAGCTTTTTGCCATTTATTAATATCTTTGCCATTATTTTTAACGATACCTTTTTCTTTTTTTGGATCTAAAATTTCCTTATAAATATCATTCTTTAAATCCATCTTCAATTGTTCAGGATTATCCCAACGATCAAAATTCTTAACAGCATCATATAAATTTAAATTTCCATCAATCATTTGATTAACTTTTCTTTCTTTACCTCTAGAATTTAAATTCTCAAAACTTTGATCTTTAGCTATAGCTTTACTAATAGAATTAGAAATATCTTCAAAGGCACTAATATAACTTTGGTAAATATCATTTAATTTATCTAATTCAGCTTTCATATTTTGAATTTCTATTTCAGTATTTTCATCTTTATCTAATTCATCTTCATAAAAACGAATATAAGTTTCTATCTTTTTAATCTCACTAATTCCTTCTAAATTTGAATTCTTTATAATATCTTCCTTTAACTCCTCAACTAATTTAGAAGTATTTTCCCACTTTAATAAACTTTTATATTTATCAGTTTTTAATTTATCATCAGTAAATTTCTTATTTAAAACTTTCAAAATATCTTGATCCATTTTTTCAATTATTTTTTTTCTATCTTTATTAGCGATAGCTTTAGCCTTATTCATAAAAAGTTGATTAGAAAAATCTGCTTTTCTTTGAGAATAAGTTCTTTTAATATCTTCTAATTTTTTAATTTCTTCATTAATTTCAGAATCAGCATTTTCATAAGATTTCATAATTTGAAGTATTTTTTCAATTTTTTCAATCTCTCTTAAACTAGAATCCATCTTAATATCTTGAACTGTTCTTTTCAAATCTTCAATTGGCTTAAGTTTACGAACAAACGTATCAACAACTAAAATTCTTCCTTTTTCTAACAAAGCCTCAGTTATTTTATCATTATTAGTAACCTTAATTTCTTTATTAGCTCTATCATAAAGTTTTTTCTCTAAATCAGTTGTATCTAAATCTTTAATCTTATCATCATTAGCAATTTCTTCTTTAATTTTATCTACACCAACTTGAATAGCAGATTCAATCTCTTTAATAAGATCATCAACAATTTTAATTTGCTTTTCAACAAAAACAAAATTCTCGCTATATTTATCATGATAATCTTTCTTTAACTTATTTAACTGATTAATAGTTTGATCAAAAGTTAAATTCTTATTAAGACAAATATTCTCGATTTGAGCATAAAACTCCTTAGATATTGTTTCTTTATCTGAATTATGATTGTCATTATCTTTTGAAGTATCATCCTGTTTAGAAGAAGTATTATTTTTTTTCACGAATTCTGTAATAAATTGACTATAAGCGGCATTAATATCTATATTCTCATTAAGTAACTCTTTAGGAATAACCCCCAAAAATCCTTCAAACTTTTCTTTAGTAACATCATTACCCTTTTGGATAAGTTCATCTAAAGATTGAATAAAAACATTAGCATAAATACTATTTGGCTCTTTAAATAATAAACTTTTTAAATCTTTCATAAAATATCTCCCCCTTGATTGATTATTTTTTTCATAAATTACTTATTTCTTCCTTTACTTTTTGTTGAAAGATAGGTACTAAATACTGAAAAAGTTTCATATCTTTAACAACTTTTAATTCTTCCTTATCTTGATAAAATATAAAATAAGATTGTGTAGGTTCTTCATCATTATCAAGTTCATTAACAAAGAAATATTCTCTATCAAGATAATGCATAGAAGTTAACACAATATACTTAATATTATCAATTTGTATAATATCTTGCTTTGAAATTTCCATTTTTCCCTCCTTCTTTTGATTGATATTATACTATTAGTTTACACGAAAATCAAGAAATATCAATGATTTTTTAATAAAAATATATAACATTAAATTAAGAAGTTAATTAGTTATAAAAATATAGACTAAAAATTTGGTTGACAAACTATAAAAAAAATTATAAAATAAATTACGAAGTCAAAGATATGGCCTGTTGGTGAAGTGGTTTAACACGCGCGCCTCTCAAGCTCGTATTCACGGGTTCAAACCCCGTACAGGCTACCAATAGTAAAATTAACCCTTTCTAAAGGGTTTTTATTATGTTAAAATATAGTAGGAGGTCGAAAAGATGATTGATCAATTAAAAAAATTACCCAAAGTAGAATTACATCTTCATTTAGATGGATCAATTCCTATAAATTTAGCTAGTAAATTATCTAATTTTGACAGAAAAAAATTAGAAGAAGTAATGATAGCACCAGAAAAATGTAAAAACTTAAGTGAATATCTAACAAAATTCGATTTACCAATTCAATTAATGCAAACAAAAGAAAATTTGATCAAAATAGCTAGTAATTTAGTAGATGAATTAGAACGAGAAAATGTTATTTATGCTGAAATTCGATTTGCTCCAAATTTTCATACAAAAAAAGATTTATCTTTAGATGAAGTAGTGAATTCTGTCTTAAAAGGTTTATCTCAAAATAAGAAAGTAAAAACTAATTTAATTTTATGTATGATGAGAGGAACAAGTGTGGAAGAAAATAAAAAAGTAATCGATTTAGCTGAAAAATATTTAAATAAAGGAGTATGTGCTATTGATTTAGCAGGAGCAGAAGATAAATATCCACTTCAAGAATACTTACCACTTTTTTCTCTAACTAAAGAAAAAAATATTCCCTTTACTATTCATGCAGGAGAAAATGGAAGTGCTAGTGAAGTAGAGAAGGCAATAAAGATAGGAGCAGCAAGAATAGGACATGGAATTCATTCTATTTCTAATCAAAAAGTATTAGATTTAATCAAAGAAAAAGATATTTTATTAGAAATTTGTCCAACAAGTAATGTTCAAACAAATGCCATAGATACTTATGCTAATCACCCAATAAAAAAGCTTTATCAAAACCATATTGCTTTAAATATCAATACAGATAACAGAACAGTTTCTAATATATCTTTAACAGAAGAATATCAAAAATTATATAAAACATTTTCTTTTACATTAAATGATTATCAAGAAATGAACAAAAATGCAATTTTACATAGTTTTCTACCTAATAAAGAAAAAGAAGAATTATTAAAAAAATTAGTAAATAATATTTAAAAATAATTATTTTTAGTGTATAATTTAGATTATATATATAAGAAATTTGAAATAAATTCTATATATAAATTTTTATTAATTAATAGTGTGGTGATAAAATGTATGAATACAAAAGTCAAGAAGAACTTTATCAAGGGTTAGTACCAGCCCTTCATGTAAAACTAAAATTATTAAAAAGAGGAAATTACAATATGATTACAGAAAATGATATTTGGAATTATCTAAGAGAAAGTAAATGGAAAAATAGCATTAATTTAACATTATCTGAGATGGTACAAGATATTCTTCATACAGATAATAGCGAATTTGCTAAATATAAAGAAAAAATAAAAGAAAATATATTTTAAGGGGGAAGAAAATGTTAACAACAATATATATAGCACTAACAGTTATTGCAATAATAAGTATTTTATTATTCTTTAAATTAAAAAATAAATTACAAAAATTTTTATTTGGAACATTAATTTGTATTTGTATAATTATTACATGTATAATTTCTTATCAACCACTACTAGATAAAATTAATTATGGATTAGATTTACAGGGAGGATTTGAAGTATTATATAAAGTAAGTCCAATTGATAAAAAGAAAAAATTAGATAGTGACATGTTATATAATACATATAAATCCCTTCTAAAAAGAATAGATATTTTAGGGGTTAGTGAACCAGAAATTACCATTGAAGGTGATAATCAAATCCGTGTTAAATTAGCTGGAGTAACCAATAAAGAAGAAGCGAGAGAAGTTTTATCTTCAACAGCCTCTTTAACATTTAGAGATACATCTAATCATTTATTAATGACATCAGATGTATTAGGAGGAAATGCAAAAGTTTCAACAGATCAAAACGGAAAACCAGCAGTAAGTCTTTCAATTAAAGACAAAGATAAATTTTATGAAGTAACAAGTAAAGTTTCTAAAATGACCAATAACTTAATCGTTATATGGTTAGATTATGATGAAGATAAAGACAGTTATTCTAGTGAAAAAGAAAAATGTGGTAGTTTATCAGATTCTCACTGCCTAAGTGCCGCAACAGTATCTCAAGGATTCTCAAGTGATGTTATCATTAGTGGAAGTTTTACTGAAGATGAAGCTAAAAACCTAGTAGAATTAATTAATTCAGGAGCATTACCTACAAAATTAGAAGAAATATCATCTAGAACAGTAGAAGCAGAATTTGGAGAATCAAGTTTAAATAAAACTTTAACTGCTGGAGTATTAGGAATTATTATCGTTGTTTTGATTATCACTACAATTTATCATTTCTCTGGATTTATTGCATCCATTGGTGTTCTTCTATATACAGCATTAACATTCTTAATATTCTACCTAATTAATGGTGTTTTAACCTTACCTGGAATCGCTGCAATGCTACTGGGAATAGGAATGGCAGTGGATGCTAATGTTATTTCTTTTGAAAGAATAAAAGAATTATTAAAAATAGGAAAACCATTAGATGAAGCATTTAAAGAAGGAAATAAAGCCTCACTTAGTAGTATATTAGATTCTAATATTACTACAATGATAGTAGCCATTATCTTGTTCATCTTAGGAGAATCTAGCGTTAAAGGCTTTGCAACAATGCTTATTATTAGTATTATTGTAACTGTTCTAGTGATGGTTGTCTTTGTAAAAACAATACTAAAACTTTTTGTAGAAACAAGATTTTTTGATAACAAACTAAATTTCTTTATTGGGGTAAGAAAAAAACAAATTATTCCAAGTGAAAATGTTCATATTCCATTTAAAAACTTAGAATTTGTTCGTAATAGAAAATTCTTCTTAAGTTTAACTGTGATGATTATTGCAGTAGGAACAATTCTATCCTTTGTAAGAGGAGTTAACCTAGGAGTAGATTTTACTGGGGGAACAACCATTACTGTAACCAAAAATGAAAAAGTAAAATTAAAAACATTAGAACAAGAATTAAAAGATTCTAAATATACTATTAAAAAGACTGAAGATAGTAAAAATGATATTACAGTTACAATAGATGAAGTACTAGATAAAAATCATATTAAAAAACTATCTCAGAAAATAGAAAAAGAATATAATACTGATACAGATATTTATACAGTAAGTAAAGTAGTAAAACAAGAATTAACTAAAAATGCAATTAAGTCATTATTATTTGCATCAATTGGTATTCTAATTTATGTAGCATGTCGATTCAAATTTAATTATGCGATTTCAGCTTTAGCAGCACTACTTCATGATGTCGTAATGATAATCTTATTCTTTTGTATCTTTAAATTAGAAATTACCAGTATCTTTATAGCAGCAATACTAACCATTATCGGATATTCTATTAATGATACCATTGTTACTTTTGATATGATAAGAGAAAATTATAAAAAGAAATTACAACAAAAAATAGGAAAAAGAAAGAAGAATATAGAAGAAATTCATTTAAATGATGAAGAATTAATTGACTTAGTAAATGATAGTGTTCGTATCACTTTCACAAGAAGTATTTTAACAACACTAACAACCATATTTCCAGTAATTTGTTTATTATTATTTGGCGCAAAAGAAATCTTTAACTTTAATATTGCTTTATTAGTAGGATTTATTGCTGGTGTATATTCATCTATCTATATCTCTAACCAATTATGGTTAATATTAGAGTCAAGAAGATTAAAGAAACCACAAAAAAAAGATGATAGTGATAAAAAAGAAATTAGTGAAATAGAGATTAAGGGAGTTAATTGCTAACTTCTTTTTTTCTTTGCTTGTTATCTACTCATACGGATATTTTTTCTAGATGAATATAAAAATTGTTTAGATAAAATTAAAGGATATTTGTTAAAGAAGGATATCAAAGATTCAGAAGAATGTATTAGTTTATATTATTTATATTCTGTTTTAAATGAGAAGTTTGTTTTGTTAAGATATGAAGTAGGGATAGATGATTTACTTAATTGAATAAATTCATGTGATGTTAAGTTTTGGATTAGCAAGGTATTTCTTTTTTTGAATACGGAATTATCATAGTGATGCATTGTTAGTTGATCAACATTCAAATTCTGTTTTTAATATTTGATCATTAGTTGATAATTATGGAAATGTAATTAAAAAGATTCCAATTTCAATTTCTTCTCTTGAGTAGTCTTTTCAAGATATTGTTTTATCTTTTTTTTGGAAAGAACGTTAATTAATATTTTATTTTAATAGGAATCTAGGGAAGTATCTTACAATGTAAATTGTTGTTTAGATATTGATTTTTCTTGTTTGTCTGTTATAATAATTCTTCGAAGGAGGAGTTTCATGAATGAGTATAAGAATGGTTTAGAAAAAATCAGAAAATATTTGTTAAAGAATGATATCAAAGATTCAGAAGAATGTGTAAGTTTATATTATTTATATTCTGTTTTAAGTGAGAAATTTTCTTTGTTAAAAGTAGAAAGTAATGATTTACTTAATCAAATTAATTCTAGTAATATTATGTTTAGAGTTAGTAAGATATTTCCTTTTTTTGATCGAAAAAAATATACTACTTGTCGTGCTATTTTTGTATCAACGGAAGATAATGTTGCAAGTATGACAATTTGGTTTGATATTCCATTCCCTTCAATTACAATTTGTAAGGATTTTGATTGTGATGATCTTTATTTTAAATGGGATTGTTTTAATAAATCTGAACAAATTATTCCTTATCAAAAGAAAATATTAGAAGCATTATTTTTGGTAGAAGAGTATGCTAAAGTACTTAAGATGGATTTTAGCTGTTCTCATAGTGATCCAGTGACAGTTGTTCAATACTCAGATTCTGTTTTTAATATTAGTTTATTCATTAGTAGCTCTGGAATGTTGAACGAAAATATTTCTTTTGTTAATCCAGATATAGAGAATATTGCTAAAAGGAATTGGTTGAATCAACAATCTCTTAGTGAGGTTGTTAAGTCTTGTGAAGAAGAGATATTTAAAAAGATTTCAGTTCCAGTTTCTTCTCTTGATCAATCTTTTCAAGATATTGTTTTATCTTCTTTTCAGAAAGAACATGTATTATTAAGAAAGAAAGTTAATTAATTTTTTTATTTGACACTTCTTAGGAAAGTGTCTATTTTTTTAAGAAGAATCTAAGGAAGTATTATTGACACCAAAAAAAATAAAGTTTAATATGATAGTATAGTTTTTTAAAGGAAGTGATAGTGATGAATGATGAATATAGAAATATAACTATTGAAGATTTAATTGAAAAAGTAAAGACTTACAATACGAATGAAAAAGATATAGAACTAATTAATAAAGCTTTTGATTATGCTTATAAAAAGCACTTTGGACAAAAAAGAATTAGTGGAGATGATTATATTACACATCCATTGAATGTGGCAATGATTTTAACGGATATTAATGCCGATGCGACTTGTCTTGCAGCAGCCTTACTCCACGATACGATAGAAGATTCAGATAGTACAAAAGAAGAAGTTACCAAACTATTTGGAGCAGATGTTGCCTTATTGGTAGATGGTGTTACCAAGATTAATCGTCTTCATTTTTCTAATGCAGGAGAACAAATGGCAGCAAATCAAAGAAAAATCTTAGTAGGATTATCAGAAGATGTTAGAGTAATTATTATTAAATTAGCTGATCGTTTGCACAATATGAGAACATTATATGTTATGCCAGAAGAAAGGCAAAAGAAAAAAGCAAGAGAAACTCTAGAAATTTTAACTCCTGTAGCAGATAGATTAGGAATAAATAAAATTAAAAGTGAATTAGAAGATTTATCATTACGTTACTTAAAACCAGATGTTTATTTTGATATTGTTGAAAAATTAAATGCTAAGAAAACAGAAATGGATGAAGATGTTAACGATATGTTAAAAGAAGTATCTAGTTTACTAAATGAGCATAATATTAAACATGAAATCTTTGGAAGAAGTAAAAGTATTTATAGTATTTATAAAAAACTAGATAAAGGGAAAAAATTTAATGATATTTATGATATCTTAGCCTTAAGAGTTTTAGTAGACACAGAACAAGAATGTTATTTAGCACTTGGATTAATCCATTCAAAATATAAACCAGTACCTAATCGCTTTAAAGATTATATTGCTATGCCTAAAACTAATCTTTATCAATCCTTACATACAACTGTATTTGGGGTAGATGGAAAATTATTTGAAATTCAATTACGTACTTATGAAATGCATAAGATTGCCGAATATGGTATTGCCTCTCACTGGTCATATAAAGCGCATGGTAGCGTAAAAACAGTAAAAGATTCTATGGAAGCAAAACTACAAATCTTTAGAAGTATTATGGAATTAAATGAAGAATCAGATACTCCAGAAGAATTTATCAGTAGTATTAAACAAGATGTCTTAAATAATAATTCCATTTATGTATATACCCCTAAAGGAGATGTTTTAGAATTACCAGCAGGAGCAACTCCAGTAGATTTTGCTTATAAAGTCCATAGCGAAGTAGGAAATACTTTAGTAGGAGCTATTGTTAATGAAAATATAGTTCCTTTAGATTATCAGTTAAAAACAGGAGATATCATTAAAGTAAATACCAATAAATCCAGCAAAGGACCAAATAAAGATTGGCTAAATTTTGTTATTACTAGTCAAGCAAAAAATAAAATTAAATCTTTTTATAGCAAATTAGATAAAGATGAAAATCTAAATAAAGGACAAGAGATTTTAATCAATGAATTAAGAAAAAACAATTTACCAGTTCATGAAAGTTTAACTGGTGAAAAATTAGATACTATCTTAGAAGAATTAAACTTAAAAACACTAAATGAGTTGTATATGTTAGTAGGAACTTCAAAAGTTACTCCTCAAGCTGTTGTTAAAATTTTAACTAAAGAAGAAGAAAAAGTAGATATTACTAGTAAAATTAATGAAAGTAATAATAAACCTATTATCAATAAGAATGATATTTTAGTAGAAGGATTAGATGATATTAAAGTAAATTTAAGTGGATGTTGTAAACCAATACCAGGAGATAAAATTATTGGTTATATCACGAAAGGATCAGGAATTACAGTTCATAGAGCAATCTGCCAAAATATAGCAGATTTAGGAGAGAGATTGGTCAGTGTTAAATGGAATAATGACTTATCGAAAAAATACTTTACAGATTTAATTATTCATACCAATACATCAGATAACTTACTAGATATTATCACAAAAGCCAGCTTAAATAATATTACAATTGATAGTATTTCAACAATTAATAAAAGTGAATATAAAGTTTATAGCTTAACTGTATTAGTAGAAAATACAGAAAAATTAAATAAATTTATTACTGACTTAACAAACTTACCATTCACTTTAAAAGTAGAAAGATTATTAAAGTAAAATACTGATAAATCTGTTTTCTAAAAGATATTTCTACGTCTCTAAATTTGAGTAGTCTAAAATAACATCTAAACTTTTAGATGTTATTTTCATATCTTATAATTACTTTAAATAAATTAACTTAAGTACTTTATAAAAATTTAAAATTATATTTAAGTATTTTTATAATAGCTATTTTAAATAACTTTTTTTAAATTAAAAGAATAAAAAAACTGTCATTATTAAACTTTTTTACTTTACACAAGTTAACTACAAATTGATAAATATCCATAAAGTACTAGACAAAAAGCGTTTAATATATTATAATATATATCCATATCAAAAAGAACTATAATTAAATTTATGCAATTTAATAAAGAAAATTAATAAAAAGGGGGGAGATTTTATGGAACAATTAGATTTAATTTATCAAGTTGCAATGGATAAACTAAAATATAAATTTAATTCTCTTTCAAAAGAATTTTCCCTTTTAGAAGAGAATAATCCCATTGAGCATATTAAATATAGAATAAAAAAGAAGGATAGTATTGAAGGAAAACTTAAAAAAAAGAATCTTCCTATTACGAAAGAAAGTATTCGTAATTTAAATGATGTTTTAGGCGTAAGAGTTGTTTGTTCATTTTTAGACGATATAAAAATTTTAATTAAAGCAATTGAAAGTGATCCAGAAATCACGATATTAAATTGTAAAAATTATATTGATACCCCAAAAAATTGTGGGTATATGAGTTATCATTTAAATGTTATGTTTCCAATTTTAATTAATGGAAAGACAGAATATATGAAAGCAGAAATTCAAATTCGTACCATTGCTATGGATATGTGGGCAAGTTTAGAACACAAAATTTGGTATAAAAAAGGTATAGAATTACCCAATGAAATGAAAACTGAGATTTATCAAATGGCAGATTTTTGCAAGAAAGTTGACTTAAGATTAAATTGCTATGCTAGAAATGCAGAATTTAGAACACCAAATAAAAAGATAGTAGACTATCCATTTATTAACGATAAAAAATATTCCATTACTAAGTTAAAACACATAACAGCCTTAAAAATAATGGAAGAAAAAATTCAATCCATCGTAGAAGAATATAATTTAAGCGATACTCCAAATCCAATTGAACATGTTAAAGGTCGTTTAAAATCAGATGATTCTATTGGTTTAAAATTACAAAGAGGAAAACAGCCTTTTACTGTAAACTCAATTGAAGAAAATATTAATGATTTTTCAGGAATTCGTATTGTCTGTTCTTTTAAAAGTGATGTAGAAAAAATAGTAGCTTTACTTAAAGATGATGTAACAATAGAAATTGTTGGAGAAAAAGACTATATTACCAATCCTAAAAATAGTGGCTATAAATCATATCATTTATTAGTGAACGTACCAATTTATTTACAAACTGGAGTAGAAAAAATAAAAGTAGAAATTCAAATTCGTACCATTGCTATGGATATGTGGGCAAGTTTAGAACATAAGTTATGTTATCATAAAGAAGTTGATTCACAAACTAACTTAGAATTAAGAAGAATTGCTAATGTAGTAGGAAATATTGATGATAATATGGAAGAAATTATAGAAAAATCAAGAAATTTAGTAGCAGAAAAAGGTACAAATAAAGTAAGAAAAAAAGAAAAAGCATAAAATATCTTTTTTAAAGAAGTACAAAAAATGTACTTCTTTTTCTAACAAAAAAATTATTGTAAAGCATTTTGTTATCCTTTTTCTTCAAAAAACGAAAAAGGTGTTTACTTAAATTTTTTATTTGGTATAATGAATATAGATAATAGGAGGACTTATTATCAATCTATAAAAGAAAAGGAGAGGAAAAAGTGAGTAGTATTTATGTAACAAGCGAAATAGGAAAATTAAAGAAGGTTTTACTTCATCGTCCTGGAAATGAATTATTAAATTTAACACCAGATACATTAAGTGAACTATTATTTGATGATATTCCTTATTTAAAAGACGCACAAATGGAACATGATGCTTTTGCTCAAGCATTAATAGACAATGGAGTTGAAGTTGTTTATTTAGAGGATTTAGTTAGTGAGGTAATTGCTAATGATGAAGCTGTCAGAGATAAATTTATTAAACAATTTATTTATGAAGCTGGTATTACTACTATCAAGTATAGTACTTTAACTTATAGTTTTTTGGATAATATAAAAGATCCTAAAAAATTAGTTTTAAAAACAATGGAAGGAATCCAAATAAAAGATATTCCAAAAAGAAAAAGAGATGTAGAAAAAACTTTGGTTGATTTAGTAGATGAGCCTGAAAAGTTTATAGCACCACCTATGCCTAATTTATACTTTACAAGAGATAATTTTGCTAGTGTTGGAAGAGGAGCAAATTTAAATCATATGTATTCTGTAACTAGAAATAGAGAATGTATATATGCAGAATATGTATTTAAATATCATCCTGATTTTAGAGAATGTCCATTATATTATGATAGAAAATATAATTGGCATACAGAAGGTGGAGATTTCTTAAATATTAATGATAAAGTAGTTGCTATTGGTATTTCACAACGTACAGAACCAGCTGCAATTGATCAATTAGCAAAGAATTTCTTTAGAGATCCTAGATGTAAAATCGAAACAATTTTAGCGTTTAATATTCCAGTATCGAGGGCTTTTATGCATTTAGATACAGTATTTACTCAAATTGACAAATACACATTTACTTATCATCCAGGAATTTCTGATACATTACAAGTGTTTGAAATTACTGAAGGATTTGATCCAACAACATTTGAAGATTTGAATGTTAAAGAGTTAAAAGGAAGTTTGAAAGAGATATTAGAAAAGTACTTACATCATCCAGTTACTTTAATCCCATGTGCTGGTGGGGATAAGGTTGCATCAGAACGTGAACAATGGAATGATGGATCTAATACGTTATGTATTGCTCCAGGGGTAGTAGTAGTATATGATAGAAATAATGTTACAAATGATGCATTACGTAAAGCAGGAATTAAGGTAATTGAAGTACATGGTTCGGAACTTGGTCGTGGTCGTGGAGGCCCTAGATGTATGTCTATGCCACTTGTAAGGGAGGATGTAGAATGGTAGATTTAAGAGGAAGAGATTTCTTGAAGTTACTAGATTTTACTCCAACAGAAATTAGACATTTGTTAGATGTTGCTAAGACGTTAAAAAAGCAAAAGAGAAATGGAGAGTCACATCGTTATTTAAAAGGAAAGCAAATAGCTATGATTTTTGAAAAAGATTCAACAAGAACAAGATGTGCTTTTGAAGCAGGTGCCCATGATCTTGGAATGGAAGCAACATATTTAGGACCTACAGGTTCTCAAATGGGGAAAAAAGAAACAATTGAAGATACAGCTAGAGTATTAGCAAGTATGTATGATGGAATTGAATATCGAGGATTTGATCAAGAAATTGTTGAATCATTAGCAAAATACAGTAAAGTTCCAGTATGGAATGGACTTACTAATGAATTTCATCCAACACAAATGCTTGCTGATATTATGACAATTCAAGAAGAATTTGGTAATTTAAAAGGTAGAAAATTAGTTTTCTGTGGTGATGCTAGAAATAATGTTGGAAATTCTTTAATGGTTGTATGCGCTAAATTAGGTATGCATTTTGTTTGTTGTGCACCTAAAAATTTGTGGCCAGAAGAAAATTTAGCAGATGAATGTCGTAAAATTGCAGAAGGAACTAATGCGAAAATAGAAATGACAGAAGATATCATGGAAGGTACTAAAAATGCTGATGCTATTTATACTGACGTTTGGGTGTCTATGGGAGAACCTATGGAATTATGGGAGGAAAGAATTAAATTATTAAGCCCATATCAAGTTAATGCTAAAGTAATGAAAAATGCAAAAAAAGAAGCTATTTTCTTACATTGTTTACCTTCTTTTCACAATAATGAAACAACTATAGGAAAACAAATAGAAGAAAAATTTGGAATTAAAGAAATGGAAGTTACAGATGAAGTATTTGAATCTAATCAGTCAAGAGTATTTGAAGAAGCAGAGAATAGATTACATACAATAAAAGCTGTAATGTTGGAGACGTTGAAAAAATGAGTAAAATAGTAATAGCGTTAGGTGGAAATGCGCTAGGAAAAACTCCACAAGAACAACATGATTTAATTGAAAAAACAGTAAAACATGTTGTTGATTTAGTAGAAGATGGTAACCAAATCGTTATAACTCATGGTAATGGACCACAAGTAGGAATGATATATGACTCTATGCAAAAAGAGAAAATGCCATTTGCTGAAAGTGGTGCTATGTCTCAAGGATATATTGGCTATCAACTACAACAAACATTAAAAGATGAACTGAATAATAGAGGAATCGAAAAAAGCGTTGTAACAGTAGTTACACAAGTTGAAGTAGATCCTAAAGATAATGCTTTTAAGAATCCTACCAAGCCTATTGGAGAATTCTTAACTAAAGAAGAAGCAACTAAAAGAGCAAAAAAAGACAAAGCAGTTTATAAAGAAGATTCTGGTAGAGGATATCGAAAAGTAGTTGCCTCACCTATGCCCAAAAAAATATTAGAATTAAATACAATTGAAAAATTAGTTAATGATGGAACAATTGTCATTGCTTGTGGCGGTGGTGGAATTCCAGTAGTTATGACTAAAAAAGATGGTTATGAAGGAATAGATGCTGTTATCGATAAAGATAGAACAAGTGCATTACTTGCTAAAGAAATTAATGCAGATGAATTATTAATTTTAACAGCAGTAGATCAAGTTTCTTTAAACTTTAATAAAAAGAATGAAGAAAAACTATCAAAATTATCAGTGTCAGATGCAAGAGTTGCTATTAGAAACGAAGAATTTGGTGAAGGAAGTATGTTACCAAAAATTGAAGCAGCATGTTATTTTGCTTCAAAAACAGGAAAGAAAGCTATAATTTCTTCTCTAGAGAAAGCAAGAGATGCAATTGATGGTAAAAATGGTACATTAATTTATCAAGATGAAGTACAAGAAAAATCAAAAAAGAAAAGAATATCTTTCTCTTTAAGTGCATTTACAATTATTTTAATCTTGATTTATTTACTAGCAGCAGCAACACATATTCTTCCAACAGCTCAATTTGATGGAAAAGATATTATAAATGGTACAGGGGTAGTAGGAGCAACACTATCACAAGCCTTACTAGCACCAATTAAAGGCTTTGGAGATGCTATTGATATTTGTGTTTTTGTACTTATTTTAGGATCATTCTTAAAAATAGTTAATTCAACAAATGCAATAGAAACAGGAATTCAAGTATTAATAAAAAAATTACATGGACATGAATTAATATTAATACCTATTTTAATGATTTTGTTTTCGATAGGTGGAACAACATATGGAATGTTAGAAGAAACTGTTGGATTTTATGCTCTACTTGCCGCTGCAATGGTAGCAGCAGGAATGGATACTATTGTATCATCAGCAATTGTTTTATTAGGTGCAGGTTCAGGAGTGTTAGGATCAACAGTAAATCCTTTTGCTGTTGGTGTTGCAGTTGATGCTGCAAAATCTGTTTTACCAGCAGGAACTACAATTAATCAAGGTGTTATTATCGGATTAGGTGCTGTTTTATGGATTACAACATTATTAATTTCAATTATATTTGTAATGTCGTATGCTAAGAAAGTAATTGCCAAAAAAGGATCAACAATTTTAAGTCTACAAGAAGTTAAAAATATGGAAGCAACATATGGAGATGAAGGAATTGGTAAGAAGAACGTTAAATTATCAGGAAGACAAAAATTAACTTTAATTCTTTTTGCATTTACCTTTGTTATAATGATTATTAGTTTTATTCCATGGGAAGATTTTGGGGTTACATTATTTGCAGATTCTAAATTTATCGGCTTATCTTGGTTAGTTGGTTGCCCATTAGGACAATGGTACTTCCAAGAAGCAACTTTATGGTTTTTAATGATGGCTATAATTATTGCTATTGTAAACAAAATGTCAGAACATGAAATAGTTGATAAATTGGTTGATGGAGCAGATGATATGGTAGGAGTTATTTTAATCATTGCTCTTGCTCGCGGTGCATCAGTTTTAATGAGTCAAACTTATTTAGACAATTATTTAATTTATAATGCATCAAAAGTATTAGAAATGGTACCAAGAATAGTATTTGCTCCTCTTAACTATATTTTCCATGTTGGATTATCAGTATTAGTTCCATCAAGTAGTGGACTTGCTACATTATCATCACCAATTATGGCACCACTTGCACAGAAAGTAGGATTTAGTGTAGAAACTACAATTATGGAAATGGTAGCAGCTAATGGTTTTGTTAATTTATTTACTCCAACTTGTGGAGCTATCATGGGAGGACTTGCTCTTGCTAAAGTTGAATATACAAGTTGGTTAAAATGGGTATCAAAAGTGCTTGTTTGTATAGCACTTGCTAATATCTTAATATTAACTATAGCAATGCTAATTTTATAAAAACCTTAGAAAAGACTTTAAAAAGGTCTTTTTTTATGTTATTCTTATTTTAGAGAGTAGGTGAATAAAAATGAGAAGATATAGAATTTTTTTAAGGTTATGTTGTCTTTTAATAATTACTGTTTTAATTACAGGATGTATGAGAAAAGAACAAGAAGAACTTACATTAGTAACAGAGGCAGGATTTGCTCCTTATGAATATTATTCTAAAGGAGAAATTGTAGGAGTCGATATAGAAATTGCTCAAAAGATAGCAAAAAATTTAGGAAAGAAATTAGTAATTAAAGATGTTGCCTTTGATTCTATTATTAATGAAGTAAAAACGAAAAAAAGTGATATTGGTGCAGCAGGAATTTCTTATACAGAAGAAAGAGCAAGAGAGGTAGCCTTTACAGATAATTATTCTGTTTCAAAACAGGTTATTATAGTAAATAAAGATAGTTACATTACATCTAAAGAAAACTTAACAGGAAAAGTAGCTGTCCAACTAGGAACAACAGCAGATAGTTATTTAACCAAAAATACTAATGTTACATTGATTCGGGAGAAGAAGTTTTTAGCAGCAATTCAAGATTTAAAGGATGGTAAAGTAAATGCAGTTGTAATGGATGAATTACCAGCAAAAAAACTAATAACTTCTGATATGAAAATACTAAGTGAACCATTAGTTACAGATAGTTATGGGATGGTTGTTGCAAAAGAAAATACTGAATTATTAGAAAGTTGCAATAAAGTAATAAAACAAATGAAAGAAAGTGGAGAAATAGATAAGATTCTTTTAAAACACATGGGACAATCTGATGAAATAGAAGAAAAAACTAGTGTTTTTGATAGATTTTATCAGAGCGTAATATATGATAATAGATATCAATATATTTTAGAAGGATTAAAAAATACACTAATTATTGCAGTAGGTGCTGTTATGTTAGGTATTTTATTAGGAACACTTTTAGCTTTTATCAGACATTATCATGATGAAACAGGATACTTAAAAGTTTTAAATGCTATTTCAAAAGCTTACATTCATATCATAAGAGGAACTCCTAGTATATTACAGTTAATGATTATTTATTATGTTATTTTTAAAAATGTATCTATTTCTATAGTATTAGTAGGAATTCTTGCTTTTGGAATTAATAGTGCAGCTTATGTTGCTGAAATAATTAGAGCAGGCTTAAACTCTGTTGATAAAGGTCAAATAGAAGCTGGATATGCACTTAGTTTAAATTATAGACAAGTAATGATGAAAATAGTTTTTCCACAAGCAATAAGAAATATTCTACCAGCACTAGGAAATGAATTTATAACATTAGTAAAAGAAACATCCGTTGGGGCATATATTGGTATAGTAGAATTAACTAAAGCTAGTGATATTATTGCTTCTAGGACATATGATTATTTTTTCCCATTAATTTTAATTGCAGTAATCTATTTTGCAATTACCTTTAGTTTAAGTAAATTAATTAGCATAATGGAAAAGAGGCTTAATTATGTTAGAAATTAAAAATATAAAGAAAAGTTTTTCAAAAAAAAGAGTTTTAAAAGGAATATCTCTAACGGTTGAAAAGGGGGATATTATTGGGATAATAGGACCATCAGGATGTGGAAAGTCGACCTTACTTAGGACTATTAATTATTTAGCACCACCAGATGATGGAAGTATTGTTTTTGAAGGAAATAAAATAGAAGCAAAATCAAATTTAATTTCTATTAGAAGAAAAATTGGTATGGTTTTTCAACAATTTAATTTATTTGAAAATATGACAATTTTAGAAAATATTATCTTATCTCCAGTAGAAACAAGAATAATGACGAAGAATGAGGCGATAAAAGAGGCTAAACAATTTCTTAAAAAGATTGATTTAATAGATAAGAAAGACTTTTATCCTTCACAGTTATCAGGAGGACAAAAACAGAGAATCGCTATTATAAGATCTCTTATGATGAAACCAGAACTTATGCTTTTTGATGAACCAACATCAGCACTTGATCCAGAAATGATTGGAGAAGTAACTAATTTAATGAGAGAAATTGCTAATGAAGGAATGACAATGATTGTAGTATCCCATGAAATGAACTTTATTAAGAATTTTTGTACAAAAGTAATTTTTATGGAAGAAGGAAAAATATTAGAAGAAGGAACTTCTAATGAAATCTTTAATTCTCCAAAATGTGAAGCTTTAAAAAATTTTTTATCAAAAGTAGAAAATATCTAATATTCAAAGAAAGGTATTTTTTACTTTTTTTGACATATTTTTTACTAGGTGATAGATTTGAAAAAAATATTTTTATGTCTTTTCTTTTTCTTCTTGGCAATTTCTTTTTGTTTAGCGGAAGAGGAAAATTCACCAACAAATGCTACAACAAACGAAAATAAATTTGCTGAGAATGCAAAAAGTGCTATTATGATTGAAACATCAACAGGAACTATTCTTTACGAAAAAAATAAAGATGATAAACTACCAATGGCTTCGATGACAAAAATGATGACTTTGCTTTTAATTATGGAAGAAATAGAATCTGGAAATTTAAAATGGAATGAAATGATTACCACTTCAGAGCATGCTGCTTCTATGGGAGGATCGCAAATTTTTCTTGAAGTTGGAGAAAAGATGAGTGTAGAAGATTTAGTGAAAGGAATTTGCATTGCATCAGGAAATGATGCTAGTGTTGTGATGGCTGAGAGAATAGGTGGTACAGAAGAAAAATTTGTTTCGATGATGAATAAAAAAGCAAAAGAATTAGGTCTTTCTAATACTCATTTTGAAAATGCTTGTGGATTAGATAGTGATAATCATTATTCTAGTGCTAATGATATGAGTATTATTGCTAAAGAACTAGTAAAGCATAAAAAAATATTAGAATTTTCTGGAACATATGAAGATTATTTGAGAAAGAATACTGAAAAAAGCTTTTGGCTTGTAAATACGAATAAATTAGTTCGTTATTATCAAGGAGTAGATGGTTTAAAGACAGGATATACAAAAAATGCAGGGTATTGTATTACTACAACTGCTGAAAGAGGAAATATGCGATTGATTACGGTTGTAATGGGAGAACCATCTTCAGCAATTCGAAATAGTGAAACAACAGCCATGTTAGATTATGGCTTTAATACTTATGAAGCAAAAAAAATTATCACAAAAGATAATGTAATTTCTAAACAAAAAGTGAAATTTGGTAAAAAAGATAGTGTAGAATTAACACCAATGGAAGATTATAAAGTTTTAAAAGAAAAATCTAGTACGAATAAGAATGTTACTTATAAATTATTTAGTAATCCAATAAAAGCCCCCGTTAAAATAGGAGATAAAGTAGGAAAAATAAAGATTATAGAGAATAATAAAACGATTCAAGAAATTGATATAACAGTAAAAGAAAATATTAGTAAGATGAATATTTTTAAAGCATATTATAAAGAATTAATAGGAATTATTAAAGGAAATTAATAAATTGATAAAAGAAAAATATCTAACTTTTATCAATTTTTTTCTTTAAATATTAAACACAAATTGACATATTATTTAAAAAAAACTTTTTATAATGAGTTTGGTGATATTATGAAGATATATATTGATTTAGTTTTATTATTAAATTTTGGGTTTGATTTAATTTTACTTTTTACTGTAGCTATTCTATTAAGAAGACAAACCAATTTAAAAAAATTAATACTAGGTGCTTTAGTAGGAAGCATTACTATTTTATCTATGTTTATTGAAATGAATTGTTTGGAACTATTTTTGATTAAAATACTGATATCTATTATTATGGTTATTATAACCTTTGGTTATAGAGATATTCATTATACGTTTAAGAATTTATTTTATTTATATACTTCATCAATATTACTAGGAGGATTTCTTTACTTTTTAAATTTGCAATTTAGTTATCATAATGAAGGATTAGTATTTTATTTTAATGGATTATCAGTTAATGTTATTGCTTTAATTATTTTAAGTCCAGTGATATTGTATTGCTATGTAAAACAAGGACTTCATTTAAAAAATCATTATCATCATTATTATCATGTAGATATTTACTTAAAAAGTGGGGAGGTGATAGAAGCAACTGCATTTTTAGATACAGGAAACCACTTAACTGATCCATATAAAAAAAGACCAATTCTTTTAATTAATAAAAAATTAATTTCTATTGATTATGAAAAAGACTTGGCTCTTTTAGTGCCTTATGACGCATTAAACTATCATGGACTTTTAAAATGTATAATTCCCGATAAAATATTTATTCAAGGAGTAGGTTTTAGAAGTAATTTTTTAATTGGTATTTCTAATGAAGAAATTAGACTAGATGGTGTTGATTGTATTATGGGAAATAGTCTACTAGAAAGGAATTTAATATGAAAAAAATAATTAAATTATTAAAGAAAATTCTAAAAAAATATAATCCAGTATTTTATTTAGGAAGCAGTGATACACTACCACCACCCCTAACAAAAGAAGAAGAAATCTATTATGTTGAACAATCTCAAAAAGGAGATCAAAAATCAAGAGATAAATTAATCGAACATAATTTAAGATTAGTAGTATTTTTAGCAAAAAAATATGAAAATACTAAAGTAGATTTGGAAGATTTAGTATCCATTGGAACAATTGGTTTAATTAAGGGGGTAAATACTTATCGATTAGATAAGAATATTAAATTAGCAACATATGCTTCAAGATGTATTGACAATGAAATTTTAATGTATTTAAGAAAAACCAAAAGAAAAAGGACAGAAGTTAGCTTTGAAGATAGCCTTAGTTTTGATGCTGATGGAAATGAATTACATTTAGAAGATGTATTAGGAACAGAAAAAGATATTGTAACAAAAGGTTTAGAAGAAGAATTAGATAAACATATTTTATATCAAGAGGTTTCTAAGTTAGAAGGAAGAGATAAAGAAATTATTGAATATCGCTATGGATTAAATGGGAAAAAAGAACTTACTCAAAAAGAAGTAGCTAATCTTTTAGGAATTAGTCAATCCTATATTTCTAGAATAGAAAAGAAAGTAATAAAAAAATTAAGTTCAATTATAAAAATATAATAGAAAAAATACACCTACAAGACGCTAGGAAGGAGTCAAGTAAAGGTGTATTTTTTCAAATCCCTAATATTATTAGGAAAGAACTTAAGTTCTAAGAGAAATTTCTTTCTCTAACTATATTGTATCATAATTTAGAAAAAAATATGTAACCAAATAGGTTACATTTATATATTATTTTTAATATTAAAACATATTATGTTTACAATTGTGATAACTTTCAAAAAAAGTATTAAAAATACCCTTACATAACTTGATAAATCCATGTCTTTTTGGTACAATATTGAGACAGAAAGAAGGAAGTAATATGGTTCAGACAAATTTACCCGTTTTGTTATTAAAAGATACTGTTTTATTTCCTTATAGCGAACTTAGAGTAGAATTTAGTACCAGTAAAGAAAAAATAGTATTAGAAACTTCTTATAAATATTATGATCAACAAATATTGCTATTAAATTTAAATGATCCTCTAGAAGAAAATCCTAATATTGACGATTTGCCTACCATTGGAGTAGTAGGTAAGATAAAATCAAAATTGTCTTTATCTAATGGAAATGAAAGAGTCGTTATAACAGGTTTAGAAAGAGCACAAGTAGTAAATTATTTAGAAAATGATTTTGGATATATAGATTCCTTTGTTATTCCAGTACCTAAAGAAGAAACAGATGAAAAAGAGATAGTAGCTTTAAGAAGAATTTTATTTAGAGATTTAAATACTTATATTGATTCTTCATCTTTAATGAGTAATAGTGTAATAGGAAGAATTTCAGGAGTAAATAATATTGGAAAACTAGCAGATATTATTTGTGCAGAACTCCCTATATCTTATTCAAAAAAATTAAAATATTTAAGACAACTTAGCTCTATCAATAGAGTTAAATTATTGTTAGAAGATTTAAAAAGCGAAATAGAAACAATTAAATTAGAAAACGAAATAGAAACTTCATTAAAAGATAAAATTGATACATCTCAAAGAAATTATTTACTTCATGAAAAGATACGTATCATGAAAGAAGAATTAGGAGAATTTACCATAAAAGATACAGAAGCTAATCAATTACATCAAAGAATTAAAGAAAAAAAATTACCTAATAGGGTAAGAGTCCGTTTAGAAGAAGAGTTAAAAAGATATACTTTATCATCAGAAGCATCTCCTGAAGTAACAATAATTAGAACTTATATTGATTGGCTATTAAATTTACCATGGTATGAAGGAACAAGAACAAAGTATCAATTAAACAAAGTAAAAGAAGCATTAAATGAAAGTCACTATGGATTAGATATCGCTAAAAAAAGAATTATTGAATTCGTATCTGTAGTAGAAAAAGTAAAAAAAGTAGAAAGCACTATTATTTGTTTAGTAGGTCCTCCAGGAGTAGGAAAAACAACATTAGCACATAGTATTGCCAATGCACTTGATAAAAAATTTGTTAAAATAAGTGTTGGAGGTATTTCAGATGAAGCAGAAATTGTTGGACATAGAAGAACTTATTTAGGAGCAAGTCCTGGTAAAATTATTCAGGGTATGAAAAAAGTTGGAGTAAATAATCCAGTATTTTTAATTGATGAAGTAGATAAATTAGAGAAAGATTACCACGGGGATCCAGCTTCAAGTCTTTTAGAAGTATTAGATAAAGAACAAAATCAACATTTTTGTGATAATTATATTGAAGAAGAATTTGATTTATCTAAAGTTTTGTTTATTTTAACAGCAAATGATATCTCAAAAATTCCCAGTGCCCTAAAAGATAGATTAGAAATTATTGAGATATCTAGTTATACTAATTATGATAAGAAAGAAATTGCTAAAAAACATTTAGTCCCTAAATTATTAAAAGATTATAAAATTAAAAATAATAATATTACTATTGATGAAAGTGCTATCGCAAAAATCATTGAAGATTATACTAAAGAAGCTGGAGCAAGAGAATTAAAAAGAAAAATAGAAGAAATTTGTAGAATAATAGTAACTGATGATATTCACGATGTTGTAATTACAGATGAAAATCTTGATACTTATCTTGGAACTTCTAAGTATTTTCACTCCAAAAACGAAAAATTTACTGAAAGTGGAATTCTAAATGCTTTAGCATATACTGTTTATGGAGGAGAAATTTTAAAAATATCTGTAACCTCTTATAAAGGAGAAGGAAATTTAAAAGTAACAGGAAATATAGGAAAAGTAATGAAAGAAAGCGTTGAAGTAGCATTTAGTTATGTTAGAAGTAATGCTGAAAGATTTGAAATTGATGATTTATTATTTCAATTTAGAGATTTTCACGTTCATATTGAAGAAGGGGCCGCTCCAAAAGATGGACCAAGTGCAGGAATCGCTATTACCACGGCATTAATAAGTCTTTTAAAAAACAAAATTATCCCTTATGATATCAGTATGACTGGAGAAATAACTTTAAGAGGAACAATCCTTACAATAGGAGGATTAAAAGAAAAATTAATTGCTGCTATGGATAACGGAATAAAAAGGGTATTTATTCCTACTACAAATAAAAGAGATTTAGAAGAAGTGCCAGAAGAAGTTAAGAAAAGTTTAGATATAATTTTGGTAAAAAATTATTTTGATATTTATTACTATTTATTTAATATTAATGGTAATCTTCCATTAGAAGAAACAAAAGAAGAAAAATAATATGACTCTTCTTTTTTTACTCTTTTTTTCTATAGGTATTTTCTTTTTTATTAATTTTATTATATAATAGAGTTAGAAAAGAGGATAGATAAAATGGAAATACAAAAAAGAGTAAGTGATATATCAAAAGTTATTGATAGTCAGTGGAACGCTAATCATAATTATAATCAGATTAAACAAGAAAATGAAAAAAGACAACAACATTTTAATAAAATGTTTAATATTAAAGATAAAAAAGAAAGAGATAAAGAAATCTTAGAAGTAAATAGTATTGAAGGAAGATTAAAAAGACTAGAAGGAAATATGCAAGCTTCTAGAGGCAATGAACTATTTAGAAATAGAAACAACTTTAGGTGATAAAATGGAAGATTTATACTGTTATGAAAAAGAATTAATTCAAGAAGGAAAAAAAGTAATTGCCGGTGTTGATGAAGTAGGAAGAGGTCCTTTAGTAGGAAATGTAGTTGCAGCTTGTGTTGTTTTACCATTAAATTATCAATTAGAAGGATTAACAGATTCTAAAAAACTTTCTTCTAAAAAAAGAGATAAATTCTATGATATTTTAACAAAAGATGCATTAGCAATTGGAATAGGAAAGGTTGGTCCAAAAATTATTGATGAAGTAAATATCTATCAAGCTACTAAACTAGCAATGAAAGAAGCAATTGATGAAGCTAATAAAAAATTAAAATTAGAGCATATTTTAATTGATGCTATGCCACTAGAATTAGAAATACCAACAACATCTATTATTAAAGGAGATAGTAAGAGTTTGTCTATTGCTGCAGCGTCAGTTATTGCTAAAGTAACAAGGGATAGAGAACTTTGTGAATTAGATAAGATTTATCCTATGTATGATTTTGCAAATAATAAAGGATATGGTACTAAAAAACATTTAGAAGCAATTTCTAAGTATGGTATTTGTAAATATCATCGTTTAAGTTATGCACCAGTTTTGAAGTATAAAGATAAAATAAATGAAATAGATAAAGTTCACATTTAAATTTTTAAGGTGTGAACTTCTTTTTTGTGAATGTTGTAACTTTTAGTTTATTTCATTTTCATATTTTTTGTGTTAAAATTAAAATAAGGGAGGAGGGAAAGTATGAAGAGTAATAATAAAGGAGTAATTATTTTATTAGTTATTATTATGTTAATATTAATGGCTTTATGTATTTTATTTGCAACTAATAAAATAAAATTAACACTACAAAATCAAAAAAATACTAATCAAGAAATGAATAAGGAAAATATTACTTTAGAAAAAAATCAAGATTATAGTTATTCCAAAATAAAAGGATTATATAAATTTGAAAAAGAGAATTTAACGGATGAGTCTGGCTCTGAATATAACGCAACTTATAATTTGTATTTATATGAAAATGGAACTTTTATTTATCAATTGAGTACTATGGCATCATTTGGTTATATGGGAAATTATATAATTGAAGATAGTAAAATTAAACTAAATTATTTGTTTTCATTTAATAGCGGCGCTAGTATTAAAGTGACTAATGAAAAAAGAGATTTAACAATAAATTCTAATAATATCCTAGTTGATGAAAATCAACCAATAAAAACTGTTAATCTTTCAAATATAACATTAACAAAAGCTACAGAAAAAGAAGCAAATGATTTTATTGCATCTGGAAATGATTTTGAATTAAAATTACATTCATATGATATTGAAAAAAATTCAAATTAATAAAATATATAAAAAACAATTCTTTAAAAAAGTATGTTTTATATTTTAGCATAGTGAATTTTTTTCCTATAATCTATAATATTGTTATAGAAAAAATAGTGCCTAAAAATTAATTTTAGGCACTATTTTAAATTTCTCTCATTTCTTCTGCATTTTTATATGGATCCTTTGGATCAATATGATCATAAAATAATATTCCATGCAAATGATCCATTTCGTGTTGAAAAGCTATAGCCAGTTCTTCTCTTGCACGATATTTAATCTTATTTCCCTCAACATCGTATCCAGTAAAAGTAACTCTAGCATATCTTGGGACAATACCTTCTACATCACGATTTACACTTAGACATCCTTCTCCTCCAGAAGAATAAATCAATTCTTCAGAATGAGAAATCAATTTAGGATTAATTAATACATAATTTTTAAAAACATTTTCTTTCTCTTCATGACAAACAACAAAAAAATTTTTATTCATTCCAACCTGTGGAGCAGCTAGTCCCATACCTGGTCTTAAATGATATTTTTCTGCTTTTTCTTCTATTTGAGAAAAGTGTAAGTGTTCTAACATATCATGAATTAATTTTTTATCTTTATCATTTAAAGGAAATTCCATATCAGTATTTTTAGCACGAATTCTTTTATCTTTTTCATCTAATATATCACTTGTTAAAAGCATAAAATCACTTCCTTGTGAATATATATTATCACAAATTATAAAAAAAAGAAAGGATTTATTCCTTCCTTTCGACTAGACCGTAACTCTAGCACCAATAATAATAACAAGTAAAATAAATAATACTAAGATAATAGCAGCACTATAACCAGTTCCTCCACTATAACCATATCCACCATATACAGGATAACTTCCTACATTATTACATCCACAAGAATTATTATATCCACCACTATATCCACCATAATAATACATAATTTTACCTCCTTTACATATCTAATATAGTTTACGCATAAAAAGAATATATGACATTATTTTTAAATCATATTTACAATTAAAATCTTTTTTGTTATAATGACTTAGGAAAAGAAAGAGGGTTAATTCATGGAATTTATTAAATGTATTGTTTTAGGAGTTGTTCAAGGAATAGGAGAATTTTTACCAATCTCATCATCAGCTCATTTAATTTTAGTTCCTTATTTATTAGGATGGAAAGAATCTTCTATGGCTTTTGATATTGCCTTACACTTTGGAACATTAATGGCAGTTTTAGTAATTTACTTTAAAGATTGGTGGAATTTATTTATTGGAGCTTGTAAAAATCTCTTTAAAAAGGAAGATACTACAGAAGGAAAAATGTTTTGGTATTTAGTAGCAGCAACAATACCAGCAGCTTTAGTAGGACTCCTATTAGATGATGTTATTGAAGGATTCTTTCGTAATCAGATATGGGCAATTGCTTTATTATTAGCCCTAATGGGAGTATTTATTTATGCTGGAGATAAATGGGCTAGTAAACATTATCGAAAAAAAGAAGTACCTTTTGAAAAAATAACTTTAAAGCAGGCTTTTTTAGTAGGATGCTCTCAAGCATTTGCTGTTTTTCCAGGATTTTCTAGAAGTGGAACAACAATATTAGCAGGAAGATTAATGGGACTTAGCAAAGAAGCTATTACTAAATTTACATTTTTAATGTCAGTTCCTATTATAGCAGGGGCTACAGTACTAAAAATAGGAGAATTGCAAATGACTAGTGAAGTTATTGCTGGAATTGTAACTTCTTTTGTAGTAGGAGTAATTAGTATCAAGTTCTTACTTCGTTATATTAAGAAACATGATTTTTCTATCTTTGCTTTTTATAGAGTTATCATTGCAATATTAGTATATATTAAATTAATTTGGTTTTAATAACCAATTTTTGCCGTAATAGTATAATGGTATTACGAGGCCATGGTAAGGCTTTAACGTAGGTCCGATTCCTACTTACGGCACCATTAAAGTATTATGCACATTTAAATAATGTGCTTTTTATATGCCAAAAATACTTAATCAGTACTTTTGCAATAGATAAAGTTTTTTTTAAAAAAGTTTCTTTCTTGTTGACAAATAAAAAAATCAGGTATACAATATGCAACCAGAAAAGGGGATTTTTATTATGACAGAAAATACAAGAATTTTTTTAGATTTTTTAATAGATAACGGTTTCAATCCAGGAAATTATAGAAATATTTTAGAAATTATCCAATCAGTTCCTAATTCAGTATCAAAATACCTAAAAAATTATCCACAATTTCTATTATCAGAAAAAGTAGATTATTCAGAATTAATATCTTATCAAATAAAAGGAGCTAATGGTTATATTGACAAAAATGGAAGAATAATTGTTCCTAAAACAGAAGAAGGAGATAAATATTTTAAAGATTTAGCAAAAAACTTAAAATTATACTGTAATAAAAAAATTCCTTATTACTATCCAATTATCAGCGAATTTGATTCTTTGATAACTTATTATGATTTAAATAGGGAACAACAAATTTCTATCAATCAAATAGTAAATGCAACCATTCCATTAATAGAAGATAAGTATATTGGCTTTATTGCTGATACTAATAGTCAAGAGAAAATAACCAAAAATATAGAAATTTTTTCTATATTATTAGAAGTAATTAAATCTAATTCTAGACAAGATTATACCATGATTCATGATACCATAAATAGTCAAGGTAAAGAATTGTACTTAATAAAAAGAAAAAAATAAAAATATTGTTTACATATAACTTACTTCCTTGAAATATTTCATATAGTAATATAAAATATAAATGGAGAAAGGAAGATAAAAAATGCAATATAATTATCCAATAAAATATTCAATAATGCCAATTTATGCATATGTTGGAGATAATTTAAGTAACAATCATGCATTAAATATTTATAATTCTATAGTAAGATATGGGCATGAACATCTAGAAATAATTGGCTATGTTGTTTCTAAATGTTATATTTTTAGTGAGACTAATTCATTTTTATCAGATGGAACAACAAATACTTCTTATAAAGTAGTTTTTCCTTATCAAAAAGTTAATCATAAAGGAAGAGAAACTTATTGCAAAGTAGAGCCTACAAGATATGATGCACAAATAGGAGAGATATATGATACTACAGAAGAAGCAACACTAGCTAAAAATGAATTAAACCAAATCGTTTTATCAGAAGAATTATCAAGAATTACAAGAAATAAAAACTATCAAGAAAATGTTGAATTTATTCAACAAGCATTCGAAGAAAGAATAAAAAGATTTAATGAATTAGAAAAAGAAATTGAAGAAAATACCCAAGAAATGATTGTATCTGAAAATAAAAAACAGAATTTATCCATATTACAAAAAAAATTGAAAAAGCAATAATTTTGTAGTAGAATAAATTTTGAAAGGATGAATAGGATGAAAAGTAAAGTATATTTTATGAAAGAAATCACTTCAGATAATCTAGTAAAAATATATCATGCATTAAACAAAGAATTACCAGGAAAAGTAGCAATTAAGGTTCATTCAGGAGAAGCAGGAAATCAAAACTATTTACGACCTTCTTTTTTTAAGCAAATCGTAGATGAAGTAAAAGGAACGATTGTAGAATGCAATACTGCCTATGATGGAGCAAGAAATACAACAGAAAAACATCTTCAATTAATGAAAGAACATGAATGGAACAAATACTTTAAAGTAGATATTTTAGATAGTGAAAGCCTAGATATAGAACTAAATATCCCAAACGGAAAAGTAATAAAAAAAGATTATGTAGGAAAAAATATAAAAAATTATGATTCATGCTTAGTATTATCTCACTTCAAAGGACATCCTATGGGAGGATATGGAGGAGCATTAAAACAATTATCTATTGGTTTTGCCTCTTCTTATGGAAAAGCTTATATCCATGGAGCAGGAAAACCAGAAGAAAAATGGACTGCTAATCATGATAAGTTTTTAGAATCCATGGCAGATGCGGCTTCTTCAGTACATCAATATTTTAAAGGAAATATTTGTTATATTAATATTATGTGTAATATGTCAGTAGATTGCGACTGTTGTGCTGTTGCAGAAGATCCTTGTATGGAGGATATTGGTATCTTAGCGTCCACAGATCCAATTGCTTTAGACCAAGCTTGCATTGATTTAGTTTATCAATCGAAAGATCCAGGAAGAAATCATTTAGTTGAGAGAATAGAATCTAGAAACGGAAGACATACTATAGATGTAGCATCTACTCTAGGAGTTGGAACAAAAGAGTATGAACTTATTGAAATAGAATAAATAAAGAGATAGTTTTCAACTTAAAGTTTAGTTGATTCAACTATCTCTTTATTGCTTTTCTCTTTAAAATAACATATGCTAAATTTGTAAAGGAGAACTAAAGTATTAACTAACTAATTAAAATAGAAATCTGCGGTTTAAGTCTCCTTTGACCAGTCAATTTAATTGCTGTAAAAAAATAGATACAAATCAACAGCGCGAGCATTATTATATTACTAGTTTAATAATAATGCAAAAAATATAATAGAAAGGATTAATCAACTATAGAATTATAATTTCTATAAGATTGATTATACGAGAGAAAAAATGAAAAAGAAAAAGATAATAATAATCTTAAGTATAATATTAATATTTTTAATATTATCATTTACTTACATTAATTTAGATGAAAAAAATAAAAATACAAAAGAAGTCAAAGTAGTAAGTAGTTTAATAGAAAAACAAGAAAAAAGAGAGAAAAACTTTAAAACTAAAGGATATACTATAAAAAATCCAAATATTATTTTAGACCCTTATGATAATTCACCATTAACAGCCCTTATTTTATTTGAAACAAATACTGAAGTAGCACCTAAAGTAACTATAGAGGGTAAAGATGAGTTAAGTACTTTTACTTATAAGTTTAAAAAAGATAAAAAACACTATTTAGCAATTTATGGATTATATGCAAATAAAGAGAATAAAGTAAAAATTGAATATAAAGAAAATGGTAAAAAAGTTTCTCAAGAAATTAAAATAAAAACAAAAGAACTACCTAAAAATATGGTATTACCAACTTCAGTAACAGCAGATAAAGAAAACTTAACCAATGATTTATACTTTTTTACTCCATCTAGTATTGGGTATACAGCAGCCTATGATGTAAATGGAGATGTCCGTTGGTATTTATCTAATAATGCCCTATGGAAAGTAGATAAATTAAAAAATGGAAATTTATTACTTAGTACAGAAAGATTAATTAATAATCCATATTATATGACTGGTTTATATGAAATGAATATGTTAGGAAAAATTATTACTGAATATAGCTTAAAAGGTGGCTATCACCACGACTATTATGAAATGGAAAATGGAAACCTTCTAATCGCCAGCGATGATTTCTATAATGATGATGGAACAGTAGAAGATTATATCGTTGAATTAGATAGAAAAACAGGAAAAATCGTTAACACATTTGATTTAAAAGACATCTTAAATATGCAAGATGGAAAAAGTGAAAATTGGAGTGCATATGATTGGTTTCACAACAATTCTGTTTGGTATGATAAAAAAACAAATTCTATCACTCTATCAGGTAGACATCAAGATGCTGTAATTAATATTGACTATAAAACAAAAAAATTAAATTGGATTATTGGAGATTCTACTAATTGGAGTAAAGAGTACCAAAAATATTTCTTTAAAAAAGTAGGAAATACAGACTTTGAATGGCAATGGAGCCAACATGCCGCAATGATTACTCCAGAAGGATATGTCTTTATCTTTGATAATGGAAATAATAAATCTAAAATCAAAGAAAATTATGTATCTGCCGAAAATAGTTATTCTAGAGGAGTAATGTATAAAATTAATACTAAAAAAATGACTATTGAACAAGTATTTGAATATGGAAAAGAAAGAGGCAGTGAATTTTATTCTCCATATATTTCTGATGTAGATTATTTAGAAAAAAATCATTATATTATCCACTCAGGAGGAATAGTATATGTAAATGGTAAAAATTCTAACCAACCAGCAGGCTTTTCCAAAGACACTACCCTTGTAAGTGATACAGTAGAATTACTTAATAATAAAGTGATTTTTGAAATAAAATTTCCAACAAATAATTATCGTGTTGAAAAAATGAATCTATATAACAAAAATGAAGAAGTGAATTTAGAATCATCTAAAACATTAGGAAGTCTAGGAAAAACAAAAGTTGATAAAACAGAATTTAAATTACAAATGCAAGCACACAAAAAAAATAAAAATTATAATTCTCATGAAATTAGTTTTCAAAAAGAAAAAGACCGTTTAGTATTTAAAGGAACCTTTAAAAAAGGAACAGATGTTAAAGTATTATTATATAAAAATTTAAAAGTAAATACTTATAATATTAGTATTAGCAAAAAACCTTATACTGCTCTTTGCGTAGATGTATTTACAGAAGAAGAAAACGAAAAAGGACTTACCGTAACAAGATATATTAATCAAGAAAATTTAAAAGGAAAATATTCTATTTATTTAAGTATAGATGGAAAAATATATAATACAGAAGAATATGTTGATTTTTCACAAGAATAGAAAAATACTTATTCTTTTTTTTTTCTAGGGTAAATAGCCTTTTTTTTAGAAAAGATATCTTGCCTTTTTTCTATTTTTTTGGTAAAATTTAAATAAATTAGAATAAGAATAGGGGATAGATAGTATGAACAAACGATTACCAAAAAAAGTAAATAAAATAACCATTTATTTAATGGCATTATTAGTAATTACTTTAGGAGGACTTTCGTTAAAAGGAACATATGCTAAATTTACAAGTAATTATACTACCCCAGATAATATAGTAGGAATTAATTTATCATTTAATTTAGATATTAGTAATATCGAAGAATATGAAGAAATTAATATTAAACCTAATTCTTATGAAATATTTAATGTTAAATTAACCAATGATAGTAGTGAAACTGCCTATTATGGAATATGGTATAAAATGGTAAATCCCACTTTTAAAACAAGTGATATTACAATAGCAAGAAATATAGAAAATGAAACAGCAACCAGTGGAAGTATATTAGAAAATAGTGATATTACAGCATCTATTATAATAAAAAATAATACTAATAGTAGTGTTATTGTCAATATAGGTGTTGCAAGTTCTAATAAAAGTATAGAAGATATTGAATATTTAAATGGAAAAGTTCTAATAAATGGCACAACATCAGAGGTAGATTTCTCTTATGACTCTATCAATAAAAGGTATATTAGCTATGAAGAAGGAAACAGCAACTTTACACTATCTAGTTTAATATATTCCTATACTGGGTTATCACAAACTTTTACATCAGATCATACAGGAGTTTATCAAGTAGAAGCATGGGGTGCAGAAATAGTAAATACAAAAGGGGAAACTTTAAAATATGGAGAATACTCCAGAGGAAATATAATATTAAATAATAAAGAAAAAGTTTATCTAACTATAGGATCAAAATCTAGTACAAGTAACGATATAAAAAATGATGATTACATAGGAAAAAGAGCAAGTTATATCACAAAAGATGATAAAATATCTTCTCTAACAAATGAAAATTTAAATAAGATTTTAATTTTAGCCAGTAACTCTGCTCAAACATCAAGTGATAAATTTGGCTATATTGGAAATGAATTATTACATAATAAAATAATGTATTGTTATAATTGTCAAATTAACCAAGATAGATCTAACCTAATTTTTAATACTACAAATAAATCAAATACCCCAACAACAAACTACACAAAGCAAGGAAATGGAGCAATAAAAATAACTCCAATAGCGCCAACGGTAACAATAACACAATCTATAAATCCAGGAGAACAAATAGAAAATAATCAACTTATTTGTAATGACAATGGAAGTGGCTGTGAAATTTATAAAATTCAAGATACAACTAAACTAGATATTGGAGAACATCCTATAAAAGTCATTTTAAAAGATTCTTTTGGTTACACCTATAAATACATGATTAATTTAAAAGTAGAAAATAAAATTAGTCAAGAATTTAAAGTAGTTTATGATACCAAAGAAATCTCTTTATATAGTGAAGATAATAATCTATTAAAATCTACCCCATTAGGAAATACAACAATAAAAAATATCGAAAGAACGAATAATTATATAGGGAAACCTACTTCAGATACTGAAAAATATTTCAAAGGATATATTTATAAAATAAAACTAACTTTAAAAGATGAAACTACTTTACTTGAGTATGACTTTACTAAAAATACGACCAGAGATTTATCAGGAAATGGATATAATGGTATTTTACAAAATGGAGCAAATTTAAAATATGATGGAAAAAGATATGCATTATTTTTAGATGGAGTAGATGACTATTTACAAATTCCATCTCTACCAAGTACAATAGATTTTGCTTCTGGCTATACTATAGAAATAGAAGCGACATGGTCTGATACAAATAATAAATATAAATTAGTTAATTTGGGAAATGATACTATAAAGAATAATATTTCAATTTATAGTACAGAAAAGAATCTATGCGCAGAATTATTCGATAATAACAATTCTAGTAAAGTTCAATCTGAAAATTATTTAGTCACAGAAGAATAAAGAAACAAAGAAAGAAGGAAAACGATGATAAATAAATATATATTTAGAGAATATGATATTAGAGGAGTATATGGAAAAGATATTACAGAAGAGTTAGCCTATCTTTTAGGTAAAGCTTTTGGTACAAAGTTAAGAAGACTAAATAAAGATACAACTCTAGTAGGATACGATAATCGATATAGCTCTCCTAGTTTAGAAAAAGAATTAGTAAAAGGAATTCGTGAAAGTGGAGTAAATGTAATAAGATTAGGATTAGTTACAACACCAATGTATTACTATGCATGGGACTTATTACATATCCCATGTGGAATGATGATTACAGCATCTCATAATCCTAAAGATGAAAATGGGTTTAAATTCTCATACAATGGTATTCATAATGCCTATGGAGATAGTTCAAAAGAATTATATCAAATGATAATAGATAAAGATTTTATCACAGAAGAACAATTAGGAGAAGTAAAAGAAGTAGAAATAAAAGAAGACTATATCAAAATGATTACTTCTAATATTGATTTAGGAGAAAGAAAATTAAAAGTAATTTATGACTGTGGGAACGGAACAACTTCCATAGTAGCAGATGAAATCTTCAATACCTTTAAAGATAAATTAGAATTAATCCCTCTATTTAATACAAGTGATTCTAATTTCCCTAACCATCATCCAGATCCAGCAGTAGAAGAAAACTTAAGTATTTTAAAAGAAAAAGTAAAAACTTTACATGCTGATGTAGGAATTGCTTTTGATGGAGATGGAGATAGAGTAGGAATTATTGATAATAAAGGAGAATTTCTTCCTATAGATAAATTTATGATTTTAGTATGGAGATATTTAGTAACACTTCCTAACATAGAAAAGAAAACTTTTTATGATATCAAGTGCTCTTTAGCCTTAAAAGAAGAACTAGATAAGTTAGGAGTAGAAAATGAATTTTATCGCACAGGAAACTCTTACACCAAAGAAAAAAGTTATCAAGGAAATTATCCATTCTCTGGAGAATTATCAGGACATGTTTTCTTTAGAGATAAATTTAATGGCTACGATGATGGAATTTATGCTGGCTTGAGGTTAATTGAAATTCTATCAAAAACAGACAAAACCATAAAAGAATTATTAGAAAATATTCCTATCTATCAAAGTACCCCAGAAATCAAAGTTCAAGTTCCTGATGAAATTAAATTTAAAGTAGTAGAACAAATCAAAGAATACTGTCAAGAAAAACACTACCATATTTTACTAGTTGATGGAGTAAAAGTCTTCTTTGAAGATGGCTCAGCCTTAGTAAGAGCATCTAACACAGGGCCAAATATTACTGCTAGATTTGAAGCTAAAACAGAAGAAAAATTAAAAGCAATAGAAACAGAATTCATGAACTTAATTAATAGCTAACTAAAAATGCTTGTTATACCAGAGAAAATATGATATAATCAATATATCTTGAAGAAAAAGTGGCCTTATGAAAGTCCACTTTTTATATATTAGGAGGAATGTATGATAGAAGAAAAAGTCAGAAAATTAATTGAAGAACCAGTCAATAAAATGGGAATCACAATTGATAGCATTATTTATGAAAAAGAAGGAAATAATTACTTCTTAAGAATTGTAATTGATAGAATTAAACCAATAGACATTGATACATGTGTTGAAGTAACACATCTTATTAATCCATTATTAGATAATAGCGATATCATAAGTGATAGCTATATATTAGATATATCTTCAAAAGAGAAAGGTGATAACAATGAATAAAAAACAAATGAAAGAATTTATGAAAGCTCTAAATACAATAGTAGAAGAAAAAGGAATCGATAGACAAATTGTCATCGAAGCAATGGAACAAGCCATGGCAGCTGCTTATAAAAAGAAAGGTGGACCTGCAAGATGTACGGTAAATCCAGAAACAGGAGAAATAAAACTATTTTCTGTCCGTACAGTTGTAGAAGATGAAAACTTCCGTGATGAAAAAAGCCAAATTTCTCTATCAGAAGCAAAAAAAAGAGTCCCTGATATTGAAATAGGAGAAACGATTGAAGATCCAGTTGAAATGACTGATTTCGGTCGAGTAGCAGCAGGAACAGCAAAACAAGTAGTAGTTCAAAGAATGAAAGAAGCAGAAAAAGACTTAATTGTAAAAGAATTAGGCGATAAACAAGATGAATTAGTCGTAGGAACTCTAGCAAGAGAAGATGCTAAAACATATTATGTAGATTTAGGAAAAACATTCGGTTTACTACCTAAAGATGAAATTATCCCAGGAGAAAAATTAGCAATGGGTTCTCAAGTAAAAGCATATGTTTCTAAACTAGAAATTGGAACCAAAGGAGTCTTTATCTTATTATCAAGAACTCACTATGGATTCTTAAAAAGATTATTAGAAATAGAAATTCCAGAAATTAATGATGGAACAGTAATTTTATATTCAGTTGCTCGTGAAGCAGGATCAAGAAGTAAAATTGCTGTTTATACAGAAGAAGAAAATATTGAACCAATAGGTTGTGTAATTGGAAATGGTGGAAACCGTATCAATCGTGTTCTAAAACAAATAGGAAATGAAAAAATAGATGTTATTCTATATGATAAAAACCCAGTCCAATTCATAAAAAATGCTTTAAGTCCATCTAAAGATATTGAAGTATTTATTAAAGACTATAAGAAAAAAGAAGCAATAGCTATCGTTTCTAAAGATAACTTATCATTAGCTATCGGAAAAAAAGGACAAAACGTTAAACTAGCATCAAGATTAACTCATTATAAAATTGAAGTAAAAGGTTATGATGATGTCAATATCGAAGAATATCGTGAAAAATATTCTAACATAGCACCAGCAGAAGAAATATTATCACAAGAACAAGAAGAGAAAGAAAATACTATGAAAGTAGAGGATGATCATGAAGAAAGTGCCAATGCGTAAATGTATTGTTACTGGAGAAATATTAGAAAAAAACCAATTAATTCGTGTTGTAAGAAATAAAGAAGGAGAAGTCTTTATTGATCCAACAGGAAAAATGAATGGCCGTGGAGCTTATTTAAAAAAAGATCTTGAGGTTATAAAAAAATGTCAAAAGAATAAAATATTAAATAGAAGGCTAGAAGTAGAAATACCAGATAGCATTTATGAGGGGTTAGTGAAAATGATATAGATATTTGGAGGTGATGCTCAAATGATGAGTGTAAAAGAATATGCAAATGATGTAAATTTAGATGTAACAACAATTATGGAGTTATGTAAAAAATTAAAAATACAAGTCCAATCCACTGAAGATATACTAGATGATGATGCCATTATTTTATTAGATAATGAGATTATAAACTTAAAAGAAGAACAAGCAGACGAAGCAGAAATTATTGAAGAGGAAGAAGAACTAATAGAAAGTAGCAAAGATTTTGTACCTAATCAAAATTCAAATAATAAAACACAGCAAGCCAAAAAGAAGAAAAAACAAAATAAAAATATAACACAAAATAAAAAAAATGATTTTAAAAAGCAAAGAAAAGAAATGTACAAGCATAAAGATAAATTAAAATCAAATACTTATCAATTAGATGATAGTATAGTTCTTTATAAAGAAGGAATGACAGTAGGAGAATTTGCTACAGCACTAAATACATCAGTAGGAGAAGTTATTAAGAAATTAATGTCACTTGGTATGATGATGAATTTAAATCAAGTAATTGATTTTGATACTGCTGCAATTATTAGTAGCGACTTTGGTAGAGAATTAAAAAGAGAAGAAACAACAGATGAAGTAAATTTTGAAGAGTTAGAACTTCAAGATAGCGAAGAAGAATTAGTAAAACGTCCACCTGTCGTTACCATTATGGGACATGTTGATCATGGAAAAACAACTCTTCTAGATACCATCAGAAAAACAAATGTAGTATCAGGAGAAGCAGGGGGAATTACCCAAGCAATAGGAGCATATCAAATTACTTATCAAGGAAATAAACTAACATTTATTGATACACCAGGACATGCTGCATTTACAGAAATGAGAGCTAGAGGAGCAAGTGTTACAGATATTGTTATTATTATCGTAGCAGCAGATGATGGGGTAATGCCACAAACCAAAGAAGCAATTGATCATGCTAAAGCAGCAGGAGTACCAATTATTGTTGCCGTAAACAAAATGGATAAACCAGATGCAAATCCAGAAAGAGTATTAACAGAAATGGCAGAATCAGGAATCATCCCAGAAGAATGGGGAGGCGACACAATGTTTGTCAATATCTCTGCTAAAACAGGAATGGGAATTAGCGATTTACTAGAACGAATTTTATTAATCAGTGACCTTGAAGAGTTAAAAGCTAATCCAAATCGTTACGCAAGTGGTACAGTAATCGAATCAAAAATGGATAAGAATCTAGGAGTTGTTAGTACCCTTCTAATTCAAAATGGAACTCTTCGTTTAGGAGATGCTATTGTTGTAGGAACTTGTGCTGGTAAGGTTAGAACTTTAAAAAATGATCTAAATGAATCACTAGTTAGTGCAGAACCAAGTACACCAGTTACCATTACCGGATTAAGTGAAAGTCCATCAGCTGGAGATAAATTTATGGTATTTGAAAATGAAAAGAAAGCAAAATCTATTGCCAGTGAAAGAGCTTTAAAATTAAAAAACAACAATAATCAAACTCAAGAAACAGTTTCTTTAGATGATTTATTTAATCGAATTAATGAAGGAGCTAAAGAAATAAATGTTATCTTAAAAGCAGATGTTAAAGGTAGTGAAGAAGCAGTAAGAAACTCTCTACTAAAACTAGATGTTGAAGGAGTACATATCAATATTATTCGTAGTGGAATTGGAACAGTATCACCAACCGATATCACCCTAGCCGCCGCAAGTAACGCAATTATCATCGGCTTTAATATCAGACCAGATAACAAAACCATGGATTTTGCTAAAGAAAGAAACGTAGATATTCGTCTTTATAATATTATTTATAAATTAGTAGAAGAAGTAGAAGCCGCAATGAAAGGAAAACTAGATCCAATCTTCGAAGAACAGATTCTAGGAAATGCCGAAGTAAGAAAATTATTTAAATTCTCTAAAGTAGGAACAATAGCAGGCTCTATGGTCACAAATGGAATAATTAAAAGAGATGCCAAAGCAAGAGTTATTCGTGATGGCGTAATCATTTATGATGGCGCAATCAATACCGTAGCTCGAGAAAAAGATCAAGTAAAAGAAGTAAAAAGTGGTATAGAATGTGGAATTACCATCGAAAACTTTAATGATATCAAACCAGGAGATATTATTGAAGCTTATGAAATTGTAGAAAAAGAAAGATAAACGAAAAATACTTATTTATTCTTTTCTAAAGATTTTTAAAGAAAAAAATTTACATCTAAGGTTTATGTTCCTTGAAATCCACGTTGATATTGTATTAGAGGATTTTTTTAAAATACTTTTATATATATTGACAAACATTTCTAAAAGCACTATAATTAAACCATATTTTTGAAAGCTGTGAAGAAGAAGAGTAAAATATATTCAAATCATAGAGAGTTAATGGTTGGTGTAAATTAACATTTGAAATATTTGAATGAAGCTTTGAAGCAGAATAATGTATACAAGTTATTCCGTTAATCGCGTTAAGATATAGAGATGTATGGTTAATTTAATTAACTATATAATTAAGGTGGTACCACGATAGATTCGTCCTTATTGGATGAGTCTATTTTTTATTTAAAGAAAGGAATGATAGAAATGAATTATGATGATTTAGCTAATTTATTGTACCCAGATGTTACCAAAACAATAGATGATTTAGAGAAGATGTATCCTAAAAGAAATCTACCAGAAGGTGCAGAGGTAATGAGATTTGCACCTAGTCCAACAGGTAGAATGCATTTGGGAAATCTTTATGCTTCTTTTATTCCAGAAGTTATTGCTAAACAAACTAATGGAATATTTATTGTAAGAATTGAAGATACTGATCAGAAAAGAAAAATTGAAAATGGAATTGAATTAGGAATAAATGACTTAGAACACTATAATTATAAAGTAGATGAAGATCCTATTAAAGGTGGTAATTATGGACCATATATTCAATCACAAAGAATCAACATATACCATACAATTGCCAAATATCTTGTTTCTGTAGGTAGAGCATATCCCTGTTTTTGCTCTGAAGAAGACTTAAATCAGATGAGACAAATTCAAGAAAGTAAAAAAGACAGAATTGGTTATTATGGACATTATGCAAAGTGTCGTAATTTAACCTATGATGAAATAAAAGAGCATATTGATAAAGGTGATAAATGGGTATTGAGATTAAAATCAAAAGGAAACTTTAATAGTCAAATAATACTTAAAGATTTAGTAAAAGGAACAATAAAATTACCAGAAAATGATTTAGATCAAGTAATAGTTAAATCTGATGGTATTCCCCCATATGCCTTTGCGCATGTGTGTGATGACCATTTTATGAGAGTTACAATTGTTACAAGAGACGATTCTTATATTTCCTCTGTTCCTTATCATTTGGAATTATGGAAAGCTTGTGGATTTGAACCTCCAAAATTTGCACACCTTCTACCATTAAATATTAAAGATGGTGATTCAGTAAGAAAAATCAGTAAAAGAAAAGATCCAGAAGCCGCAGCAATATATTATCATGAAAAAGGAATTCCTGTAGAAGCAATTAAATTGTATTTTGCCACCTTAATGAATTCTAATTTTGATAGTTGGTATTTACAAAATCCAACTAAATCTTATAGAGATTTTAAATTTTCTTTTAGCAAGATGAGTAAAAATGGAGCATTATTCGATTTAGATAAAATAATAAATATATCTAGAAACTATATTTCAAGATTAACAGCAAAAGAAGTATATAATAACCTATTACAATGGACTTTAGAATTTGATAAACCTTTTGCCGAACTAATAACAAAGTATAAATTATATACGATCAATATTTTAAATATAGAAAGAGAACAAAAAAAACCTAGAAAAGATTTCTGTTGTTATTCTGAAATAAAATCATATATATGGTATATGTATAATGAATTGTTTAATAACATTGAATATGAATGGCAAAATATCAATAATATAAATGAAATTAGAACCATTTTAACGGATTATATAAATAGTTATTATAATATAGCTGATGATAAAGATACTTGGTTTAATAAGATGAAAGAATTATCAGATAAATATGGATATTGTTCCAATGTAAAATTGTATAAAGAAAAACCTAATGATTATAAAGGAAGTATTATTGATATAAGTATAATTATTAGAGTAGCATTAACAAGTAAATCTACGACACCAGATTTATACGAAATAATGAAATTATTAGGAATAGAAAACATCAAAAAGAGAATAAGTTTATTATAAAATTTCTTTTCATACTTAATTATCATTAATTATTTATTTGGTACATAAGAATTATTAAGTTCTTCATTTCAAGAACTTTTTTCTTTTACTTTTAAATTTATTCAATAAAAAATAAATTTAAGTATTTTAATGAGAATATGAATTTATCTCTCCTTATTTATTAGCTATTCAATTTTTTAGATTTTAACATGAAACGAGAATTTCACTTAATATAGAGAATAAGAATAAATAAGTATTTTTCCCTCTCTAAATTAAATAAATATTTATTTTCATAAAGTATTAGATATGATATAATACTAGAGAAAGAAGTTGATTTTATGATTACAATAAAAAGCAAAGAAGAAATAGAATTAATGAGAAAAGCAGGCTACTTAGTAAGCTTAACCCATCAATATTTAAAACCTTTTATCAAGTCTGGAATAACAACCAAAGAATTAGATACATTAGCCGAAAGATTTATCAAAGAGCATGATGGAATTCCCACTTGCAAAGGCTATGAAGGATATCCAGCTACATTATGTGTAAGTGTTAATGATGAAGTTGTTCATGGTATTCCAGGAAAAAGAAAATTAAAAAATGGCGATATTGTTAGTATCGATATGGTAATTGGTTATCATGGTTATCAAGGAGATGCCGCTTGGACCTATGCTGTAGGAGATATTAGTGAAGAAAAAAAATACTTAATGGAACACACCGAAGAAGCTCTATATGAAGGAATAAAACAAGTAAAACCAGGTAACCATATTGGCGATATTTCCCATGCTGTAGAAACCTATGCTACAAAATATCATTTAGGTGTTGTAAAAGAATTAGTAGGTCATGGAATAGGAACAGAAATGCATGAAGATCCTGATGTTCCTAACTACGGTAAAGCAGGAACTGGACCAAAATTAAAACCAGGAATGGTTATTTGTATTGAACCCATGCTAAACTTAGGAAGTGCTGCTGTTGGAATATTAGATGATGATTGGACAATAGTAACCGAAGATGGAAATCCATCTGCCCACTATGAACACACCATTTTAGTAACCGAAGATGGATATGAAATACTAACACCAAGATTAGACTAATTAAATTTAAAGGTGATAGATATGAAAAAAAAGGTGAAGTTAAATGATACCTTAGAAGAATTTAAAAAATATTTTTTGGAAATTAAATATTTATCAAAATGCAAAAAAATTTTAATTTCTAAAGATTTATTAGAAGTATTAATTGAGAGAAATGATTTACAAGAAACAAAAGATATTTTTAAATTTATTCAAAAAAGTTCCAATCAAGAAGAATTCAATCGTTATATTATAGAGTATTGCATCAAAAATAAAGAAAGTTACATTGCCACTTATTTTTTATTAGGAATAATTATAGGAAAATATGACTTTTATGATTTGTCTAAAGTTTCTATAGATGAATTTAATTTTAATCATTTTAACGATAAGAATTATCAAGATGTTTTAAAAATACTTCTTGAGCATTGGATAGAATATATATCTAATGATAATAAGATAAAAAATCAATTTTTAATTAACCAAAAAGGGGAATATGATTATAATTTAGAATTAGATGCAGAAAAGTGTTTAACATTATATGATGATGTGATAAAAGGAAATCTTCAGGAAGATACTAAAATACCATATCACCTAATACGAAATTATATCGTTCAAGCAATTGGAATTTACGGTTCTGATGTCATTAAGAACAATTTTGGATTTATTTTGTATGATTTACAGTTTAAAGATAAAAGTAATTCTTTAGAGGAAAGGAAGAAAAAATACTTAGAATTCAGTCATCTCAGTAATAATCAAAAAGAAAAACTACATAATTTAGGTAAGCTTAAGGAAAAATTAAAAAAGTTAAACACGAATAAATCGATAGAATTATTAAAAAAATTAGAAAAGATGGATGATAAAAATTTCAATATCTCTAAGATAGAAGATATATATAGTGAATATGAAATTTTATTTCGAGAAGATATTATTTCGCATTTATTTAATCCTACTAAAGAGGTTACTATAGTTGATGACTTTCGAGATTTAAAACCACAATTATTGCATATTTTTATTAGAAATCCTGAAAAGTTTAGAAATGACCTTGAAGGAAAATTAATTGAAGACATAAAAAAAGAAAGAAAAAATCAATCTAATATTTCTAAGGAATTAACAAAAGAAGAACAAGAAGAATTTATCAAGAGAAAACAACTTTTAGATGTAATGCTTAATCCTACCCAAGTTAATTATAGCTATGATGGAAAATCAAATTATTATTCTGATAAAAATGGTTGGACTTCATATCATTCAGATACAAATAATCAAATCTCTACAACACTTTATTCTAAAGATTATTACTTAGAACATTTTATTCCCTGGACTATGGGAATAGGATTTAATCGAGAAGGATTAAATCCAGAAGCAATTGTATTATCCTCAAAAAATTATTTGACTACAAATAAAGGATTAAATCATTTGGAATATTATCAAAAAGATGAATTTGATTTAATGAGTTCTAATTATTATGAATTAATAGAAAATGATGGAAAATCAGAAGTAGTATTATTTAGAAGAAATATCGATTATGATACAAAAGCTAGTTATATATTTTTAACAATTGATACAAGTAATCTAACAAAATGTGAAGAAGTAATAAAGGATGCTCGAGAATTAGCGTCTAAAAGTAAAATGAAATTAGTAATATATGACTTGAAAAAAATTGCATCTAGCTATGAAACTTATTTGAGAATAAACAATCATTTTTCTCATGAAGAAAAGTTAAAACATAGGAAATAAAACTTTTGGAGGTAATAGTAATGTTAAAAGAAATAGAAAAATATGCAAAAGAACATAAAGTTCCTATTATGTTAAAAGATGGAATAGAATACTTATGTAACTATATCCAAGAAAATCATATCCAAAATATCTTAGAAATTGGAACAGCAATTGGTTATTCAGCAATCAAAATGGCTTTAGTTAAAGAAAATATCCATATTACTACAATAGAAAGAGATGAAGAAAGGTACAATATTGCTCTAGAAAATATTCAAAATATGCACTTAGAAGATAGAGTTACCTTAATATTAGGAGATGCCATGGAAGTCAATGTAACAGGCAATTTTGATCTAATTTTTATTGATGCTTCCAAAGGACATAGCATTGATTTCTTTGAAAAATATGAACCCTACTTAAAAAAAGGAGGTACAATCATAACCGATAATCTTTCTTTTTATGGGTTAGTAGAAAATGAAGCATTAGCAGTTACTAAAAATCAAAAAGGCTTAGTAAAAAGAATCAAAAAATTTATAGACTTTTTAGAAAACAATCCCAACTATTGTACAAACTATATAGAAGTAGGAGATAAAATCAGTATTTCTATAAAAAAATAAAGGAGGAATTGAATTGAAAAAAATACTTATTATTCCCAATAGCCTAGACTTATTAGGCAGCGTTTTAGAAAAAGATGTTGCAGGAGTAATCCTTCCCATTACCAATTTATCAGTAAATCGAGATCTCACATTCTCATTAGAAGAAATAAAAACTATCCTTAATATGACTTCCAAAGAAATTTCTGTATCGCTCAATAAAATTATGCATAATTCTGATTTAAAAGAATTAGAAAATACTCTAGTAGCATTAAATAAAATGAATATTAGTAAAATTTTCTTTTATGATTTAGCTGTCTTAAATATTTGCAAAAGATTAGGAATCAAAAAAGATTTAGTAATCTTCCAAGAACATCTAAATACTAGCATTTATTCTAACCATTTTTGGAAGAAGAATGGAGTAAAGTATACAGTAATCTCTAATGATATTACGAAAGAAGAAATCAATGAAATCTCTCCCTCCATGCCTCTTATGCTAATTAGTTATGGTTATATTCCAATCTTCTACTCTAGAAGATATCTAATTACAAATTACTTAAATTATATTCACGAAAATAAAGAAAAAGGACATTACTATATTAAAAATAAAGAAGATAAATATCCAATTGTCGAAGAAGAATATGGAACAACAATCTATACCAAAGAACCCATTAATTTAATTAATGAAATAAAAAATATTAAAGTAGAATACTTAATCCTAAATTCAACCTTAATAGAAAATAAAGTCTTTTTAAGTACTTTAGACCAATACTTAAAGGAAGAAGAAGACAATCATAAACATTATACAGGCTTCTTAAACGAAAAGACCATTTATAGAGTAGGAGATAAAAACTAATGAGAAAAGTAGAATTATTAGCCCCAGCTGGCGATATAGAAAAATTAAAATTTGCCTATCTCTATGGAGCAGATGCAGTTTATATTGGAGGAAAAAATTATAGTTTACGTGCCAATGCCAAAAATTTCTCCAACGAAGAAATTAAAGAAGCTGCGTTTATTGCCCATTCTCTAGGAAAAAAATTATATGTAACAGTTAATATTACTTTTCATAATGAAGATTATCAAGGATTATTAGAATATTTAAAAGAATTAGAAAAATATAAAGTAGATGCTATTATCGTATCAGATATGGCTGTTGTAGATTTAGTAAACCAAGAAAAATTAAACCTTAAAATTCATATCTCTACCCAAATGTCCAATGCTAATATCGAAAGCGTTAGTTTCTTAAAAGACCAAGGGGTAGAAAGAGTAGTATTAGCAAGAGAATGCTCTAAAGAAAATATCAGGGAAATTATCGAAAAAACAGGCGTAGAAATAGAGTGTTTTCTCCACGGTGCAATGTGTTCCTCTTATTCAGGAAGATGTGTTTTATCTAACTATTTTACCAAAAGAGATGCCAATCGTGGTGGCTGTGCTCAAATCTGTCGCTGGTGCTTTGAATTAGAAAAAGAAAACCAAAAAAAATCTAATGAAACAGAATTTACAATGTCTTCAAAAGATTTATCATTAATTAATTCTCTAAAAGAAATGATTGAAATAGGAATTACTTCCCTAAAAGTAGAAGGAAGAATGCGAAGTAACTATTATATTGCAACAGTAATCAGCACTTATCGTGAAGCAATTGATCATATTTATAAAAATACTTATACAAAATCTTTACAAGAATATTACCAAAAAGTATTAAATAGAGTTGCCAATCGTGAAAGCACCGATCAATTCTTTAATACCTTTCCAGGAGTAGAAGCCCAGTACTATCTAGGTAGACAAGAAGTATCTAATCAAGATTTTTTAGGAATTGTTCTAGATTACGACAAAAAAGAAAAATTAGTAACCTTAACGCAAAGAAACTACTTCAAACCAGGAGATGAAGTAGAAATGTTTGGTCCAAATATTCAAGCCTTCTCATTTAAAGTTCCTAAAATTTATAACGAAGAGATGAAAGAAGTAGAAGTCGCTAGACATCCTCAAGAGATTATAAAATTTTATTTAGATAAAGAAGTATACCCTAATGATATAATGAGAATAAAAATAAAATAAATTTAAATTAAACTATTATGGAGGACAAAATGAACATAAAAGAAGAATTATTACAACTAAGAGAAAAAATAATGAAAAAGGGAAAAAAGAAAGAAGGATCAGAACAAGATAAAGATACATATGATTTAAATGATAAAGTAGAAGAATTTATTGAGTGGTATAAAAATAATATGGTAAAAGGACTTTATACGGATATTGGCGAGTATCATCTTCCTAATGAAATGAGAAATTTCATTGAAAAAATAGCAGTATGGTATGAACTAAGATATCCTAATGATAAAGTAAATCTAATAATAGAAAGTAACCAAAAATTAAAAAGTATAGAAAATATCATAAAACAGAATAATAAACAAACAAATCCAGAAACAGAAATTTATAGTATTAAATCTTTCTATGATGCATTATCAAACGAAGAAAAATTTTATTTAAGCCAACCAAATTATAGAAGTATAGTTTATTGGAAAGGAGTATTATGCTCTGCACATCTTCACTTAAGTAAAAATGGAACTGTCGAAATGTCAGAATGTATGGATACCGTTATTCCAGGAATTTCAAATGAAGATTTAGAAGGAAAAAATATCAAAGAAGTCGTAAAAATAATCAGGGAAAAAGGAATAATAATTCCAGAAGACAGTGAATTAACAAAAGCAATTCAGGATTATAATAATTGGAATTACCAAAAAGAAGAAATCTTAAATTGTGCAATGTACAGAATTATTGAACGTGGAGGAAATCGAATAGGACCAAAAAGAGCATTTTTATTTGCTAAAGAATTTGGTAGAGATATTAGTATTCCTATGATGTACGCAATAGATTACTCAGATCCAGATTTGAGATTATTCATCAATGAATATATAAAAGCTGGTGGTTCTAAAGATTTAGAATGTTTAGTAGAATATTTCTCGAGAGTTAGTAAAGATGAACCATTAGAAAAAGTATCTATTCAAGAATTAATCTTAACACTTCCCAATAATACAACTTCTTTCTATACAGAAGAAGAAAAAGAACTACATCAAAGGCTTATTCGAACTCTAGTAAATAGAGAAATAAAACTACATCAAAAATAAAAAAATTTAAAACAAAAAAGGAGAAAAAAATGAAACAAGATTTGCAATCACAAAATAATCCAAAAAGAATAAAAAAAAATAAAATTTCTAATGATGCTAGCAAGAAAAAATTATCATCATTTGGTTTATGTAGATGTATAATTGCATCCATAAATTATGATTATATGGACCAAATCAACATGCTAAAATATCGAGAATTCGATAGAAATAGGAAAGGTGATGAACTATATTTTTGGAGACTAAATCGTATAGAAATAGCAAGACTGCAAAATACTTTTGGTGAAAAAATAACAATTATTAATAGCATGCCATCAGTTCTTCATGAACAATTAATAAGAAAAGTTTTTGAATATTTTTTTGAAGTTGAATATCAAAAAGCAATTTTAAAAGAACCATTCACTAATTTAGGTAGTTTAATGGATAGAAGAGTTAAAGTTGAACAATTAATTACTGATTTAAACAAAAAATCCAATTCATTTGAAGATGTCTTCGAAAAAGTATATAGCGCTTTTTATCATGTGGAAGATATGCTAAATATTTCCGATAAATCGTTAGTGAGAATGGATGAGGCATTTGACAGTATTCCACTAGATGATTACTGTCATGACATAATTAAAATTGCTATCTTATATAGTAGTGGTTCAAAATGTTTTGCTAAAGAATGGGAAAAACTAATTTGTACAGATGTTTTAATTGATGAACAATTACAAAAAGCACTTCGTGAAATAGCCCCTTCATTAATATATTCTGTAATATTTGAAACAAATATGTATAATGAACTTCCAAAGGAAAGAGCAAAATATTATCAGAGATGTCTATCACAATTAAATGATAAGCAAAAAAGAATATTTGTTGATAGATGTGGAGACTACTTAATAAATATTATTCATGATATATTTCAAGAATATGAATACCGTTTTGAAATATATGATATATTTAAAGATGCTTGTCAAAAAACATTTAAATCTATTAATATAAAATCTCAAAATTTTGTACGAAGTGACTTAATATTAATTTCTAGAGATGAATATCGATTTTTATTAGATCAATTAAAATACCAAGACAAGTATATTAAAATACCAAAATCAAAATATTTAAGTAAATCAAAAATTTTAGAAAAAATAAGAGATAGATGGGAAACAAATGAATAAAAAGGTTATAAAGAACTAAAACTGGTTCTTTATAACCTTTTTTAATTTGCTTCAACAATTAATTTTATTGCTGTTCTTTCTTCACCATCAATTTGAATATCAGTAAAAGCTGGAATACAAACTAAATTTTTACCAGAAGGAGCAACAAATCCTCTAGCAATAGCAATTGCTTTAATTGCCTGATTTAATGCACCAGCTCCAATTGCTTGGATTTCTACACATCCATGCTCCCTAAATACATTTGCTAGTGCTCCTGCAACAGAATTAGGATTAGATTTTGTACTTACTTTTAAAGTTTCCATATTTTTTTATTCATTCCTTTCTATAACACTTACAATAAAACTTATGAAGTATTTTAAAAAAAATTCCAATCACCCAATAAAAAATCTCATCATTATGATAAGATTTTTTTAATTATTGGGTCTATGATGAACTTCTGCAGTATTCATCGTAATTTTTCTAAATTGATATCCATTTTGAATTCCATAGTCAATAATATTTTCAAGAGCATTTAATGTACCATAGTTATTTTCAAAATCATGCATTAAAACAACATTTTCTCTTGATTTAGATAAAGAACCAATCACATTTTGATAAATTCGATTAGGATCTCTAACACCAGCCCCATCTTGACAGTCTACATTCCAATCAAAATAATGAAATCCTTTATTTGAAACATCACTTGTTAGTTGACTCATAATACCAGGTTGATACTTTTTACTAATAGTATTACTTCCACCACCAGGAAAACGAATAATATTAGCATATTCTCCAGTAATTTTATAAACTTTATCTCTAATTTTATTTAAATCACTAAAATAATTATCTACTGAACTATAAATATATTGATAATTATGAGTATAACTATGTAGAGCAACACTATGTCCTTCTGTATATTCTCTTTTGATTAAATAATTTAAACTATCATCATGATTAATCACAAAGAAAGTAGCAAGTATGCCTTTATTTTTTAAAATTTCTAATACCTTAGGGGTAATACTATTACTAGGACCATCATCAAAAGTAAGATAAATAATTCCTTTCCCGGATTCTTGATTAGAAATTACTTCTACATATCTTTCTACACTAGAAGTATTATTACTATTATCAGTAGCAGTATAAGTAATTTTATAAGTTCCAACTTTTTTTGCATTAACTGTTCCTGAAACTTTAACCTCTATATTCTTATCACAATTATCTTTAACATCAAAACCAGGTTCTTTATAAGTATTATTTAAATATAAATACATTTTATTACTACCCTTTAAAGTAATTACAGGCTTTTCTTTATCTTCATAATAAACATTTCTTGAAGTAACAAAAGTATTATGAGAAGAATCTTCCACTTTATAATAAATTTTATCTTTATCATTCTTAATTAAAACCTTATCAGTAAGATCTCCATCATATTCATCCTTAGCACTAAAACCAATTTCTTCATATTTTTCCGAAGGACAAACATAAACATCTTTAGCTCCTTTTAAAATAATTTCAGGCTTTTTTTTATCAACAATTTTAATTAAAGCAAGCTTTTCAACAGAAAAAAAAGAATATTTAACTTGATAATGAACAAAATAATTACCGACTTCATGTTCTTTAACATCGCTTTTAACTTTAACTTTTTTATCGATTTCTTTATTCATAGCATAAGCATGATATTTAGGAATAGTTACTTTTTCATCATAATTAAATGTTGCTTTCTTTTTTTCTATTTCTATTTTAGGAGTTAAAAGATAACAAAAACAAAAAGTAAAAACCATAGAAATAAGTAAAACAATCGTTGCTATAGTATAAAATTTTTTCTTTTTCTTTATCTTTTTCTTCTTAATTTCTTTCATTTTTATCACAACCTACATCGCCTATTATTATATCATGTAAAAATTGTTTTGGAAATATATTCTATTATTACTTTACATCAAAGTTAACAAATTTATACTATAAAATTATTGTATCTGTCAAACAAAAATGCTATACTTATTTCATAATAAGAAGGAGTGAATTAGATGAAAAAAAATAAATTGCTTTTAAGTTTCATAATAATGATGTTCTTAAACTTAAAGAATGTAAATGCAATTACATATACATCTACAGGAGTTTGTTACTATTTTAATCATACAACTGGAGCATATAGCACTGTAAACGGTACTGATATGGGTAAAGATTGCATAAAGAAAATAGGAGATAAGTATGCTTACTGTACTCAACTGTATGTAAAAATACCTGATGGTAACACTAGATATACTCAAGATAGTAAGTGGAAAAAAGATAGTAAAAAAGCTATCATAGCAGGAATGATTATTGAAGAAGTAAATAAAAAATATACTGGAACCAAAGCTTATGCAATGACAGCAGCAGTAATTAATACTTATTTTAATAAAGCCCTAAATTCAGGAAGTTCTAGAAATTTTTATGCTACAAATAAAACGATAAAAACTATTTACGATGACGTAATGAACAAATATAAAAAAATAGTACTAAGTAAAAGTATAAGTAAACCATCATTTAAATTAACAGATAGCGTATTAAATTATATTTCTGGTTCAACCTATATTTCAGATAAAATTACTTTATCAGGGTTAAAAGAGTATGTAGGGGAAAGTTCAGATAAGGTAAGTTATACTCTTAGTGCATCATCTACAAAAGGAACAGTTAGTTTTTGTAAAAACTCAAATGGGACTGGTTGCACATCAACAATTAATTTTAGTGGTAGAAAAGATGATTACCCATTCTATATCAAGGTCACTGGAGCAGACAAAGATAGTACAATTAAAATAAATGTTAAAGGTACAAATTCTAGTAAATATCCAACTTCGATTCGCTATTTAAAGACAGGAAATCAAACTTTAATTACTAGCGGAGATTTTAATGTGAATAGAGGCACAAGTCAATCAGTACAATTAACTGTTCCATCATTAACCAATCATAGAATTATTGGCTATAAAGTAGATGAATCTGGAGAGCTATTAACAGGTTCTTCCTTAGAAATTTATAAAGATGATGTAAATAATAAAAATAATTTATTAGCATCTAATAAAAATGGAATTTCTACAGTAAGTTATACCAGTCCTACATTAGCAACAGCAGATGATGATTTTTTCAAACATAATTATTATTTAGTAGAGAAATCATCTCCAGTTGGATATATACTTGATCCTAAAAGTTCAAAAACAAATATATATACTTATGATCCTAATGTAAATCATAATACCAATAGCGTAAAATGCTATTATAATTCAGAAAATGACGCAACAAAAGAAGTTGATATTGAAAGATGTAATTTTTCTTCTTATGAATATAAATGTCAAGCCTCTACTGGAGGAGATCCAATAAATCTTTCCGAAAAAGAAAATTGTGATTTCACTAGTCCAGATACTGGTGATTCATCAAGTACTCCTTCTACCGGAGGAAATACATCAGAAAATACAACAACACCTAATGATAATACAGAAGGTGGTGCTAACGGCGAAACAGAGCAACCGACAGCCCCTAAAGTTACATATGAAAAAATATGTTATAATAATACTTCGAAAAAGAAAGTTGATGATGAAACTTTTTGTAGCGAAAAAGATAAATATATTAAAGTTTCTAAATCTAGTGGGAATCTAGTAATAACTAAAGTAAATGTTAAAAATAATATAAAAATAAGTAAAAGAGCTGCATCAGGAGATGAAGAAGTAGAAGGAGCGACACTAAAAATTTGTACATCAGCAACCTATAAAGAAAAAAAAGAAAAATGTGATCCTGCCAAAACAATTAATGATGTTGAAATGACATGGATTTCTAGTTCAACACCAGTAGAGTTCAATGGACTAAAACAAGGGGATTACTATATAGTAGAAACAACACCACCAAGTGGATATGTTATAGCTACTTCTGCAACACAGTTTAATATAAATGCAGCAGGAGAAGTAAGTACTGGAAATCAAACAGTAAAAGATAATTTGATAATAATAAAAAATAAACTAAATACTTTTAACATTAGTAAAACAGATGTTGCTAATAATAAAGAACTTTCAGGAGCAACAATAAGTATTTGTAGTACTTATACAGATGAAAATGGTAATGTAAAAACACTAAATGATCAATATACAGATGAATGTATTCCAGTCATATTAGCAGATGGAACAGAGGCAACATGGACATCATCAGATAAACCGAAGACAATATCTGGCCTTCCAGCAGGAACATATTATCTTGTTGAAAAAATAGCACCAAAAGGCTATTCTACAGCAGAGTCAATTATTTTTACAATGAAACCTGATGGCACATTGACAGATAAAGATGGTAAAAGCCTAACTAATAATAAATTGACTATGTATGATAAAAAAATTCAAGAAGTAAAAACGGGAATGGATAAATTATATAAAGTATTAATAATCTTATTAGTAGTAGCAGTATTGGGAGGAATAAGTTATTACTTTATCATTAAAAAAAATAAACTATCTATAACACAAAAAATTAGAAAAAGAAGAATTCATAAGTAAGCAAAAATCTGCTTACTTATTTTTCTTTTTTTGATAAATTTTGTAAATTTACTTGAAAAAATAGATTGATAAATGTATACTAAAAATATAATACCAAGAGGGTATTAAATAGAGGAGGAAAAATGAAAAGTTTAATTGGAAAAGAATGGCGCGATGCAAAAGATGGAAGCGTTATTGAAGTAAAAAATCCAGCAACTAATGAACTTATTGATACTGTACCAAGTCTATCAGCTGAAGAAGTAAATGAAGCAGTAGATTATGCTTATAATGTGCAAAAAGATTGGGCAAAATTATCTATTCATGAAAGATGTGAAATTTTATCAAAATTTGTTAGTTTAGTAGAAAGAGATAAAGATTCTTTAGCAAAAACTTTATCTGATGAAACAGGAAAGCCTATTAAAGAAGCATACAATGAAATTGCTAACATCTCTATTGGTGTACCTGCATATGTAGAAAAAATTAAACATGACTATGGGAACATGATCCCAAGAGGAACAGAAAAAGGGCAAGAAAATACAATTCAATATACAATTCAACAACCATTAGGAGTAATGGTAGCAATTATTCCATTTAATTTCCCAAGTGATATCTTTATTAATAAGATTCCACCTGCATTATTAATGGGAAATGCAGCAATCTTAAAACCTGCTAGTGTAAATCCATTAACTCTAACTAAATATGTTGAATTATTAGTAGAAGCAGGGGTGCCAGCAGGAGTTATCTCTGTTGTACATGGATCAGGAAAAGTAGTAGGAGAAGCTTTAACTTCAAATAAAAAAGTTTCTATTGTAAGCTTGACTGGTTCAACAGCAGCTGGTATTGATGCAGCAGAAAGATGTGCTTCACACTTAGCACACTCATCACTAGAACTAGGAGGAAACGATGCTTTCATTTTATGTGAAGATGGTGATATTGACCTAGCTGTCGAAGAAACCGTTTGGGGAAGACTTTACAATACTGGACAAGTTTGTTGTGCTAGTAAAAGATTTTTAATTCAAAATTCAGTAAAACAACAATATATTGATAAAATGATTGAAAAAATTAAGACATTAAAAGTAGGATATCCAAATGAAATGGATACAGATATTGGTTGCTTAATTAGTGAAGAAGCAGCAATTGAGGTAGAAAGTCAAGTAAATAAAACAGTAGAACAAGGGGCAAAAGTAGTTTACGGTGGAAGAAGAAATGGTGCTTTCTATGAACCAACTATACTTGATGGCGTTACCAAAGATATGGATGTAGCAAAAGATATGGAAATTTTTGGACCAGTCATCTCAGTTATAGGTTTTGATACAATAGAAGAAGCAGTAGAAATTGCCAACCAATCTATTTACGGATTATCAGGCTCTATCATTACCAAAGATATGAATAAAGCCATCAAAGTAAGTGAAATGATGGAATGTGGTGGATTTGTTATTAATGGAGCAAGTTTCTTTAGAAGTTTTGAACAACCATTTGGTGGATGGAAATATTCTGGAATTGGAAATGAAGGAATAATGACAACTCTAAGAGAAATGTCTAGAACAAAAACTGTTATTTTAAAAAATATTACAAAATAAAAATAAAATACTTACTTAGCTTGATTCTATATAGAAAGTATTCAAGTTGAATAAGTATTTTTCTTTTTTTAAAAAAATTAGCAATTATTTATTGACATTGCTAATATAATATACTATAATGAATCTAGCATTCAGAAAAAGGAATTGCTAAGGAGTGGTAAAAGATGATATCTGAAAGAGAAAATCAAATTTTAAGAATCATTGTAGAAGAATATATCAAAACAGCTAAACCAGTAAGTTCCTCTCATATTTGCAAAAACATCAAATGTTCTAGTGCTACCATTCGTAATGAAATGGTATACTTAGAAGATTTAGGATATTTAGAAAAAAATCACTTTGCATCAGGAAGAATTCCTAGTGAAAAGGGATATAAATATTATGTAGATAACCTAATGCAACCAAAGAATATGACAGGAGAAGATATGCTAAAACTACAAACTATTTTTAAAAACCAATCTCTTGATTTATCTGATACAATCAAAAAAAGTATCGAAATCGTATCAGAAATTACCAATTACACTTCAATAGTATTAGGAACTAGTGCTAAGGCTAACCGCTTAAAGCAAGTAGAAATTGTTCCATTAGAAGAAAATAAAATTCTAACAATTGTTATTACAGATAAAGGAGTTGTCGAACATAAAAATTTATACTTACCAAGTAATATTTCTACAGAAGATGTCAGAAAAACAGTAGAGTTAATCAACAAATTAGTAGTAGGAACACCTATTAATGAAATCTCTGAAAAATTAGAGTACGAAGTAAAACCAATTATTGGTAAGTATGTTAAACAACACGAAGTATTATACAATGCCTTTTATGATGCCTTCTCAGAATTTACGAGTAGTAATAATGATGTCCACTTCGTAGGAAAAAATAATTTTCTAAAGCAGCCAGAGTTTTCTAACATTGAAAAAGTAAAAGAGATTCTTTCTAAATTTGAAGATGTGAGTTCTATTAAAGAAGAAGAAAACAATGGTATACATATTTATGTTGGAAGTGAATCAGAAATTACCAATGATACATCTGTTGTTAAGACAAAATATAATGTAAATGGAGAAGAAGGAACAATTGCAATTGTAGGACCAAAAAGAATGGAATACGATAAAGTAGTTAGTCTACTAGATTATATCAAAAGTCATTTAGGAGGCGAAAATGAGTAAACATAAAAATCATCAAGAAGAAATGATAGATAATAAAGAAAAATTAAATGAAGAAAATACTGATAAAGTAATTAGTAAAAATAAAAAAGAATGCAAATGCAGTAAAGAAAAAGAACTACGAGAAAAGATGGAACAGGATTTAGAAGAAAGCAAAAAACAAATAGAAATTTTAAATCAGAAATTAACATCTATGCAAGAAGCACTTTTAAGAAATCAAGCTGAACTGCAAAACTATAAAAGAAGAAAAGAAGAAGAAAGTGAGAAAGTATTAAAGTATAAAAACGAAGATTTAATCAAAGAATTATTAACTGTTGTAGATAACTTTGAGCGAGCAATCTCGATGGATGATAATGATTTATCTGATGAAGTATCTAAGTTTTTAGCAGGATTTAAATTAATCTATACTACAACGATAGGAATTTTAAATAAGTTTGAAGTAAAAGAAATTCAAGCTGAAGGAATAGAATTTGATCCTGAATATCATCATGCAGTCCTAACTGACCATGATGAGTCTAAACCGGCAGGCGTTGTTTTAGAAGTATTACAAAAAGGTTATATTTATAAGGATAGAGTAATAAGGCCTGCTATGGTAAAAGTAAATGAGTAAGGAGATATAAATGAATAAAGAAAAGATAAAAGATATCATTTATCTCATTATAGCAATATTACTATCTTACCTTGCTATTCACTTTATGATTTGGGTATTACCATTTATTTTGGTTGCTTTGCTTGCTTATTTCATTTATGAAAAATTAAAGAAAAGCAATAAGAATGTGAATAGCAATAAAAAGAAGAAGAAAAAAATAGTCATTATTGACGAAGAAAGTCATGATAATAAATAAAAGGAAAGGTGAATAATTATGAGTAAAATAATAGGAATTGATTTAGGAACAACGAATAGTTGTGTATCTATATTTGAAGGAGGAGAAGCACACGTTATAGCTAATGCTGAAGGAGGAAGAACAACTCCATCAGTAGTATCTTTTAAAAAAGGAGAAATTATCGTAGGAGAAAAAGCAAAACGTCAAGCTTTAGTTAATCCAGATACCATTATTTCAATCAAGAGAAAAATGGGTACTAGTGAAAAAGTAAAAGCTAATGGAAAAGAATATTCTCCAGAAGAAGTAAGTGCAATGATTTTAAGTGATTTAAAGAAAACAGCAGAAGCTTATTTAGGAGAAAAAGTAACAAAAGCTGTTATTACAGTTCCTGCATACTTCAATGATGCCCAAAGACAAGCAACAAAAAATGCTGGTAAAATTGCAGGATTAGAAGTTGAAAGAATTATTAACGAACCAACTGCAGCAGCTCTTGCTTATGGACTTGATAAACAAAATACAAACGAAAAAATCTTAGTTTATGATTTAGGTGGTGGAACATTCGATGTATCTATTCTAGAACTAGGAGATGGTGTTTTTGAAGTATTATCAACATCAGGAAATAACCACTTAGGTGGAGATGATTTTGATAATCGTCTAGTAGATTATATCGTATCTGAAATTAAGAAAGAAGAAGACGTTGATTTATCTGATGATAAAATGGCTATGCAAAGAATTAAAGAAGCAGCCGAAAAAGCTAAAAAAGATTTATCTGGTATGACTTCAACACAAGTATCATTACCATTCATTGCACAAGTAGATGGTGCGCCAGTAAACTTTGAAATGGATGTTACAAGAGCAAAATTTGAGTCCTTAATTAGTGATTTAGTTGATTCTACTCTAGAACCAGTAAGAAAAGCACTAAAAGATGCAAAATTATCAAAGAGTGATATTGATAAAGTTATCCTAGTAGGTGGATCAACTCGTATTCCAATGGTTCAAGATTTAGTTAAGAAAGAAACAGGAAAAGATCCTTCTAAAGGGGTAAACCCAGATGAAGTAGTATCTATGGGTGCTGCTATCCAAGGTGGAGTTTTAACAGGAGATGTAAATGATATTGTCTTACTAGATGTAACACCATTATCACTTGGTATTGAAACATTAGGCGGTGTAATGACTGTTCTAATTCCAAGAAATACAACAATTCCAACAAGCAAGAGCCAAGTATTCTCAACTGCTGCTGATAACCAACCAGCCGTAGATATCCATGTATTACAAGGTGAAAGACCAATGGCTAGTGATAACAAGACTTTAGGAAACTTCCAACTTACCAACATCCCACCAGCACCTCGTGGAGTACCTCAAATTGAAGTAACATTCGATATCGATGCAAACGGAATTGTTAATGTTAAAGCAAAAGACTTAGGAACACAAAAAGAACAATCAATAACAATTACAGCAACAAACACATTATCAGATGAAGAAATTGACAGAATGATGAAGGAAGCAGAAGCAAATAAAGAAAAAGATGCTAAAGTAAAAGAATTAGCCGATGCTAAAAATGATGCAGAACAAGTAGTCTTCATGACCGAAAAAGCTATTAAAGATTTAGGAGATAAAGTAAGTGATTCTGATAAAAAAGAAGCAGAAGAATTAATGGATAAAGTAAAGAAAGCTATCGAAAAAGAAGATATTGAAGAAATCAAATCTTCAAAAGATAAATTACTAGAAAAAGCAAATCAATTTGCATCAAAAGTATATGAAGAAGCAGCAAAAGCAAATCAAGGTGCAGAAAAAGAAGAAAATACTTCTACAGAATCAACCTCTAAAAAAGAAGATGATGGAGTAGTAGATGCAGACTTCGAAGAAAAATAATAAAGAAAACAAGTTCTAGGTAACTAGAACTTCTTCTTTATCAAAAAAATAACAAAAGAAAGTAGGAATAAAGATGGATAAAAAAGATTATTATGAAGTCTTAGGTGTTTCTAAGGATGCAACTGATGCTGAGATTAAGTCTGCTTTTCGTAAATTAGCAAAAAAATATCATCCTGATGTATCAAAAGAACCAGATGCTGCTGAAAAATTTAAAGAATGTCAAGAAGCTTATGCTGTATTATCTGATCCAAGTAAAAGAAAACAATATGATCAGTTTGGTCATGCTGCTTTCCAACAAGGAGCAGGTGGAGCAGGAGGATTTAGCAACTTTGACTTTGGAGACATGTCAGATATTTTTGAAGACTTGTTTGGCGGCATGGGTGGTTTTGGAGGATTCTCTGGATTCACACAATCAGGATCAAGAAGAAGTTCTAATGGGCCACGAAAAGGCAATGATGTTTTGTATCGAATGACCATTGATTTTGAAGAAGCTGTTTATGGAACAAAGAAAGACTTGAAACTAGATATTGTAGATACTTGTCCAGATTGCGATGGAAAAGGTGGATTTAATCCTAGTACTTGCTCAACATGTAGAGGTTCAGGAACAGTAACTTCTGAGCAAAGAACCATGTTTGGAAGTTTCTTAACCAAAACAACTTGTCCAGATTGTAAAGGATCAGGAACAAGTTTTGAGAAAAAATGCTCAACATGTAGAGGAACAGGTACAGTAAAAAAGAACAAAACAATAACGATTACTATCCCAGAAGGAATTGATACCGATAATCGACTTCGAGTAGCAGGAAAGGGAGAAGCTGGAGCAAACGGAGGAAAACCAGGAGATTTATATGTAGAATTTACAGTAAGAGACCATGAGTTTTACCAAAGAGATGAAGATAATATTTATATTGAACTTCCTCTTACCATTACAGAAGCCATTTTAGGATGCAAAAAAGAAGTTCCAACTCTTTATGGAAATGTTAACTTATCTATCCCTTCAGGTACTCAATCTGGTGCAAAATTACGCTTAAAAGGAAAAGGAGTAACCAATGTTACAACAAAAAGAAAAGGGGATATGTATGTTATCACGAAAGTTATCATTCCAGAAAAATTAACAAGAGATCAAAAGAAATTAATTGAATCATTAAATAATACTTCATTAGATAATTCCCAAGAGTTTAAGAAATATTATAAATTTTTAAATAAATAAAGTGTCAAATTACTTTATTTATTTTTATTATCTCTTCTTAGTTTTATTAATTTATGATATACTGAGTAAGAATAATATGAAAATGAAGAGGAGAGTAATATGGATATTGTTTTAATTTTATTAGTTATTGCTATTATTATAGTAGGATTATTTTTTAAAGATTTTAAAAGTGTAGTTTATTTTCTAGGAATTATAGATATTATTTTTAGATTATTCCATAAATTGATTGAATTAGTAAAAATACAAGGAATTACAGATTTTGTAAATAATTATATTCCAGCATCTTTAGAAGCAATTATTAATTATTATTCTACAGGAATATTAAATACAGTATTAATTTGGGTATTATTTTTCCTTTATGTATATTTTTTAGTCTATCTAATAAAATATTTCATTCAAAAGAAAAAATAATATCCTTTTCTTTAACCAAAGAAAAAAGAAAATGAAGTATTTTACAAAAATAAAGTCCAAAACCATAAAGAAAGTAATAATAAATATTGGACAAGTAAAATTAATACATTATAAAAACAAGGAATAAATAAAGTTAAAATTAATTGATAAATCGTAACAATAGGTAAAATAATAACACAAATAATCGCAACATAAAATTTAAAACCAATACAATTTCTAAAAAAACGGTTTAAATTATTTCGCATAATTAATCACCTAAAGTAGTGTATGAAAAAATAAGAATAAAGTGAAATGGCAACATATAATTAATTAAAAATCGTTAATATAACATAAGCATTATGAAAAAGGATTAACTGTAGAAAAAAAGGAAACGTTAGAACTAGAACATAACCACATTCTAAGAAAAGAAAACATCAAAAAATGGAGTCTAGTTATAACTCCATAATTGTGACTTTTATTTTTGGAAAGTCCATAGTTTATAAGATTGAGTTTTTCTTCAAAAGGATGTATATTTAATTCTAATGTTTTTTTTAAATGTCAATATTATATTTAGTTTTAATATAATTTTTATTGTTTTTATTTAATCCTACTAACAAATTTTTGTTTTTAATTCTTAAAACTTCACTAAAATCAGTTTTTTGAGAATTATTTGATATGTAATACCAATATTTTTTTCCATCTTTTGTTATTATAATTAATTTTTCTGTTATTGCATGTTTTTCAATTGAGTTTTTTTTGCAAATAAAATCTATATCGGAATATTTGTATATATTTAAACATCCAGTTATAAAGAATTTATCAGTTAAAATTGCATCTTTTCTATAAATTAATATTTTATTTAATTCTTTATTAATATTTTTCTTTTCATTTATTGGTATAGAATTATAATTTTTAATTGTTAATTTAACATTTTGAACAGAACTATAATTAATATAAATAAATAACAAAGAAAGTATGATTATTGCAAGAATATTATTAGTGAAAACTATAAACATTATAAATATTATAGTAATTATAATTGAGCAAATAATACTAGTACTTATTATATTTTTAATTGTGTCATTTTTTAAATTTTCTATTGAAATCAAGGCTTTTTTCATAATTAACTATCTCCTATATGAATGATTGTATCATAATTTTTAAGTTTTAACATTAGATTTTAATGTTAAAATTACTATAATTAAATAATAAATACGAATTTAACATTTTTAATAAAGTAGTGATAATTAAAAAAATTATATTATGGATATTTTGATAATTTTATCTTTTATATTTAAAAACTTACTTTAAATACTATATTTAGTATTATATTTGAAAATGGGGTGATGTGCAAATGTTAGATTTTGTAATCAAATATTGGATAGAAATATTATTTATGTGGTTTTTGTCAGGATTTGATTATGTTGTAAAACAATATATTGGCTTAAAAAACGGTATGCAATCCTTATTAAGAAATGAAATTGTTAGAATATATGAAACTTATACTAAGTTAGGATATTGTCCAAGTTATATGAAAGAAATTTTTCTATTGTTATAGTAAATAAATTTGCTAACGTCAATAAAGTTTAAATCATTAAAACCTCAGTTCAGTAGTAATGTAACAAAAAATATTTCGAGGAATTTTCTTTCTCTCCTTTTATTTTTAATCATTTTATTATATAATGAAATAAGTAAAGGTGATTAAAAATGAAAAAAAGAAAAAATTTAAAAAACAGACGATTATTTTTAGTAATTTTAATTATTGTAATTGTATCAGCAGTATTATTTTATACTATTAAAAAAGATAGAAATTTAAATACTTTTGAAGCGTTTACCAAAGATATTGTAGTAGAAGTACAAAAAATATTTTATAAACCAATTAATGGATTTTCGAATATGATAGAGGAATTTACTTCCCTAAAAGAAGTAAAAAAAGAAAATCAAATCTTAAAATCAAATGTTGAAAAAATGGAAGCAACCGAGGCAGAAAATATTGAGTTAAAACAAGAAATCGAAAGATTAAAAGGAGAACTAAATATTGATCATGTGCTAACTGATTATGATTACTTAAATGCAACAGTAATCAGTAGAAATTCTTTTTATTGGTATAATATGCTAACAATTGATAAAGGAAGCCATAACGGAATTAAAGAAGGAATGGTAGTTATTAATTCAACAGGATTAATTGGTAAAATTACCAATGTTTCTACTTTCTCTTCAGACGTAAAGTTAATTACTACTAATGATACAAATAATAAAATTTCTGTAACAGTAACTAATGGAGATACCAAATTAACAGGAATAATTAATGGTTATGACTATAAAAAAGGATTACTAACCGTAGAAGGAATTAGTAATACAGCAACAGTAAATAATGGAGATTATGTATACACCTCAGGATTAGGAGGAGTCTTCCCAAGTGGAATATTAATTGGAAAAGTAGAAGGGATTACTACCGATGTTTATGATTTATCAAAGATTATCAATGTAAAACCATCTGCAAAATTTGATGATATTAACTTTGTAACAGTCCTAAAAAGGAATGATGCCTCATGATGATAACAAGTATCATAACATTACTTTTTTCCTTTCTTTTTCAAACAATATCTTCAAATTATGCAGGATATATTTATCATGATTTATCATTATTTACAACAATATATATCTTAATTGCATTATTAGTAATAAAACCTTATTTTGAAAATGAAAAAAAATATTTAGCCGTATTAATCATAACAGGATTCTTAATGGGAATTACTTATACCAATGCTGTCTTTTTAAATATTTGTCTTTTTATCGTTGTTTATTATTTTAGCAAACTATTTCATTTCTATTTTCCCTATAATTACTTTACAATCAATATTAGTACATTAATAGGAATATTTATCTACCATATCGCAAGCTTCTTCTTTTTATTTGCCGTAGGCTATGATCAATATAATTTTGGCAATTTATTAGAAATCTTACTTCACAGCATTCCGATGACTTTAATATATACAACAGTACTTTATTTTATTTTAGATAAATTATTTCATCAATTGAATTTAAGAGAAATCAAATAATTAAGAATTTACAACAAAATTGGGATTTGCTATAATAAAAAAGAAAGTTCAGGTGCAATATGAATTTTAATAAAAAAAATACATTAATCATCCTAATCGCAGGAAAAGCAAGAAGTGGTAAAGGAGAAGTTGCTTCCTATTTAAAAGATTATTTTTTAAAAAAAGAGAAGAAAGTCATCTTATCTCCTTATACAAAATACTTAAAAAGATATATTGTTGAAGTAACAGGAAAAGAGTTTAATGATGAAGATAAGCCAAGAGATTTACTTCAAAAACTAAGTTCAGATTTAATCAAAAAGAAACTCTCTAATCCTAACTTTTTTATCAATAGACAATTAGAAGATTTATCTTTTTATTCTTACTTTATGGATGTGGTGATTATCCCAGATGTACGCTTTGAAGAAGAAATCAACAAAGTAAAAGAAAATTTTACAAATGTAGTAACAATTGGAGTAAAAAGAAAAAACTATTTAAGTATTTTAACCAAAGAACAACAAGAAGATATCACCGAAGTAGCATTAGATAATTATTGTAACTATGACTATAAAATTGAAAATACTTCTTTAGAAAAACTACAATTAGATGTCTTAAAAATAATTAAAAATTTAGAGAAAGAAGGAAGAATATGAATAAAATCGTAGCCATTGTAGGAATGTGTGGAAGTGGAAAAAGTATCGCTTCTGATATTTTAGAAAAAAAAGGATTCCAAAAAGTTTATTTTGGGGGCGTAACATTAGAAAAATTAAAAGAAAAAGGATTAGAAGTAACCCCTGAAAATGAAAAAATGATGCGTGAAAAATTAAGAGAAGATTTAGGAATGGGAGCATTCGCTAAAATCTTACTTCCCAAAATAAAAGAATTATCTATAGAAAATAATGTCGTTTTAGATGGACTATATTCTTGGGAAGAATATAAAATTTTAAATGAAGAATTAGGCAAAGACATGAAAACGATTGCTATCATTACCGATAAAAAAATTCGTTATAAACGCCTTACGGAAAGAGAAGTTAGACCACTCACGAAAAAGGAAGCTAAAGAAAGAGATTTAGCTGAAATCGAAAATATCGCCAAAGCACCTCCTATTGCTTATGCCGATTACTTTATATTAAATAATGGAACATTAGAAGAATATGAAAAAAGATTAGAAGAAATCATTAAACAAATTTAAGGAAGTGAAAAAATGAAACAAATGACAGGAGAACAAATTATTAGAACATACATTGATTTTTTTGTAAGTAAAGGACATCTAGAAGTAGAAAGTGCTTCTTTAATTCCTAAAGACGATCCAAGTGTCTTATGGATAAATGCTGGAGTAACACCTTTAAAAAAGTATTTTGATGGAAGTATTGTACCAAAAAATAGAAGATTAACAAGTTGTCAAAAATGTATTCGTACAAATGATATTGAAAATGTAGGGGTAACTGCAAGACATCATACTTTCTTCCAAATGTTAGGAAATTTTTCCGTTGGAGATTATTTTAAAAAAGAAGCATTAACATGGGCTTTTGAATTATTAACTGGTAAAGAATACTTTGCCTTCGATAAAGATAAACTATATATGACAGTATATCCTCAAGATAAAGAAGCTTATGATTTATGGATCAGTCTTGGAGTAGATCCGACTCATATTATTCCTTTAGAAGGAAACTTCTGGGAAATAGGAGAAGGACCAAGTGGACCTGATAGCGAAATTTTTTATGATAGAGGAGAAAAATTTGATCCAGAAAAAAAAGGAATTCAATTATTAAAAGAAGATTTAGAAAATGATCGCTATATTGAAATATGGAATAATGTTTTTAGTCAATATAATGCTAAAGAGGGAGTTCCTCGTGATCAATATGAAGAATTACCAAGTAAAAATATTGATACAGGTATGGGTGTTGAAAGAATGGCTTGCATCATGCAAGGTGCAGTAACCAATTATGAAACCGATCTTTTCTTACCAATAATGGATAAAATAGCAGAAATCAGTGAAATTCCTTATCAAGGTCAAAAAGAATTTAAAGTAATCGCTGATCATATCCGTACATTAACATTTGCCCTATCCGATGGAGCAACCTTTGAAAATTATGGAAGGGGATATGTTTTAAGAAGATTATTAAGACGATCTATTATGATGAGTCGAAAACTTAACATTAATAAAACCTTTATGGCAGAATTAGTCGATATCGTAATGGAAAAATACGGAAATATTTATCCAGACTTACTACCAAATAAAGAAATCATTAAAGAGCAAATTACAAAAGAAGAAGATTTATTCCATAAAACATTAATTTCTGGAGAAAAAAGACTAGAGGAGTTATGTAAAAATAATACTTCAAAAGAAATTTCTGGAGAAGATGCTTTTAAATTATATGATACTTATGGATTCCCAGTAGAATTAACGATAGAATACGCAAATGAATTAGGACTTAGTGTAGATAAAGATGAATTCTATAAATATATGGAAATGCAAAAAGTAATGGCAAGACAAAATCGTAAAGTAGTAAGTAGCATGAATCTTCAAAATGAACAATTAATGAACTATAAGAAAGAAAGTAAATTTGTCGGCTATGAAAAGTTAGGAAATAAAACGATAGTAATGGATATCATGAAAGATAATCAATTTGTAGATTCTATTACTGATGAAGGATATGTTTTTCTAGAAGAAAATCCCTTTTATGCAGAGTCTGGTGGACAAATTTACGATATTGGTTATTTAAAAAATGATGACTGTAAAGTAGAAGTAGATGAAGTTGTAAAAGCACCTAATAAACAGCATTTATTACATGTTAAAATTTTAGAAGGAACACTAAAAAAAGGAAGTACTGTTTTAACTCATGTTATGCAAGAGCGTCGTGAAGCAATCATGAAAAATCATAGCGCTACACATTTGTTACAAAAAACACTTCAAGAATTTTTAGGAAACAACGTTCATCAAGCAGGAAGTAGAGTAGATGAAAATACCTTTAGATTTGATTTTACTTACCATGGAAGATTAAGTGATGATTTAATTATTAGAATTGAAAAAAGAGTAAACGAAAGAGTTGCACAAAATGTTGACACTATTATTGAATATTTACCAATCGAAGAAGCCAAGAAAAAAGGCGCTATGGCATTATTTGATGATAAATATGGAGATATCGTTCGTGTAGTAACGATTGGAGATTCAATAGAATTATGTGCAGGAACACATGTACCAAATACGAGTATGATTGGAAAAATTGCCATTATTTCTATAGAAAACAAAGGAGCAGATACCTTTAGAATTGAAGGTACAACAAGTAAAAATATGAACGATTTACTTCATCTAGTAGTAGATCCCTATCAAACTGAGATAAAAAAATTACTTTCTAAAGCTAAAAATATTTTAGTAGAAGCTAAAGAACAAAATATTACTCTAGATTTTGAATTCGATTTTCAAGATAAAGAATTATCAAGTTATGAAGGAGTAGTAGAATATAAAAATAAATTACTAGAATTAAAAGATAAAATAAAAGAATTAGAAAAGAAATATAAAACACTAAAAATGCAAAGTACGGTAAGTGATATTACTGCCTTTACTACAAATATGGAAGTCATTAATGGAATAAAAACAAGTATTGTCATATTAGAAGATTATGATATTGATAGTATGAGAGGCTTAGCCGATGCTATTATTAATAAGTATGAAAACTGCTTTGTCTTACTAGCTAATGTCAAAGATAATCATGTCAATATCATTTCTAAATCCAATAGCGATAAAGTAAATTGTGGTGTTCTCGTCAAAGAACTTTCTGTAAAATGTAAAGGAAATGGGGGAGGAAGCCCTAAATTTGCTCAAGGTGGTGGCAGTGAAGCTGAACATTTAGCAGAATATTTAAATGAATTAAAAAATCAAATCAAAAATAATTAGTGTCAACTAGAAATAAAATACTTAACAAGAAATTAATTTTATAGTATACTATATTCAAGTAGGTGGAACATGAGAAAAATTTGTTGTCTTATTTTAATACTATTTCTCTTTACGGGATGTGAAAATCAAGAAGAACAAGAAAAAAATGATTATATTGCTTATAAAAATAACTTATTAAGCACAAAAGAATACTCAAAAGATCTTCCCTTAGATATCATTATTGATATTGAAAGAGAAGATGAACAGACTATTGATTATAAAGTTACCTTAATAAACCCTAAAGAAAATATGCATAAAATAAGAGCAATGGTAGTAAATAACTATAGCAATGAAGCGGTATTTCCAACAATAGGACTATTTGATGATAAAGAAGAATTACTGTCAGGAAATAAAGATTTCAATGAAGTAGAATTAGAAGGGACAATCGAGTCTACTAAGAATATTAGTTCTTTAAAATTAAATTTAAAAGTATGGATAGAGTATCAGAGTGATACTGGAGAAAAAAAAGAAGTTTATTATCAAATGTAAGTTGGTTGTGAAAGCAATCAACTTTTTTCGACAAAAAAAGAAACCTTTTCTTGAGATAATACTTTTGGTGATAGGAGATGAAGGTAAAAATTTTTGATGAATCTCATGAAAAAGATTTAGAAGAAGATATCAATAATTTTTTAAAAGAACAAGAAAGAGAAATTATTAATATTCAGTTTAATGTATCTAATGCAATTTATGGAGAAGAACAAATTTATTGTTTCTCAGCCCTTATTTTATATCAAGATAAAAAAATATAGAGCCCTTTAAAACTCTATATTTTTGTTATTTTAAAAGAAATTTTCCATCGTCAGCATCAATCGTAATAGTGCTATTATATTTAATCTTATCTTGCAAAATTGCATTAGCAATTAAAGATTCAATATTTCTTTGGACAAATCTTTTAATTGGTCTAGCACCAAAATTTTCATCATAAGCACTATCAATAATCAAATTTTTAGCTTCCTCAGTAAGAGAAATTTTTATTCTCTTATCATGAAGTCTTACCTCAATTTCATGAATAATTTTATCTAGAATATGTGTAACAACTTCTTTAGATAAAGAATGGAAAATAATAATTTCATCAATACGATTAATAAATTCTGGCTTAAATGTCTTATGAAGATCATTCATTACCAACTCATTAGCATTTTCCTTTTTCTCTAAGATATATTCACTTCCTAAATTAGAAGTCATAATAATAATGGTATTCTTAAAATCAACTGTTCTTCCTTGACCATCTGTAATTCGACCATCATCTAGGATTTGAAGTAAAATATTAAAGACATCTTTATGTGCTTTTTCAATTTCATCAAATAAGACAATAGAGTAAGGATTTCTTCTAACAGCTTCAGTTAACTGACCACCATCGTCATAGCCGACATATCCTGGAGGAGAGCCAATTAATCTAGCGACAGAATGGGGTTCCATATATTCACTCATATCAATCCTAACCATATGTCGTTCATCATCAAACAATTCATATGCTAAAGTTCTAGCTACCTCAGTTTTACCAACACCAGTAGGACCTAAGAAAATGAAAGAACCGATAGGACGATTAGGATCTTTAATTCCTGCTCTTGCACGAATGATTGCTTCACTGACTAAGTGGATAGCTTCTTTTTGACCAATAACACGCTCGTTCATATTTTTTTCTAAGTTTAATAATTTATCTCGTTCACTACCAACAAGTTTCTGAACGGGAATCATTGTCCATTTAGAGATAATAGCGGCAATATCTTCTTCATCAACAGTATCAGACAAAATATCATTCTTATTTTGTTTGTTTAATTCTTGAAGTTCACTTTCCAATTTAGGAATTACCCCATGACGCAATCTAGCAGCTGATTCTAAATCATAATTAGCCTCAGCAATCTCCAAACGATAATTTGCTTTTTCGATTTCCTCTTTCTTTTTACTAATAGCCGTATTTACTTCTTTTTCCTCTTCCCAAGCACGACTAATTTCTTGCTCTTTTTCATGTAAAATACTTAAACTTTTTTCAATTTCTAATTTTCTCGCTTTTGAAATATCATCTTTTTCTTTTTTTAAAGCTTCTTTTTCAATCTGTAAGCGCATAATTTTTCTTGTTAAAGCATCAAGTTCAGTTGGAACAGACTCCATTTGTACCTTAATCGTAGCACAAGCCTCATCAACTAAGTCAATCGCTTTATCAGGTAAGAAACGACTAGTAATATAACGATCAGACAAAGTAGCCGCTGCAACTAAAGCACGATCTTTAATGTTTACTCCATGATAAACTTCAAACCTTGATTTCAAACCTCTTAAAATAGTAATAGTATCTAAAACTGTGGGTTCTTTAACTTGAACTTTTTGAAATCTTCTTTCTAGGGCTCCATCTTTTTCAATATATTTACGATATTCATTTAAAGTAGTAGCTCCGATACAATGAATTTCTCCACGTGCAAGCATTGGCTTTAACATATTTCCAGCGTCCATAGCGCCTTCCATACCTCCAGCACCAACAATCATATGAATTTCATCAATAAACATAATGATATCCCCATGACTATTCTTTACTTCTTTTAATACAGCTTTTAATCTTTCTTCAAATTCACCACGATATTTTGCTCCAGCGATTAAAGCTCCCATATCTAATTCCCAAATGGTTTTGTTTTTTAAACTATTTGGTACATCTCCTTTAATAATACGACTGGCAAGACCTTCTACAATAGCTGTTTTACCAACACCAGCTTCACCAATTAAAACAGGATTATTTTTGGTTTTACGAGATAAAATTCTAGTAATACTTCTAATTTCTTCATCACGGCCAATAACTGGATCAATTTTTCCATCAACAACCATTTTAGTAATATCTCGACCATATTTTTCAAGTGGTTTTACTTGTTCTTCTTGATAATTATTTTGCATATATAACACTTCCTTTCTTCATTATATGTCCCTATTATAGCACTTTTTTAGCAATTGTCAAGTTAGATTGCTAATAGTTTCCTAAAAGTTAAAAAAATGCCTTGACAACAAGTTTTTTTAGTGTTAAAATAGTTAACCAAATCAAGGGAAATACAAAAAGAGAACAAAGGGTTAAATGAATTTTAAGTAGTTTCCCAATAAATATTATGGGGAAGGTGATGGTAATGAATACAAAAAAGTTAAAAAATAAAATACTTTTATGTCTTATTCTAATTATAGTAGGAATTTCATTATTATTAAACGATTATGTTGTTGCAAAAAGAGAAAAAGTATTTAGTGCAACAAATCTAGAATTAACAGAACTTTTAAAAGAAGAAAAAGAAGCAGAAGCAAAAAAACAAGAAGAACAACAAAAAGAAGAGAAAAAAGAAGAGCAACAAACACAACCACAGCAACCAGTAACAACAAATAATGATTATGAAACTTATGCAGGTATCTTAGAAATTCCTAAAATTAGTTTTAATAAAGGTTTTTATAAAAAAGAATCATCACTAAACAATGTAAAATTTAACTTAAAAGTATTAGATTCATCATCTTATCCAGATGAAAAAAATGGAAATACCATTATTATTGGACATTCAGGAAATTACAGTAATAGTTACTTTGGAAATTTATATCAATTAGTAGTAGGTGATACGGCAACAATTACTTATGAAAATAAAAAATATACTTATAAAGTTGTTAATATATATAATGATACCAAAGATGGAACAGTAACAATTTATCGTGATGAAAGTAAAACCTGTTTAACTTTAATCACTTGTACAAAGGATGATGAAACAAAACAAACCATTTATATATTTGAATTAGAAAGTGTTCAGTAGGGGGGATAAAAATGAAGTACACAAGTATTTTTGAAAAATTATTTAGTTTAATTTCTATAATAAATACTTCTTGGATAAATTTAATATTCTTAGGAATCATTATTCTTGCTACATTTTTATTTTTAAGGAAAAAAATTTCCAAGAAAACTTGCTTTATTTTATCAACAATAAGTACAATTCTTCTTATTTCTTACATTATTTTCAATAATGGAACAGTATTAGGAAATGTTTTCGATAGCATTATGGATGATTTATTTACCAATATCTATTTCCCTTCAACTTATGCTTATTTATTTGTTTATTTCTTTATGAATATTTCTATTTTAGGAAGCTTAATTAATATTAAACATAAAAGTACTTATAAAACAATTCATGGGGTATTCTTTATTATTATCAATTTTCTATTTGCCTTAGTTTTAGAATTCATTGCGAATAATAAAATAGATATTTTTAAGAAAACTTCATTATTTTCCAATAAAAATTTAATTATTTTATTAGAATTAAGTATTATGGTATTTGTCTTCTGGTTACTTAGTTTAGGATTAGTATACTTAAGTACAGTAATCTCAGATAGAATTTTATTAAAACAAGAAAAGAAAAAATTACAAAAAGAAGACCAAACAGAAAACCAAAATACATTAGAGGCAACGATTTCTATTCCAGAAGAAGTAGGGGAGAAAAATACTTCAACAGTACCTGCGATGAATACTAGTTTGATTGAAAATAACGAGAATTTAAATACAGATACTACACCAAGTTATCACTTTATTCCTACAATGCCAAATCATTCAATGAATCAACAAACAACAGAATCTATTAAAGATACAATTCCACCATTTATGACATCATATAAAACGCATGAATTTGAAACTCCAGTAAAAAATAGAAATGAGGAACAAGAAAACAGTTTTGACTTAAGTTCATTTATTCCTAAAAAACAAGAAAGACAAATTGTTACACCAGTAAGTAATAGAAATACTGTTCTAGATCAAATTTTAAATAATAACTTACCATACATTCAAGAAGATCCAGAACAAATGAAATTAGAAAATGAAAAAAATACTTATACATTAAATGATTATAGAATATTTAATAAAATGTTAAAAGATATTAAAGAACATAATCAAAACAATTCTATTACAATTGATAAAAACTTAGAATATCGTTTAATTACTAAATATTCAACAGAAACATATGATTTATTTAAAAGAATGTTAAAAAACTATTCTAATTAGGAGGTAATAAAAATGCTAAAAGAATTATTCAAGATAAATCCATGTTATTTAATTTTAGAAATCTTATTTTGGATTGTAGTAATGTTATTTATGGATAAAAAGAATTTAGAAAAAAAATACAAGGCAATTTTTACAATAGTATATTTCCTTATCAGTATTTTAACATTCTCTTATATTAATGGACTAATAATAAATATTTTTAAATTAAAATACTTATCAGTAAAAACTTATTTAATTGTTATTGTTATTGTAAATGCTATCAGTTTATTTACAATCAATAAAAAAATAAAACCAGTATATTCTGCTCTAAATTACGTTTTATTTATCACAATGATAATTATCTTAGGTTCAACTATTGCTATCGTATTAGGAAATAAAATCCCTGCCCTTTATGTAATGGATGTCGATAATGCAGTAAATTTCATCGATTTAAGCATGATCATATTTCTATTATATTTAATTTGCCTTTGCCTTACTTATATTGGATATGCTTTTTTTGAGAATAAAGAAGAAGTGGAGGAAAAAAGTAAAGATAAAATTAATTTATTCAAACAAAGATTAAAAAAAGAAAAAACAAAGAAAAAAGTTCATTTATCTTTTTCAAAGAAAAAGAAAGAAATTATTCCTTCAATAACAAAAGAAGAACTATTAATGCATGATAGAAGTATACCACTTTATATTCATGATGAAGATTGCAGTATTATTTTTGATGATAGCAATCAAGAAAATATTTATCAAAATTATCAAATATTAGAACATGATATTCATGCAAAAATGGTAAATGGCTATACATTAGAGGAAAATAAAATGTTAAAAAATATTTGTCTAAAATTACAAGTAACTAGATTAGCCAATATAGATATGAGTAATGTTAGTATTTTAAATAAAATTAGTATTGAGGAATATAAATTATTAAGAAATATTTTTAATTTAAATTAAAAGACGGAACCGATTTTTGGCTCTGTCTTTTCTCTATTCAACAGTAACAGATTTAGCAAGATTTCTAGGTTTATCAATATCTAGATTCTTCTTTTTTGCTGTATAATAAGCAATTAATTGGAGAGGAATAATACTTAAAATAGGGCAAGTATATTCATCTGTTTTAGGTAAATAAATAACCTCATCATAACAATTTTTATCAATAGAATCTACGATTCCATCTTCTATAATTAAAACAACATAAGCACCTCTTGCTTTCACTTCTTTAATATTACTAATTGTTTTAGCAGCAGTTTCCTCGTGGGTAATTAAAGCAATAACAGGAGTATCTTCTTCAATTAAAGAAATGGGCCCATGTTTAAGTTCACCAGCTGGGAAAGCTTCACTGTGAATATAAGTAATTTCTTTTAATTTTAAAGAACCTTCTAACATACTCACGTAGTCAATATTTCTTCCTAAATAGAAAATATCTTTCTTTTGGTAAAGATGATTAATAATAGAAGAGTAATCAAATTTAATTAATTCTTCAATCTTTTGTGGCAATTCTTGATAAGTATTTTTCTCTTCCATTTTTTTCTGATATTCCAAAGCAAGTAATCCTAAAACATATACCTGAGAAGTATAAGCCTTAGTAGAAGCAACAGCAACTTCACAACCAGCATGAGTATAGATAACAAAGTCAACAGTTCTAGCAATAGAACTATTATAAACATTAATAATCCCTAAAGTAGTTGCTCCTTTTTCTTTTGCCATTTTTACACAAGCTAATGTATCAGCCGTTTCCCCAGATTGAGAAATGGCAATAACTAATGTGTTTTTATCCAAAAAGTTCTTTTGGTAGCGATACTCCGAAGCAACATAAACATTCACTTCAAAATCAGTATTTTTTTCTAACAAATACTTTCCAATAAGCCCAGCATGATAAGCTGTTCCACAAGCAACAATATGAATACGCTGATAAGAAGTAATATCAGGTAATTTTTCTTTTTGATCAAAATAAAGGGTATTCCATTTTTGAATCAGTTGACTTTGCTCTTTAATTTCTTTCATCATATAATGCTCTTGTTCGCCCTTAGTTGCAATTTCAACTTCTTCATTTAATGTTTTAACGACATAATCTTTTAAAATGCCATTTTGATAAATAGAAACATTATCCATAGAAATAACACCAATTTCATTATCCTCTAAAATAATATAATCCTTTGTATCATCTAAATAAGCAGAAAAATCAGAAGCAACAAAATATTCCTCTTTTCCTATTCCAATAACTAAAGGACTTTCCTTCTTCATAACATATAATTTGTCTTGTTCATCTTGAACCATCACCACAATTGCATAACTACCTTTCAACTTCTTCATCGCTTCATTTAACACATCAACCATTTTTAAAGAAGAATGAGTTTCCTTTATCCAATCAATTAAAGTACAAGCGACCTCTGTATCTGTTTCTGTTTGAAATAAGTAGCCATTACTTTCTAATTCTTTTTTTAATGTTAAATAATTTTCAATAATTCCATTATGAACAATAGTAATTTTGCCAACTTGATGAGGATGCGAATTCATTATCGTAACTTTCCCATGCGTTGCCCATCTCGTATGCCCAATACCAATATGACTAGAAAGAGAATAATCTAACTTTTTTTCTAATTCCTGAATTCTTCCTACACTTTTTTGAAGTTTAATTTCTTCCTGATGAAAAAAAGCTACACCAGCAGAATCATAGCCACGGTATTCCAACCTTTTAAGCCCCTTAATAAGAATTGGTAACACTTGTCTTTTACCAATATATCCAACAATACCACACATAAAAATTTTAATTCCTTTCTTAAAGATATACTTTTGTTACAATTTTGATTTTGCTTTTTGTATATATCTTCCTCTTGTAGCATCCGCCGAAATTTCGATAAACTACAATCCTCGTCACCTAATATAGGTCTGGCGCTAGATTACCACTTTTCCTTCCTTCTAGGTTAATCTTAATTATATTATATAAAATAACTAGAAAAGAAGAAAGTAGATTAGACAGAAATTTTACATTAAATTGATAATTTTTCTTATTTTCTTTGTTCTTAATAATACTGATAAAGATGATTTCCTATTGAAAAAATTAAGTTAGTAGTTTAAAATTTTAACATTATTTGCTATAATTTAATTAAATAATAAAAGTAGGTGTTATATATGGTAGAACATATAAAAGAAGTATTAAGAGAATCTGTAAATAGAAAAGATCCTTCTTATGCTAGAAATAATTTAACAGAGGAAGAAAAAGACTACCTTTTTAATGATATGGAAAATTCAGATTTCGATAATCTTTTTCCGGATGAGGAGAATGATTATTTCAAATACTTATTTTATGATATATTTTTTAAAATATATACTTCTGATCAGGCTTTGAAAAAAAGAAAAAATATAGATAAACTATCTCTAGAACAACAAACTGCAATAATTTCTTGTTTACCAAGTGATGAAATGAAATTGGCTTTTTATTCAAAAATTTATGATTCTGAAGCAAAGGCAGTTATATTAAGTTCACTATCCGATGATAGAGAAAAATTAAATCATCTAAAAGAAATAAAACAGGAAGATTGGGACATAATTATTGAAAGATTATCAAATGATGAATCTAAAATAGCACTTTTAGCCGTAATCGAATGTTCAAATTATCCTCTTATAAGTGAAATAGATGAATCAGTTTTACAATCCATAAATTTTCCATTTAAATTTGATAAAAAAATGAGTGAATTAACAAATAATCTATTTCAAGAAGATTTACTCTTCTATAATAATGATACTTTTTCTAATCAACTCACTATTACAATCCTTCAAAATTTATCAACTGATGCTTTGAAAATTAAGGGGTTAAATTTATTAGATGATTTGTCAAAAACTGAAGTGATAAATAGTTTATCAAACGATAACCAGAAATTAGAGAACTTGCATTTATTAACAGATGAAATGGCAAAAGCTAAAGTGATAAGTAGTTTGTCAAATGATAACCAGAAATTAGAGAACTTGCATTTATTAACAGATGAAATGGTGAAGGCTAACGTAATAAGCCAACTAGGTAATGATAAGTACAAAGAAAAAGGATTATCTTTACTAAAAGATGATAAAGCAAAAGTTCAAGTTATAGCTAGTCTTAGAAAAAAAGAAAACATCGCTATTTATTCATGGGATTTAAATGATAATGCCAAAATAAAATTAATGAAAAAATTATCTGATGAGAAAACAATAAGATTAATATATCATCAACTATCTACAGAAAACCAGGTAAAAAATTTGGATATATTACAGGATGAATGGGGAAGATGTGCAATAATAAAATCATTTTCTACAGATGATCAAAAATTACAAGGATTAAAATTTTTAAAAGATGAATTTTTAAAAACTCAAATCATAATTGATTTATCAACTGATGATTTAAAATTAGAAAGCTTGTCCTTATTGAGTAATGAGAAATCAAAAGCAGAAGTCATAAGTAATTTATCAACTGATAGTTTAAAACTTGAAAATTTATCATTATTAAGTAGTAATCGATCAAAAGCAGAAGTTATAAGTAATTTATCAACTGATAGTTTAAAACTTGAAAATTTATCGTTATTAAGTGATGAACAGTCCAGAGCTCTTGTAATAGAAAATCTAACTTCTCCCGATGAAAAAATCAAACATTTAATGAACATTAAAAATTCTTACTATCGATATAATATTATATCAAAAATGGAAGAAAAATATAAAATTAAAGCCTTAAATAATGAAGTTGCTATAATAAATAGCAGAAATAACAATTTAGAAACCAGTTTTAAAGATATTCAACAAATGGGAGAGCAAAATCTAAAAGATATTATTATTACTTTAAAAAATGTTGATGAAAAAATAAAGTTACTAAGATTTTTATCGAAAGATGTATATCTATTGGAAGTTGCTAATTCTCTAGAAACAGAAGAACAAAAATTAGAAGCAATTAAAGTAATTAATAGTAATGCTGTAAGATTAGAACTACTTTTTAAATTTTCTGAAGAAAATTTAAAACTTGGATTAGATTATTTACCGTGGTTTAGTAACGAAGAGAATAAAGGATATAATAAAAAATTAAAAATTATTGAAGAATATCAGAAAATGTTAGAAGAAAAAAATGACTATTCAAAAAATGCTTTTGTAAATTATATTGAGAATCATCATGAGAACTTAGATGAAAGTACAATAAGTCATATTGTAAATATTCTGAATCGATTTAGTAAATCTAATTCCTTAGAATTATCTAATTTAAAAGAACAATTAACCCCGTTAGTACTTTCGACACAAAATCCTATAGAATCATTTAATAAAATAGAAAAAATATTTTTAAAAAACAATATTCCTATGTTTGGAAAAGAATTTTTATGTTTTCAAAGTTTATATCCAGAATTTCAAAAAAGAGAAGGAAACAAAGAAACATTTGATTTTACTGAAGGCAGTAGGATATCTCCTGAACTTCTTTATCCTACTCAAACAAGAAAAATGAAAGTAGTATCAAAAAATGCTACAGATAAAGATATTCGCTTTCAAATTGTATTCAATGATTTACTAAGAATTGCTAGTCACTCAAATAATCGTTCTTTAATAGAGTATCTAAATAATATTGAATATGGAAATACTTTATTTTTAGGAATATCAAAAGGAATAATAAAGTTTAATGACTTAGATGATAAATCAAAACAAATATTAGATGTTTTTTCTAATCATTTAGCAGCTTTATACGAAAATACTGAAAAAGGATCAGAAGAAATTTTTGAAAATTTATCTACTGTGGAAAAGATTGCTTACTTTTCTAGAAAATTTAGTCCGACTAGCAGGTATGATTTACCCGATAGAATTGTTAGAAGTTTTGCTTATCAAGCAGGAATTGAAAATTTTGAACAACTTAAGAACATTGTGATAAATTCTGTCCGAGAAAAAGAAGAAGTTTCAAAAAAAAGATCAGAAGAGTTAAAAAACGGAAAAAAGTTAGTTTTAGAACCAGGAGATTTTGTTAGAGGTATAGGTAATATTGATTGTGTGGAAAGTTCTTTAAATAATGGTAATGTATGTAAAGAATTTTTAGGAACATTTTTGGGAGAAAGTGATTCTGATACGACACCATTAGATGTTGATTTAACTTTAATTACCGAAGAAAATACAGATATTTATCATAATATCAAAGGAACTCCAACAGGCTTTGGTTTTGGTAATGTTTATGTCATTTTAAAAAAAGGTAATCCCAATTTAAATATTACTCGTGATAAAGAGGGAAATTTAACAGGTAATGAATACGATCCATCTAAAGTAGAAGTATTTGGAACAAGTACACAGAAAGGTGGTTATGAAACACATTGGGGAGCACGGACAGGAATTGCTTCATCAGACATAGATTATATTTTATTTAAAGAAGATTTAACAATTGATTCAAGCGATCCATATTCTGAAGATGGAAAAGTAAATTATATTTTACCTGAATCAGAATTTGAAAAGAAAGAGTATTATGGTAAGCATCAAAATGATTTAGCAATCTTAAAAAATGAAGTAGTAAAAAATGGATTTTATATTCCTATTGTAGATTTTTCTGGAAAAATTATTTTTACTGATGAAGAGTATCAAGAATTAAAACAAAAAATGGAAGGATTGTCACATTATGGAAGTAAAGAGTATCATTTAGAACAACACCAATATAGTGATTACACAGAAAGAATAAAAGGATTGTTAGCTAGTAACAAACAAGAAACAAAAATTCAATCACAAAAAGTATATCAAGCACTATCTGATATTATTCAATCCATTCCTATGAATGAAAATTCAACTAAAACCTTACAAACTAAAAACAAAATAGGAATTGATTTAACACCTGGAAGTGTAGAAGTGTTAGAGACTGGATCATCAGTTAGAGGAACAAATGTTCCATATGACTTTGACTTTGATTATATTTTTAGGTTAGATTCTAATATTATTAATGATGACAAAAAAATGCATCAGTTCCGTACAAAAATATGTGAAGCATTAAATATCGCTTCAGTACCATCTGGTGATTTTCGAGATGTAGAAGCAACTATTCCAGGACTAGGAACAATAAAATTAGATATTACTTTTATTCAAAAAAATGATAAAGTAGAATACTCCACAGAAATGGCTTTACAAGATAGAATGGATACTATTTATAAAAGTAACCCAGCAGTAGGAGAGGAAGTAACAGCAAATATCATACTAGCAAAACTACTTTTAAAACAAGCTGGCTGCTACAAGCCAAAGAGAAAAGATCCAAATCAAGGTGGATTAGGTGGAGTAGGAATAGAAAACTGGATTACACAAAATGGAGGTACTTTAGAAACTGCTGCTAATAGTTTTTTAAAAGCATCTGAAGGCAAAACATATGAAGAATTCAAACTGATTTACCATATTCATGATTATGGAAAAAATCACTTGTATAAGGAAAAGAAAACATATCCTTATGATGATTTTATCTTTAATAACATGAATAGTATAGGATATCAAAAAATGCAAGAAGTATTAAGAAAATATATTCGATATTTATCAGGAGAAAAAGACCTTTTCCCAGAATTAGAAGAAGTTTTAAATGCATTAGAACAACAACAAGAAAAAGAAGTAACAACTACACATAGTAGAGGACTAGTTTCATTCTTTATCCTAATTAGTTTAAGTTTATTTGTTTCTATCATAACCATTATTTATATCCTTTTAAGAAAATAGCGCTTGCTATTTTTTTTAAATAGGGATAAATTATGTTATAATATGAATTGGAAGTGTTAGAAATGGAAAAAAAGAAAGAAGAAAATATAGATTTAATAAAATACTTATCAAGCTTAGGATATGCTAAAAATAAAGCAAAAACTTATGTAAGGTTAGGCTTTGTTAAAGTAAATGGAAAAGAAATCAATAAATTACCTTATTTATTAAAAGAAAATGATATCGTAAAAATAGAAAAGAAAGAAGAAAAAAACTATAATATCCATATTGTTTATGAAGATGACCATTATTTAGTTGTAGATAAAGAAGCAGGCTTATTAACAATAAGTACTTCTAATCAAACAAAAAAAGAAGAAGATACCCTTTATAAAAGAGTAAGAGCATACTTAAACCATAAACATGAATATGCATTTATTGTCAATCGGATTGATAAAGAAACCTCAGGTCTAGTTATCTTTGTTAAAGAAGAAAAATTAAAAGAACAACTCCAAAAAGATTGGAATACAATTGTTAAAAAAAGAAATTATATTGCAATTGTACCAGGTGTGATAACAAAAAAAGGACATATTGATAATTATTTATATGAAGATAAAATGACTTTTACACATTCTACTAAAGTAGGAGGAAAAAGAGCAATCACAGATTATTTTCCCATCAAAAATAATCATCAATATACAATGCTTAATGTAGAAATAAAAACAGGAAGAAAAAATCAAATTCGTGTTCACTTAAAAGAACTAGGTTACCCCATTTTAGGAGATAAAAAATATGGAAGCAAGATTAACCCTCTAAAAAGATTAGCCCTTCATCATGATAAAATCTCGTTTCTAGATCCAATCTCGAATAAAACTTTAACATTCACTTCAAGTGTTCCAAAGGAATTCTATGATTTATTTCATTAGCATTAATCTCTTAAGTCTTTTTTTGTGCAAATTAGATAAAATAAAATCCATTCATCATCAATGGAGAATTCCTGAAAAAGTACTATTAACCATCTCTCTTTTAGGAGGATGTTTTGGAATGCTAATAGGAATGCACTTGTTTCACCACAAAACGAAAAAGAAAAAATTTTATTTCGTTTATTTATTTAGCATAGTTTGGATTGTTATTTTACTATCAATTTGTTATAATTAAAAAAAGGTGCGTGATAGAGTGAACCAAGAAAAAATTAGAAATTTTAGTATTATTGCCCATATTGATCATGGAAAAAGTACATTAGCAGATCGAATCTTAGAAAAAACAAATGCTGTAGATAAAAGAGTAATGAAAGAACAAATTCTAGACAATATGGATATTGAAAGAGAAAGAGGAATAACCATTAAATTAAATGCAGTAAGACTAGATTATAAAGGATATATTTTAAATTTAATTGATACCCCAGGTCATGTTGACTTCAGTTATGAAGTATCCAGAAGTTTAGCAGCATGTGAAGGTGCAATCTTAGTAGTAGATGCAACCCAAGGAATAGAAGCCCAAACCCTTGCAAATGTATATTTAGCCTTAGATAATGATTTAGAAATTATTCCCGTTGTAAACAAAATAGACCTACCCAATGCAGAACCAGAACTAAGACGCCAAGAATTAGTAGATACTTTTGGTTTTGACTCTAGTGATGTTGTTTTTACTTCGGGGAAAACTGGAGAAGGAGTAGAAGAGTTACTAGAAAAAATTATCACTAAAATTCCTCCTCCAAAAAAACAAGAAGATAATCATTTAAAGTGTTTAATCTTTGATAGTTATTTTGATCCTTATAAAGGAGTCGTTGCTTATGTAAGAGTAGTATCAGGAGAACTTCATCATAATGATAAAATCATGATGAAAACGACGAATTCCACTTATGATGTAACAGAATTAGGATTTCATACTCCAAGTAATGTAAAAACAGATACCTTAAGGGAAGGAGAAGTAGGCTACGTTTGTGCAAGTATCAAAGATATTGCTGATGTGAGAGTAGGAGATACCATCACTTTAGCCAATAATCCTTGTAAAGAATCTTTACCCGGTTATAAAAAAATGAAACCAATGGTATATTGTGGTCTTTATCCAATTGACTCCAAAAAATATCCAGCCCTAAGAGAAGCCCTAGAAAAATTGAAAATTAATGATGCTAGTTTAGTATTTGAAACAGAGTCTTCAACAACACTAGGTTTTGGATTCAGAACAGGCTTTCTTGGATTATTACATATGGAAATTATCGTTGAGAGAATTGAAAGAGAATTTCATGTAGAATTAATCGCAACTTCACCATCCGTAATTTATGAAATTACATTAACCGATGGAACAATTATTCATATTGATAATCCGAGTGAATTTCCAGAAAGAGTAAAAATCAAAGAAATCAAAGAACCATATGTAAGAACAAGTATTTTTGTTCCTAATAATTATGTCGGAAATATTATGGAGCTTTGTCAAAATAAAAGAGGCACTTATTTATCAATGGAATATGTGGATGAAACAAGAGTCAATATTCATTATGAATTGCCTCTTTCAGAGATTGTTTATGATTTCTTTGATAAACTAAAAAGTTATACCAAAGGATATGCATCTATGGATTATGATATTATTGGCAATAAATCAAGTGATTTAGTCAAAATGGATATCTTATTAAATGGAGAAATTGTTGATGCTTTATCGGTTATTGTACATAGAGATTTTGCTTATAATAGAGCAAGAATTATCGTGGATAACTTAAAAAAATTAATTCCAAGACAAATGTTTGAAGTTCCTATTCAAGCAACCATTGGAAGTAAAGTTATTGCTAGAGCAGATATCAAAGCAATGAGAAAAAATGTCTTAGCAAAGTGCTATGGAGGAGACATTACCAGAAAAAGAAAACTATTAGAAAAACAAAAAGAAGGAAAAAAGAAAATGAAGCAGATTGGTCATGTAGAAATTCCAAGTGAAGCTTTCTTATCAGTCTTAAGTACAGAAGAAATCAAAGAAGATTAAATTAGCATTTATTAGTGTCCTGAAAAAGAAATTTTAATAAAATATGGTAGTAGGGGGAGTTTTATGGAAAATTTACCAGTAAATAGCAAAGAAATAAAAAAGTACATTTTAAATGTAGAAAATGATTTAGAAGGATTAATAGAATTTTTAGAAGAAGATTATAAAAATACAACAGTAGGTATCTTTAATGCTCTTTTTACCTTAATGCGTCATTATGAACAAAATAAAAGTAGAGTACAATATTTAATTCATTTAATAGAATCAACTTTATCCATAAAAAGTAGTAAAGAATTAAAAACTTTATCAGGTCAAATTATCGATTTAGATAATAAAGTAAATGCACTTAAACTAAAAGATAAAATTGCCATTCATGAACCATTAAATCAAATTCATGAAATCTTTTTAGCAGTCAATAGAAATGCAGATGTGGTTCCTAATGAAAAAGTAAAATACTTATCTTTCCAAATCTTTCAAGAAAAAAATATTCCCTTAATTGAAAGTTTTTTAAAAGAAAATCAAGGAATACTTTCTAGTAAAAATAAAGAAGGAGAAAATATCTTTGATATTATTTTAAAACAATATTTATATTTAGATGAAAAAGAATATGAAGAAATTTCTTATTATTATCACGTAATTTTAATTTTTCTAGCAAGTTCTTATCGAAAAGAAATTATGAATAATAGAAACTCTTATCTAGATTTTATTAAAAAATCCAAGTTAGAGTATAAAAAGCACATTATTCGTTTAATTGAATTATTTGATCCAAATTATGGTATTACTTTAGATAAAATAGAAGAAAGATACAATATTAATTTTGATTTTTTCAAATCAACATATGATGAAATAAATACTTTTAAAATGGATAATACCAATAGAATTAATTTTTTAAATCAAGAATGTATAACTATTGATGGAGAAAGTTCTACTTGTTTAGATGATGCCCTTTATTTAGAACAAAATATAGATGGAACGTATACATTATATGTCCATATTACCGATATTCCGTCATTTGTCCCATATCAATCTATAGTTGATATGGAAGCTAGAAAAAGAGCAGAAACAATTTATCTAAGAGATAGAAAAATTTCTTTATACCCAGAAGTAATTAGCGATGAAATCTGTTCTCTTATTCCCAATAATCATCGTAATGTAATTAGTTATATCTTTCATTTAGATAGCAATTTTTCACTAATTGAAGAAGATTTCTATTTTGTGAAAGGAAAAATTCAAGTAAAACATCGACTAAATTATCAAACAGCCGATCAATTGATTTTAGGGGAAGAAAATACTTCTTTAGCCATAATGCTGAAAAGATTAACGCTATTTGCTGAAGTAAGGAAAAAAGGAAATATTATTCGTGATTATTACCGAGAATATCAAAATGCCCTAAATTTTGATCCCAATCACGAATCTTTAAAAACAAATATTTCTCCTAGTGCCAATATCGTACATGAAACCATGGTATTAACAAACTATCAAATAGGAAAATACTTTAAAGATAGTAGTTTACCTTATTTATATAGAAAAATAGATTTACCAAGTGAAAGTTTTATTCAAGAACAATTATTAAAACTAAAAAATCTTGATCCAATCTTTTTACAAAGTAAGGAATATTATCAAAAAATAAAAGATAGTTATACAAAAGCCAAATATACAGATAAACCAGTTTATCATAAAGGACAAAATCTAGAGTGTTATTCCCATTCTAGCAGTCCTGCAAGAAGATATGCAGATGCCTTTAACCAGTATTTACTATATGACTTGATTTTTAATCATTTAAATAACAATCAAAATATTTATAAATGGGAATATCAACTCCGTGATTTAGCATATTACCTTAACAAAAAGAAACAAGAAAACGAAGTATTTTCTAGTCACTATAATTATTTATCAAGTAAAAATTTAATAAAAAAGAAGTAGGAGTGTGAAGTAATGAATTTACCAAATATTAAAGAAGCAAGAATAAGAACAGACAAAAAAGTAGAAATAAAAAGAGATGAATATCAATTATCTCCTAGTATGAAAACATTAGGAGTAGGAAAGAATTATTGCATTTATACTTATGGGTGCCAAATGAACGTTCATGACAGCGAGAATATCTCTGCCATCATGGAAGAAATGGGATATAGCAAGAAAGAAGATATGGATGAGGCAGATGTAATTATTTTAAATACTTGTGCAATTCGTGAAAATGCACACAATAAAGTACATGGCATGTTAGGAAGAATTAAACATTTAAAAGAAACCAAGGAAGATATTATTACTGTATTTTGTGGCTGTATGGCACAAGAAGAAGGAATTGCCAATGAATTAAAAGAAAAATTTCCATGGGTAGATATCGTAATGGGAACTCATAACTTTCACAAATTACCTCTTTACTTAGAAAAAACCTTAACAACCAAACAACAAGATATCGAAGTATTTTCAATCGAAGGAGAAGTAATTGAAGGAATTCCTGTTAAAAGAGACTCCAAATATAAAGCTTGGATTAACATTATGTATGGATGTGATAAATTCTGTACATATTGTATTGTCCCTTATACAAGAGGAAAACAAAGAAGCAGACTTCCAGAAGATATCTTAAAAGAAGTCAAAGATTTAGTAAAAGAAGGATACCAAGAAGTAACCTTATTAGGACAAAATGTAAATGCCTATGGAAAAGACTTAAATCTTCATTATGGAATGGCAAATTTATTAGAAGATGTTGCCAAAACAAACATTCCAAGAATTCGTTTCGTTACCTCACATCCTTGGGACTTTACCGATGATATGATTGATATAATTGCTAAATATGATAATATCATGCCATATATTCACTTACCATTACAAAGTGGATCAACCAAAATATTACAAAAAATGGGAAGAAAATACACCAAAGAAGAATATAGAGAATTATTCTATAAAATTAAAAATAAAATCAAAAATGTATCCATTACAACAGATATCATTGTAGGCTTTCCAGGAGAATCTAAAGAAGATTTTCAAGAAACCCTAGATTTAGTAGATGAATTAAAATATGATTTAGCTTACACTTTCATCTATTCTAAAAGAGAAGGAACACCTGCTAGTAACTTTAAAGATGAAACAACAGAGGAAGAAAAGAAAGAAAGATTAGCAGAACTAAACAAAAAGATTAATCAATATGCTCTAGAAAATAATCAAAAATACTTAAACAAAATAGTAGATGTCTTAATCGAAGGTGAAAGTGAAAAAGAAGGAAGACTAATGGGATATACAGATACAATGAAATTAGTAAACGTAAAAGCTTCGGAAAAATACATAGGAAAAATTGTTAAAGTAAAAATAACAGAAGTAAAAACTTGGAGTTTGGATGGTGAAGTAGTAGATGGAAAATAAAATGCAAGAACTATTTCAAACTATTCAAGAATCAAAAGAGTACCAAAGTTACTTAAACATTGGAAGCGTAATTGAACAAGATGATGAAATTGTATCGTTAGTAAATGAAATCAAAAAATTACAACAAAAATCAGTAGAATTAGAATACCATCATGATGAAAAATATAAAGAAATCGATAAAGAAATAGAAAGCAAAGTACAAGACTTAAACAATAGACCAATTTATCAAGAATACTTAAGAAGAATGGATGAATTCAACGACATCATCGCAGAATCTAGCAATCAAATTGAAAAATATGTAAACAGTAAAATTTAAAAATCATTTTTAAGAAAAACATAATAGAAGTGGTGAATAGTAATAAAGGTAATATTAACTAAAGTTGCTGTTAATAATCCCCACATCCCAATATGCAAGAAAGATAAAATTAAGAGTAATAAGAGGCGAATAACAGAACCATAAAAAGTTCCCATCATCGCCTCTTTTGCTTTTCCCATAGCCTGCATACTAGCAGTAAGAGGCCCTTGAATATAATGAAGAAGAAAGATAGGAGCAATCACTTTAATATAAGAAAGTCCTTCACTTGTATTATAAATAAATTTCAAAAAAAATTCACCAAAACACATAAAAAGAATAGTACAAGGAATTCCTACAAGCAAAGAAATCCCTATAGCTTGTTTTATCTTATATTTAGTATAAGAAAAATTTCTATTACTATAAGAATGAGAAACAACAGGCAAAAGGGCGTTAGCAATCGCCATAGTAAAAAAAGAAGGAAGTAATAATAAAGAATAAACATACCCATTAATAATCCCATACTCAACTGTAATATAATTTGTTGTATATCCAGTTTTAGTTAACGCAAAAGTCAAAATAATAGGTTCTAAAAAATAAGATAAAGATCCAATTAAACGACTCCCTGTAGTAGGTAGACTAATATCAAGTAAATCTTTTAAAATTATCTTATCATATTTAAAATCAGAAAGATGAATAGTTTTCCCATGGGGGATAAATCCAAGCAAAACTAAAATAGAAGCCCCTTCACTTAAAATATTAATCAGAACAACCCCAATAATTGCACTCTCTAAAGAATACTTCATCAAATATTTTACAACAGTTAAAGTAAGAATAAGCCGTACAACTTGCTCGATAATATTTGAAACTGTAGTAGGAAACATTTTCTCCATACCAAAAAAATACCCCTTAATAATAGAAGAAATACAAATAAAAGGTAAAGTTAATCCTATCGCCATCAAAGGATAATAAGTCATCTGATTATGCAGTAAATTCTTACTTAAAAAAGGAGCAATAAAAAACAATGAAATCATCAATAAAAAATTAAAAATAAGAATAAATGGTACACTAGATAAAACAATTTTTTTATGATTTTTTTCTTTTTCACTAATAAGTTTAGAAATAGCAACCGGTAGCCCTAAAGAACACAAAGTAATAAATAAATTAAAAGTAGGTAAGATTAAAGAATAAATACCAATACCCTTAGTTGTAATTGTTCTTGTTAAAACAATCTTAATCAACATTCCTAAAATTTTACTAATAAATCCCCCGATAATAAGGATAATAGTAGATTGAATAAACTTATTTTTCATAGTAAAATATATGTCTAAAAAAATAATTTATTTATAACCTTTTGATTTAAATAACCTTATTATATTCAAAAAAGTTAATTACTAGCATATTTTAAGGGCTTTTTTTTGATATACACTAATATATTATTGTAAAAATTTGAACTTTATAGTATAATCCATACTATAGTAGGAGGAATTTTTATGAACAATATTTTAAATAATACAGCAGAAGAATTTTTATACTTGTCAAAACTAGAAAAGGAAATTAAAAATAAAACAACTTTAACGGAAGATGATAGAGAGAACTTAGAAATTATAGCTAATTTAATGCAAGAATTAAACGAAAAATTAACTAGTTATAACAACCAAGGTAATCAACAAGAAAATGTAGAAAAAGCAATAAGAGAAAAATTTGATGAAAATAAAACTAAAATAGATAAGATAATATATCAATCAAAAGCCATGCAGCCTAAAATAGAAGGAAGAGATAAAACTAATAAAAAGGCAATCTTAGAAGGATTAGGATTTATTGAAACATTAACAGCAGATAATAGAAAGATATACATTCATTCCTCTTTAATAGGAAAATATTTTGATTTGGTAAAACAACAAAGAATACTATCTCAAGAATTAAAAAAAGAGTTTATTGCAGAAAGAGATAGAAATACAGTAGTAAAAACATCACCACAAGAACCACAGATTAATGATGATCAAGAAATAGAACAAGTAGAAACTGAAAAATTACAACCAGAACTAACTGAAAGAGAACAATTAGAACAAATTAGAAAAAAATTATTAGAAGAAAAAGAAAGAATATTAAATCACGAACATGGGAAAAAAGTTTCTATAAAATATAAAGGAGAAAAATATTATTTGCCAGAAAGATTATCGGGATATTTTACCTCTGTTCTAATGCCAAAATTAGAAGAAGTGGAAAGAAAATTAAATCCTGATATTGATTTAAAAGAAACAGAAAAAAATGAGACTAATGTAGAAGAACGAAACAACAAAGAGGAACAAAAAACACAAGAAATAAAAAATGTAAGAAAACCTAAACCAAACTTATTCAAGAGAATAATAAAAAAAATACCAGCAATCGCAACAGCCTTATTTTTAGCAATTACAGGTGGACATGCTATAGCAAAAGTCAATGATTTTAGTAATAAAGAAATTCCAGAAGATGGAATAGAAAAAATGGAAGATATTCAAACAACATATAGTAATGATGCTGCGTACTATCCGAAATTTGTGAGCAATCCTGAAAAAACGCAGCCACAAGAAAATACATCAACCCCTGAAATAGAGCTTGTAGACATGCAACCATTATCAGAACAACCTATTGAAAAATCAAATTATTTAAGTGATGATGAAAAGTTTTTAGAAAATAACAATCAAAATAATAATAGTTATACTCAATATAATGTTGAAAGTCCAGTTGAGATTGGTAGTGAAGTTACTGTAAGTGGCAATATTTATAAAGAATCTGCAAATGCTTATCTTCAACAAGAAGCTATGATGCCAACATTCGATGAAGAAACAAAACGAATTGTATTAGGAGTAGGAGTTGAGGTTGATGGTAAAATCATAAGAAACTATGCTTCTACTGAAAATGCTAACCAAAATATCCAAAACTTACTAAATAACGGAGGAGAAGTTGTAACAGTATTAACTGCAAATAAAGATAAATATCTTGCAACTTATGGAAATACTCAGAAAATAACAGAAGAGCAGGTAGTAAAAATTGCAGAGGGTTGGTATAATATCAAAGATATTAATTTAGAAAATAGAAAAGGAATATCAAGATGAAAAAGATAGAATTATATGATATTATCACTTTAGAGGATAATACTGAGTACACTGTTTTAAAAATGTTACTAGAGGAAAATAGAAAATATTGTTTATTGGCTCCAGTAGATGAAGAAGAAGATCCGGATGTAGAACATATTAAAATAGTAGAATTAAAAGAAGAAAATAATAAACCAATAATCAAAGAAACAACTGAAGAAACAACAAAGAAAATGGCAAGAAAATTCTTAGATTCATTAAGAGAAGGACTTGTTAAAAATTCTCAATAATCTTTTTTCTAAGAAACAAAAAATTAAATCTAGTTCTTTGGAATTAGATTTTTTTTAGAATTAGGAATTATATAAGAATCTATCGATGAAAAATAAACTAGCAAAATCATCATTATTAGTGTATACTTAAAGGTAGGGAGGAAAAGAAATGGATAGTTATACAATAATTGTTCTTATTTTTGGAATTATCATTTTAAGTATTTTAGTTCTACTATATTTCTATAATAAAATAACAATCCAAAAGACAAGAATATTAAAAAAATATAATAATGTAAAAGGCTACATCTTAGAAGAAAGGAATGCTATTTTGGAAATGGTAACCTTTATTAAAAATAATTTAGAACATGAACAAGATTATATCAGTACTTTAAAGAAAACTGTCGAAGTATTAGATAACTTAAAGAATACAGACGGTGAGTTAAAACAATTAAAACAAGCACAAAATACTTATAGAGATTTTTCTAAACTAGATAATGTTTATTCTTCATTAAAGAAAAATAAAGAATATATCACTCTAAAAGAAAAAGCGAATACCATTGAAGAAAGACTAAAATATTCCTTTGATGATTATAATAAAGAAGTAAAAAAATATAATAATTTAGATAAAGAAAAAATATATGCTCTAATAAAAAAAATAGCAAGATTTCCAAAATATGATACTTATAAAATATGAAAGAATTAATTTATCAAGGAAAAACATATCCCATTATCATCATTAGAAAACACAATAAAAATACCTATATTCGGATTAAAGAAGAAAATATAGTTGTTACTACTTCTTATTTAATGCCTAGAATAAAAATTACAAAATTAATAGAAGAAAATAGAAAATCAATTGAAAGAATGCTTGATCATTCTTTAAAAAACAAAGAAAAAAATAAACACTTTTATCTATTAGGAAAAGAATATCAAATACATCTTGATTCAAAATATCAAGAAACAAAAATAGAAGAAGATAAAATTTACTCAGTTAATCAAAAGGAATTAGAAAAATTTCTACAAGAATATAAAGAAAATCTTTTTTCTCTTCATTTAGAAAAATGTTATGCTATGTTTACAGAAAAAATTCCTTTTCCTAAATTAAAATATCGTAAAATGAAAACAAGATGGGGAGTATGTAATACAAAGACAAAAACGATTACTCTAAATAATGAACTATTACGCTACGAAATAGAATGTTTAGATTATGTAATTATTCATGAATTATGTCACTTGCTAGTTCCTAATCATTCTTCGCAGTTTTGGCACTATGTAGAAAAATATTGTCCCAATTATAAAGAAATAAGAAAGAAATTAAGGAGTTGAAAGAATGTTAATTACCTCTATACATAATGAACATATTAAAGAATTAGAAAAACTAAAAGAAAAAAAATATCGAGATCAAACAGGATTATTTTTAGTAGAAACAAAACACTTAGCTATTGAAGCATATCGAGCAGGATTATTAAAAGAATTAATTGTAGAACAAAATGAAATCTTTCCTATGGATGTTCCAATTACTTATGTTTCCAAAGAAATATTAAAAAAATTAAGTTCTACCTCAACTCCACCTAAAGTAATGGCCGTTGTAAAAAAGAAAGAAAATACTAAAGAAATTGGAGAGAAGGTATTAATGTTAGACCGAATACAAGATCCAGGAAATTTAGGAACGATAATTCGAAGTGCAGTTGCTTTTAATATTGATACAATTATTTGTAGTAAAGATACCGTAGATTTCTATAATCCAAAAGTAGTAAGAGCAAGTCAAGGAATGATGTTTCATATTCCTATTATCATCTCAGATACAGAAAAAATGATTCATGAATTAAAGCAAAAAGATTATAAAATTATTGGCACAAAAGTGACTAATGGGGAAGATGTAAGAAAAGCAGCAATCTATTCTCACTTTGCTTTAGTAATTGGTAATGAAGGACAAGGCATTAGCGAAATAATAGAAAAACTATGTGATCAATTTTTATATATTAAAATGAATGAAAATTGTGAAAGTTTAAATGCAAGTGTAGCAGCGTCTATTTTGCTTTATGAAATTAGTAATAAGTAGGTGATATTATGGAATATATTTATTTAGGAAAAATAGTAAATACCCATGGAATTAAAGGGGAAATTAGAATCTTATCTGATTTTCGTTATAAAGAAAAAGTATTCATAAAAGATTTTCCCATTTATATTGGAAAAAAACATGAAAAAGAAATCATTAATACTTACCGGCCACATAAATCATTTGATATGATTACGATGAAAGGGTATACCAACATTAATGAAGTCTTAAAATATAAATCACTTCCTGTATACATAAAAAGAGAAGATTTAAAATTAGCAAATAATGAATTCTTAGATGAAGATTTAATTGGCCTTCCTATTACGATGAATGGAGAAGTACAAGGTATTGTAAAAAAAGTACTTATAGGGAAACAAGATAAATTATTAATAAAAAAAGAAGAAAAAGAATATTATATTCCTTATGTAAAAGGCATAATAAAGAAAATTATTCCACAAAAAGAAATTATGATCGAAGATATAACTGGTCTTTTTGATTAATATTTATAAAATCAAAGTATTGATCAGTATTTTTTGTAAACAAATAGATAAAAATATTATTACAAATTAAAATAATGATATAATAGAATTAGTTAGTAGGTGGAACATGAAAATAGATATTTTAACCTTATTTCCAGATATGTTTACTGGCTTTTTAAATGAATCTATCATTAAAAGAGCAATGGATAAAAATTTGGTAACAATACAAGTACATAATATTAGAGATTATTCTCCATTTAAAAACAAACAAGTAGATGACTATCAATATGGAGGAGGAGCAGGAATGGTTTTAATGTGTGAACCAATTTTTGCAGCGATTGAAGACTTAAAAAAAGAAGATACTCTAGTCCTTATGATGTCACCTAGTGGAAAAAATTTTAAAGAACAAACTGCAAAAGAATATGCTTCAAAAAAACATATCATCTTATTATGCGGTCACTATGAAGGGTTTGATGAGAGAATAAAAACAATCGTTGATGAAGAAATATCCATTGGAGAATTTGTTTTAACCGGAGGAGAAATTCCAGCAATGGCAATAACAGATGCTATAACAAGACTAATTCCAGGAGTAATCAATGAAGAAAGTTTACAAAGTGAAACTTTTACTGATGATTTAGTAGATTATCCAGTTTATACTAAACCAGCAAGCTTTAGAGGCATGGAAGTACCTAGTGTATTATTAAGTGGGCACCATGCTAATATAAAAAAATGGCGAGAGGAAAAAAGACAAGAATTAACTAAAAAACGAAACGAGGAATAGCAATGGGGAAAAATTATTATTTACACAAAAGCAAAAAAACAGGTGAAATTTTATATCTAGAATACGATAAAATAAAAGGTTACCCCATTACGCCCCAAACTAAGATAGAAGACGCCATTGAAGTTCACAAAATTATTTTTACCAACAAAACATTACAACAAAAATTAGTAAAGAAAAAAGTAGAAATTAAACTAAGATACTTTCTAAAAAAATTAGAAGAATTTGATACATCAGATGACTCTAGCAGTGGGGAGATACAAAATACAATTCTAGAGGCAGAAAGACTAAGAATTAATATTCTAAATCGTTATGTCCATTACTTAGGAAATACTTACGCAAGTTATTCCTTAAGTAAAATTCAACTTATTATTAATCAATTAAAAGAAAATTTATATCAAGCAATCAAAAAAGAAAAATATCAGTCATTTAAAGAACAAATGGATATTCAAAATTTATACTATTTAGATGAAGAAGAACCAAAGAAAGGTAGGGGAAGATAATGTATTATTTTATTGGAATCAAAGGAACAGGGATGAGTGCTTTAGCAGTTATTTTAAAACAATTATCTTATGAAGTAGCAGGAAGTGATGTAGAAAAGCACTTTTTCACTGAGTCAGAATTAATAAAAAATAACATTCCATTTTATCCATACAATGAAAAAAATATCAAAGAAAATTATACGATTATTAAAGGAGCATCAATTAAAGAAGAGAATGTTGAACTAAAAAAAGCAAGAGAACTAAATTTAAAAATTTATGAGTACAACGAAATGGTAGGGGAATTAACAAAGAAATTTAAAACCATCTGTATTGCAGGATGTCATGGAAAAACAACTACAACCAATATGATGGCTTTAGCATTTCAAAAAGAAGGAATTAATTATTTAATAGGAGATGGAACAGGATGTGGAAATAAAAACAATACTTATTTTGCTTTAGAATCTTGTGAATATCAAAGACATTTCTTAGCCTATCATCCAGAAATAGCAGTAATTACCAATATCGATTTAGATCATGTAGATTATTATAAAGATATTAATGATGTAGTAGATGCATATACAAGTTATGCTAATTTAGCTACTAAAGTAGTAATCGCTTATGGAGATGATCCATATACAAGAACAATGAAATTAACCAAACCAGTAATTTATTTTGGATTAAATGATAACAATGATGTTCAGGCAAAAAATGTTATCTATAGTAAAGAAGGAATCTCCTTTGATATTGAAGATTATGGACATTTTGATTTACCATTATTTGGTCATCATCAATTATTAGATGCACTTGCTGTTATAACTGTAGCAAAAGAAGAAAAATTACCTTTTGAAGAAGTAAATAGTAATTTAAAACAATTTCATGGAGCAAAAAGAAGATTTACTGAGATAAAAGTAGGAAATAATATTATTATTGATGACTATGCTCACCATCCAAACGAGGTAAAAGTAACCATAGAAGCAATAAAACAAAAATACCCAGAAAAGCACTTAGTTATCATCTTTCAACCACACACATTTACTAGAACAAAAGAGTTTGCTAAAGACTTAGTAGAAGTATTTAAAAAAGCAGATCAAAGCTATATCTTACCAATTCATCCAGCTAGAGAAAAACAAGAAGATTATAAAGAAGTAACTTCAAACTTGATCATTGATAACCTATCAACAGCCCATGCCATTACAATTAATGATGCTAAAATCTTAAGTCAATATGATAATACTGTTTTTGCATTTATGAGTCCAAATGATATTAGCAAATTAGAACAAGAATTAAAAAAAATATTAGAAGAAAAGTAGAAACAGGAGAACAAAATGAAAAAAGAAAAGCCATATATTATTTACACCAAAAAGAATAAAGAACAAGTAGTAAAATACTTAAATAAATTTAATATACATAAACTAAATCGTATTATTAATAAAAATAGAGGATATGATCCAGAAAATAATTTTGAACTATCTGATGATATTGAAGAAATCTGCTTTTATAACATAGAATTTTCTTCTAATTATAGTCAAGAAATTAAATTAGAAGAAGGTCAAACAGCCATCTTTAAAAACTGTACCTTCTTTGGTCAAAAAATAGAATTTATTGGAGGAAGAATTATTATTCTAGATCCAGACTTCAAAAATTTTTTTCCAACAATCAGTACTTATGAAGTAGAAAATATATATCTAAAATTACCAAAAGAAGAAAAAGATCAAGAAATAAAATGTTATTTTTATCATGGGAAAAACATTGAATTAATAGCCAACAAAAATGTAAAAGAATTAGAAATCATAACTTATGAAAATGCTAAACTATCTAATTTAGATTACTTAAATTACCTAAAAATAGATGCAAAAAGAACAAATTTTGCCAAAAGAACTCATTTAATAGTTTCAGATTCAATTGACTTACGAACAAAGGAACTAACTCTAGGAGAGGATTTCATACTATATGCAAATGGTATAAATTTAAATCATATCAAAAAGATTATAGGAAATAAATTTAAATTTATTTCAACAGATGATATAAAAATAGGAAAAACAAATTATTTAAATGGCCAAAACGAAACAATAACCATAACCGATAAAGATTTAAGGACAGAATCATTGCTAGAAACAAGAAGAAATCTATGTTCTCAATTAAAAGGAATAAAAAATTACTTAAATAATCTTTCTGCAAAAGAATTAGAAGAACAAACTAAAACATTAAAAACAAAATTACTACAAAGAAAAGTTACTGATAAGTATTTTAATTAAAAGGATAACATGCAAAGATATTTTGTAAAAGCAAAACATGAAGATTTTTTAGAATTAGAACTATCTGATGTGCACCATATAAAAAATGTAATGCGCTACAAAGAAGGAGATAAAATAGAGTGTGTTTACAATGAAACCGTATATCACTGTGAAATTATCAATCCTAATTCTAACAAAGTAAAAATTCTTTCAGTAGAAGAAAGTACTTATGAAGAAAAATATCCACTAACCATTGCAGTAGGATTAGTAAAAGAACAAAAATTTGATTTAATTATTCAAAAACTAACGGAATTAGGAGTAAAAGAAATTATTCCTATAAAAATGGAAAGAAGCATTGTAAAATTAGGAGAAGAAAAAATAACTAAAAAGCAAGAGAGATGGCAGAAAATCGCCAAAGAAGCAGCAGAACAATCTAAAAGAACCACCATTCCTCAAATTTATAATCCTATTTCCATTAATGAATTAAGTAATTTATCATATGATAAAAAATTTGTTTGTAGCACTAAAGAGTGTGAAAAATTAAATTATAACTATTTACAGCAAATAAAAGAATGTGCTACAATGATATTCGTAATTGGTCCAGAGGGGGGGATCACAGAAAAAGAAGAAGACCTTCTTTTAGCATCTGGATATTCTCCCATTTCATTCGGAAATCAAATAATGAGAGTAGAAACCTCAACAATTTATGTTGCAAGTATTATACAATTTATGAAATAGGGTGATTAAGATGATAGAAATTTTTTTACTTTTTACAACTTTTCTTTTTTTCTTCTTTTCTACTCATTTATGGAAAGAAAATAAAGAATTAAAAGAGAAACTGATAAAAAATGAAAAAAAAACAACAGAAAATTTGAAAAAAGAAAAAGATACATATTCAATTAAAAAAATTTCTAACGAAAATATTCCTCCTAAATCAACAGAATCTTTAAAAAAAGAATTTCAAGATATTCAAAAAGTAATAGAAAAAAGTAGCATTAAAGAAAATAGTTCTCAAAAAGTTTATACAATTCCTAAAAAAGAATCTCCAGCAATGAATACCCTTAAGAAAAATAATATCTCTAATATAGAAGAAGAGCAATTAAATTTTAGCGATTTCATTCAAAATAGTAAGCCTTTACCAACAGAAAATATTAATCCAAACAATCAACAAATGGATTATATCAAAAATTTATCCCAAAAATTAGAACAAGAAATAAAACCTCAAACAATAGAACTTACTGACTATGAAAAAAAGCAAGAGGAAACAGCAATAATTAGTTATAAAGAATTATTATCATCAAGTAAAAAACAAGATAAAAAAGAAGAATATGATGAAAAAGAACTTTTAGAAGAATTAAAACAATTTCGGAACTATTTAAATTAAAAACATATACTGTAATATGGATAAACAAAATAGAGAAACCTCTAAATTGATTACTATTACAGCTTTTTTAATTGGCTACGCATTAATAGATAGACTAAATAGTAATGAACAAAATGCTTTAGGGAATTTTTTTATGTTAATAGGACAGACACTTTGTACATCAGGAAGTGAAAGTTTTAAAAGAGAGTGGGAAAACAACTCTAATTCAATAAATAGAAACCAATATCAAGGTATATCAAAATCAGATTTAGTACGAACACTAAAAAATGCCAGAGATGTTTTTAATGATGAGATTAGCAAGTTAGATTAAAAAAGTACTTTTCTTTTTTTTATGTTTTTGGTAAAATAAATATAGAATAGAAAGAGGCAAAAAAATGATAAAGTCGTTTATATTTCTATTAAAATATAAAATTTTAAAAGATCCAATAAATCTATCTTATCACCCAAAAGAATTTTTTCAATTAAATAAAAATACCCAAAGAAAAGTTCTAGATAAGTACTTTAATAAACTAGAAAGAGATTTTCCAATAGACAATTATTTTAATACAAAAGAATCCAGATATTACCAAAATAACAAAGAAGTAAGTTTTTATAATTGCTATTATTTTGATAAACTAGCTATAGAATTAAATCCAAATAACATATCTTTAATCGATAAATTTAACCTAGAACAAGAAAAGATAGATTATTTAGTATCATATTACTTAACCACTATCCAAGAAAATAGTAATTCATTTCACATTGAAAACTTATTAGTCTATCCCGAAAAACTTCCACTAGCTTTAAGCCAAAATATAGATTTCATGAACTATGCAGTTTCTAAAGACTTCAAAAATATAAAATACTTAATTTATAATGAAAAATACTTATCAAAGCAAAGAGAACTAATTCAATTATCCTTAGTAAAAGCAAGAGAAAGTAATGCTTCTTTAGAAGTATTTTTAAAAAAAGATCACACCCTTCCTAAAGAATTAAAAAACAATTTTGATTTTATTTTATACTTAATAGAAACTAATATTAGTTATATTGAATATTTAACAGAAGAAATTTTAAATCAAACAACCCCAACAAGTAAAAATTTATTAACCAAAACAATTATTACATCTTTAAAAAAAGATCCAAAATCATTAGAAATAGTAGAAAAGAACTTTTGCATTGCTAATGAATTAAATGAAAATATAGAATTTATTGAATACTTAATAGAAGATGACATTAATAATATTTCTTATATTAATTTTAATCATATACCAGATACAATAAGAAATAATATTATTAATTATCTAACTAAAAAATTAGAAAAAGAACAATTAACAATCGATATTATGAAATATCCCTTTCATCATATTTTCTTCGAAAATTACCTTTTCATGAATTATTTAATAAAAAAAGATTTTCGTTGGATAGCAGTAAATCAAGTAAGCATTAAAGAACAACAAGATAAATTAATTGAATTAAGTTTAAAACAAATCAAGAAAACAAATTATAAATTTAAATTAGAAGATTTTTTGGAAGATGGGGAACATATGAATCATTATTTAATTGAAAATAAAAAAATGTTAGGATATTTCTTTCAAAATAAAGTACCAATTGTTTGGTATATTGATTTTTTTCAATTAAATCATGTTAAAAGTGTGGTAGAAAATATTTTATTCTTTATCGAAAAAAAAGATTATGAATTTCATAATGAAGAATTCTTAGTAAACGGAAAATATCCAATTCCTCTTAGCAACAGTTATCGTTTTATGCGCTTTTGCATAGATAAAAATTTTAACAACTTAGCATATATTGATTTATCAATGATGGATAAAAGAGAACTAAAAAGAATCATTAACTATGCATTTAGAATGGTTTATTATATTAGAGGAAATAATAAAAAGTTAAACTTTGATTTTGAAGGATATTTCCAAAATTCAGACATCATTCATGATCAGTATTTTCAAGAATGCTTAAAAAGCTTATAATTTACATTACCTTCATTTTGTGCTAAAATACCCAAACAAGGAGGAGAATATATGAAGGACAATAAAAAACTAGAAGAATGGATTAATCTTGCATCAACCATTCTGAAAATATACCAACACTTAATAAAAGATAGATATCAAAATCAGACAGAAAAATATCAAGATGATTTAGAAATGTTAAAAATGTGTATTGACTTAGAAAATAAACTTTATCATTCTTTAGAGGTAACCATCGATAACTTTAACCAATATTACTTACAATGCAAAACATTAATTAACAGAGAAAAATTATCTCAAAAAGAAAAAGAAATCATCTTAAATCGAATAAATAGATATCTCCTAACACCCGAATATCTCAATCCTTTTTTATCTATGCAAGCTGATGATTCAAAAAAGCAATTGGAAAATGAATTTGCTATTGAAGTACAATATGATGCAGAGTATCTTAAACATTTTCTCTCTAGAATAGAATATTATCTTCAAATAGTAACATCAAAAATACAAAGAGAAAAATTAATTCGTTGTTATTATGAAACTTTATTTGAATTTAAAATTTCAGAACACCTATTTACAACTCCTAGATTATTAAAAGATTTTACTTTATCTGAAAGAATAAAATGTGCTAAATTCAACCAAAATCCATTATATATAAATTATTATTATCAAACCAGAAATAAGGAATTATTAAATGACAACTTAAATAAAATTTTACAACAAAATTTTAATCCAAAGAGCCTAGAAGCATGGAAATTAAAATTAAGCATAGAATCCATTTTCTCTTTTTCATTAAAAAGTGAATTATCTAATTATTTATTTCAAATTTATAAAAACATCTTTAACAATCCTTATTATAAAGAAAATGATACATTCAAGGAAAATCTTGACTTCCTAACAGATACAATTAGAAAAATCAATCAAGAATCCATAAATAGTCCTCAAAATCAAACGGCTAAGAAAAAAAACATTAGGTCAAAACTGTAACAAAATTGATAAAAAATACACCTAGAAATTTAGATGTATTTTTTTGTATAAATATTCCTAAAAACACTTTATTAATATTTTTTATTTACATTTAATTGTAAATAAAAGCTTCTACATCAATTTGTCTTGCTTTTTACCTTTATTATGTTATAGTTAAAGTGAAAGGAGAAATTAATGTGAATAAAGAATCTAATAGTATAGTTATTTTATTAATGGGAATAATTATAATAATATTAGCAGTATTATGTGTTTTATTTGCAACAGATACATTGACAATTACGACTAAAAACGAAAATGAAACCACTAGTGATAAAACAAATACTAAATCAGAAAATACAGACAAAATTACAACTAATAATGATATAAATAGTGAAGCTAAAACTGAAGATAAATCTAATGATAATAACACATCAAAAAAATTTACATTTAATACTTCTTATGGAACTGAAACAATAGAAGCAGAAGAAGCTTTAACAGGAAGAGGAAGTGCTGGTGCTAGTAGTAAGATTTTCTATTTAAAAGACCATAAATTATACCTATATGGTCATGGAGAATCAGATGAATTATTAGCAGACGGAGTAGATAAAATTTATTATAAAACAGGACAAACTGATTTAATTAACGTAGTGTTAAATAGTACTTCTACTATAAGTAAAGAAAATAGTTATATTGAATATGAAAAGTAACTTAGTAAAAGGGAGATAAATAATGAAAAATAAAGGAAATATATTAATTGTACTATTAATGAGTATCATTATAGTAATGTTGCTTGCTTTATGTATTCTATTAGCAACTAATACAATCTCATTTAACGTAAATTCGAATAAACAAAATATGGGAACTCAAGATAATTCTAATGAAGAAAAAAATACATATACCATAAATTACAAGGAAGAAGTTTATGTTACAAAAAATAGCCAAAATGTTGAAAGCACAAAGAGTAAAAGAAACATTATTAAGATTTCAAATGATAAAAACGAAGATGCAGCATCTTCAATAGAAACTAAACTAAACTTAATTTCTGATAAACAATGGGAAGAAATCAAAAATATGGCAGATGAAACAAAAGAAAATAATTATCAAGTAGTAGGAGTTAATTATTTATTTAAAACCGGTATAATAAATGATAACAGATTAACAATTACAGCAAGTATGGATGGTGATTTTGGAGGAGTTGGTTGGACAAGTGATGAAGGTTACAATTTTGATGCTGCTACTGGAAATTTACTAAAACTTAATGATATCGGCACTGGGGTTTATGACTATTTATATAATAGTAGCATTAATGAACTTGAAAAAAACAATTATACTCTTATAGAAAATTGGAAAGAAAAAGTAAAAGAAGAATTAAATAAAGATGGCAACTGGTATTTTACAAATAATGGAATTAAGATAAATTTCCCAAAATATTCTATTACTGATGGTGCTTCTGGAATAATAACAATCGATATTGCTAAAGAGAACATTAACCAATATTTATTTGATAAATATAAAATAAAATGATTTATCCATTCTAATAAAATTTCATTTCTAAAAAATAGAAATGAGATTTTTTAATCTTTGATAAAAATTTAATAACAGAAAATATTTTTATATACTTGTACATTTTATTATTAATAAGATATAGATAAAAAACTTTTTTATCAATAAAACAAACTATTTATTTACTAATAATTAAATTCATACCTAAAGAAGTATAGACTATGATATAATGATATTGTGATTAGGATATGAAAGAAAAGATAAATTATTACACTTATACATTTGATATGAAATGGTTAAATATTTTAGCAATTATTCTTTTTCTAATAATATCAATACCCATATATTTATTAGAAAAAAATCAAAATCTCATCATTCATTTAGACATGATAGAATTATTTTTAGCAATGTTTTTCTATTTAATTCTTCATGAACTTTTTCATGGAATTGGTTTTTTGCTAATAAAAGATGTAAAACTAAAGAATATTACATTAGGAATATCATTAGAAAAAGGAGTTTTCTATTGTATGTGTAAGAAAAATATTAGTAAAAAGGATATATTAATTTCATTATCATTACCAGTAGTATTTTTAGGAATATTAACTTTAATTATTGGAATTATTATTAATTCTTATGAACTAATATTTTTATCCATATTAAATATTACAAGTTCTATCGGAGATATTATGATGATAATTTATTTTTTTAAATGTCCTAATGATATTATTTATCTTGATTTAGATGATTGTACTTCATTTACTGTAATATCTAAACATGATGTATCAAGAAAAAAAGTATTAGGAATAATTTTAAAAGAAAAAGGTATTTATACTAAAGAAATGCAAAGTCACGATCAAAGAAAAATAATTATTTCCAAACCATCTTATTTTTTGATAAGTTTAATTTTGTTCTTAATTGTTTTTAAAATAGTAGGAGGGATAATGTGAATTTAGTAGTAATGGCAGCGGGCATGGGAAGCCGTTTTGGCGGATTAAAACAACTAACACCAGTAGGATTAAACGGGGAGTTTTTGATTGATTACTCAATTTATGATGCAAAAAAAGCTGGAGTTAACAAAGTAATTTTTGTTATTAGAAAAGATATGGAAGAAGAATTTAGAAAAACAATTGGGAAAAGAATAGAAAAGTATATTAAAGTTTGCTATGCTTATCAAGAATTAGAAGATACACCAATTAAAGTAAAACAAAAAAGAACTAAACCCTGGGGAACAGGTCAAGCCTTATTAGCAAGCAGAAATCAAGTAGATGCCCCATTTATGGTAATTAATGCTGATGACTTTTATGGAAGAGATGCTTTTATAAAATTAGGAAATTTTTTAAAAGAAGAAACAAAAGATACAAAAAATCATTATGCAATGGTAGCATATTTATTAAAAAATACTTTAAGTGATAACGGCAGTGTATCAAGAGGAATATGTGAAATAAAGAATGGTTTCTTAAAAAAAATAACAGAGTATACAAAAATTGAAAAAATAGGAAATAAAATTATTTCTTCTGAAGAAGAAAATCAAGAATTACCAGAAAATACATTAGTATCATTGAACTTATTTGGATTTACCCAAGAAATATTTAAAGATGCCACTAATTATTTCGAAGAATTTCTTCTTCAAGAAAAAAATTTAGAAACAAAAGAGTTTTATTTACCATCAATTGTTCAAAAAACAATTGATGAAGGAAATTCAGACATGAAAGTCTTATCTACAACAGCCTCCTTTCAGGGAATGACCTATAAAGAAGACAAAGATAAATTAAAAGAATACATAAAGGGATTAATCAAAGAAGGAATTTATCCAGAAAAATTATGGGAGGAAAGTCATGAAAAATAACAAAAGACCACTAATTATAGTTAGCATTTTAATTATATTAATGATATGTGTAGCATTTACATCTAGAGCTTTTCAAAACGACACATTCTATACAATTAAAGTAGGAGAATCAATAGTAAAAAATGGAATAGATATGAAGGATCATTTTTCTATTCATAAATTAGATTATACTTATCCACACTGGTTATATGATGTAATTACTTATAAAATATATAAATTAGGAGGATTTCAAGGATTATATCAAACTACAATACTTATCTTTATGATAATCGGAATAATCTTTTATTTTGCTAATATTAAGAAAAACAAAAGTTATTTCATTAGTTTATTATTTAGTATTTTAGCAATGATAATGTTAGCAAGATTTATAACAACAAGAGCCCAATTAATTACTTATTTACTATTTTTAATAGAAATTATTTTAATAGAAAACTTATTAAAAGAAGGAAAAAAAAGATATATAATTGGATTATTACTTATAAGTATTTTAATTGCTAATCTTCATGCCGCAGTATGGCCATTTTATTTCATATTAATGTTACCATACTTAGCAGAATACTTCATTTCAAGAATAACTGTCAAAATAAAAAACAAACCAAAATTAGGAATTTTTGAAAAGAAGATAGAACTTACTCAAAATAAAAATATCAAATACTTAGGATTAGTTTTCTTAATAAGTTTACCATTAGGATTATTAACTCCAATTGGAGATGTACCTTATACTTACTTTATCAAAATATTACAGGGAAATACTATGGAATATATTAATGAACATAAACCATTAGTATTAATAGAAAACTTTTTTGTAATAGGATACTTATTTATATTACTTGTTCCATTAATCTTTACCAAAGTAAAAATTCGCCTTTCAGACTTATTTATGATTTTAGGACTATTATTTATGTCATTTCTATCAGTCAGACATATTGCCCTATTAGCAGTAATAGGAATGTTTTATTTATGTCGATTAATCTCTAATATCGGTTTAATTAATAGCACCAATACTTTAGATTTTGAATTACCATGGTATAGTGTTTTCATAGTATTAGTAACTATTATCATTACATCAGGAATTGTTTATCATATTAATAGTAAAGAACAATTTATAGATATTAATACTTATCCAGTAACTATGGTAGATTATATGGAAAAAAATTTAGACATGAAAAAAGTCAAACTCTATAATGAGTACGATTTTGGAAGTTATCTAATTTATAAAGATATAAAAGTATTTGTAGATTCAAGAAGTGATCTATATACTAAACCATTTAATCATAAAACAGACATTTTTAATGAATCAATGAAAATTACTGAAAAATATGGTAGAGTATTTCAAAAATATGGAATAACCCATATTCTAATATATAAGAATACAGATTTAAATCAAATTTTAGCTGCCTCATCTAATTACAAACTTCTCCATAAAGATGGAATATTTATGTTATATGAATATAAGGCAAATAATCAAGAAAAAGCATAATATTTATTGCTTTTTTTTTAGCGACATCATTTGAGAAAATTCTTCATAAGCATTATATAAATTAGCAAAACTTATTTCCTCTTCCTCTAATAAAAAATTATATTTTTCTATCCATTTTTTTCTTTTCTTAAAAGAAAAAGCATGATATTTTAAATTATTATGATGTCTCTTTTCAAAAGAAATTCTTTTTAACTTCAACTCTAAAAGCTTAATTTTAATAACTATATCATTAAAATCATATTTGTTCATATTTTTACCACCTTTATCAAATTTCTTACCTAATTTTAACATAAATTCAAAAAAAATAATTTAAATACAAGTGAAAGTCAAAATTAATAACTGAGAAGTATAAAACTTAACTAGAAGTTAGTTTTTCTTTCTTAATTAAAAATTGTAGTATAATATAAATACTTATAAGGAAGTGACTTTTTTTGAATAAAAATAAAATAAGTATTATAGTTCCAGTACATAATGGAGAACTATATCTAAAAGATTGCCTAGATTCATTAATCAGCCAAACTCTAGAAGATATAGAAATAATTACAATTGATGATGCTTCAAATGACAAATCACTTGCTATTTTAAAAAAATATTCACAAAAATATCCTAAAATAAAAGTATATCAAAACAAAAAAAATATAGGTCAAGGAGCAACTAGAAATAAAGGTTTAGAAATTGCTAATGGAGAATATATTGGTTTCGTTGACTGCGATGACTATGTGAGCAAAACAATGTATCAAATAATGTATGAATTAGCTAAAGAAAATAAATTACCAGATATTATAGAAACTAGAATTATGTTTGTTAAAGATAATTCTTATTTAAATCAAAACTTAAATTATTCATTGACAAAACATTTTAGATTAATTACAAATAAAAACAAAATAGATGAACTTCCTAATCTAAGCCCATCAGTTTGTAATAAACTATTTAAAAAGTCATTTTTAAAAGGGAAAAAATTTATTGAAAATTGCAAATGGGAAGATATTTTATTTACCATAACATCTGCAATAAAAGCAAAAAATATCTTAGAGCTAAGTAATAATGATTACTTTTATCGAAGAGATATCAGAAGAGGAGTTTCATCTATTAACTATCAAGTAAACAATAAAATATTAGATATTTTTAAAATTACTGATGGTATTATGAATTCCATTTCTCCTATACAAAAAAGAAAATATCACGAATCATTATATATGATTTGTTTTGCAGCCATCTTCAAAAGAATAGAAGAACTAGAGTATTGGAATATTCCCAAGCAAAAAATAGAAGAATTAAAAAAATTAATCTATCAATTAGCCTATCAAAAATATGGAAGTCTTAAAAATATAGATTTTGATCTTTTTAGTGCAATGGCTAAAGAAGATATTACCAAAGAATATATTAATTTAACACATGAACAAGAAAGCTTAAGTCAACAAAGACGTAAACTAATAAAAAGAAGAGAAAAGAATTGACAAGCTAATTTAAAAATTCTTATAATATAAATAGATTAATTAAAGAAAGAAAAGTGATAACATGCGGAAAGACAAACTAAAAAGAATTTTTAATATTATTACATTAATTACAACAATACTTCTAATTATATTTATTATTTATGCTTTTAAATTGGGGGTGTTAGAAGATAAAACAGTCTTAGCAGAATATATGAAAAAATTTGGTATATTTGCTTGTATAATTTTTATTTTATTACAAATTGCTCAAGTTGTATTTCCAGTAATTCCTGGTGGGGCAAGTTGTCTTGCAGGTGTTTTAGCATTTGGTCCATTATTAGGATTTATCTATAATTATATAGGACTAGTATTAGGTTCATTAGTAGCTTTTCTCTTATCTAGGATTTATGGTATAAAAATAGTAGAAAAACTCTTTTCAGAAGAAACTATTAATAAATATTTAAAATATATTCAAAACAATCAATTTACAACAATCTTTTTTTGGGGAATTTTTTTACCAGGACTTCCAGATGATCTATTGTGCTATATAGCAGGATTAAGCAAAATGAACTTAAAAAAATTTCTTCTAATCATCTTAATTGGGAAACCATTTTCATTAATCTTTTATAGCTTATTTTCTTATTATTTACCAGCACTATCAGATTGACAAAGTGCTTTTTTTTATATATGATAAGTACCAAGAAAGAAGGAATAACAATGTCGTGCAGTTATTATCAGTTTAATGGAGGAATCTTCAGTGGTGACTATTGGTGCAATAAAACTAACCAAAGGGTAGCAGAAACAGAATATTATAAATATTGTAGAGATTATAATTACGATGAATGTCCAATCTATAGAAAAGAAGAATCAAGTGGATGTTTTATAACAACAATTTGCTGTAAAATTTTAGGATTAAACGATCACGATAAACTTTTAGATGATTTCAGAAGTTTTCGTGACAATATACTCCAAAAAAATGCCAAATACTATGCCATTTTAAAAGAATATGATGTTATAGGACCAATGATCGCTAATAAAATTTTACAAGATAAGAATAAAAAAGAAATGTCTTCAGGACTTTATCAAAATGCTCTAAAAAATATTCATCAGTCTATTTTACAAGAAGATTATGATAAAGCCGTAGAAAAGTACTATATTATGACCTTAATGCTAATTCAGTATTATCACTTAAAACATTCATATAATCAAATAAAAAAAGAAAACTATCATTATGAAGAATTTATTCCCACATTAGCAGGTCATGGCAAAAAAAGAACAATAAAATTAGAAAACAAAAATTCAATTTAGTACTTTTTAATTCAAAATTAAATAAAATAGTATAAGATAGAGCAAGAAAAAACTATCTTCAAAAATTTTAACTAAAAATAATAATTTACTATCAAAAATATAAATGATATAATAAAACATATTGAGGTGGTAAAATGAAAATAAATCTTCAAAACCATAAGATCCAACTACTTGTTTTCTTATCAATATCATTATTTTTTTTATGTTCTTTGATTGTATATCTCTATTTTACAAATACTGAAGATCTAATCTTAAAGAAAAACATTACTTATAATTTTAGGGATACTATACATACCAAAGATTTAATAGAAAATCTAAATGGTAAATTAGTAACAAATTCTTTAATAGATACAAATACAGTAGGAAAAAGAAAAGTTCAAATTTCTTATTATAATCATTATGGATTTATTGAAAATAAATATGCATTAGTAGAAATTAAAGATGTAACACCACCAACAGTAGTTGTAAATAATACTTATTTTATAGAAAAAGGAAATAAGTATAATCTATTAGATAAAATATTTTGTGCTGATGATTATGATGATGATGTTACCTGTCAAATTATAGGAGATTATAATTTTAACAAAGTAGGGAAGTACCCTTTAAAAATTGTAGCAACAGATAAAAGTAATAATGTCACTAGCAAGTCATTTTCCTTAATTGTTTCTGAAAAAAAAGACACTCCTAAAAAAGAAAATTCAGAACCAACAACAATAACCAACTTTAAAGATATTTATAAAAAATATAAAAATGAAAAGACGTTAATAGGTCTTGATTTATCAAAATGGCAAGAAGAAATTGATTTTGACAAAATTAAATCAGAAGGAGTAGAGTTTGTCATGATTAAAATAGGTGGCCAATCTAAAAAGTCAGGAAAAATAGAAATTGATCCTAATTTTATAAATAATATTGAAGCAGCTTTAAAAAGAAATATGAAAGTTGGTGTTTATTTTTATTCACATGCAACAAGTACAAATGAAGCCAAAAAACAAGCAGAGTGGGTAACTAAAAATTTAAAAGACTATAATTTATCCCTACCAATAGCTTTTGATTGGGAAAATTGGAATCAATATACAAGTTATCATCTTAGTTTTCATACTTTAAATCAAATTGCAAATGCTTTTTTCAATCCATTAGAAACAAAGGGGTATCAAACATTGTTATACTCTAGTAAATATTATCTTGATACAGTTTGGTATAAAGAAGAATATAATACATGGTTAGCGCATTATACAAGCGATAGTAAAGACAAAGAGGAATATAACATGTGGCAAATATGTAGTGATGGAAAAATTAATGGAATAAACACTTTAGTAGATATTGATATTATGTATTTAAAAGAAAAATAAAAATACTAAAAAAGTTCTCTCTCTTAGAAAAAGAACTCATTAAGTATTTTTTTTAAACAAAAGGGAAGAGAGTACCTTAATTAAAATGGCAACTTAAAATTACCTTTTCCCATCATCTTCATCATTTTTTTCATTTCTTCAAATTGATTTAAAAGTTGATTAACCTCAGTAACAGTAGTACCAGACCCCTTAGCAATTCTTTGCTTTCTAGACGATTTTAATATTTCTGGATGTTTTCTTTCATATGGTGTCATAGATAATATAATAGCCTCCGTATGTGCCATCTTCTTAGGATCTACTTTTATATTGTTTAATCCCATCTTTTTTGCACCAGGCAATAATTTTAATAAATTTTCCAATGGACCTAGTTTTTTTATTTGCTTTAATTGATTTAAAAAATCTTCCAAATCGAAAGTTCCCTTCGACATCTTTTTAACCATATCTTCAGCATCTTTTTCATTAATTTCATCAGAGACTTTTTCTACTAAGGATAAAATATCTCCCATACCTAAAATCCTAGATGCCATACGATCAGGGTGAAATTCCGATAATCCATCCATTTTTTCACTGACACCAATAAACTTAATGGGTAAATTAGTTAAATGACGAACAGATAGGGCAACACCACCTCTTGTATCACCATCTAATTTAGTTAAAATAACACCGGTTAAAGGTAATTTATCATTAAACCCTGTAATAACATTAATAGCATCTTGACCCATCATAGAATCAATAACAAGCAAAGTTTCATCAGGTTTAATTTCAGTTTCAATATTTACAAGCTCATCCATTAACTTTTCATCAATTTGAAGTCTACCAGCAGTATCAATCAAAATATAATCAAATCCATTTTCTTTTGCATAATCAATTGCATTTTTTGAAATTTCAACTGGATCTTTTTTTCCTTCAGTATAAACTTCAATATTTAATTCTTTACCTAATGTTTTTAATTGATCAATAGCAGCCGGTCTATAAACATCACAAGCAACTAATAAAGGCTTTTTCTTATGATTTTTCCTTAAATAATTAGCAAGTTTTCCAATAGTAGTAGTTTTACCAGATCCTTGAAGCCCAACTAACATTGTAATAGTTAGATTTTTATTTACCATTAGTTCAACAGTTTCTCCACCTAATAATTCCGTTAATTCATCTCTAACAATACGAACAAATTCTTCACCTGGAGAAAGTTTTTGATTAACATCAGCACCTAAAGCCTTTTCTTTTACTGTATTAGTAAACTCTTTTACTACTTTATAATTAACATCAGCTTCTAGTAAGGATAATCTTATTTCTCTCATCATTTCATTAATATTATCTTCTGTAATTTTTCCATATCCTTTAATTTTATGCATTACATTTTGTAATCTATCACTTAAATTTTCAAACATTCTGTATCACCTAATTAAAATTATAACGTATATTTTAATTTTTTTCTATAAATTAACTAAAAATACTTGATTTTTTAGATTTTTTCCTTTATAATTATAAATGTCTTAAGCAAAAAGGCAATAATTAAATTAAGTATTATTTGATGCAGGTGTAGTTTAATGGTAGAATAAGAGCCTTCCAAGCTCCTGACGTGAGTTCGATTCTCATCACCTGCTCCATAAGATAAAATCGTCGCACCAATGTGACGTTAATGATTAAATCAATCTGAAAAGATTGATTTTTTTGTGCGTTATTGCAAAGAAAGGTGTGATGTGATATGATTAAAATAATTAAAAAGAAAATCAATATGAGTGATGAACTCAAAGCCAAAATTAATTGGTCTTGCAAATTTAATAACAGACCCTACCAGATTATTGAGGGTCACCTAAGAATTGTGGAACATACAAATCTAGCGTATGTTGAGCCACACAAAGTAATTATTGGAGATACACTATATTTATTCTTCAATGAACAAAAACATTTTTATATTGGGAATTTAAAGAAGAAAATCCCCATTGCTGATTTATCAGAATACATAGCAAGGCATTAATTAATTGAGAGTTTATATACTCCCATAATATTGGTTTATTTTGTCGTGTAAATAATCAATATAAAGTATAAGGTGTCTTGTTATGTGACACCTTTTTTGGTGCCTTTCATTAAAAGAAAAGGAGGAAAAATTATGAATAATGAAAGGATGATTGCAGCAGTTTATATTCGTGTCAGCACAGAGGATCAGGCACGAGAAGGATTTTCTTTAGGAGAACAAAAAGAAAAGTTATTACAACTCTGTGCATTTAAAGGTTATGAAGTATTTAAGGTTTATGAAGATGCAGGAATATCTGCAAAAGATATGGAACATAGACCAGCATTTCAAGAGATGCTACAAGATATGAGGAACGGAAAAATTAATTATATTGTAGCCTACAAACTAGATAGAGTTACTCGTTCAGTTCGTGATTTAGAAGAACTTATCTCTCAGTTAGAAAAATATAATTGTTATTTAGTTTGTGATAGAGATGATGTTAATACTTCTACTGCTAACGGAAGATTTTTTGTAAGAATGCTAACAGTATTATCACAGTTAGAAATTGAAATTGTATCGGAAAGAACTAAATTTGGACTTAATGGAGCAATTAAGTCAAGTCATTTACCAGGTCCTGCCCCACTAGGATATAAGAAAGATGGCAATAAAAAAACTATTGTTGATGAAGCAACAAAACCTATTATTGAAAGAATATTTAAAATGTATTTAGAAGGCAAAAGTTTTCAACAAATATCAAATGTCTTTAATGAAGAAAAATTATTAAATCCAAAGAAATGGAAAGACACGACTATTCAAAAGATAATTGATAACAAAATCTATATGGGAGATTATGAGCAATATAAAAGAATTGCTAAAAAAGAAAACAAAGAACCTGTTATTTATATGAATGTTGTTGAGCAAATAATATCACGTGCAATGTGGGAAGAATGCCAAAGACAAAAAGAAGTTAATCAAAGAACTTATACTAGAGATAGAGTTTATTTATTCTTTCAAAAGATTAAGTGTCCTACTTGTGGAAGAATAATGAAATGTAAAGGTTCTGGTGGCAAGAAGAAAAAGTATATGTATTATAATTGTGAAAAATGTCATTTAAATTATCGTGAAGATAAAATCGAAGAATGTTTAATGCAATTTATCTATGATTTAGTTGAGTATGATATGGCAGTTAAAAAGTATTTTTTACCTATTCTAGCAGACCACAATCCAACAAAAACTGATGATATAGATAAAGAGATTAATGGGTTAATAAAACAAAAAGAACGTATTAAAAAAGCATATATGAGTGGTATTGTCGAAATGGAAGATTTTTCAGAAGATTATAAACTAATTGAAGAAAAATTAGAAATTTTAGAACAAAAGAAATCAGAACTATTAAATCTAGATAATATATCTTTTACACCACAACAATTAATGGCAGATAGAGATATTGAACGAGAAACTATGATAAGACTAGAAATTTTAAATGACGTTGTTAAAACAAATTGGGAAAGCAAAACAAAAGATGAAAAGCAAGAATTTATATCCAAATTTATTGAATCCGTTATTCTAATAAAAGATAAAAACAATGAACTTTATATAGATAAAATTAATTTTAGAAAGAGTTATATTAATAACCTAATGAAGTTTTTAGATAAAGGAATATTAGATGTATTAGTACCGGTTGAGATAAATGGTAAAGAAGAATTTATTATTGGTAGTCCGAATATTTCTAATGAACAAGTACAGGAATATTTAGATAGATTGAATGAATTTTATGAAACAAAAATGTATCAGCTTTATGAAAAAATTGATGAAGATACAGATAATATTATTGGTGAGTTTACACCTAAAAAAGATGAAAAAATTATAAGAATTGTACCAATATCACTGACTGAAATAAAAACAAAATCAATTATAAATAAAGAAGATATTGAAACAAAATATGGAATTGTTACTTACAATCCTAACAAATCAAACAAGAAAGGAAATGATTAAATTATGGAGTTAAAATATACAAGAACTGGTGATTATGAATTACCAAATTTAACTTTAAAAAATAATAAAAAAGGACCAATTAATAAGTATGGAATGTTAAAACTTGATTATTTAAAAGCACATAAAAAATCACTTTATACTACACTTTTAATAAAAGATGAACTTACTAATCATCTTGTTTCAGTAAGTAAAGATGCAGAAACTTTGCTAAATAAGTTAATGAAAAGTTATAAAAAAAGAGATGAAAAACTATCTGAAAGAAATAAAGAAATTAACCAACTTGAATGGGTAAAATTAATGAATAATTATAAAAATACAGCAGAAGAAATAATTTTAAAAGAACTAATTTATACTGAAAATATGTGAGTACGTCCTCACATATTTTGTCTGGCAAGCACTGAATTTGTATTCCCGCACAAATTCTATTATAGAAATTCCCATACCCTTAAATTTTAGAAAGGAGACCTTAAATTATGAGAATAAGAAATAATAAAATTAATGTATTTTTAAGTGATGACGAAAAATTTATTTTAAAAAGAGATTCTTCAAAATTGAACTTATCTCAGTCTGAATATATTAGAAATTTAATTATAGGATATGAGATTAAAATTCCAGAAGTTAAAGAAGAACCAAAGCCTAAAAAAGATGAGTATATTATAGAGAATATTGCTAAAGCACTAGAAGAAAATATTGAATGCTTAATTAAAGTAAAAAATAGATTTCATTATCTTGGATATTTTGAAGATGAACGAGCAATTGAAACTAAAATTGAATATTTAAAATTACAAAATACTACACTTAAAAAATATATACCAATTGAAAATGACAAAGACAATGCGATCTAAGCATTGTCTTTTAACTTTATTCACTCATATAATTTTTAATTTCGTCTAACTTTTCTTCAGAAAGTTCAACTCCACCTTTAAAATTAATAGCACCTGGCCAATCTATATCTTTCCATTCAATATCAAATAATTTTATATCGTTGTCATATCTAGGAAACGCATGATAATGAACAAAATAATCTCTCATCATCATAATAATATAATTGAATTTTACTGCACCAAATTTCTTAGTACAAACATCCTCATACCATTTGATAACTTTTGGAAATTCAGCACCTTCTTCTGGAAGCATATTTGCAACTGAAGGAGTTTCTCTTTTTAAAAGAATAACAGCATCACCTAATGTTGCTTGTTTTCCTCTAATACAAATAATCCAATGTTCAAATTCTTTTATACATCTTGTTTCTGGTTTAAATTTACTCATAAATTCTAAATCACTCATCACTATATTTCTCCTTTAAAAATTTTTACTTATTATAATTCCTAATTCTTCATACTTGTTGCAATAAGAATGATCAGCTCCATTTATAATTTTAATATTACAATTTTTAATATTATTGTTTAAATATACTTTAACTTTATCTATAGGTTGAGTTAGAACACATTCATCTGCATCTCCAAACACAACTAATACAGGTATATCTATACTATTAAGAACTTCATTCATATCATTTATATCTTCTGTGTATCTAATAAAATCATTTTCTCCACCTGGTAAAAAATCATTATAATATGTTCCTGCTGCAATTTTTCCATTAGCCATAACAGAAAAATCTATTAATTCATTTTCTTTACCTTCGTTTACTAATCTTGTTGATTCTACTTTTGCCTTATTATATTCTTCTTCACTTAAAAACTTTTTTCCTTCTGAAGGAATATCACATGGCGCTAATAAAACTATTTTATTTATACAATCTTCTTTCTTTTTATTGTAATAGTATAGTACTTTATTACATCCATAACTATGTCCTTCAAGAGTTATTTCTTTATAACCTTTTTGTTTAACCCAACTTACTACACCTTCAATATCTAATATGCAGTCTTTAAATCTTTCTAGACTTCCACCTATAACAGTAAAACCATCACCTTTAAGTAATTCTGCAATAAAATCTTTACCACGATTATTAAATGTTAAAAATGCATATCCTTTATCTGTATACGATTTTGCTAATGTATCTAAAAATCTGTTTTCATAAAAATTACCATTTAATCCATGTACATGAATTACTATCTTATCAGTTGTTTTATCAGGTATATATAAAATCCCTGGTTGTTCTATTTCATCCATAGAGTTTATTCTTACTAATTCTTGTTTCATATTATTTTTCTCCTTTATTTAATTTTCTTTTTAATAGTTTCCCAATCTGCTGTCCATTTTGTATTATTTTTATTAAAGTTACTTGAAGATAATAACATATGGGCAAAACTTTTTAAACATTCATATTCAAAAGCATATTTTAATAACTGTGACTCGTTCTTATTAGAATACTTGTTAGTAACAAAAAGTGTAAATAGGTTATTATATATCCCATTAACTTTATTGTTAAAATATAACAATTTAAAATAACTAATTAATATTTCTGATGAAAATATACTCTGAGTAATGCATAAAACAATATTTTTATCTTTCATTATTAAAATTATTACCAACCATATTATAACATCAATAATTATTTTAATAGTATTTTGTTTAATCATTATATTCGTATTAGTTTTAGTAAAGAATGTACTTTCAAATACATTTACTCCTAATTTTTTTATTGAATTCTTCTCGTTATTGTTATAATATCCTACTGTTTTTTTGTCAGTAAGTTCACTTCCATATGCATTAGATAATAAAGTTTTTCTTCTTTCATTCTCCGCAAAATTTTTGAAAATCATATCATTTATGGTATCTCCTATTATATATAAAATGTGTAGTACAATTAGAGTAACACATAATATATTATTAAATTTAATACTTAGAATTAAAGATATGACAGCACTAACATAATAAAATATACTTAATAGTTTTTCTAACTTAATACATAATCTAAAATCTTTATCAACATCATTAATATATTCATCCATACTTATACCTCTGGAAATACTTTTTTTATTTCAGATAAAGCAGAATAAGGCATTCCATCATTTTCATACTCTAACGCTTTATCAATTCTTTCTATTGCGCGATTTATTCTATTAGTGATACTTGCATCATATGTTAAATTTTTTAATTCATTAAAAGCCTTTTTTGCATAATCTGTATAGCTAGTACAAGTAATATATGAATATTTCATATTATTTGCAATACATTCCTCTATACGATATGATGTTAAATCGCGATAATTAACATTTACATTCCAATGTTTAATTAATCTAACTAATGGCTTTATTTTATATGAATTATTATTATTTGTCTCAGTAAGTGTATTATTAAAATCATTAGGATATGTCGGCATCCATCCGCCTTTACCATCTGGTATATAATATGTTCCCCAGTTTTTGTAAGCGGGTACTAATTCAAATTTTATATTATTCAATTCTAATACTATAGTTGGTGATGATTGATAAATTTCGGATGTAGAATATTTTGTTTCTGCAAATCTTTTTAACCTGTCTAAAAAAGTTTGTGGAGTATAATTATTAGAATTATCAAATACAACCATATAGTCAACATCTGATTCTTCATCAACTTTTCTTGGGAGAATAGTTACTCTTGTATAAGAACCAAACTTAAATTTTTCTTCAATATTGGCACCGAAATATGATTCCAATCTTATTTCTAACGTATTAATAGAAGTAGTGATGCTTTCTTTTTCTTTTGTAGAAAGCACTAAATTAGAAGCAGAGTCACTTAAATAAGTATTTACTGACATATTATCCCTCCTTTATTTTATGTCCAATAAAAAAAGTATCATAATCTTAATGATACAAAACTATTATAATAATAACATATTTTGACATTTTTTTAAATAGATATAGGATATTTTATCAAAAGTATTGTAATAATCTTAATCTTTGATATAATTGATTTATCAGAGAGATTTAATCAAATCTTATAGTCTTAATTTCGTAAACGTGTATAGTTAAGGCTCCATTTGAAATCAACTTACGGACTTAAAAGTTCGTGAGTTTTTATTTTATATAAATAATATCACAGAATAGAATATGAGACTAAAATTCCAGAAGTAACAAAAAAATCAAAACTAAAAAATGGAAATATACCATAGAAAATATTGAATATTTAAGATCACAAAATAGTACACAAAATATATATCTATAAAAAAAGATAAGGACAATGCCAATCAACATTGTCTTGTTTTTATATTAAATTGACAACAACATTACGCATATAATTACTCCAGCAATCATTAACCATTTCTTTTTGGATATTTTTTCTTTTAATATAAAATATGATCCTATAATAGTAATAATTATAGAACTAGAATGTATTGGTTGTGCTAATGAGACTTGACCATCTACTAAACAAAATCTATAACTTAAATTTGATACAAAGTCAAATAAAATATAAGTAAATAACATATACGATTTATTTATATTTTTTAAATTGTAGCACTTCCAACTTTTAGTAAAAAAACAATACAACACTACTATAGAAAGCCCAAATAAACTATAGTAAAAAGTTACAACTAGAGGATTCACAAAAGTGATTATATAGTATTTATTTAACATTGATGATACTCCGTTAAAAAGAACAAAAAGCCATGCAAATACAATTCCCTTTTTACTATCTTTATCCTCAGTAATTTTATCTTCTTTAACAATTAATATAGTTAAAACTACGAGAATTAATGATAATATTAATTTTAAAATCGGTATAGATTCATTTAAAATTAATATTCCTAAAACTAATGTAACTATTGTATTACATTTTCTAATTGGTATAACAGTAGAAACACTAGCATATTTTACTGATAATATGCCACATATATAACCTATCATTTGACACATTGTTAATGGTGCAATTTGAAGAAAATTTTTAATACTAAAATTCGTTAATACATTTGTAAATAAAATAGACACTATTATATATAAAGTATTACTTGTTGCCAGCCCTATTAACGCAATTGATTTAGCATTATTATTTTTAGAACATTTCTTCATAATGATAGATGCTAATCCTGATGTTACAGCCGACAATAAACATAAAAAAATCCACATATTGAATTTACCTACTTTCCAATAAAATTCTCTTTTATTATACATTAAAATACAATTTTTTCCATACTCCTTGAAAACATTTAACAAAATGGTATAATTGATTTATCAGAAAGATTTAATCAAATCTTATAGTCTTAATTTCGCATACGTGTATAGTTAAGGCTCCAGTGACGAATCTGTTCAAACTTTTCGAACATTTGTGATAGATATCATCTCAATATGAGATGATTTTTTTATTTGTTAAAAGGTCATCCTTAAAAGAAAAGATAGTGTTTATAG
>CAKOUR010000001.1 GCA_934120635.1 uncultured Bacilli bacterium | reverse complement strand
TTCAAAGAACATCAATCTTTTTTTCAAAGACAACATATACTATAACAAAGTTTTAAATCAAAGTCAATAGTAAATTTTACTTTTTTTCAGTTTTTTTGCTTTGCTATAATCTTATTGTAAATCCAATTAAATTAAGGCTTTATTTAATTTTTTTGCCTCTTTCAAAAGGACAATTAATACTTTATCAGAATAAAGTAAAACTGTCAATCATTTTTTGCGTTTTTTTTCATTTTTTTTACAAACGGGATAATTGCTCATGATATTGTAATTTTATTTGCCTTTTTTATCTTTTCATTTATATTGGATTATTTGCAAAAATAATACTTAAATTACCTTTCACATTTTATTTATTCTCGTCTATTACTTAACTTTATTTATATTTATATCTATATGTTTATATAATATGAAAGAAAAATTCTATTTCAGTATTTTATATAAATAAAAAAGATATCTTTTTTCAGCTCAACATTGAACTTAATTTTTGATACCTTTTTTTCTGCCATCATAATCTTCTAGGAAGCTATGATATATTCCATCTTTTTTTATTCCTAATACACAATTTAAATTTACGTTATCTAAACTTTTAAAAATATTATGGTCAACATTAGGATTAATTTTTCTTAAATTTTTAATTAGTTCTTTTACTTCTTTTCGCTTACTTGTTCCATCATTAATTAAAGAACATCCTTCTGTAAATCGACAAGCACAATTAATAAAAGTTAAGTCATTTGTATTTCTCCAGGAAATAATTGAGGACTCTTTCACTAAATATAATGGGCGGATTAGTTCTAATCCTTCAAAATTATCGCTGTGGAGTTTGGGCATCATTGTTTTGATTTCTGATCCATATAATATAGAAAGAAGGGTTGTTTCAATTACATCGTCAAAATGATGGCCTAAAGCAATTTTGTTACATCCTAATTCTTTGGCTTTATTATATAAACATCCTCTACGCATTTTTGCACATAAGTAACAAGCACTTTTATTGTCTACTTCGCTAACAACATCAAAAATATTGGAATCAAACATTTCAATTGGGACATCTAGTATTTTGGCATTATCAAAAATAAATTCACGGTTATATTCATTATATCCCGGATCCATGACTACATAATGGGCATCAAAGTGATATTTTCCATGACGTTGTAGTTCTTGAATACATTTTGCAAGGAGAAAGGAATCTTTTCCTCCTGAAATACAGACCATGATATTATCTCCCTCTTCTATTAGTTGATATTCAATGACGGCTTTTACAAAGCGACTCCAAATTTCTTTTCGATATTTCTTGATGATACTTCGTTCAATTTCTTTATATTTTTCCATTTTCTTCATTCTCCTTATAAATTTTATCAAAAATACTGATAAAGATTTCGATTTCTTTTTTTGTGGTTAAATGGGATAGGCTTACTCTAATTGAGGAAGAAGCTTTATTCTTATCTTTTGTTAGAGCATAAACTAATTTTGATGGGGTTGCTATAGGACAACAAGAAGTTTTGGTAGAAACATATATTTTATTTTTTTCTAATTGTTGCTGTACTTCTATTGCTTTTACTCCTTTGATACTGAAATTTAATGTATAGGGAATAGAATTTTTTGTATTATTGATGGTTACTTTAGGATAAGTAAGAAGTTTTTCTTTTAAGCTGTTATATAATTCTTCAACTATTTTATATCTTTCTTGCCTTGTAGCTAAACTTATTGATAAGGCTGTTTCTAAGGCTGCAATATTGGCTGTTTCTGGTGTTCCACTACGATAAACTGTTGAGGATTTTCCTCCATCTATTTGAGGACGAAGACTGGTATTTTTCTTTTTGATTAAGACACCTATTCCTGTTAGTCCATAAAACTTATGGGGAGCAAAAGTAAGAAGATCAATATTTTGTAAATCAAGAGGAATTTTTCCCATTGCTTGTGTGGCATCAGTATGGAAGTGACAGTTGGGGTAATTTTTTAGAATTTTCCCTATTTCTTCTATTGGTTGCTTTAATCCTATTTCACTATCTACTGTACAAATACTTACTAAGATGGTATCTTCTCTTATTTTGCTTTTTAAAATATTTAAATCAATTAATCCTTCTTGATTAATGGGAAGAAGTTCTACTTCAAAACCTTGTTCTTGTAGTCTTGTTGCTGATGATACGATAGAATTATGTTCTAAACTACTGATTAGGATATGTCTTCCAAAATTCTTGTATCTTTCTGCAATTCCTTTGATGGCAAGATTATTTGATTCACTTGCTCCACTGGTATAAATAATTTCGTCTGGATCAATTTTTAAAGAGGAAGCTATTTTTTTTGTTGCTTCTTGAATAATATTGTTAGCTTCTTGTCCTAATTGATGAGATGAGTTAGGGTTTGCAAAATATTTGTTGGTTACTTCAATATAACGTGATAAGACTTCTTTATCAACGGGAGTTGCTGCTGCATAATCTAAATATATCATGATTTTCCTCCTTTATTAGTGAGATTTTAATGTAATTTTTTTTAAACGTAAGGCATTTAATACGACACTTAGACTACTTAATGTCATAGCAAGTGATCCAATCATGGGATTCATTTTAATAGGAAAGATTCCAATAGCAAGAGGAATCATACAGATATTATATAAAAATGCCCAAAATAAATTTTGTTTAATATTAGAAATTGTTTTCTTACTTATTATAAATAAATTTATGATATTTAGCAAGTTATCGTTCATTAAAATAACGTTGGCTGCAGAACTTGCGATATCTGTTGCACTAGAAATAGATACCCCAATATCTGCACTAACTAGGCTTGGTGCGTCGTTGATACCATCTCCTATCATCATTACTTTTCCTGCTTTTTTTAGATTTTTGATGTAGTTTTCTTTTTCTTTTGGCATGACATTGGCTACAACTTCATCAACATCTAAGGAACTGGCGATGACATTTGCTGTTAGTTGGTTGTCACCTGTTAGCATGATGACTTTTTTATTCATTTGTTTTAAAAGAGAAATTACTTCTTTGGAACTTTCTCTAAGGATGTCTTTTACCCCAATTAATCCGATAATTTTGTTATTTTCTATAATATAGATAATGCTATTTCCTTCTTTAGCTAATTCTTCTTCTTTTCTGTTTAAAGAATTTCTTAAATTATATTTTTGTAATATTTTTCTATTTCCGATGGCATATTCATTTTTATTTATTTTTGCTGAGAAACCTATTCCAGCAATATTTTGATAGTCTTTTACTAGATATTTTTTAGAATGATTTTGTTGGAAAGCTGAACTTATTGGATGAGAGGAAGATTTTTCTAAGGCGGAGATGATTTCTAGAAAGTCTTGATCTGAATAAGTACTTTCATTGTAAAACTTATCTATTTTTAATTTTCCATATGTTAGGGTTCCTGTTTTATCAAATACAACACTTTGTACTTTACTTACATTTTCTAATACTTCACTAGATTTGACTAAGATACCTTGTTTGGCACATAATCCTTCAGAAATGACAATGGCTAGAGGTGTTGCTAATCCTAATGCGCAAGGGCATGCCACAACTAAGACTGTTACAAAATGAATTAGTGCAATGGCTAAATTTTTTTCTAATCCTAAGTAAAGAATAAAGGTTAATATGGCAATAAGTATTACAATAGGAACAAATATGCTGCTTACTTTATCTGCAACAAGAGCAATGGGTGCTTTGCTATTTGTTGCTTCTATTACTAAATGAACCATTTCTGATATTGTGGAATCTTTTCCTATTTTTTTTGCTTGATAGGAGATTTCTCCATCTATATTTAAGCTACCTGCCATAATAGAATCGCCTTTTTTCTTTTTTATGGGTTTTGATTCTCCTGTTAAAAAGGATTCATCAAAATAAGCTTCTCCTTCGGTAATGATTCCATCTACGGATGCTTTCATTCCCGATTGACAAACTAAAATATCTCCTACCTTTACTTCATCAATAGTAATTTCTTTTATCTCATCTTTTTCTTTTCGATAGGCTTTCGTTGGGGTAATTTGTACTAGGTCTTCAATTGCACTTTTGGTTTTCTTTTTACTTTTTTGGTCAATATATCTTCCTAATTTAATAAAATAAATTACTGTACATACAGATTCGTAGTAGAGATTTTCTACGTTCATGTTTTTTCCTAAAAAAATGGTTACTGTATTATAAATACTATAAAGAAAACTGGCTGATACCCCTATTGTTACTAATGTATCCATATCGGGTGTTTGATGTAATAAGTTCTTTACTCCACTTTTTAAAATGTCTATTCCATAGATAAGATAGGGAATGGATAATAAAAATAAAATAATTGAATAATTTTTGGAATACTTCATCATATTTAGGTAAGGTATTTGAGGAAGGGATACCATATGTGACATAGAAATATAGAGAACAAGAATTGTTAATATGGTAAAAAAGATTAATTTTCCTTTTCCGCTAGTTTCTTCTTTTTTAGAAAGAAGATCTCTATTTCCTAAACTTTTAAATCCAGCTTTTTTAATCATCTCTGCTAAATCTTCTTCATTCAAATTATCCTCATAGGTAATTAAGGCTTCTGCCATTACTAAATTAACGGAAGCATCAATTATACCTTTTTGCTTTTTTAAGTATTTTTCTAATCCTATGGAACAAGCACTACAACTCATTCCTTCTATTGATAAGACTATTTTTTTCATTTTAGCATCTCCCCTATTTCAATTTATTTACTAAATCTAGAATTTCTTCTATTACTTCTAAGTTTCCTTTTTGGATATCCTCTACCATACAATTTTTCATATGATTTTTTAGAATTTCATTACCAAGACTTTTTAAGGCATTGGTCGTTGAAGAAATTTGCATTAAAATATCTGCACAATATCTGTCAGCTGTAACCATTTGCTGTAATCCATTGACTTGTCCTGCTATGATATTTAATCTACGAATTAATTTTTGCTTTTCTTCTTCATTTCTTTTTGTTATTTTTTGATTAGTTTTCAAATTCATCACCAAGCACTATTATAGGGATAGGGGGTATATCTGTCAAGAAAAATACTTAAAATTATCTTTTCCTATTAAAATAGAATTTTGTTAATCGTTTCCTCGAATTATTCTATAGATAATAACCCAAATTATAAGGAAGAGAATGGTTAATAAAATAGAAATAAATAATTTCAAGATAGAATGTCCTTTATTTTGATAAAATATTTCTTTTTTATTTGATTTTTTTAATTTATCTATTTTTTTGTTAATAAGTTTTAGTATCATTAAATCAAAAAAAGTAGCTTCTAAAATACGAATTATAATAAAATTTATTAGGGAAAAGATTAGGGGTGGTAATCCTCCTTCCCATAAGTAATTATTGATAGAAAATCCTAAATATAAAATAATTAATTCTATTAATTCTAGAATTGTTCCTAATATTGGGAAATTTAAATATCCTAAATAAAATGGTCCAAGAATAAGTATTTTTAATATATTTTCTTGATGTAATATTTTTAAATAATCTTCTTTTAAATAAAGTTCTATTTCTTTTGTTGGTTCCTGATATTTTTCCATTTTTTCTATAGTAATATTTTTAATATATCCACAGCGAACACAATAGTTATTGTCTACTAATCCAAAACCACATTTTGGACATTTTTCATTTTTCATGATATACATCCTCCTTTATTATTTAAATTAATTGTAGCAAATAATGAAATTTATTAAAATGTTTTTCCTCTAATTGACACTTCTTTTAATAAATTGTAAAATTTTGTTCTTATTTTATTTATAAATTAAACATATTATTTTTTTGTGTTGTATAATAAATAAGAAGATAGAAAATAGAGGTGTAAGATGATTGAATTTCAGAATGTCTATAAATCTTATAAAGATAAAAAAATTTTAGAAAATATTAATCTCGTGATAGATGATAATTCTATTGTTGTTTTAATTGGAGAAAGTGGTTGTGGGAAGACTACTACTTTGAAGATGATTAATCGACTTATTGAACCAACTAAGGGAAAAATTATGATTAATGGGAAAGATATTAAAAAGACAAATCCTATTAAGTTGAGAAGAAGTATTGGTTATGTTATTCAGCAAACCGGATTGTTTCCCCATTTAACTATTCGTCAAAATATTGAACTTATTTCTAAGTTAGAAAAAAAAGAGAAAAAAATGATTCAAGAAAAGACGATGGAATTAATGAAAATGGTTGGTCTTTCTGAGGAATTATTGGATAGTTATCCTTCTGAATTATCTGGAGGACAACAACAAAGAGTGGGAATTGCTCGGGCATTTGCAACTGATCCTGATATTATACTTATGGACGAGCCTTTTAGTGCACTTGATCCGATTACTAGATCTTCTCTTCAAGATGAGGTTATTCGTTTACAAGATAAGTTGAAAAAAATAATTATTTTTGTAACCCATGATATGGATGAGGCAATTAAACTTGCTGATAAGATTGCTATTATGGAACAAGGTAAAGTAGTACAGTATGATCGACCTGAAAAAATACTGAAACAGCCTGCTAATGAGTTTGTAAGGAATTTTGTTGGAGAAAAGAGAATTTGGGATTCTCCTAAATTAATTAAAGTTAAGGATATTATGATGGAACATCCTAATTGTTGTAAAGAGAACTTTTCAGTATTTTATTGCTTGAATAAAATGAGAATGAATAAGACGGATACTTTACTTGTTATTGATAATGAACAAAGATTAAAAGGTATCCTTTATGCTGATAGTTTATTTAATATTAATTATGAAAATAAGAAGGCCAAGGATTTTATTGAAGATGATTTTATTACTGCTAATCCTAATGATAATATTGTAGATTTGTTAAAAATTATGAAAGAAAATAATATTAAGTTAGTTCCTGTTGTGGATAATAAAAATAAATTAAAGGGACTGATTACTAAGAGTAGTTTGATTACTAGTTTAAGTCAACAATTTTTAGAAAGTGAGGGTAAAGATGGAATTCTTTAATTATATTACTTCTAATTATCAGGAATTATTAAACCTTTTAATTGAACATATTAAACTTACTGGGTTATCTATTTTTATTGCTATATTAATTGGGATTCCTATTGGAGTTTTGATTAGTTATAAGCAAAAATTATCTAAGCCTATTTTAGGAATTGCTAGTGTAATTCAAGCGATTCCTTCAATGGCTTTACTTGGGTTTGCTATTCCTTTTTTGGGAATTGGATCATTACCTGCTATTGTAATGGTTATTCTTTACTCTCTTCTTCCTATTATTAAAAATACTTATACGGGAATTAAGAGTATTAATGAGCAGATGTTGGAGGCTGCTACAGGGATTGGTTTAACCCCATGGCAGGTACTTACTAAAATTCAAATTCCTCTTGCTCTTCCAGTGATTATGGCAGGGATTCGTATATCGGCAGTTAGTGCTGTTGGTTTGATGACTTTGGCTGCCTTTGTGGGAGCTGGTGGTTTGGGATATTTAGTTTATGCTGGTATACGTTCAGTCAATAATGCACAGATTTTAGCAGGTGCCATTCCAGCTTGTATTTTAGCATTACTTATTGATTATGCTCTTGGAATTATTGAAAGTTTGGTTACTCCTCAAAAATCTAAAAAAGAAAAAAAGAACCCTTTTTGGAAAAGGCCTCTTACGCAAGGAATTATTCTTAGTTTGATTGTTGTTGTTTTTCTTGGGTTTTTCTTATCCAATTATACTATTAATAAAAAGAATGAAAGAACGATTACTATTGGTAGTATGGATTTTACTGAGCAAGAAATTTTATCTTATATGATAAAGTATTTAGTAGAAGATAATACAAATATTCATGTGAATCAGAAATTATCTTTGGGTTCTTCTTCTATTGTATTAGAAGCAATTAAGAAAAATAGTATTGATATGTATGTAGATTATACTGGTACAATTTATGGTAGTTTCTTAAAGCATCAACCTATTTCTGATGCCAATAAAGTTTATCGTATTTCTAAAGAAGAATTTAAAGAAAAATATAATTTAAATATTTTACATGATTTAAATTTTAATAACACTTATACTTTAGCGGTTAGAAAAGATTTGGCTAATCAATATAATATTCGTAGTATTAGTGATTTGGCTAATATTTCTAGTAAATTGACTTTCTCTCCTACTCTTACTTTTATGGAAAGAAATGATTGTTATTTAGGACTTAAAAAATCCTATCCTCTTCACTTTAAAAAAGTAATTGCTATTGATGGTGCTCCTCGTTATACTGCATTAATGAATAAAGAAAGTGATGTTGTTGATGCTTTTTCTACAGATGCTTTAATTAAAAAATTTAATTTGGTTGTTTTAGATGATGATAAGAATTTCTTTCTTCCTTATCAAGCTGTACCTGTTGTAAATGATAATATTCTTAAAAACTATCCAGAAGTAAAAATTACTTTAGAAGCCCTTTCTCCTTATTTAAGTGATGAAGTGATGAGAGAATTAAATTATAATGTTGATGTTTTGAATCAGAAACCTAGTAATGTGGCAAAAGGCTTTTTAAAGAAGAATGGATTGATTGATTAAAAGAAAAAAAATTAAAGATAGATAATTAAGTCTTCTTTAATTTTTTTCTTTGGTTAAATCAACTAATTTTAAGGTATATAAATAAATATTTTTTTCTTGAATAATATAGAAATGTGACTTTTGATGAGGTGTAACATTGTAGTACATAATGGGAAGTCTTAAATTATCTCTTACATCTAATAATTCATTAAAGCTATTAATTTTTAAAAGATGGTAATCCTCTATTTTAGGATAAGTAGAAGTTTCTACAATTAATCTATCATATTCTTTTAATATTTTGCTTAAATATTTATCATATTCATTTTTCTTCTTTCCTAAAATACTACTCATCTTTATTACTGTAAGGATATAAATAATGGAAAATAAGATACATAATGTCCCAAGTATTAGATAAATTATATTTGATAATAGGAACTGATTTCTTGTTACTAATTGATTTTGTTTAGTGTTTAATTCTTTGGCGTTTAAATTAATTTGAATTGCTTTTTGGGATAAAGGAATTTGGAGTGATGTAACACTTGATGATGGTATCGTGTATTGTGCAGAAGATTTGTTATATGTGATTAAATATATTTCTAAATAACTATTGGTATCTATTCCATATTGTGATTTAAATCTGTTAGCAATTTCATTATAAGTATTATAATCAATATTAATTTTTTTATTTAATGTATAATACTTATCTATCTTTTTTACTTTGTTAGAAGTTTTTTCTACTAAAGTATATTTTTTTTCATAATAATTTGTATTAGTATCGTTATTAGCAATAACTAATTTTGCTAATATTTCATATTCAAATGGTTGATTTAATGTTTCTTTGTTAGTTATAAATTGATAGTTAAAATCTAGAGATATATCTTTAATTAGACTAGCAATATAAGACATGTTTTTAGATAAACACTTTTCTTCATAAAAATCATTATCATTTAAACAAACTGAATAATCTATATTACTTTTTTCTTGATAAAATATATTTTCTTCTTGTACAAAGTCTGCTGAGTTTATAATGAAATAGATTCCTAAAATAAAGAAAATAAAAAATGATAATAGAAATATTAGATATCTTTTGGTATATGATATGTAAATTTTACCAAAGATTTTTTTGTGATTAGATAAATTTTTAGTTGTATTTTTCTTCTTGTATTTTTTTCTTGTGGTTTTTTTCTTTTTTTGTTGCATTGATTATCACCTCTTACCAATATTCATTAAGTAATACAGTAGGATATCCTATATAGGGAATTTTATAATTAACTACTCCTAAAATCATATCTTTTGTTATTTTATAATTATCTGGATTATGATTGGCATCTCCTTTTGTATAAATATAATATTCATTTTTTTGTTTAATAATCTGATTAATTCTATGGACAATTACTGTTCCTTCATATTTAAAGGCTATGATATCTTTCTTTTTTAAATTTTTATATTCTTTATTAATAATTACTATATCCCCTTTATAAAAGCAAGGTTTCATGGAATTACTTGCGATTGCTATAGCATAGTATTTAAAATATCCTGATATAAAATATACTAAAACTATAGTAATGATTAGGGCTGGTAAATAATAAATTAGTCCTGATTTATTTTGTTGTTTTCTTTCTATTTGATTAGTTCTATCTTTTTCTTGCCATTTTTTAATTTTAATAAAAATTAAAACTGGTAGTAAAAAAAATATTATAGAATATATATATTCATTTGGATTAGGAATTAATGGAAGAAGATAAAAATATAATTTTATTATTAATAGATATACTATTCCTGGTATATATCCAAAATTTAGAGTTAAATAAGTACACAATATATTTTCTGTAATTGATGGTATAAATGTTAAAGCAAGAAACAAGAACATTTCTTGGTTAAAAGAAAGTGGATGAATTGAAAAAGGAACAGTATTTTCTAATGCAACAAAGAATATGCAAATTAAGTAAATTAATTTTTTCTCTTCACTTGCTTTCATTATTAGTTGATATCTTAAATATTCTTTTAAAATAATATAAATAATTATTGGAAGAATAAATTTTTTTATGGAAGTTATGGTTAAGTAATTTTTTGTTTTGGCAAAACCTATAAAAATTCCTAATAGATAATACATTAGAAAAAAGCTAATTAATATAATTATAATTTCTAATACAATATCTTTCCAATAGCGTTTTCTATTTTTTTCAAACCCAAATAAAAAGTAAGCTAATCCTAATAATAGAATTAGAATAATATTTAGGATTGTTTGATTTAAAAATTGAAATTTTAAACTATTTAATAGGAAGAAAAGGATAAAAGTGAAAGAAAAGATAATTAATTTTATATAGCTTTTTTTCATATTATCCTCCTAACTTTAAAATGACACAGTTAAACCGTGCCATTATTCTAATCTGCTGAACTGTAATTTAAAGTAACATCTCCAAATGAAACGGTAAAGTCACCATCTGCTCTTTCAGCACCGGCAGCATATTCTAAAGTAACCGTAATAGCTTCTGCTTTTGTTTTTGCTAATGAATGGCCTGAAATACTTCCTAAGCCACTAGCTGTTTCTGCTTCTGAACCTACTTTTACTTTTAACGAAATACCATTACAAGCCTTTTGTACTAATTCATCTGTAGTTCCTTCTTTTGCCTTACAAACTTTGGTTGCTGTTTCCCCAGTAGCATTACCATAAATTATACTTTTTAAATATGCTGTTAATTCTCCTGCATTATAAGCATAAAAACTATAAGTAGCAGTTTGTCCTGGTTCAGTAAATGTAGCACTTAAATTACTAATTGTTGGATCACTTGTGTTATTAATTGTAGCGTTAGTGGCCTGTATTGATCCTGTTACAACTGGTGTAATTTCGTTTGCTTCAACACTTTGATCAGAACTCGAAAAGTCAACGTTTAGTGTATCTTTATCTGGTGTTACGGTTGCACTTGATTGAATTTTTAAGGCATTTGAAAATGCAGAGAACCCAATTGATACTCCTACTACTCCGACAACTAATGCTATGATAGCAATTACTTGCCCTGATCTATTTTTTTCCATTATTTATAGACCTCCTATCTATATTATGATAATAACATATTTTAATTTTTTTGAAAATACTTTTTTGATATTTTGTTATTTAATTTAGGTATGTTGGTTGAAAAAGAATCAAAGAATTTAGTTATTTCTTCGATTTTTTATGTATTCTTCAATTAATTTAGCCGCGTTCTCTACCCCTAATGTATCTACATTTAAAGCTATATCATAGTTGTTAAAGTCATACCAATTTTTATTGGTATAATACTTATAATGTCTAGCTCTTTCATTGTTTATCTTTTTTATTTGTTTTAAGGCTGTTTTTTCTTCTAATCCATAATATTTTGTTGCTCTTTTTACTTTATCTTCATCTTTGCTGTATAGGAAAATAGAAATTGTATTTTTATTATCTTTTAAAATATAGTCAGCGCATCTACCTACAATAACACATGAAGTTTTAGCAAGTTTTTTTATTACTTTTTCTTCAGCAATAAAAATTCTATCGTCATTATTCCCTTCGAATTTTCCACTAGATAGTTTTTGATCACTTTTTTCAATGTATTCTTTTCCTAGTCCTGATGATTTACTAGTTAGTGTAATTAACTCTTTATCATAGAATGGAACTTTTAAATTTTCTGCTAATATTTTTCCAACATATCTTCCTCCACTTCCATATTCTCTTGAGATTGTGATAATAATCTTTTCTTTGGATAAATCTTTATTTATAGATAAATCTATAGAAGTATTTTCTTCTACTAATGTCTTATTTGATAATTTTTTGTATTCACTAGATATGATGAAAATAGCAATAATGAAGGTTATTCCATCAGCAATTGGTCCTGCTTGTAATACTCCTTTAACTCCTTTGTTTAAAGTTATACATAGAAAGCATGCTATTGGAATAAATAAAATGATTTGTCTGATGAAGGATAATGCGGTTGCTTTTTTGACATTTCCAAGAGATTGGACAACGATTGATGTTGTCATTTCTAAGAAATTTAATCCCATTAACATTAAGAAACTATGACAAATTAAAATGGCAAATTCTATAAATAATTTATAACTAGGATCTTTGGTTGAAATAAAGATACTAACTAATTCTTTAGGAAAACAATAAAAAATAACATTAAAAGTAAGTCCTACTATTAAATTTACTATTAATACTTTTTTTAGAGTTTCTCTTACCCTATCATATTTTTGAGCACCATAGTTAAATCCTATTATTGGTTGTGCTCCAATAGAGATTCCTAAAATTGTAGAAATATATAAGCTATTTAATTTTGAGATAACTCCATAAACAGATAGTGGGATATCTGATCCATATTTTGTATGTGCTCCATATTTGGTCATCATGTTGTTCATAAAGATAAATAAGGTTAGTACTGTCATTTGCGTAATAAAAGAAGATAATCCTAGTCCTAAAGTTCTAAAAATACTTTTATCTAGTTTAAATGATTCCTTTTTTATGGTTACTGATTTTAATTTTTTTAAGTAAAGAACTGCCATTAAAAATGATACAAGTTGTCCAATAACGGTTGCGATTGCTCCTCCTTTTACTCCCATATTAAAACTAAATATAAAAATTGGATCTAGAATAATATTTAATATTGCTCCTACTACTAATAGAATCATGGAATATTTTGGTGAACCATCTGCTCTTATGATTTGGGCTAAGGCTGAGTATGTCATCATGAATGGAGCGCCTATAATAATAATTTTTCCATAATCTATTGCATATTGGTAAACTTTTTCTGTACAACCAAAAGCATAAACTAATTGAGATAAGAAGAGATAAGATAAAATACTTAAAATGATGGAAACTAGTATAGAAAGTGTAAAAGAAGTACCAATAATTTTTCCTCCTTCTTCTTTCTTTCCTTCTCCTAGTTTTAGAGATAAATTTGCTGCGGCTCCATTTCCAATTAGTCCGGCTACGGCATTAAAAATAATGACTAATGGAAATATTACATTAGTAGCAGCATTTCCTAATGTTCCTACTCCTTTTCCAATAAATATTTGATCAACAATATTATAAATGGAATTGATTAACATGCTAATTACGCATGGGATAGAAAATGATAATAATAGTTTATTAATATCATCTTTTCCTAAATCGATTTTTTTCAAAATAAACACCTCTTTCTAACAATAAAATTTGTCGCTTATTCAATATACCACAAAAAAAATTTTCGTGTAAGTATTTTTTTTGATTTTTATATTTTTTCTTCATATTAAATTAATTGCTTATTATTTTTTTTAATGCTATAATTTTAATAGAGGTGGTATAAGTGATTTTATCTTTAATTGATTTATGTAGTGAACCTACATTTTTAGGAATTATTTTTTTTATTAAGCAGCTTCTTAAAATTGTTTGGATTATTATTCCTATGGGATTAATTTTAATGGCTATGGTAGATTTAGCCAAAAGTGTTTTAGCTAATGGTACTGATGAGATGGCAAAGAATGGAAAGGTATTGATTAAAAGAACTATTCTTTGTATCGCGCTATTTTTGATTCCTACTTTTGTTAATTTTCTTGTTAATTTAATGGGAGATGTTGTTTTAGATTCTGACTTCGTTACTTGCTATAAGAGAGCTAAACTTGATACTATATTAAAACTTTCAAATAATAAAGATATTAGTTCTAAGGAAAGTTTTGATGATTATACTAATTCTAGTGGAGGGTCTTCTACTAACACTGGAAATAATAGTAATAATTCTTCTAAAAATATATCTAATATTAGATTAGATAAAAAAACACTTAAATTGAAAGTTAAAAAGTATAAGACATTAACTGCTATCGTTTCTCCATCTGGTGCTTCTAATAAAAATTTAACTTGGAAAAGTAGTAATCCAAAAGTTGCTGTTGTCAATCAAAATGGAAAAGTTACGGCTTTGAAAGCTGGTAAAACTACTATTACTGTTCGTTCTTCTAATGGAAAAACAGCGAAATGTACAGTAACTGTAACTGGTGCTAATATTATGAAAATTCCTAATATAAAACAAAATGATCCTAAGTATTCTAGTTATACATTTCCTGTACATAGTGGTGCTTCAATGGCCGCTAATGGATGTGGAATTGTTTCTACGACAATGGTTATTCAATATCTTACTGGAAAAAAAGTATCAGTTCAAACTGTTGCAACTTGGGCTGATAAAAATGGTCATTTCAATGGAATTGGTTCTAATGGAACTTTGTTTCCTGCTGCAGCAAAAAAATGGAAAGTTGGAACCACTAAAACTACAAAAAATTTAAATACTGTAATCAAGGCTCTTCAAAATGGTAGACCTGTGATTAGTTATCAAGGAGCTGGTCTATTTACTAGTGGTGGGCATTTTATTGTTTTAACAGGTGTTGATAGTAAAGGGAAAATTCATGTTAACGATCCAAATGGATCCCACACTAGAACTGTTTATACAAAGAAAGAAGTAAATCAAAGCAATATAGCATATTATATTTTTGATGCTAAAAAATAGTGAATATTCTATTCACTATTTTTTAATTACCACTTAATTTTTCTTTTATTATTTTACTAACTTCTCCCATATCAAATTTTCCTTTTACTTGAGGAGTTACTTCTTTCATGATAAGTCCCATTTGTTTTGGTGAAGTTGGTTTTATTTTATCAAAAGCATTATCAATGATTTCTTTTACTTTTTCTATAGATAAAGGTTCTGGCATATACTCTTTTAAAATTTCTATTTCTTTTCTATAGTTTTCTGCTAAGTCAGTACGAGATGCTTTCTCAAATTCAACGATAGAATCTTTTCTCATTTTAATTTGTTTAGAAATAACATCTATTACTTCTTCATCAGATAAATCATGTTTTGCCTCTATTTTAGCAAGTTGAATAGCACTCTTTACCATACGAATAACATTTAGTTTTTCTTTATCTTGGTTTTTCATTGCTATTTTTACATCTTCTGTTATTTTCTCAGCTAAACTCATTTTAATCATCTCCCTTAAGCAGCATATTTTTTACTATTACTTCTATTTGAATAATTATTTTTCTTACTATTTCTTCTAGAATTAATGGTATTTTTTTTCTTTTCTTCTCTTCTTCTTACTCCAGGCTTTTTGTATTCTTTTTTATCTCTTAGTACAGAAAGGGTTGGGGCCGATTGCGTTCTAAGGATTCTAAGAGCTCCATCGATATTATTATTTCTAACATTTACTGACATTTCTATCCCTCCCTTCTGATTCATTACCAATTATAACATCAAAATTCTAAATAAACAAGGAATTTTAATTAGTTTTTATATGATTTTATTGTATTTTATTTAATTTGTAAAATACTTTTATAGAATTTTTCTTAATAAATTATAACTTATATTATTTTTTTAATTTCTTCTTTAAAGAAATGTTTTCTTCTAAACTTCTATCAAAGTCATACATTATATTATCTACATTTGCAATATCATAAAATCTAGTTTGTACAACTTCTTGGTAGTTTCTTATAAAATCTAATTGATATTTTTGAATTAAATTTTGAATTAATTGCTTTAAGTTTAACTTTTTTGCTACCTGATAGTACTTTATTTTACTTTCATTTTTTGGTCTTTGAAAATAAATATCTTCCCCTGAAATAATTAAGGGGAATGTTCTATATTTATTATAATATTTTTGATTTTCAAATAGATAATCAAAATCATCTCTTTTATATTCCTTATGAATTAAATTCTTTTGTTCACTTTGAAAGGTAATAATAAATATTTCTCCTGTTAATGGTTCTATTGCTTTATTTTCTCCTAAATATTTAAATAATATAGGAATATCATTCAAATTGCTTTTAAATGCTGATTTCCATTCTTTTCCTAAATTAATAGTTTCTATCAATAATTTCATTTTTTTTACATCAAATTTTATTGCATTTAAAGTATTTGAGCCAAGACTTGTTTTAGAAAAATCGATTATAAAATACTCTCCTGGTTGTATTGTTTCTTTTTTTATTACAGTTTCTGTTTCATAAGCGTATTGATAACCACCTAATTTTTGATAATCTTTTATATCCATATTTATCACCTCGATAATTTATTATAGCATAATTTATATTACTTAGTATAATAAAAACCTTATCTCAAAATAGAGATAAGATTTTTATTATTTCTTATTACCTTGTTTTAAATTTTCTTTTTTTTCTATAATTTCTTCATCTAATCTTTTGGTTAGAAATGATTTAGAATAATAATCAATTTCTTCTCCTTTTCTATTGTAAGATGCTACTCTAGTTCCTGCTAATAAATCGTGTAATCCTCTACCATCCATTTTTATCATCACTGTTAAGATAATGATAAATTGTAGGTAATATTGAATATCATAAACAATAGATGTCACACTATAATAATCATTTCCATTTAAAGTCATTACGCAAATTAATTTGACGATGTAATAGATTGGTTGATAAAGAAAAATTGCTCTAATTATATAACTTAATATTGATACTTTTTTATTGTTATCTTTATTATTTACTATCTTTAGATGAAAAATCTTTTTCCCTAATGTTTCTCCATTGGTGTAACAATTGAAGAATACGAAATAGAAAATTGTTGTTATTAAATAAATAATAAAGTAGCAAATAGAATTCTTCTCTACCTTAGAATATAATTTTTTATAGATTTTTAAATAATGATTATCCATATTTTTATTTATAGTTTTATATTCTTTTTTGGTAATTTTTTTGTCATCATAGAATTTTTCTATTTCTTGTTTATAATCATCACTAATTTTAATAATTTTGATATACTCTTTTTCAGTGATTTTTTCATCTTTAAAACTATTTTGTAATTCTAATTTAAATTCACTATATTCTTTTAAGGCATTTGAATATTCTTGATAATACTTATTATAAGTATCTAATTGTTTATTGATGAAAGGTACTCCTGATAGACATTGAGTAATTAGCATTACCACCATCATATCGATGAAATAAGCACCAATCCTTTTCAGTATTTTTTTCATGAAATCTCCTAATTTTCTGAAATTACGTCACAAATAAGAGTACTAATTTCTGTTGGATTATCAATTGGTAATCCTTCAATTAGTCTTGCTTGTGCATATAATATCTTTGTATATTTTTCTAATTCATCCTTATTATCTTTATATAATGTTTTAATTTTTTCACTAATAGGATGTTTTTCATTAATTTCTAATATCATTTTAGCGTTTACTTTATTGTCGTTTGGTAGAGCATTTAATACTTTTTCCATACTAGCAGATAATTCTCCTTCTGTTGTTAAGCAAACAGGATGTTTCTTTAAACGATGAGTAAATTTGATATCCGAAATATTATTGTTTTCTAGTACTTTTTTCATTACTTCAAACATATCTTTAGCATCAGTATTTGCCTTTTCTAGTTCTTTCTTTTCTTCATCATTATCTAAATCTACGGTATCGTTAGAAACGTTCATAAATTTTTTGGCATTATAAGTAGTTAATGTTTGTAGAGCAAATTCATCTACATATTCAGTTAGATATAAAATTTCATAGCCTTTTTCTTTAATTCCTTCTACTTGAGGCATATTATCTACTTTATCTGTACTTTCTCCACAAGCATAATAAATATTTTCTTGTCCTTCTTTCATTCTTGAAACATATTCATCTAATGTAACTAATTTCTTTTCTGTTGAAGAATAGAACATTAGTAAATCTTTTAAATCATCTTTATGAACACCGTAGTCAGCATAAACACCAAATTTAATTTGCATACCAAATGTTTTAAAGAATGATTCATATGCTTCTCTATCTTCTTTTAGCATGGTTTCTAATTCTTTTTTGATTTTCTTTTCAATGCTTTTAGCGATTAATTTAAGTGAATGATTTTGTTGTAAAATTTCTCTTGAAATATTTAAAGAAATATCTTCTGTATCAACAAGTCCTTTTACAAAACTAAAGTAATCTGGTAATAAGTCAGCACACTTATCCATAATTAAGACACCACTTGAATATAATTGTAGTCCTTTTTCATATTCTTTAGTATAAAAATCATATGGAAGATGACTTGGTATGTAAAGAAGTGCATTATAGCTACATTGTCCTTCAACAGAAGTATGGATAGTCTTTAATGGTTTATCATAATCAAAGAATTTAGAACTATAAAAGTTTTGGTATTCTTCTTCAGTAATATCTTTTTTAGATTTTTTCCATAGAGGAATCATGCTATTTACTGTTTCTTCAACGATTTCTTTTTCATATTCATCTTTACTGCCTTCTTTTAGTTTTGAATGCTCAATCATCATTTTGATTGGGTAACGAATATAATCTGAGTATTTTTTTACAATTGATTGAATATGATAAGTATCTAAAAATTCACTGTAATTTTCTTCTTCTGTATCCTCTTTAATACTTAAGGTGATTGTTGTACCAGTATCTTTTCTTTTTCCTTTTTTGATTTCATAGCCATCTGCACCTTCACTTTTCCAAATATAGGCATCCTCAGAATCAACAGATTTACTTTCTACTTTAATTTTATCACTTACCATAAATGCTGAATAAAAACCAACACCAAATTGACCAATGATGTCAATGTCTTGACCATCTTTCTTTTCTTTATCATAAAGTTTTTTAAAGTCTAGGGAACCACTTTTTGCGATAGTTCCTAAATTATTCTCTAATTCTTCTTTGGTCATTCCACAACCATTATCAGAAATGATTAATTTTCTTTTTTCTTTATCGATATCAATTCTAATTTCTAGATTATCTCTATTAATATTTAATGAAGTATCTGTAAGAGAACGATATGCTAATTTATCCATAGCATCACTAGCATTAGATAGTAATTCTCTTAAAAATATTTCTTTATTTGTATAAATTGAATGAATCATTAAATCTAATAATTTTTTTGACTCAGCTTTAAATTGTTTTTTTTCTTTTTTATCTTTTTCCATAAGTATTCCTCATTTCTAGTTAAATTCTTAACTATTGATAATATAACACCTATTTTAGCAATTGTCAATTTGTATTGCTAATTTATTTAAAATACTTCAAGAGAAGTTTTTTTTGTTAAAGAATGAAGATAGCATATAGTCTATTGTCTTTACAAATAAAAAATTTATGTTTAAAATGAATACAGGTGATGAAGATGTTTCAATATTCGTTAGATAATAAAAGATATCATACTTTGAATTATCATTATAAAGAAAAATATCATTGTAAAGTGATTAAGGTTAGTTTAAATGCTGGATTTACTTGTCCTAATATTGATGGAAAAGTTGGCTATGGAGGATGTATTTATTGTTCTAAGTCAGGGAGTGGAGATTTTGGAGGAGATATTACTAAAAGTTTAAGTGAGCAGTTTGATGAAATAAAGGAAACACTTTCTAAGAAATGGCCTAGTGGGAAATATATTGCTTATTTTCAGGCACATACGAATACTTATGCTCCACTTTCTGTTTTAAAAGAAAAATATGAAAGTGTCTTAAAAAAAGATAATGTAATTGGAATTGCTATTGCGACAAGACCTGATGCTATTGAGGATGAAGTTTTAGATTATTTGGAAGAATTGAATAAAAATACTGATGTAACTGTTGAGCTTGGTCTTCAGACAATTCATGAAGATACAGCTAAATTAATTAATCGTTGTCATAGTTTAAATCAATTTGAAGAAATGGTAAAAAAATTAAGAAAAAGAAATATAGAAGTTGTTGTTCATATTATTAATGGGCTTCCTTATGAAACTAAAGAAATGATGATAGAAACTGTAAAATACTTAAATCATCTTGACATTAATGGTATTAAAATTCATATGCTTAATATTGTAAAAGATACTCCTTTAGAAAACTTATATCAGGAGAAGAAATTTAAAGTATTATCTAAAGAAGAATATATTGATATTGTCATTAGTCAATTAGAGTATTTAAGACCTGAGATCGTTATTCATCGAATTACTTCTGATCCTGATCCTAAAAATTTAATTGAACCAACTTGGCTAATCAAGAAATTTTGTGTATTAAATGATATTGATAAAGAGATGAAAAAAAGAGATACTTATCAAGGTAAAATGTTATAAGAATATTAACATTTACCTTATAGAAATCTCTTTTTTTCTATTAATTCAATATCATTTTTTGAAAAATATTTTAGCATTTTTTCAAATGCTAAATTACTAATATGGCTGTATGAAAAAACTAGTTTTTTGTTGTTATAAGCTTTTATTTTCCATATAATAAAAATTGCATCTTTGCTGTTCCTTCTATAAATTATTTTGTTAAAATCTGAATATTTATATGTTTTTGTACCAAAAATTGTTTTGACTGTAATTAAACTAGTTGTTACATAAATATATTTTATTTTTTCATTTATTCCCCATAATAGAAAAAATAGTATAATGACGATGCTTAAAAATATATCCGTTATTGAGTTTGTTTGCAAAAATGGAAGATATGAACATGAAAATGCAAATAATAATGATATATATGCTAAGGAATCAATTCCTCTTGAAATTGTTACTTTAACTGATGTTTTTTCTAAAAATTCACAAAATTTGTCACTATTCCAGTAAATTGGTACTACAAAGAGAACCTTATTATTTTTATCCATAATTTCAATTTCGCCATTTCCCAATTCACAATAAGTTGCAATATCATCTAAATTACAAATAAATTTCTCTTTTTTCAAAAAATTAGATTTATATATTTTGTTTTCAATAATTTTTAATTCAGAATATGTTTTGTTTATCAAGTATAATGATAGAAATAGTAGTGATAAATAAAGTAAACTAATTACACAAAAAGAGATTATTCCATCCATAATAAAAAAAGATAGAACATAAAAAATGGTAAATATAATTGCTAAAAATATTACTATTTTTTTGATTTGTTTTTGCGTAGCGATATCCATTTTTAAGGTACCATCATCAATTGAGTTATTGTTAATTTCTGCTGAATGATGAAGGTTAGAAATAGTACTTTCTAATATTTTATTTTCTATAATATGTCCAATGAATTTTTTCATTAAAAATCTTCTCCTTTATTTTTTTATTTGACTATTCTTAATTACTTTAATCAAATGTTGCACTAATTTCATTTCCTTCTGCTGTTACAAACGTAACTTCCCCTTTATAAGCAAGTTGCATACCTTGTAAGTAATCTTGTGCTTCTCCATTGTCATATACCCAAACCATAATATAAAATTCTTTGGTTCTTCCTACATCTCCACCTATTTTTTCATCAGATATTACTAAACAATTATAATCCTCTGTTCTTTTGGGAGATGTTTCTTTATCCGTAACACGAACTCCTGTTTTAATATAATTACTCTCATTAAAATCTTCCTTTGTAAAATCTTCTGGAGTAAATTTAGTATAAAAGTTTTCTTTATCATCTGTATAAACATTAGCAATTCTTGTTTCTAATCTTTCGTCCTTTGGTGTCATAAATACATATCCATCTAAAAACATAACTGTATCACTATCTGCTGTTATAGTTATTTTATACAATTGGCATCCTGCATTATTATTATCATCATGACATTTATTAATTGCTGCTTTAGGAGCTTGGTTATTCTTCATAGGAACAAGTCCATAGGCCATATCTACTGTTGTCACCTTATCTACACTAAGTCCAAAACTAACTGTTGCAGCATCTCCTTTTACTGTATTATCATTACTAGCTTTTGCTGTAAAATAAGCATATGTTGCTCCTACTACTAACATTACTAATAAAAGACAACCTACAAGAAAATATACCATTTTTTTATCTATCTTTTTCAAAATATATCACCCTTATTCTCTATAAATATTTTACCAAATTGCAAAAAAAAAAGCAATATTACTATTGCTTCTAATTTTATATATTCTGAATTAAGCCTTATCTGATTTAACAGCAGTGTATCCAGAGAATGTAGCAGTAACCTCACTACCTTGTGCAGAACTAAATGCAACAGTTCCTTTAAAGAAACTTAAACCAGTTCCATCAGCAGCACCTGTAGTTACATCAGCGTTACCAGCTGTTTGGTTTTTACCAGTTTCAGCTAACCATACAACAATATAATATACTTGACTATCTGTATATGTCATTGTACTATCACTATTAGCTGCAGTTGCATCTACTGGAGTACCAGTTCCTTTAGGGTCAATTCTTTGGTTAAATACTAATGCAGATGTCATATCATCAGTTCTTGTATATCTATCTGTAGAAGCATCATCACCAGTTGCTACTGACTTATGATCACTAATTCTAATAAAGTTTGTATTAACGATAGGATATGTATTACCAGAAATAGTTCCATCAGCTGTAATTCCAGATGTTTTAATTTGTGATCTTGCAAATCCAATAGAACCTGTATTTGCTGCATCAGTAGCTGTATTCATTCCAAGAACATCCCAATCAGTAGAGATTCCTTTATCTCCAGTTGCTCTAGTTGTTGATTTTCCTTTAGTTGTACAACTTGTTAATTGATTATCAGTACCAGTACAGAAAACTTGAGCCCAACGCATAGTTGTTTTAGTATCTGCTTCTTGAAGTTTTGTCCACATATCTGCTGTAGTATCTTCTGGTATTTTACTAGCTGTTGCATTAGAACCACCAGTTAATGAAACATATCCATCTAGGAACATACCAGCAGTACCATTATTACTAACAGCAATTTTGTATATTTGACAAACGGCGTTTCCGTTATCATCTACACAAATTTGTTGCGCGCTATCTGTATCTTTCTTTGGCGTATCAGGAGTTGTTCCATTTATTGCAGCTTCTACCATTGTATTTGACATTGGTATCATACCACCCTTAGTCTCATCAGCTTTTGTTACTTTACGAACATCTAGTCCAAAACTAACAGTAGCCATGTTACCAGTGATATTTGTGGAATTTGTAGCAGTTGCAGTAAAGTATGCAAATGTTGCACCAATGATAGCAACAACTAAAGTTGCAACACCAATTACACCGTAAAATATTCCCCTTCCATTATTTTTTTGTTCTTTCATCTTTTATCTTTCCTCCTTACTATAACGAGTATATCAAAAATAAAATAAAAATGCAATATATTTTTTCACTTTTTTTCACATAAAAATTATCTTGAAGTTAATAAAAAGAAAATAGATTTTTCTATTTTCCGTAAACATTATATAAAAATTTTCCTAATTCAATACTGGCTAAAGTTACGCCTACTAAGATGACAAGTAATATTAATAAATTAGCAATTCCTTTACTAGATTTATGTTCTTCTTGTACCTCTTCAATACTCTTTGCCTCTACTGGTGTTGCTGTTGTTGGATTAGGATTTTGAATTTGCGTTGTATCTCCAGGAATTGGTCTAAATGCAGTTGTTCCTTCTAAATCTACTGTATTTATTGGCTGTGGGTCTGCTACTTTAGTTGTAACATTCTCTACAGGCGTAGAAAAACCAATATTTGGCATAGTACTTTGAACTTGTTGAGTTGGCTCTACTGTTGTTTGTGTTGGAGTAGGATTTTCAAAAATAGAGTTTGTATTTTCTACCGGAGTTTCGTTAGATGGTTGTTGCACTGGTGATGATGTTTGTGGAGCACTTGTTCCAAAAATATCATTATTTGGTGTTGCTTCTACTGTTGGAGTTACTACTGGCTCTGTTTGTACTGCTGGCTGAGGAGTTACTGGAGTATCAAAAATACTATTTCCACTTGTTGGTGATACAGTTGTTTGTTGATTTTCTGCTGGTGTTGGGCCAAAAGGATTTACTCCCATAAATGGATTTATTTCTTCTTTCTTTTCTTCTTGATACTTTAATCCTTCTACAAAGTTAGGCATTTGTTCTTTTAACCATTCTACAAAAGAAGTGTCTTCGCTTGTTTTTTCTAAAACAATTATCTTTTGATCAATGTTTTGAGCATTAAATCCACTTTCTGTTACTTTTTTATATACTTCACTAGTAATTGCTCCTATTTTTTTTACTTCATCAAACATTTTTTGTTTGTCTTTAGAATTAACAATACTGATATAGCTATTCTCATCAAACATTGGTAACACTAGCATAAAGTTTGCATAAGTATTTTTAATAAAATTATATTCTCCTTCTAATACTTTCATTAAATCATCTTTAGTTTTACTTCCTGATATTAAGTTATCAAAAAAACTTTTTTGATGGAAATCAATTAACATATTTACCGTACCCATTACTTCTTTAGGCATTACAACCGCATATTCCCCACTAGTCATACTATTTACAGTATAAATGGTAAATAAATTGTTTTCGCTAAAAGCGTTTGCTCCTTCTAGTTTCATATTGAACACCTCTTTCTACTATATTCCAATTATAATATAGAAGAATATAAATTTCAAGTAGCTACTTGAAAAAAAATATAAATTATAGTATAATTCTAAATATTGGTGAGAAGACTTTTATTAAATTTTATATTATTTTATTTTGTGAACGGTTTTAAAATATAAAGAAAGGAAGTAAAATGAAAGAAGAAAATATTACCAAAGTTTTTGCCCTAGGTGGACTAGGCGAAGTTGGGAAAAATATGTACTGTGTACAAAATAAAGATGAAATTATAATTGTTGATTCTGGAGTTATGTTTCCAGAAGATGATTTACTTGGAATTGATTATGTTATTCCAGATTATACTTATTTAAAATTAAACGAAAATAAAATTAAAGCACTACTTATTACGCATGGTCATGAAGACCATATTGGAAGTATTCCTTTTTTATTGCAAAGTGTTAATATTCCAAAAATTTATGCCCCTGCTCAAGCTAAGGCTTTAATTGATAAAAAATTAGAAGAAAAAAATATTAAATATAAAAACTTAATTATTTATAATGAAAATACTAAAATTAAAACAAAATACTTTAATATAGAATTTTTTAGAACTACTCACTCAATACCTGATTCTCATGGAATTGCGATTCATACCCCAAATGGTACAATTGTAATGACCGGAGATTTTAAAATAGACTTGACCCCTATTGGTCCTATGTCCAATATTCATAAAATGGCTAGAATTGGTGAAACTGGAGTTCGATTATTAATGAGTGATTCTACTAACGCTACAATTCCTGGAACATCATTAAGTGAATCTGTTGTTGATGAAAACTTAAGAGAAATTTTTTCTAATGAAAAAGAAAATAGAATTATTTTAGCAACTTTTGCTTCTAATATTTATCGTCTTAAACATATTATTGAGATTTGTCGTCAGAATAAAAGAAAGGTTGCTTTATTTGGAAGAAGTATGGATACTTCTATTGATATTGCAATTAAATGTGGTTATATCAAAGATAGAAAAATTATTATTACTCCGGAAGAAGCTAATCGTTTAAAACCTTCTCAAGTATGCTTACTTTGTACAGGAAGTCAAGGAGAGCCTTTAGCAGCTTTATCTAGAATTGCTAACGGAAGTCATAAACAAATTAAATTAACACCTAATGATATTGTTATTTTCTCTTCCTCTCCTATTCCTGGAAATGCTGCTAGTGTTGCCAAAACAATTAACAAACTTTATTTAAAGGGAGTTAAAGTTTATACAAATGGAACTACAGAAATTCATTCGTCTGGACATGGCTGTCAAAACGAATTAAAATTAATGATTCGTTTGTTTAAACCAGAATATTTTGCTCCTTATCATGGAGAATATCGTATGTTAAAGACTCATTGCGATTTAGCTACTACTTGTGATATTCCAAAAGAAAATACTTTTATTTTAAATAACGGTGATGTTATTAATATTACCAAAGATAAAGTTTATAAAGAAGGTCATGTTCCTGCTGATGATATTTATGTTGATGGTTCTAGAATTGGGGATGTTGGAAACCTAGTCATTAAAGATCGTAAGTTAATGTCTTCTAATGGAATTCTTGTCATTATTGCTAATATTGATTTGGCAAATAAAAAATTATTAGCTAAACCCATGATTACTACTAGAGGATATATTCTAGTTAATGAAAATGAAATGTTAATTAAGCAAATTGAAAAAAATGCAGGTATAATTATAGAAAAAAAATTAAAGACTAAAAACGTTAATTATGCTGATATTAAATCTGAACTTATTAATGGTCTTATGCCTTTCCTTGCTGATAAAACTGGTAGAGTTCCCATTATTTTACCTATTATTATGAATATTAATGAAAAAGAAGAAACTAAAAATTAAAATAGTTTCTTCTTTATTTATTTGTTTCATGATAATAATGTACTTCACTTAAATGTTCTAATACATTTTCTAACTCTTCATCATCATATTCTTCTAAGTATTTTTCTACTCTTAATATTAAATCTGTTAATGATTTTAAATCTTTGTAAGGAATTTTGTAACGATCTAATATTAATTTATCATATGAACTAATCAATATACCATTTCCATTATCATAAGATAGATATTTTGTATAATCTTCTTTCACTCAAACAATCCTTTCGTATAAAAGCTATAACTAATTGTTTCTTTATAATAACTTTTATCTTTTACTGTAATTCTAAAATCAAATGTTCTTTTTCTTTTTATTGGATATAATCCTAAATTGTAATAATAATTATCATTATCTTCTGTATATTCTAAATCTTTTAAATCAAAGATTTGATCATCTAAATATACAATATATTCATCATCAAACTTGCTAATTTTTAAAATTAAGTAAACTGAAATATCTTTATTATTATCACTATTTACTGTAACTTTTTTGATTTCTCCTCGATTTGAAATATCAACACTAGCATGGTTACCAATAATCATTTTGTCTTTTTTAGTTTGATAATCACTACTTGCTTTTACACAAATAGGAATTGCTATTATCATTAAAATAATTAATGCAATGATTTCTCCTACTATTCCTTTTAATTCTTTATCCATAATAAACTCCCCCTGATTGGGTTTATATTTTACTACAAAGTAACAAATAAGTCAAGTGCAAATTTCTTCTTTGTTTACTAAGATATTTTTAGTTTTTGTCCCACATAAATTAAATTTGGATTTTGAATTTGATTTATTTTTATTAAATTTTCTACTGTTGTATTATTTTCTTTGGCAATTTTAGATAATGTATCTCCTTTTTTTATTATATAGTAGTTTGATGGATTAGAATTATTTTTTGTTTGAGGAATCTTTATGATTTGATTAATATAAATTTTATTAGGATTTGTTATGTGATTATAGTTTATTAAATTTTCTAAAGGGATGTGATATAATAAGGCAATTTTTGATAGAGTATCTCCTTTTTTGACCTTGTATTCTATTTCTTTTCTAAGATTAGAGTTTAGTTTTTCATTTACCTTTTTTTGGATTTCTTCATAGGGATAGCCAGATTTAGTTAATTTATTTTTTCTTTCTTCTCCATTTCCCCATTTTCCTTCTATTACTTCTTCTACTAATTCTTCTATTTGTTTATTGGTGGATGCATTTGGAGTGGTTAATAGAAGATTTTTGTACATGATGTTTAAATCTACTGTATTTTCATAAATTCCTTCTACTTTTCCTTTATCTGTATATTGCCATAAATCACATTCTAAACTTGGTTTTTCTATTCCATAGTGTGCTAGCCATATTTTATAATTTTGTTTTTTTAATTTATCATAATTTAAATAATTAGTATACCAATTTTTATTTGCATAAATTCCTACCTGATAGCCTTTACTTTTAAAGTAATCACAATATTTTATTGCTTGGTTAGTTAAAGTAGTTTTCCCTAAATATTTGATAGAATCAACTTCCATATCATAGAAAATACAAAATGGATTTGTGTTAGCAATTAATCTTTTTGTATGTTCTATTTCGCTATCTACTGATTCTTGTCCATTAAGATTTTTAGCGTATGTTACAAAATAGAACGCATATGGAATACCATACTCTATACATTTTTCTAAATTATATTGTAATTTTTGATCATCTTGACTGAAGATATTATCTCCAAAACCTAATCTCATTATAACAAATTGATACTCTGATTCTTTGATTTTTTTGAAGTTAATGGTTCCTTGATAAGAACTAATATCAATTCCTTTCATTTTCTCTCCTTTCATTATATTATAGTTTCTTCATGATATTTCGTATATGTCTTCGTTTATGGTAAAGAAAAACTCTTGTATTTCTACAAGAGTTAAATTTCTAAATGGTGTCCCGTTGGAGATTTGAACTCCAGACCCTTTGATTAAAAGTCAAATGCTCTACCGGCTGAGCTAACGGAACTTAATTGGTTGCCCCGGCTAGATTCGAACTAACGAGTGCCACAGTCAAAGTGTGGTGCCTTACCGCTTGGCTACGGGGCAATAGATAAAAAATCTAAAGAGTGGTGGAAGGGGATGGATTCGAACCATCGAACCCGAAGGAACAGATTTACAGTCTGCCGCGTTTAGCCACTTCGCTACCCTTCCAAATGAGTGGTGCCGAAAACAGGAATTGAACCCGTAACCTACTGATTACAAGTCAGTTGCTCTACCAATTGAGCTATTTCGGCAAAAATAAATGGTGGGCGATATAGGACTCGAACCTATGACCCCCTGCTTGTAAGGCAGGTGCTCTAACCAACTGAGCTAATCGCCCGTCACCCGTAACCAATTGACAGTTAATAATATACCATTTCAACCTATACTTTGTCAAGTGATTTAATTGTTTTTTTTTATTTTTTAGTTCTTTTTTTAATATAATCAGGAATAAGTCCTAATTGACTTGTTCCTGATTATTGATATTTCTATATTTATCATAAAATAAGGCAAGGATATTTGTTAATTCTTCTTTATCTTCTATAAGTTCTAATAAATCATTTTCTTCTAATGACATAATCATAATATCTTTATTATCTAATAAATTGGAAAAATAATAATATTCTTTATCAGTATTTTTTATAGTATCGACTAAAAAATATTTTTTTTGGTTATATTCAATTATCTTTAATTCTTTGCTCATTTATTTTTTAGCCTTCTTTCTTCTTTTTCGTTGATTTTAGCATAATAATTTTCTAACTCACATGACTCTATTTCTTCTGAGGTTATATTCATCACTTTTTCAAGTAAAGAGTCCATTACTCCAGCATAGGACAAACTAGTAGCAAGTTCTTTAGTATTTACGCCATTATCTAGAGAAGATATGTATATATCATGTAAAAAGTCATGAATATCCACATCACTTCTTTCTACTCTTTTTCCTTCTTCATCTTGATAAATAACTGTCCAAGAATTTGCTTCATCAATGTAGGTTATATCTAGTTTTTTAGGAATATTTCCTTCCTCTATCATTTTATTATAAGCTTGTTTAGCGCCTAATCTATGCATATAAAAATCATTTATTCCTTTAATTCCTGCTAATGTTAATGTTGATACTATTCCTGCTCCCAAAGCAATTTTAATAATATCTTTTTTTAATTTATATTTTTCTTTCGTTATTGTTGACTCTTGCATCATAACACTCCTTTACTGTTAATTTAAGGATACTAAATATTTACCTACTTTGCAATAAAGTTAACTAATTGGCAAGATAATTTTCTGGATTAACTGTCACTCCTTCTAAAGCTAATTCTTCTTTAAATATTTCTTTAAATTTTACTAATTCTTTTTTGATTACATCAGGATATACTGCCTTTGTAAATCTTATGGCATCATAAATATTTTTAAATCCTACTGTACTTCTATTTTCGTAAACAGCATTAGAAAAGGCTTGCCTTAATAAAACTAGAGCAATATCTGGATATCTTGATGAGATTTCGTATACTCTTTTATATTCACTAGTCATATCAACAATAAATTTCATGATGTTTTCTTTTTGGAATTCTGTATAGGCTAATTTCACATGAGTTTGATATTCAATTTTAGGTAAAGTTCTCATTAAAATTTGAACACATTGTTCTCCTGTTGGTTCACTTACATCGACTTTATCAAATCTTCTCATAAAGGCTTTATCTCTTAGGATAAAGTGTTCATATTCGTAAGTTGTTGTCGCTCCAATAATTTTAATTGTTCCTCTACTTAATCCTTCTTTGAACATATTGGCTAAATCTAGTCTTCCATCACCGATTAGAGTATGAATTTCATCGATGAATAAGATTACTCGATCCATATTTTTTAATTCTTGAACAAGTTTTAATACTCTATTTTCATCTCCATCTTGACCTAATAGTGCGGTTGTATTTACTCTGAATATTCTAAATCCAAGTAGTACATTTGGTACTAATCTTTTTTGAATGCGATAGGCAAGACCTTCTACAATAGCTGTTTTACCAATACCTGGTTTACCTACTAAAATGGCTGATTTTTCTGGTGTTAATAAAACTAAAATTAAATTCTTAATTTCTTCATCACGAGCAATTGCAGGATCAGTTATATAAGTAGCTGAAGTCATTTCATCAGCATATCGACTAATAATACTTTCTGTATTTTCTAACATCTTTCTCCTCCTATCTTAAAATTACAGCAATCATTCCCCACATAAAAGAAACGAGAATGATTGCTCCTAAAAAGATGGCATCTACAAATCCACCACTTGTTCTTACTTTTTCATCATAAAACATTTTATAATGTTTATCTGTATCTTTGGGTAATTCATTATTTTTAATTTCTACTGGTAAATCTTTTTCATCTATATATTTCATCTTCTAAGATCATCTCCTTTAAGACTCTTTTTACCTCTTGGCTACTTTCTTTCTCTATTATATCATAAATTATTTTACTTTTTTTGTATAGTTTTAATTTTTCTTCATAAAATTGTAATTTTTCTTCTACACTTTGTAAACTTTTATGAACAGCATTTCTACTGATATTTAAGTTTTCACTGATTTCTCCTAAAGAAAGATTATTAAAATAATATTCTTCAAAATATTGTTGTTGCTTATCATTTAAAAGTTCTCCATATAAATCATATAGGATAATTAAGTAATCTCTTTTTTCCAAAAATATCACCTACAAATCTTTAAATAATCCATAAATATATTTTTCAATATCAAATTTTTCTAAATCATCCATTCCTTCTCCTAATCCTACATATTTAACAGGAAGGGCTACGGATTCTTTGATTGCTAAGACAATCCCTCCTTTGGCTGTTCCATCTAATTTTGTTAAAACAATACCTGTGATATTTGTGATTTCTTTAAAATTTTTAGCCTGACTAATTCCATTTTGTCCTGTCGTTGCATCAATAACTAAAAGGGTTTCATGTGGAGCGGTTGGTATAATTTTTTGAATTACACGATTGACTTTTTCTAGTTCTCTCATTAGATTTTCTTTATTTTGAAGTCTTCCTGCTGTATCAATTAAAACAACATCATAATCTTCTTTTACGGCTTTTTCTAGTCCATCATACATGACGCTAGAAGGATCTTTTGAGGTTGAGGATATTACTGTTGTTCCCACCTTTTCTCCCCATTCTTCTAATTGTTCAATTGCTCCTGCTCTAAATGTATCTCCTGCTACTAACATTACTTTTTTTCCTTGTTCTTTTAATTGATGAGCAAATTTTCCTATGGTTGTTGTTTTTCCTACTCCGTTTACTCCGACAAATAAAATTACTGTTGGTCCATCTTCAGCATAATGAATTTTACTATCTAATATATCATTGCCTACATACATGATAAATAATTCATCAATGATAATATCTTTTAACTTACTGGCATCTTCTATTTTTTCGGTTTTTACTCTTTTTCTCAATAGTTCTACAAATTTCATTACAGTATCTACACCAATATCTGCCATGATTAAGATATCTTCCAATTCTTCGAAATAGTTTTCATCAATATTTTTATATTTTTTACTTAAGTTAGATAATTGAGAGACAAATTCTTTTCTCGTTTTTTCTAATCCTTTGTCATATTTTTCTACTGCTTCTGTTTTATTTGTGGTAAATGCTTTTTTTATTTTGTCAAATAGTCCCATTTTATTTCCTCATTTCTATATGTTTATTATAACATAAGTTATATGATTATAATACTTATATTTTCTTTTGCTTTTGTTTTAGTCTTTATTAAAGAAAAGAACTGATTTTTTTCCATCAGTTTTATTTTTCTTCTTTCTTTTCTTCTTTTTTGGTAACTTTTTCCTTTTTTTCTTTTTTTCCTTTTTCTTTTTTATCTATTCCATAGCATTCTCTTACTTGGTCTTCTATTTCCTTTAATATTTCTGGATTTTTGGTTAGGTATACTTTAGCATTTTCTTTTCCTTGACCGATTTTATTCTCTTTATAAGCATACCAAGCTCCACTTTTTTCGACGATTCCTGCTTCTGTTGCTAAGTCTAATACTTCTCCTTCATGAGATATTCCTGTTCCATACATGATATCTACAACAGCTGTTTTGAAAGGTGGCGCTACTTTGTTTTTTACGACTTTTATTTTGGTAGAATTACCTACGATATCTGTTCCTTGTTTTAATTGTTCTCCTCTTCTAATGTCTAGACGTACAGAAGAATAATACTTCAAGGCTTTTCCTCCTGGTGTTGTTTCTGGATTTCCGAACATGACACCTACTTTTTCTCTTAATTGATTAATAAATATAACAATTGTGTTGGTTTTACTAATTGAACCGGATAATTTTCTTAGGGCTTGACTCATTAATCTTGCTTGTAAGCCAACATGAGAATCTCCCATTTCTCCATCAATTTCTGCTTGGGGAACTAGAGCTGCTACAGAGTCAATGACAATAATATTTATTGCTTCACTTTTTACTAGAGCATCACAAATTTCTAAGGCTTGTTCTCCTGTATCTGGCTGTGATAATAATAATTCATCGATATCTACTCCTAGTGCCTCAGCATAGACAGGATCAACGGAGTGTTCTGCATCGATAAATGCTGCTCTTCCTCCTTCTTTTTGTACTTCTGCAATTGCGTGAAGAGCAAAAGTTGTTTTCCCTGAAGATTCTGGACCATAAATTTCAACAATTCTTCCTTTGGGATATCCTCCTACTCCTAAAGCAATATCTAATGCTAAAGATCCAGTTTTACTTACTTCTACTTCAGCATTTTCCTGTTCTCCTAATTTCATAATCGATCCTTTACCAAATTGTTTTTCAATATCGGCCATTACTTGGGCTAAAGCTTTGTCTTTTTCTAATATTTTACTCATGTTTATCTCCTTTACTCACTGTACGAACCCTATTATAAACTACTAAAATTACTTTGTCAATATTTTAACGTACATTTGTTCGTACTTTTTTGATAAAATCTTTATCTTGTTGTCTTGTTCTCATTCAGTATTTTAAGAAAAAGAAAAAAGAAGAAAAATACTTCTTTAGCCTTTATCCTACATATATTACATAACTATAATAGATAACAAATAAAATTAAGAAGATAATTCCCTCTTTTTTGGTAATTTTTTGATTTTTATAAGAAAAGACAAATAATAGAATAACAGAAAGTAACATGATGAATAAATCGATTTGATTAAAAGAAACTTTGGATATTCCTCCTAAGATGGCAATGGGAATTCCTGTTACTATACCGATGTTAAAGATATTACTTCCTACGACATTTCCAATAGCAATGTCATACTCTCCTTTTCTTGTCGCCATAACTGATGTTACTAATTCGGGAAGAGATGTTCCTAGGGCTATTATAGTTAGGGCAATTAATTTTTCACTAATGCCTAATAATTTGGCTAAGTTAGAGGCATGATCTACTACAAGATTGCTTCCTAAAATGATTGAAATTAATCCAATAGCAGTAAAAATAAAAGCTTTAGATAGAGGCATATATTCTGTTTTATCATCAATATCTATCTTTTTTCTTGCCATACTAATTAGATAATAGATAAAGACAAGGAAGAATAAAATTAAAGTTATTCCATCTCCTCTAGTAAAATTATCTTTTGTATGATTAATGAGATTATCTGATAATAATACGGCAAAGAGAGTTGTAATTAAGATGGTAATTGGTAATTCTTTTTTTACGGTATTATTTTTTACACTTAATGAATGAAATAAAGAGCTTATTCCTAGAATAAGAAGAATATTTAAGATATTACTTCCTATAACATTTCCTAATACGATATCGCCACTTCCTGATAGAAGGGACTTTATGCTAACGGCAAGTTCTGGAGCACTTGTTCCAAAAGCTACTATGGTTAATCCTATTAGCATTTTAGATACTTTAAAGTTTCCTGCTACAGCGGATGCTCCATCGACAAAAATATCTGCTCCTTTAATTAAAATGATAAATCCTATAATTAATAATATTAAATTAATAAACATATAAACTCCTTTCTTTAGAAAAAAACTTATTTGTGATAAGTTTCATGATTCAGTATTTTAAAACTTCTATAAATTTGTTCTAAAAGAATTACTCTAAATAATTGATGAGGAAAAGTTAGTTTTGAGAAAGATAATTTAAAGTCTGCTATTTCTTTTACTTTCTCTGTTAGTCCATCACTACCTCCTATGATAAATGTAATATTGGAGTTTATTTGAAATGTTTTATCAATATGATTAGAAAGTTCGATAGAATTTAGCATTTTTCCTTCAATATCTAAAACAATATTGTAATCTTTTGTGTTGATTTTTTTTAATAAAAGTTCTTCTTCTTTTTGTTTATTTGAGTCTGGTAGTTCTTCAATGATAACTTTATGATATTTTTTTAGTCTTTTTTGATATTCGTTAATAGCACCTTGATAAAATGATTCTTTAATTTTTCCTATACATAATATTTTTATCATACACAAACCTCCTCTGATTCTTCATCTTGTTTGGTGATGATAATTTTTTCTACCTTTTGCTGATTTTCTTTTAATCTATTATTTAGTGTTTCATAAGCTAAGGATTCTGTGTTATTTTCATGAGATAAATGGGCAAGTAAGATATATTTGGTATTTTCTCCTATAAATGTAGAAAGATACCTTGCTGAGTCATAATTGGATAAATGGCCTTTATCTCCTAATATTCTTTGTCTTACTTTAAAGGGATATGAGCTATGATTCAGCATTTCAATATCGTGATTACTTTCCATGATATAAATTTCTTTATTGGTAAGGAGAGAAAAATATTTTTGATTGATATATCCTGTATCTGTTATATATACAACACTTTTATGCTCTCCTTCTACAACATAACCTACGGAATCAGGGGTATCGTGACTTGTTTTTAATACATGAATAGTTAAATTATTAATTTGAAATTCTCCATGGTTGTCAATAATTTGGTAATTGTCAATGTAATCTAGATCTTCTAGCATTTTTTCTGTCAAATAAACTTTTGTATGATATTTTTTTTGGAATACTTTTAGGCCTTTGACATGATCTACATGAGTATGAGTGATTAAAATGGCATCTAGGTCTTCCGCGTTTATTTGTAAAGTACTTAATTTTTCTTTAACATATTTACAAGTATTTCCTAGATCGATTAATATTTTTGTTCCATTACACTCGATATAGGTAGTGTTTCCTTTACTACCTGATGATAATACGATTGCTTTCATCGGTATAGTGTAAACGGATCGAATGGAGTTCCACCGCGGTGTGGATATCCTCTCCATGCGGCAAAGTGTAAATGAGTTCCACTGTAAGGACTATAAGAGTTTGGTGTTGGATATACTTCTCCTGTATTTCCCATAGTTGCTATTTTTTGTCCTCTACTTACTACTTGTCCTGCTTTTACTAATATTGTTGATAAGTGCATATACTGTGTATAATAATTTCCTGTGTTGTGGTTAATCAAGATATAGTTTCCTTGTCTTCCATTACATGAAATATTCCCCGGAACACAACCACCTTTTGTTTCAACCACGGTTCCATTATTAGCGGCATAAATATTTGAGCCATATCCTGGTCCATAGATATCTAATGCAGCATGCATACTTCCCCAACGATAACCAAAATATGTGGTAATCGTGTACGGAGTATCTGTTGGCCATGCCCAGTGAGAAAGATCTGCAACATGAGGTATTTCTTTAGAACCTTTCACAATAATTTTATCTACACTTGGTTTCAATTCAATAGTATTTAAGTTGATAGTATCTGATAATTGACCATTGATGTACTCATATTCTCTACTAACTCGGTATAATCCATTTTCTCCTTCTTGTTTTACGTATTCTACACCTTGTACTTGGTTAGTGTCATATTGAACATTGACTATATAGTTTTTTTCTTCATCACTTACGCCATTGATTTCTACTACTACGCTAATTAATGGATTAATTAATCCTACATTTACTTCTTGCCCTGTATAAAGTAGTGCATTTTCACTTTTGAAGTTAGAATTTGCTATTAAGAATTCTTGGACATTTAGTTTATTAGCATTAGCAACAGTTTCTATGGTATCTCCTTCTTGTACTTGATAAGTAGATTGTTTTTTTGTTGTTCCGTATAATAAATATTTTGCTAAAGTACTAGAATCAGTAAAGATTTCTTTATCGATAGAAATATAAGATGATTTATATGTAATATCTTCTGCAATAGAGATATCTTTAATTACTTTTCCTGTATCTACAATTTCTTTTTGTGTACTTTCCATATAACTTTTATAATCATCTTCATTTACAAAAGATTTTATTAATTGAGTAATTGCATCATCAAATATTTTTTTATTTAAAACATAAATATATTTTGTTTTATAATTTTTTTCTTTTTTATTTTTTATTGTAATGGCTACCCCTTTAATGGTAAATTGTTTTTTCTTGACTATTCTTTTGTATACTTCTTCATTGCTATCAATATTTTTATTATAAGTTGTCACTTCTTTAATCATTACCCCGTTTGGTACTTCTACTTTTTTTACGTCATACTTTTTCTTGATGGATTCTTCTTTTTTATTGATAAATTCTTCAAAATCTGTCTTACTTTCTACTGTACCAATGATTTCTCCATCAATATATATTTGGTATACATTTTGTGGATTTTTAGTACTATAGCGAGTAAATCCTAAAGCAAATACTAATATTCCTAATAATATTATTACTAATATATATGATACTCTAAAACGATTATCCGCCATTCCTATCGCCTTCTTTCTTTATCGACAGAAAGGTTGAAGTTTTTTTCTTAAATAGCATATCAATTGTTGCTATTGGTCCATTTCTGTGTTTTAGAATAATTAATTGGATAGGAACTGGTAGATTATCATCTGGTGGTGCTTCTACATCTGGGGCATGGAGAGCTGCTACGATATCTGCGTCTTGTTCGATTGATCCTGATTCTCTTAAATCGGATAAAACTGGTTTTTTGTCTTCTCTTTTTTCAACACTTCTTGATAACTGGGATAAGGCAATAACAGGTACTTCTAGTTCTAAAGCCATTGTCTTTAGATTTCTTGAAATTTCTGATACTTCTTGTTGCCTACTTCCAGAATATTTTGATGAGGAGTCAATTAATTGTAGATAATCGATAATTACTAAGCCTAGTCCTTCTCCTTGAGTTGATAATCTTCTACACTTTGCTTTTATTTCACTTGCTGTAACTCCTCCCGCATCATGAAAATAAATATTGGTATCTGCAAGTTGGCTAATTGCTTCATTAATTCGACGCCAATCTTCATTTTCTAAACGCCCTGTTTGTAATTTTTTATTATCTACTTGTCCAAGGGAACTAATCATTCTCATAATTAATTGTTCTGCTGGCATTTCTAGAGAGAATACAGCAATATTTTTCTTTGTACTTTTTGCGGCTGCACAGGCTATGTTTAGGGCAAAAGCTGTTTTACCTACAGCTGGTCTTGCAGCTACGATAATTAATTGTGTTGGACTAAATCCGTTTGTTAAATTATCTAAATCTACTAATCCTGTTGTTAGTCCTGTAACTCTTCCTTTATTTTTAGCTAATGTTTCTAAATCATTTTGGGCTTTTTCTAGAACTTCTTTAATGTTTCTAAATTCACTTGTCTTTCGTAGTTTGGATATATTTAAAATACTTTTTTCGGCATCTTCTACAACTTCACTCAAATTAATATCTGTTTTGTTGGCATTTGTAATAATTGCTGTTGCTGCTTCTATCATTCGACGAAGTGTGAATTTTTCTGCTACTGTATCAATATAATACTCTACATTGGCGCCAGTTGCTACACTTTCGATAACGCTATTTAAGTATTCTACGCCTCCAATTTGAACTAGCCAACCACGGTTGATAATTTCTGCTGTTACTGTTTGGGCATCTACTGGTTTTTTATTTTGATATAAATATTTTATTACTGAAAATATTCTACTATTACTATCTAAATAAAATGCTTCTTCATTTATTTCTTCACAAACCTTTTGTAGAGCATTATAGGACCAAAAAGCAGAACCTATTAATGCCTTTTCAGCTTCAATATTATTGGGTAATCCGTTTGGTCCCATGTATTATCACCTACTTCTCTATTAATTGTACTCGTAATTTAGCAATTACTTTTTTATGTAAATTGATTTCTACTTCATGTACTCCAAGTGTATTTAAATTTTGGGCATAAATTTGTTTTTTATCAATTTTTATTCCTTTTTTATTTAGTTCTTCTCCTATTTGTTTACTACTAATACTTCCAAATACCTTTCCTTTATTAGAAGAAACTTTAAAGGAAATAGATAGTGCTTCTAATTTCTTTTTCATTTCTTCAGCTTTTTTGATATTTTCTTTTTCTTCTTGTTCTTTTTTCTTTAAATCTTTATTTAAGATATCAGAGCTTGTTTTTGTATATTTTACTGCATAACCATTTTTAATTAAATAGTTTGTTGCGTAGCCATCACTGACTTCTTTAATTTCATTTACTTTTCCTTGTTTTTTTAAATCTTTAATAAAAATAACCTTCATAAAAATCCCACCTTCACGCTACTAATTATACTATAATTGTACTTTTTAGTAAAGGAATTTTTTATAATGAAAAAGCAGTTCAAGAAAGTGCTTTTTCTTGAACCTTTATTTTCTTATTTCTACATAATTCCCTGAATCAAGGTAGATAATTCCTAAATGATTTTCTAATTTATCTTTAATTTGATTATACTTATTTAAGGTATTTATTTTTGTTAAGGTTATATAAACTAAATTTCCATCATTCATATATAATAAAAATCTTTCTTTATCTACTTCTACTGGTTGATATTCTATTTCTGAAATTTGTCTTAAGATATTTTTATCAATTATAGTAAATTTTTTTACAAATTTTTGATAAATTTTTTTATCTTCTATTTCATTTGTCAATGTTGGAATATCTGATAAGTTATAGGTATTATCTAATTTGTTTCCATTAGATAATATTAATTGATTAACATTAATACAAATTGGAGTATACTCTTTGATATGTAGTTCTATGATGTTTCCTAACTTTTTCTTTATTTTTACATTTTCTATGTAATGATTACTCTTTAATTTATTTTTTATATCAGTACTTTTAGTTAGCAAAAAAGATGGATAATTAGATAATGAAGATAGTTCAATTATTTCGTTATCAGAAAGAATATTATTTCCATCTATATATATATTTTTGATTGGCATTATTAGAGCGTAATATATAATAGAAATAATTATTAAAATTATTAATACTAAAATTAAAATATTTTTTACTTTTAATACCCTTTTTTTCTTCTTTTTTGCCATATTATTCACCTAATCTACAATAATTTGTTCTAAAATTAAATCAACGTTAAATTCTTTTTTTACTTCATCTTGTATTTTTTTGATTAATTTTACAATATCTTTTCCTGAAGCATTATCTTTATTTACAATAAAGTTTGCATGTTTTTCTGATACCATGGCTCCATTTAGTTTATATCCTTTTAATCCTATCTTTTCAATTAGTTCTCCTGCATACATTCCTTCTGGATTTCTAAATACAGATCCTGCTGATGGCATATCTAATGGCTGTGTTTCTATTCTTTTTACTCTTCTTTTACTAATTTTTTCTAATATTTCTTCTTTTTTACCTTTTGTTAGTTTTAATGTTGCTGAAACGATATAATATCCTTTATTTTCCTTGAAAAAAGAATTTCGATAAGAGAAATTTAAATCATCATGACGCATGGTTACGATTTCATTATCTGGATTTACTACAGTTACGGTTTCTACTACTGAGGCAATGTCACTTTTATATGCGCCTGCGTTCATAGCAATACTTGCTCCTAACATCCCTGGTATTCCTGTTGCAAACTCTAATCCTTCAAGTCCTAAACTTGAAGTTTCTAAAGCAAGTTTTTGTAATGAATATCCCGCTTCAACTTCTACAGTTAAATCATCAATTTTCATTTTATTTAATTTACTTAAAATAATTACTACTCCATCGTAATAATCAGTATTTAAAATAATATTACTTCCATTTCCTAAAACAAGATATTTTTCTTTTTCCTTTTTTAGTTCTTTTAGTAATTCTACAAATTCTTCTTTTGTTTTAGGAAATATTAAATACTTACACTTTACATCCACTCTATAAGTATTATATCTTTTTAGGCTTGCTTCGCTTATATATTCATAGTTGTTCTTTTCAATAAAATTTTTTATCATTTAATATCAATTCCTTTAATATGTCATAAATTCTAGTTGAGGAATCTTTGATTCCTAATTTACTGACATTCTCTTTTATTTTTTTGTATTTTTCTTCATCTTCTAAAATGTCATCTATCATATGGATAAAAGATATTTTATTTAAGTCTTTTTCTTCAATCATTAAAGCAGCATCTTTTTTAACTAAATCTTCTGCATTTTTGTATTGGTGATTATTAGTAACATATGGACTAGGAATAAAGATGGTTGGAATTCCTAGTGCAGTAATTTCACTCATCGTGGAAGCTCCTGCCCGTGATACCATTAAATCTGTTACTTTCATTACTGATGGTAATTCTTTGATGAAAGGAACTACTTTAACATTTGATGGAAATCTCTTTGATTTAATAGAGTCATAGTAATGTTCACCTGTTACAAATAAAATTTCATAATTTTTATTTCGAAATCCATATAAGTATTCTTCCATTTTTTCATTTACTGTTTTACTGCCTAAACTTCCCATAACGATTAAAACTAATTTTTTATCTTCACTTAATCCAAAATCGCTTTTTTTGGCGACTTTTGTTTGAATTGCTTTTTCACTGCAAGGATTTCCTGTTAAAACCACTTTGTCTTTTGGAAATTCTCCTAATGTTGAATCAAAACTTACACCAATTTTATCAACATATTTGCTTAAATATTTATTTGATAGTCCTACTACAGAGTTTTGTTCATGAATGAATGTTTTACATCCTAATTTGTGAGCTGCCCAAATTACGGGTGCTGTGACATATCCACCTGCTCCAATTACAACATCTGGTTTAAATTCTTCTATTATTTTTAGACATTTTTTTCTGGCTTTTAGAAAAAGAAATAAAGTTTTGAAATTTTCTAAAGTTAGTTTTCTAATAAATCCTGTTATTTCTATTCCTTCATAGGGTATTCCTAGTGAGGGAATTAAATCTTTTTCCATTCTGTTGTGAGTTCCTATATAAATAAATTCACTGTTTGGTTCTTCTTTTTTTATTTTATTAATGATTGCAAGAGCTGGATAAATATGTCCTCCTGTTCCTCCTGCACTAATTACTACTCTCATTAAATTCACCTCTTTACATGTCTTATTATTATATCAAATAACTACCAAAAAAGTAAATATCTCATTATAATTATACATTAAATGCATTAGTTTATGTCAATGTTAAATAAAATACTTACCTTTTTTGTTTTATCTTATTTTATTAATTTTTCTAATAAATCTGTTAATTGGAGTTTTGAGACCATAATTAATATTGCTGCCATACTAAGAAATGGACCAAAGGGGATAATATTTTCTTTATCTGAAAATAAGATTATTAGTGCTACTGGAAAAGCAATGAATGTTGCTAAAAAGATAGTGCAGATTGACATTGGTAATCCTAATACCATTCCAAATAAAAACATTAATTTTATATCTCCTCCTCCAAGAGATTCTTTTTGAAAAGCTTTATCTCCAATCCATTTTATAGCATACATGGCTAGAAAAGCACCTACTCCTGAATAAATATGATAAGCTGCTACTTCTAATCCTTTTCCAAAAATATATAAAATAGCTAATAATAAAGTAGAAAAGATTAATACTTCATCTAAAATAATCATATATTCTATATCACTTACTATAACAGTAATTAGTGCTGATACAAATATTAAAGCAATTGCTAAGTCAAAGCTAAATTTAAATGAATGATAGCATGCTGCATATAATAATCCTGTAACAATTTCTACAATAACATAACTAATTGGAATTTTACTTTTACAGTTACTACATTTTCCTCTTAAAAATAGATAAGAAAAGATTGGGATATTTTCATACCATTTTAGATAGTGATTACATTTTGGACAATGAGATCCTGGACTAATGATTGATTCATCATTAGAAAGTCGTGTTGCAACTACATGAAAGAATGATCCCATTACTGATCCTATAATAAAAAACATTACTTTATAAAATATTTCCAACGTATACCTCCTTGTCTTTATTAAACGATTTGTTCATACATACTAAACATTGGAACTACTACTGCTAATAGTACAATACCTACAATTACAGCAAGAAAAATAATCATAACTGGTTCAATTAAACTTTTTAATTGTGCAATTAAATTCTTTTGTTCTGTGTTATAATATTCCGACACTTTTGCCATCATAGCCCCTAATCTTCCGGTTCTTTCCCCTGTTAAAAGCATTTCATAGGCAATTGGTGGAAATGCCCAATTGTCTTTGAATGCGGGTGATACTCCATTTCCATTACTCAGATTAATGACAGCATCTCTAATTAAATTTTTATATATCTCATTTGAAGTTACTTTTCCTAAAATTTCCATACTATCAGTGATGAAAACATCGTAGTTAATAAGAGAAGCAAATGTTTTGGTAAACATGATAACTTCTTTATAGATTACAATATTTTTTACTACAGGTATATGCATTAATGTCCATTGTGTCCAGTATCTAAATGTCGTAACATTTTTGTACATAATCATTAATATAGTAAAGACTGCTACGATTACTAAAATTACATATAATAAATTTGCTGCTAAAAAATCACTGAGACTAACAATCATTGTTGTGATAGGAGGTAATTTACTGCCTATTTGTGCATACATATCTGTAAATTCTGGTACAACGAATAAGACAATATATACTAAAACGACAATAGCAATAATAAAGATAACTGTCGGATATGTCATTGCACTGATAATTTGCTTTCTATTTTCATCTATTGTTTTATAATAATCTGCCATATCATCTAATACACCAGTTAAGTTTCCAGTTAACTCTGAAGTTTTTATCATATTAATTAATAATTTAGGAAAAACTGCCCCTTGTTTATTTAGTGCTTCGCTGAAAGTTTCCCCTGTTGTCAATTCAAATACTAATCGATTGTATAAATTTTTTGTTTTCTTATTTCTTGCTTGTTTTGCTAAAATATTAATGGAGTCAATTAAGGGAATTCCTGCTTTGATATAAGTAGACAGTTGAGTTAGAAAAAAATTTAAGTCTTTATCTTTCATTTGTCTTGTTGTTAACTGTACCAACCCTAGTTTATTAAATAATTCATCTTCTTCAATTGTTAGGACATCATATCCTTGATTCATTAAAAAGGAGTGAACATCTAATTTAGAAAGGGCATCTAATTTTCCATCAGATATATTTCCTTGTTTGTCTCTAACTTTATATCGATAACGGATATTTTTTGTATTTTTAATAGCATCTTGTGGAGTTAGTTCCATTACTTTTAGTTTTAAATTTTTTTCTCTTTTTGCGTTACTAGCTTTATCATTTCCTTTTGAGCCACCGATTGGTTGGTTTAAGGCTTGAATTATTTTTTTTAAACTTCCCATAATATGCCCTCCATATTCTATTTGATAAATCTATTTTAGCACATTTTTTTCACTTTTCCTAGTTTTTTACATAGATTATAGTAAAGAGGTGAAATGAAGATGTATAATCAACCTTTTTTTATACCGAGATTTTCTCCATACATGATGGCACAGCCGATGGCCAGAGGAATGATAGGAGCCGCTCCTGGATTAGTAAGAGCAGGATCGCTTGGTGCTGCTGGTGGGGCTACTAAAGGAGCCGGATTAATAAGAAGTTTAGGGAACGGAATAGCAGGTCTTCGTTCTATTAATTGGAGTGGATTAATTAATGGAACTTCAAAAACTTTGGGAGTAATTAATCAAACTATTCCTTTAGTTAAACAAGTTGGTCCTGTTATGAATAATATGAAATCTATGCTTAGAGTTGCCTCTGCTTTTAAGGATGAAACCGACAGTTCTTATAGAAGTAAAAGAAAAAGTTATGTAAGTACTAACCAAAATCTATCTCATTATCAGCAGAGTTCTTCAAATTTAAAAGAAAATCATTCTCTAAAGCAAGAAAAAGTAGAGTATTCTAATCTTGAAGATTATTCCCCTACTTTCTTTATTCAATCATAATTTAAATCCTTTTGTAAGTACTTACAATGAAGAATTTTTTATTCTACAATTTCATTGTTTTCAAATTTAATATCTAAAAATTTTCTACTGGCTAAGAAGTCACACATGTGAACAAATCTTTGTTCAGATGTTCTAGGTTTTGGCAAGACTTCTTTTTTTTGATAATTATCGTATGTCCATTCTCCCATATGAGATTCTATCATTGTGCAAACTTTTCTAATATCATCAACTTCCATAGATAATTTATCTTTATTTTCCATAATTAACTTTGATATTAATAATGGATGATCAAATTTTGTATATTTACTATGTTCTATTCCACTTTTTAATCCATCATGTAGGGTTAAGGCAATAATAATTAAATCTTTATCCTTACTATCAAATTTAGCACCTACTGTATTGTTATTTAAAAGTTCATATCCAATTCTAACAGCGGCTTTAGTATGGCGTACTAATCCTTTTTCTCCTAACGAAAATGATGGGTGATATTTTCCAGTAGATGATGCTGGTATTTCAAAGAAATAGTCTGGTAATAATCCAATTAATGTTTTTAAGTCTTTTCTTCTTTCGGCATCTTTTACATAATTTATTTCTGTTTTAAATATTTCTACTTTTTCTGTTTTTCTCATTTTTACCTCACTACTTTTCTATATTGATATCAATTTTTTGATAAGGAATTTCTATTCCTTCTTTGTCAAAAGTGACTTTAATTAATTTTAATACTTCCCTTTTTATTCCTACATGTTTCATTGCTGCACAGTCAATCATGATTGCATAATTTATGCTACTACTTGCAAATTCATCTACTCCAAGTAATTCCATTGAATAGACATATTTCTTTTTTACAATTTCTTCTTTTAATCCATTTAGGATATTTTCTAAATCCTCTATTTTGGTATTATAAGCTACGGGTAAAGTTAATATTAATTTAGTATGATTTAAATTATAATTTACTACTTTATTAAAAGAAGAATTAGATAGTATCATGACTTCTCCTGTATAGGCTTTTACTTTAGTCGTTTTTAATCCTAGAGAGATTACTTCTCCTTTAAATCCGTTTATTTCTACCCAATCTCCAACGGCATAAGCATTATCAAAGATAATAAATATTCCTGCTAAAAAATCTTTGATAATATCTTGAAAAGCAAGACCTATTACGGCACCTGCTACTCCGATAGATGCTATTATACTAGTAGTATTAACGCCGTATAAGTTTAGTATTAGAACAATAACAATAATTGCAATGATATACTTTATAATATTTTTAAATAAGTTGATTACGGTTTTTTTCCTTTTATCTACACCGTTTCCTTTGCCAACTACGTGTTTAATATTTATTTTGCTTAAGTCATCAATAATTTTGGCAATAATTAAATAAATAATTATTCCAAAGCCAATATAGATAATTGGCATAAAGAATTTTTCACTTTGAATAAATTTTGTCATATATTCTCCTTTATTAAAATACTTATTTTTAACTTTATCTTGGTTAACTCTAATTGTTCATTTTAGGCTTTAATGATGGTTTATTCTTTGGAAGTATTTTCTTCTAAAAAGAATACTTCATACCATTTTAAGAAACTATATATTGCCCAAATCTTTCGATAATTATCTTTTACCCCATTTTTATGATCTTCTAGTAGTTTCATAATATTTTTCTTTTGGAATAATTCATCTGCTATTTCAAGAGAGAAAGTATTTTTGATTTCTTGATAAAAATCATCTTCTTTAATCCATTCACGAATAGGAACGGGAAAACCTAATTTTTTCTTTTTATAACTTTCATTTGGAATATCTTTTTTGGCGGCTTCTCTTAATGCTACTTTGGTTGTTTTATCTTTTACTTTATATTCTTTTGGTAAAGTTGATGCTACTTTAAAGACATCTATATCCGTAAAAGGAACACGGGACTCTATTGAAAAGGCCATAGTCATCTTATCTACAATTAATAAAATATTATCACTTAACCAATAACGAATATCTATGGCTAGCTTTTTATTTAATTCATTTTCATCTTTGTATTCTTGGTAAGTATTTTTAACAATGTCTTTATTTTTTAAGTAATCTTTAAAATTTAAGATATCATTTAATTCGTCATCATAAAAATTTCTATTAATACTTACGTATGATTCTTCTAATGATTTTCCTCTTCGAATTAAATATCTGGTATATTTATTTTTGGGTAAGATTTTACAAACTGCTGCTACGCTTTTTCTAATCCATAAAGGAAGTTTGGTATAAGGATGGTCGTCATAGCTGTTATATCCTCCAAAAAATTCATCAGCACCTTCTCCTGATAATACTACTTTTACATCTTTGCTTGCTAATTTAGATAAAAAATATACTGCAATAGAACAAGCATCAGTTGTTGGTTCATCCATGTGATAGTAAACATCAGAGATTGCTTTCATGTATTCTTGTTTGCTAATTTTATCAGAAATATTGGTAATTCCAAGACGATTGGTTAAGTCTTTTGCATACTCAATTTCACTATATTTTTTATTTTCGTAGCCAACTGTGTAAGTTTTGTCTGGTCTTGCTAAACTAACAAGATAGGAAGAATCTATTCCACTAGATAGGAACGATCCTACTTCAACATCACTGATTAAATGATGTTTTACACTATCTTTCATGGTAGTACTAATTTCATTTACTACTTCATCATAACTTTTATCTGTTTTGGAGAATTCTAATTTAAAATACTTATTTATCTTTTTTTTGTTAGTATTAAGATTATAAATCATATAGTGACCTGGTTCTAATTTATAGACATCTTTGAAAAAAGTTTTTTCTCCTGGGGTAAAGCTAAAGGTTAAGTATGCTCCTAACATTTCTTTATTTAATTCTTTATGAAAAAATGGGATTTCTAAGAAGCTTTTGATTTCTGAAGCGAAGAGAAATCCTTCTTTGTTTTGATAATAATAAAGAGGTTTTATTCCAAAATGATCTCTAGCAATAAATAATTCATTTTTATTTTTATCATAAATGCAAAAAGCAAACATTCCTCTTAATTTCTTTAATAAATCATATCCCCATTCTTCATAGCCATGTACTAATACTTCTGTATCACTGTTGGTTTTAAATTTATGATTTTTTAGTTCTTTTTTTAATTCTTGATAATTATAGATTTCTCCATTGTACATTACTAAAATGCTTTTATCTTCATTATATATTGGTTGGTTTCCTCCTGCTAAATCTATAATTGATAATCTTCTTTGACCTAGTGCTAATTTTTCATCAACGTAAACTCCTTCGGCATTAGGACCACGATGTAGTATTCTATCATTCATTTTATGAATGAGTTCTTCTTTTTTTTTGATTTTACTTACTATTCCATTTATTCCACACATATCTATCCCTTACTTTCTACCACCGTCAACAACAATTACTGCTCCATTGATATAACTTGCTTTATCACTTGCTAAAAAATAAATTACTTCTGCAATTTCTTCTGGGGTTGCAAAGCGATTCATTATGATTTTTTTGATTTCTTCTTGTTTATATTCTTTAGTTAAACTTTCGTTCATTGGGGTTTCTACCCATCCTGGTGCTACGGCATTTACTCTAATATTTGGGCCTAAATCAACTGCCATATCTTTTGTTAAAATATGTAGTCCTGCTTTTGAAGCATCATAATCCATACTATATGGATAATAGGAATCTATTCCATTAGTACTACCAATATTAATAATAAAGCCTTTATCCATTAAACTAGCAAGATATTTATAAGTCATAAAAGGACCTATTAAATTTGTACTTACTACTTTTTTAAAATCAGCAACTGTTTTATCTTCTGGTAATGTATCTATAGCAATTGCAGCATTATTAATAATTCCCGTTAATTTTAGTGAAGTATTTTTGATTTCTTCTTTCATTCTTAGAATATCTTCTTCTTTCGTAATATCTACTTTAATTTTTAATACTTTAACTTGATAAGTAGAAGTAATTTCTTCTGCTAATTTTTGGGCTTTTTCTTCATTTTGATGATATTGAAGAACGATATTATAATGATTTTTAGCAAATAATTTTGCCGTTGCTGAACCTATTCCTGAACTTGCTCCTGTTACTAAGACAACTTTATTCTCCATTTGTTGTTTCTCCTGTTTTAGTATCTTTTTCTATTCCAGAGAATTCTTCTATCTTTCCTATATTTTTGTAAAGATAAGTAACTTTATATTCTTCTTGTTTTTTTACTTGTTCTACAATATTAATCATAGGAGCATAATCTACTTCTACTGTAACTACATTATCTTCAATTACAATTTCAAAAGAAATTTCTGTATCTTCTTGATAAGTTTTGATGATATCTCTTATCTTTAAATGATATTCATATTCTTTTTTTCCACTAGAGTAATTGGTTACATGATCTAAACTGGCATTTTTTAATAAGAGATTAAGCATATCAAATTCGATAATATCTTCATCTATTTCTGAATAAACTGCTTCTTTTTTCGATAAAGTATAATTATCTAATTCATTTAGATAGTAGTTATTATCTTCTTTAAGGAAGTAAGTTGTTAATCCGTTTGCTTCTTTATTAATTATCATTTTATTTTGATAATTTTTTCCCCAATAGTGAGTTTGGGTATTTGCCTCTTCTCCATTGTCATTTTTACTTTTTGAAGAAACAACAACATCATATTCATAATTAGTTCCAATGTCTTTTAGCCATTGTCCTAATTCTTTATCCGTTTTAGTTTCTATGTTATTATTTTCTTTAGTGGGAATATTATCATTATTTTTAGTCGTTGTATTACTTAGTTTTGTATTTTTTGCCCCCATACTTGCTATATTTAAATATACAATTAAAAATAAGATGAACAATCCATATCCTATTAATTGAACTTTAGCTTTATACTTTGGATCATTTTTATATTTTTCTTTGAAGGTTTGATTTTCTGCTTCTTGTTCATTAGTTAATTTTTCTTTATTTAATTCTTTTTCACTTAAATTCTCTTCTTTATTCTTTTTCATTATTAAACACCTTACCTAATAATTTTTTTCCATGAATACCATGTAAATAATCTTTTACTAAACATCTCTTTTTTCCTTCTATACCAATATCGATTAATTTAATTGCTCCATCTTGACACATTACAGAAATACTTTCTTCATCTATATTTACAATTTTTCCAGGATCACCTTTGAAGGTTTTATCTGATATTAATGCTTGATAAATTTTTACTCTTTTTCCTTCTAAGAAGGCATATGCTCCAGGATTTGGACTTAATCCTCTAATTTGATTATAAACTTCTATTACTTTTTTATTAAAATCTATTTTCATTTCTTCTTTCGTAACATTTAGGGCAAAGGTTACTTTATTTTCATCTTGTTTAGTATAAGTGGCGGTTTGATTTAAAATAGTAGGAATGGTTTCTAGTAATAAGTCTCTTCCTAGGTAAGATAGTCTTTCATATAAAGTTTCTAAATTTTCATCTTCTTTGATAAAAGTACTTTTTTGTTTAATGATATCCCCAGCATCCATTTTTAAAGTTGTTTTCATGATAGTAATTCCAGTTTCTTTATCACCATTCATCATCGCCCAATGGATAGGGGCTCCTCCTCTGTATTTAGGAAGAAGTGAACCATGAATATTGATACATCCATATTTTGGGTAGTTAATGATTTCTTTTGGAATGAATTGTCCATATGCACATGTTACAATCATATCTGGTTTACAGTCTAATACTTTTTCGTAATTATCTTTAATACTTTCTGGTTGATAGATAGGAATTTCATATTCTAGGGCTACTTTTTTTACCTCTGGATAAATTACTTCTCCATGTCTATTTTTCTTTCGGTCTGGTTGACATACAACCATTACTACTTCATAATTTTCAATTAGTCCTTTAAGTGCTGGTATAGCAAATGATGGAGTTCCCATAAAAATAATTCTTAAATTTTCTTCTTCCCTTATATTATCAAAAGAAATTGTATAGTCTCCTAAATTAATTTCTTCATTTTTGCTAAAGTCTTGTCCTTTTCTATAAGTTGCCAATTCTATCACCTAACTTTCAAGTAAAATTATACCAAAAAAAAAGGAAAAATACTACCTGATTTTTCCTAGTTATTACGAATTCTAGTAATATAACGATTTACATTACCAGCCCATGCTGGGTTTTCCGCATATTTGGGATTCATGGTATCTGCTGTGGTTAGTCCATAAGCTACATAGTTTCTACTAATATTGTCAATGAATGCTCTAATTCCATCATCTAGTGTATTAAAGTATCCATAGCTTCCACAACCAGATCCTTTCATGCCTCCTACATTATTACAAGACTTAACTAAATTGCTACAATTCCAGTTACAACCTGTTTCTTCTAATGATATTGCAGCAGCTAAATAAGGATCTACTCCTTTTTCTAAAGAATATGAAGCATATAAATAACCTTTTCCGGATAATTCATTTTTAAATGAACGATCGAGTTTGCTTGCTAATTCGTCTAAGGTTAATCCTTCATATACTGCTTCCTGCTGCACTACTGTTTCTTGTTGTGGTTGTTCAGTTTGTTGTACTTCATTTGTAGTATTTGTTACAGTACTAGTATTATTATCCTCTTTAAGAGTTGTATCTTCTACTTTCGTTTCTTCTTGCGTTTTGGTATCCACTTCGATTACCTTTAAATCATTATCTATTTGCCCTTTTTCTGCTTTAGTATCAGATAATGTAACCATTCTAGTGAACATATTATGTTGTTTTGTGCCACCATCAAATAATAGTGTGACTAAGAATAGTAGTGAAGTACTTAATAATACTACTAATACTTTCTTTTTAAACATATTTTATACCTCCATTTTTGGCAAGCGAGTTATATCATAACATAATTTAACATAATTGTCAAACTTATACGAACCATTGTTTGTTTTTTAGAGGTAAAATACTTATTTTTCTTGGAAGTTATTTAGATTAAAGAACCGTTTATTATTTCTTTTTATTGCCTATTATTACTTTACCATCTAAATAGCAAATGTAAGAATTTAATAATTTTAATTAAAAAATAAGATAACCAAAATGATATGGTTATCTCATCAAAAATAAATGTAAGTATTTTCCTTTTAAAATAAACTTAATTGACTTGATTCTGGTAAGTCACCAAATAGATTCATTGTACGCATTTTATCTACTAAAGTTGTTGAGACATGGCAACGCTTTTGAAAATCTTCAATAGAAATAAAATCATGTTTTTTGGCTTCTTCTTGAATACTTTGCGCAACGGTTCCACCTAGGCCATCGATTACTCGAAATGGTGGAATTAGAGTGATTCCATCATCTGCTATTTGGAAATTCTTAGCATCACTTTTCATTAAATCTAGGTTACCAAAGATGATTCCTCTAGCTGTTGCTTCAAGGGATAGTTTTAATGTTTCTAATAATGATGTTTCTTTATTCGTTACGTCATATCCTTTGTTATTAATTTCAATAATTCTTGATTTTATAGAGGTATAGCCTTTCATCATTGTAGTAATTTCAAAGTCATCTAATCTAGTTGAAAAGTATGTTGCATAATAGATTGCTGGATAATGAACTTTATAGTAAGCAATACGAAAAGCACTAATAACATATGCTGCGGCATGGGCTTTTGGGAACATGTATTTTATTTTTCGGCAGGAATCAATGAACCAAGGTTCAATACCTGCTTTTTCCATTGTTTCAACGTGTTTTTTCCAAGTTTCTGGATCTTTTGAAGCTTTTCCTTTACGAACAAATTCCATAATTTTGAAGGCTTTTAATGGTTCTACTCCATTATACATTAAATAAACCATAATATCATCACGACATCCAATTACTTCTTTAAATGGTACGGTTCCTTGTCTAATTAATTCTTGAGCATTTCCTAGCCATACATCTGTTCCGTGAGATAGTCCTGATATTTTGATTAATTCAGCAAAAGTAGTTGGTTTTGTGTCAACTAACATTCCTATTGTAAAAGGAGTTCCAAATTCCGGGATACCAAGTGTTCCTGTTTCACACATGATTTGTTCTGAAGTTACGCCAAGTGGTGCTGGTGATAAGAATATTCCCATAGTATCTTTATCATCTAGAGGAACATCATCAACAACAGGGATACCTCTTATATTTTGAATTAGACGAAGTTGAGTTGGGTCGGTATGTCCTAGAATATCTAGTTTTAAAACATCTTGGTCGATGGCGTGATAATCAAAGTGAGTAGTTCTCCAAGCACTTGTTGGATCATCGGCAGGGAACTGGAATGGAGTAAAATCAAAGACATCCATATATCCAGGGATAACGACGATTCCTCCTGGGTGTTGTCCAGTTGTTCTTTTTACGCCAGTACAGCCTTCAGCAATTCTTTCAATTTCAGCACTACGCATTTTTATATCTCGGTCTTCGCAGAAACCTTTGACGTAACCGAAAGCCGTTTTTTCGGCTACTGTTCCAATTGTTCCAGCACGATAAACGTTATCAACACCGAATAGTACTTTGGTATAATTATGCGCACTGGCTTGGTTTAAATCAGAGAAGTTTAAGTCAATATCAGGAACTTTATCAGCATTAAATCCTAAGAAGGTTGCGAATGGCATATCCTGTCCATCTTTAATTAGTCTTGTTCCACATTTTGGACACATTTTATCTGGTAAATCAAAACCAGAGGAGTAAGTTGCTCCTAGGGCTTCGCCTTTATCATCTTCAAAAATACTGTGGAAGCATTTTGGGCAACGATAATGGGCTGGCAGTGGATTTACTTCTGTTATTCCCATCATGGTTGCAACGAAGGAAGAACCAACACTACCACGACTTCCTACTAAGAATCCTTCATCGTTAGAGTGTTTTACAAGTTTTTGGGCAATTAAGTAAATTACATCAAACCCTCCGCCAATAATTCCACCTAAATTTTTGGAAACTTGTTTTTTTAGTTCTTCTTCGGATAATTCGGTATCGGAAGTTCTTTGAATTTTTTCTCCTACTACTCTTCTTACTTCGTCATCTCCTTTAAAAATGGTATCGTGTAATCTTTGGAATGATTCTTTTTCAAAATCTTCTTCCTTTACCGTATTTTCCTCTTTCATTAAATATTTGATACTGTCAAGTACACTATCTCCGTACAGTTCTTTAGCAATTCGCTCTTCAATATTATAAGGTAGTGGTGAACCGTACCAGCTGGCTGCTTTAGTGTAAACTAAGTCAATTACGGTTGCTATAGAGTTGTCAATTTTTGGTGAAAAAGGAATGCCACCTGTGTCAATGATAACTTCATATTCCCCACATAAGTCTGCAATTTTGTTGGTATTTTCGATAACGATTTCGTGTGCGATATCTTCTCCTAGAAAGGCGAATTCTTCTAACATTTCATCGGTTGTTCTTAAATATTGGTCAGGAATGGTTTTATATCCTTCTTGGTTTAAGTATCTTGCTAATGGGTGTCTTCCTTTTCCTGGTACATTTTGGTGAACAATAATTTCCCTATATATTTTATCTTCTTTATTTAGGGTATGGGCATCACTTGTTGCAACAATTGTTTTGCCAATTTCTCTAGCACATTTGACAATTTTTTCTAGCGCATATTTTACTTCTTCCATTGTGTTAATGTCATGTCGGGCAACTAGATGAGTGTAATTGCTTGGTGGTTGAACTTCGATATAGTCATAAAATTTCATGACTTCTTTTAAATCATCTTCACATCTTGTTAGGGCTGTATTAAAGATTTCTCCATTGTAACAGCCACTTCCAATTAGTAAGTCTTCCCTGTGTTCATTGATTAAATGTCTTGGTACACGGGCGCTCTTAACTAAGTATGTTGTTGCTCCATAACTAATTAGTTTAAACATATTTTTTAAACCAACTCGACTTCTTGCGATGATGTTCACATGTTTTTCTCGATTCCAACGATTGATTTCTTTTTCAGTTGGTAAGGTTGTTAAATCTTTTAGCGTTTTAATCGTATTTTTATCGAATTGTTTTAGCATTTTAAAGAAAACGTAACCAGTAAACTCAGCATCGTAGTCTGCTCTATGGTGGTGTTTTTCTCCATCTCCATCGTTTTCTTCAAAGGTAATGCCATAGTTTTTGGTTAATGCGGTTAAGTTATGTCTTTTTAAATCTTTATTGATAATTTGAGAAATAACCATGGTATCTAGGATTGGGTTTTTTAGTTTTCCTAAATTATATTTGTGATAAGCCATTTCTAACATGTTTTTATCGAATTTGGCATTATGAGCAACTAGTGGTAAATCTCCTATCCATTCTTTGAATTTTTTGGTAACTTCTTCTTCATTTGGACAGTCTTTCACCATATTATTGGTAATTCCTGTTAATTCAGTAATTTCGCTATCAATTAGAACACCTGGATTGATTAATTCATCAAAACTTTCGATTAAAGCACCATCTTTCATTTTAACAGCACCAATTTCAATCATTGAATCATGTAATCCAGGGTTGAAACCGGTTGTTTCAGTATCGAATATAACGTAAGTAGAACGATAAATATCTGCATCTGTTGGATTTACTACTAAATCTAGAGTATCATCTGACATTTCTAGTTCTGTTCCGTATAGTGCTTTAAAGGTTGGTGCCTTCTTCATTTCTTCTTCTGTTTTATGGATTTCTTCTTCTACTAATTTAGCACCACAGACATCTTCTGCATCAATTTTATCTTGATAGTTTTGTTTTAATTCTTTTAATTTATCTTTATAAGGGGATAATACTTTTTTGTTATAACCTGTTACTTCGTTAAAGACATGCGGGAAAGCTTGGCATCCATCATGATCAGTAATAGCAATTGCTCTATGTCCCCATTTTATGGCTGTTTTGACTAATTTGATTTCATCAATAACGCCATCCATTTGACTCATCATGGTATGAGCATGAAGTTCCACTCTTTTTTCCGGACTTTTATCGGTTCTAACCCAGTCTAGTTTGGCATCAATTGGGGTTACATCCCGAAATCTGGTCATGAAGACTAATTCGTTGTTGGCAAAATTATCTTCTTTTACTCTTCCGTACATTGAATACCAAGAACCTGCTTTTAATAAGTCTTTTAAACGTTTAAATTCTTCTTCATCTTTTGTAAAAATCTTAGCATACATACTATCCGAAAAATCTGTTACTTTTAGAGTAAATATTTTGTAGCCACTTTTTGCCTCAAATAAATCAACACCAAAGATTTGAACCTCAATATTAACATTATCCGTTTCATATAATAAGTCTTTTATTTTTGTTACTTCGGTACTTTTTTTAGGGCGATAAAAGCTTTTCTTTTCTTGACTTTGAGGGGCTACTGATTCTTTTTCGGAAGATGGTGTTTTTGGAGTTGGAATATTTTTCATGGCAGAAGTATCTTTTTCTTGATTAATTCTATCTAACAGTTCTTGATCTTTATGTTCTTCTAAAATGATATTAAAGTCAATGTTAGCAAAGCCATATTCTTTTAACTTATTGATTAATTCTCTTTCAATGTTTTTTAAGTTTAATTCTTCAATTTTATTATAGACTGGATATTCAACTTTTTCTTCGTTAATTTTGGCCTCTCTATCTAAAAAAACATTATAACGCATAGAGACGTTAGCATATTCTTTGATAATTTCTTTAATATATGGGTTAATTTCTTGATAAGCATTTTCGGAAGATACTAATGTTAATTTAATTTCATGATGAAAAGCTTCCTTTAGGGAAGTAAATAAATCTTGATAGACTTGGTAAGGTAATGGTTGTTTTACTTTGATAAAGAAGTGAAAACGATTGGTTTCTTTGCTTACTTTGACTTCTTCGACATTGCTTTCTTCAAAATAAGTCAAATAGTCTTCATTTATTCCGATTTGATTTAAAAATACTTCCATTTTCTTTTCCATAAATTACACCTCTTACTGCTATTAAATAATTATAGCAAAAAAAATCTCTTTTGGAGATAGTTTCCTTTTTAGTTTACAAAGAAAAAAATCCAGAAATATTTTCATTGAAACCTGGATTTTTATTATTAATGATATTATTATTTTCAAAATAAGTCACTCAATTGCTTTGATATTTTCTGCTAACATAATTGGATAAATTTATTTTTAGGTATATTCATACATAGCTCTTAAAAAAAACTATATTACCTACTCTTTGCTTTATAATATTTCTTTGCTTCTTCATAGAGTTTTGGAGTTTCTTTATTAAGTATTTCAATATTTGATATTAAATATAATATATAATCTTTTCCATAATTATCTATAATATATTTAAACATTAAATAATAATTATAGTAATTCGTTGTACCATTTATCATTTCTTCTTCGGTGGCATCAAATATAAATTTATTATCTATATTGTCATATTGGCCTGATAAAGTTGTTGCTAAACCTTCTGATAACCACCGAACATATATACTATTAGAATTAGCTTTAAAATGACAGCTATGAATAAATTCATGGATTATTAATCTACACAAATTATCTATATTAACATTTTCATGAGACTTTGTTTTTCTATATTCACTCAATGATAATGTTTCAATATATTTGTTATTATATGCAAATCCACATACCCAATTTTCAGGTATTCTTTTATATACTTCGTTATATTTTTTTCTAAAATCATCTAAATTACTATGTAGTGTGATTTCAACTTTTTCACCAAAATTACTTAATTTAAAAAAATTAACAATTATTATCTCATTTCTTTGTAAATAATCCAGTAAATATTTCATATATTCTCTATCTTTTTCTGTATAATTTATAGTCATATATTTTGTAGATATTTTCATTTTTTAACCTCTTAAATATTATTTTGTATATTCGAATTCATAATCAAGAATTTTTACAATATCTCCTTCTTCTATTCCCATTTTTTCTAATTCATCATCAATTCCCATTCTTCTTAGTTTACTAGAGAAACGGAAGAAAGATTCTTCTGTGTTAAAGTTGGTCATCTGGAATAGTTTTTCAACTGTTGCTCCTTTGATAATATAAGTATTGTTTTCTTTAATAATTGTAAATGGTTTTTCTTTCTTAAATTTATATAAGACATGACTTTCTTGAACTTCTTCTGGGAATAATACTTCGTCTTTTGTATTTTTTACTAATTCTTTTAGGGCTTTTAATACTTCATCTAAGCCTTTATTTTGGATAGCACTTACTTCATAGATAGGGACTTTTACTTTTTGTTTGAATTCTTCTAGGTTCTTTTTTGATGATTCTATATCCATTTTGTTGGCGATGATAATTTCTGGTTTTTGGATTAATTTTGGGCTAAAATTTTCTAGTTCTTTTCTAATGGTAAGGTAATCTTCATAGGGATTTCTTCCTTCTATTCCTGACATATCAATAATATGGGCGATAATTTTGGTACGTTCAATATGTTTTAAGAATTTGTGTCCTAAACCTAGTCCATCGGAGGCGCCTTCGATTAATCCTGGTAAATCGGCGATGGTATAAGAATAATCTTCACTTGTTACTACGCCTAAATTTGGAGATAAGGTTGTAAAGTGGTAACTTGCTATTTTAGGGTTTGCGTTGGTTACCATGGATAGGATGGTACTTTTTCCAACACTTGGTAAGCCTACTAGACCAACATCTGCTAGCATACGAAGTTCTACTTTTACTTTTCTATTTTCTCCTGGTTCTCCATATTCACAGTATGATGGGCATGGGTTACTTCTTGTTGCTAAGGTTACGTTTCCTCTTCCGCCTCTTCCACCATAGGCTACAATTATTTCTTCTCCATTTTTGGTTAAATCGCCAATAATAGCACCTGTTTCATTATCTTTTATGGTTGTTCCAAGAGGAACTTTTACAATCATGTCTAGAGCATTTTTTCCGTTTTTATTTTTTCCTTGACCATTTTCTCCAGATGAGGCTTTAATGTGTTTTTGATATCTTAAATCAATTAGGGTTCTTAGTCCTTCATCAACTTTAAAGATAATATCTCCACCTTTTCCTCCGTTTCCACCGAATGGTCCTCCCATTGCTACATATTTTTCTCGTCTGAAAGCCATACAGCCATCTCCACCACGGCCTGCGGTTAATTCAACGATAACTTCATCAACAAACATGTTATCCCACCTTTCTTTTTTTCTTAGATTATTATACACTATATTTTCTAAAATTGAAAGAAGAATGTTACTAGTGGATAACTTTTAGATGAGGAAAATACTGATCAGTATTTTGGACAGAAAAAAAGACTCCCCTAAAGAGAATCTTTTTATTTATTATTATTCAATAATATCAGATACGTTACCAGCACCTACTGTACGTCCACCTTCACGAATTGAGAACTTAGTTCCGTTTTCAACAGCGATTGGAGCGATTAATTCTACTGTCATTGTAACGTTATCACCAGGCATAACCATTTCAGTTCCTTCTGGTAATGTGATTACACCAGTAACATCAGTAGTTCTGAAGTAGAATTGAGGTCTGTAATTTGAGAAGAATGGAGTATGTCTTCCGCCTTCTTCTTTAGATAATACGTATACTTGTGCAGTGAATTTTTTGTGTGGGTGAACACTTCCTGGTTTAGCAAGAACTTGTCCTCTTTCAACGTCATCTCTTGAAATACCACGTAATAATACACCAGCATTATCTCCAGCTTCAGCATAGTCTAGAGTTTTTCTAAACATTTCAATTCCTGTAACAACAGTCTTTTGAGTGTCTCTAAGTCCAACGATTTCAACTTCATCATTAAGTTTTAATTGTCCTCTTTCAACACGTCCAGTAACAACTGTTCCACGTCCTGTAATTGTGAATACGTCTTCAATTGACATTAAGAATGGTTTATCAACATCTCTTTCAGGAGTTGGAATCCATTCATCAACAGCATCCATTAATTCATTAATCTTTTCTACATATTTAGGATCTCCTTCAAGAGCTTTTAATGCAGAACCTCTAATGATTGGAGTATTGTCTCCATCGAATCCATAACTTGTTAATAATTCACGAATTTCCATTTCAACTAAGTCTAATAATTCTTCATCATCAACCATGTCACATTTGTTCATGAATACTACCATTCTAGGTACACCAACTTGGCGAGCTAGTAAGATGTGCTCTCTTGTTTGAGCCATAGGTCCATCAGTTGCAGCAATAACTAAGATTGCTCCATCCATTTGAGCTGCACCAGTAATCATGTTCTTTACATAGTCAGCATGTCCTGGACAGTCAACGTGAGCATAGTGACGTTTGTCAGTTTGATACTCAACGTGTGCAGTATTGATAGTAATACCTCTTTCTCTTTCTTCTGGTGCTTTATCAATATCAGCATAGTCTTCAAATTGAGCATAACCTTTATCCGACAATACTTTAGTGATAGCTGCAGTTAAAGTAGTTTTACCATGATCTACGTGTCCAATTGTACCAATATTAACGTGTGGTTTTGAACGATCAAATTTTTCTTTTGCCATAAATATCTTTTCCTCTCTTTCTTAAGTTACATAATCTATTTTATCAAATTTTGGAAATTAATCAATAGTATCGATTAATTTCCTCCATTTTTTTTGATAATCTCTTCTGCAATTGATTTTGGTACTTCTTCATAGTGATCCAAAGTCATTGTAAAGCTTCCACGTCCTTGTGTATTTGAACGTAAGCTTGTTGCATAACCGAACATTTCAGCTAGTGGTACCATAGCTTCTATTGCTAGAGCATTACCACGTGATTCTTGTCCCATTGGTTTTCCACGACGTGATGTAATATCTCCCATAACATTACCTAAATATTCATCTGGTACAATAACTTGTACTTTCACGATTGGTTCAAGTAATACTGGTTTACATTTGTTTCTTGCTTCTTTCAAAGCTAAGCTTGCTGCAATTTTGAAGGCCATTTCTGATGAGTCAACATCATGGTATGAACCATCAAATAAAGTTGCTTTTACATCTACCATAGGGTATCCAGCTAAAACACCAGTTGTCATTGCTTCTTGTAATCCTTTATCGATAACGGAAATATATTCTCTTGGAACTACTCCTCCTACGATATTGTCTACAAATTCATATCCTTTATCAGGATTTGGTTCAAAACGAATCCAAACATGTCCATATTGTCCACGTCCACCAGATTGTTTAATGTGTTTTCCTTCACATTCAGCAGTTTGAGTAATGGTTTCACGATAAGCAACTTGAGGTGCTCCTACGGTTGCTTCAACACCAAATTCTCTTTTTAATCTATCTACTTGAATATCAAGGTGTAATTCACCCATACCAGAAATTACAGTTTGACCTGTTTCTGGATCTGTATGCATTCTAAATGTTGGATCTTCTTCTGCTAATTTTGTTAATGCTAATGCCATTTTATCTTGGTCTGCTTTAGATTTTGGTTCTAGAGCTTGTGAGATAACTGGTTCTGGGAATTCCATACCTTTCATGATACATGGATTTTTCTCATCACATAATGTATCAGCAGTTGTTGTATTTTTTAGTCCAACGATTGCTCCGATATCTCCAGCGAATACTTCTGAAATCTCTTCTCTGTGATTTGCGTGCATTTGTAGGATTCTTCCTACTCTTTCTTTTACATTCTTTGTTGAGTTTAATACATAAGAACCACTCTTTAATGTACCTGAATATACTCTGAAGAATGTAAGTCTTCCAACAAATGGATCTGTCATTACTTTAAATGCTAAAGCAGTGAATGGTTCAGAATCTGATGGATGTCTTAATACTTCATTTCCTTTAGAATCTGTACATTCAATTGATGCAACATCTGTTGGTGCTGGTAGGTAATCTACAACAGCATCTAGAAGTAATTTTACACCCATATTTCCTAGGGCAGTTCCACACATGAATGGGAAGAACTCTGCAGATAAAACACCTTTACGAATTGCTTTCTTTAATGCATCAACAGTAACTTCACCACCATCTAGGTAAGTCATCATTAATTCTTCATCAAAGTCTGCAGCAGCTTCAATTAAGATGTTTCTATATTCTTCTGCTTTGTCTTTTAAATCTTCTGGAATTTCAATTTCTGTATAATTTTCTTCTTGTTTTCCATCAAAGTGATATGCTTTCATGGTAACTAAGTCAATTACACCATTGAATTCTGATTCTGCACCAATTGGAAGTTCAATAGCAGCAGTTTTTGCTCCTAATCTGTCGCTTACGCTTTGTAAGCTTTTGTAGAAATCAGCACCCATTTTATCCATTTTGTTAGAGAAAATGATTCTTGGTACTTTATATTCATTTGCTTGTCTCCATACTGTTTCACTTTGTGGTTCAACACCAGCTTGTGAATCTAGTAATAAAACAGCTCCATCTAATACTCTTAAGCTTCTTTGTACTTCGATTGTGAAGTCTACGTGACCTGGAGTATCGATGATATTGAAACGATAGCCCTTCCAGAATGCTGTTGTTGCAGCAGATGTAATGGTAATACCACGTTCTTGTTCTTGTTCCATCCAGTCCATTTGGGCTGCTCCATCATGAGTTTCCCCAATTTTGTGGATTTTTCCAGTATGGTATAAAATACGTTCTGTACAAGTTGTTTTACCAGCATCAATGTGAGCCATAATTCCAATGTTACGAGTATTTTGTAACGAAATTTTTCGAGCCATATTGTCTTTTCCTTTCTACCATCTATAATGAGCAAATGCTTTGTTTGCTTCTGCCATTTTGTGAGTATCTTCTTTTTTCTTAACAGATGCACCAATACCATTGGAAGCATCGATAATTTCATTTGCTAATTTTTCAGCCATTGTATGACCACTTCTTAATCTTGCATATTGTGCTAACCAACGAAATGCTAGTGCTTGTGCACGTTCTTGTTTAACTTCTACTGGTACTTGGTAGTTTGCTCCTCCTACTCTTCTAGATTTTACTTCTAGAGCAGGTTTGATATTTTCCATTGCACGTTCGAATACAACCATAGCTTCTTCGCCAGTTTTTTCTTTAATCATATCAAATGCATCATATACAATACTTTGTGCTGTTCCTTTTTTACCATCAATCATGATTTGATTGATTAATTTTGCAACAACTTTTGATTTGTATAATGAATCTGGTAATACATCTCTTTTTACTGCACGTCTTTTACGCATTATTTCTCCTCCTTTTCTTGTTATATTTTCATTTTAATTTTATTTCTTAGGTTTCTTTGCTCCGTATTTAGAACGACCTTGCATACGATTTTGAACTCCTGCTGTATCCATTGTTCCACGAATGATGTGATAACGAACACCGATTAAGTCTTTAACACGTCCTCCACGAACTAATACAACTGAGTGCTCTTGTAGGTTGTGTCCAATTCCTGGAATATAACAAGTTACTTCCATTCCATTTGATAATCTAACACGAGCATATTTTCTTAATGCTGAGTTTGGTTTCTTTGGAGTCATTGTTCCAACACGTACACAAACACCTCTTTTTTGAGGAGAATTTTGATTTACAGTTTTATTGTTTACTGTATCTAATCTTGTTAATAATGCAGGTGATTTACTTTTTCTTCTTTTTTGTCCTTTTCCTCTTAGTCTTTGGTTAATTGTTGCCATATGTTTCCGCCTCCTTCCTTTACACATATCCAGGTGTATCATTTTTTCTTTAAAAGATAAGTCTTGTCCTAAGACAACACTTAAATTTCACAAGCATGATTAATATATCACTAATTTTATCATTCGTCAACTAGTTGTTGTTCTTTTTTAGAAAAATACTGATAAAGAATTTAATTATTGATCAGTATTTTTATGAAGATTATTTTTTAAATTATTTAATACCTCTATGGATTTAGGAGATATTTTTTTATTTTCTTTCATTAGTTTTTGATGATTGTTTTCCATGCAAAGAATTATTGCTTTATCTAAATTTTCTTTGGCAAGTTGTCTTTCTTCTTCAATCTTTGGATAATTTTTGCCTGGTTCAATTTTATCAGCAATAAATACTATTTTATCTAGGGTGCTCATGGGAATATCGCCTATAGTATGAGAGAAAATAGCATGAATAATATCCTCATCTAGATGGTATTTTTCTTTGGCATAAACAGCTCCTATTATAGCATGATTTATTCTGGGCGTTGAATTTTTATCTAGGGAGCAACCATTTCTTTTTATGATTTCTTCATTTTGTTCTTTCGTAAATTCTTTAGCAATATCATGAATTATTCCTGCTAAATAGGCTTTTTCTTCATCTACATGATAAATATGGGCTAATTCTTTTGATACTTCTCCTACTCTTAAGCTATGCTTGTAACGATAATCTGATAGGGATTCTTTTAAATCTTTTTTTATTCTTTCTATTTGTTCATTCATGTAAAATCCTTTCTATTCTTTAACAAAATACTTAATAATCTGACTTGTACCTACTTTTTTTTCTAATGTTTTAGAATAGAAATCATCTAAAGAAAATACTTCTTTTAACTCTTCTTCTTTAGAACTTGTTGTATAAAGACTAATTAATTCTAATGTTGTATCTAATTCACATTCTTCTGTTTTAAGCATAAACTCTAATTCACGTCCATTTATTTTGCCTAATTTAATAGAAAAGTTGTCACTTTTGTTGTGTTCCCAAATATCATCATTATTTACAGAGATAGTTACATTTCCAATTTCTCCTTTTAATTCTTTTTCTTCTAAATCTTTTAGAGAATGAATATCTTTCATGTCAACTTTTATGTCAAGAGCTCCACTTAAAATACTGTCGTTTACAAACTTAGGGTAAAACTCAATCGTTGCCATTAAAGTGATGTAACTAGTTCCTTCATAAATTCTTTGTCTTAAATGTGCTTCTGCAAATTTTTCTTTAAAGTTTATATTTTTAATTTTTAGCATACTTCTCCTCCTTCTTATAACCATGGATAGTATAACATAATTTTTAGAATTAAAATACCACATATAAAAAGTTTTATTTAAATTTTCTAACTTGTCCTTCTTCTACCATTTCTGAAATTTTCTTTTTTAAGTCTTCTTCATATCGTTGATAGTTAAAAAAATTATTTTCGATGGATTGATAGATATCATTAGTAAATTGAACATATCTATTTTTTTCGTTTTCAGATAATACATTTACATATTCTGGGAATGTCTTTATTGTTTTATTTTCTGTTAATTTTAATATATTTAATCTAATTTTATTATAAAAAACATTTAATAATTGATAATTTTCCTTATTTTCTCCATCAATAAGCTTTCTAATTGTCCTAGCATTTCCATTTATTAATCTCCCTTTTATTTCTTTTCTTAATAAGGTATAAACTTTTTTCATTACGTTACCACTGATTTGATCTATTTGTAAATATCCGCTAGTAAACTTTAAATCTAATAAAGAAGAAGAAAATTTTTGATTAAAAATATCCATAACATCTTTTGTTACGTATTCGTTAATTAGTTCATTAACTAAATCTTTTTTATTATTAGTTATTCCTTCTACTAAAAAAAATTGCTCCGTTTGGTCTTTATTTATGACCTTAAATATTTCTTCTTTTTGCAATTGATGATTAATCTCATGAATTAAAGTATGTAAATTTATCTTTCCTTGTTTATTTATCCTTATACCAATTAAAGCGCTATGATTTGTTTTAGCACAACTGAATCCTTCTGTATAATCATCAACAAATTCAGTAAATAATTCTTCTAATTCTTTATCGATACACCCTTTACTCATATTAAGTAAGATATTCTTAGAACTTGAATTGATTTTTTTTGATTGTAGTAATTTAGAATAAGATAACTCAATGAGTTTTTCTTTAAAATTTGTTAATTTATTAGAAATAAAATTTGTACTATTAAGTGCATATTCAATAAGATCTTTTTCTGTTAATTTTGATTGATTTTTTAGTAAAATAGCAATTAATTCATTATAATTAAAACTTGACTTTTCAATCTTGTCACCCAGTTCTTTTTGTGAAGGATTTTTAGTTAAATAAACTATAACTAAACTGTCAAAAATACTTTCTATTTTACTTCTGGTACTTTCCCCATAATATTCAATAAAAGATTTTTTTAAATTAAATAAAATTAAATCTATTTCTTGATTTAAATATTTAATATATATTTCTTCGTACTTCATTATTAAATCCTCCTTTATTTAAGGATAACATAATTTTTATAATTAAAATACTGATTAGGAATTTTTCTCTAAAAAAAGATCCTTTTTTGGATCTAATTGACATACTTTTTAAATGTATCCATTGAAGTTGTATTTACAATTACATATCTTGGAATTTTATATTTATCTTGGCCTACTCTAACTTTACTATCCTTTAATTCTCCAGCAAAAGCCATAGTAAATCCAGCTTTTTTTAATAATTCAATAGCTCTTTCGTTATAATCATAAAATGGATAACAAAAATAAGTGGTATTATTTAGAGATTCTCTACTTTTCTTTAAGTCTTCTAAAATAGCATTTTCATCTAAGCAGAGTATTCCTCCTCTTCCAATGTTAGATGGACAATCTCCAATTTTATGCATATTCCATGTATGGGAATGAATTTCTAGATAAGGAGAACTATAATCATTTGGACTAGCAAGACTACCTATTAAGAAAAGAGTGCCTGTCATTTGATATTTGGTTAAGATTTGAATGGTTCTTGATACATACCAACCATCATCAAAAGTTAATGTTACACTTCTTTCTGGTAATTGTATTTTTCCATCAATATAAAGTTCTAAATCCCGCATAGTGGTTGTATAAAAATTATTTTCTTTTAAGTATTTTATGTGACACTCAAACATAGTATCGGTAATACAAATACTTTGCTTACATTCAGTTTTTTCTCCATTTTCGTTGCTGTTGCTTACTACATAGTGGTAATTTAAGACAGCAATTTCATTGGTATAATTTTTAGAAGTATTAGTAGATGAAATGATTTTCTCTACATCTTCTTTTGATACATAGACTAGAGAGTGATTAAACTCAATTCCATACTTATCTTTATCTTTTATAATAATAGAAAAAGTTCCTTCTTTTAATTCATAATAAGAATTATCACTTAAATAAAGTTTTGCCTTATTTTTTAGAACGATACTTTCATGATAAGGAATATAATTTGAATAAGTTTTATATTCTCCAGATAATGGGGATAAGTTATCTATTTTTGTTATATCTGTATATTTAATGTAGTAATTGCTATCTTTTATTTTAAAGTATTCATCTTCAATTATATAGTCTGGATCTAGAGATAATTCTGCTTTCCCATGAACAGTTGCTACTTTTTGATAAGTATTTTTTTCTTTTTCATAAAGATTACTTCTATTTTTTAAAATAACATAATCTGAATAATTTTCTTGTGTTTTTGATGCTTTATTCCTTGTTATTGGAATAATTTTTTGTTTAGTAATGATTCTTTCTTTTCCTCTGTTTTCATTTATTAGTAGTATTATTAAAATAAAAAGAATAATAAGTAGAATGATAATTATTTTCTTCTTCGTTAAAAACATTTTTTTCTGATTATACTTCTTCATCTTTTTGCTCCTTCTTATTTTAGTATGAGAAAAACGAAAGATTTCATTCTTATTATATCTAATAAAGAACAAAAAGAAAAGTCCTTGAAATCCAAGGACTTATATGTCATAATGGCGCTTAATGTAGGGCTCGAACCTACGACCTATCGGTTAACAGCCGAGTGCTCTACCGACTGAGCTAATTAAGCAGTAATCTCACATGACTTCTTAATTATATAATAGTTTTTTAGAGAAATCAAGTGATTTTTTATACTTTTTTATTATTTTTTCTATATTTTTGATTTTTATTCTAAATTTTTATGTTTTTTTCAAAAAATTTAATCTTGATCAGTATTTTTATTTAAAAAACCTTGATAAAGTGTATCTGTTGCTTTAGCATTTAGGGTTAAGTCTCCTCTTACTCCCTTTTGATAAGCGTAGTATGCTGCTGCTCCTATCATGGTTGCATTATCAGTACAATATTTTATTTCTGGATATGAAAGATGAATGTCATTTTCTTTTGCCATTGCTTCGAGACTTTTTCTTAATCCTTTATTAGCGGCAACGCCTCCTGCTACAATTAAGTTTTTCACATTATACTCTTGTAAAGCATGTTTAGTTTTCTTAGTTAAAATAGCAACTACTCTTTTTTGGAACGAAGTACACATATCATCAATTCGAATATCATTTCCTCTTTGATGTTCATTATGAACTAAATTGACTACAGCACTTTTTATTCCACTGAAACTAAAGTTAAAACTAGTGTCATCTAAGGGATATGGTAAATTGTAAGTATCTTTTCCTAATGTTGCTTTCTTGTCAATGATTGGTCCACCCGGATAATCTAATCCTAAAATTTTAGCCACTTTATCGTAGGCTTCTCCTACTGCATCATCTAAGGTAGAACCAATTCTTTGAAAAGAATAATCTTCTTTCATATAAACTAAATCTGTATGTCCTCCACTTACTACTAGCGCAATTAAAGGGAACGATAATCTTTCTTTTAAATTATTAGCATAGATATGTCCAGCAATATGATGAACAGGAATTAAAGGTTTTCCTGTTACTAGTGCTATTGTTTTAGCACATTCAACCCCAATTAGAAGTGAACCAATTAATCCAGGCCCATAAGTTACTCCAATAATATCTATATCATTCATATTCATTTTAGCTTTTTCTAATAATTCATCTAAAACAATCGTAATACTTTCAATATGACTACGACTAGCAATTTCGGGAACGACACCTCCAAATTTTTTATGAATATCTATCTGAGTAAATACAACTGTTGCTATATCAGTATTCCCGTTTTTCACAATACTCATACTGGTTTCATCGCAACTAGATTCAATTGCTAAACAATAAATATCTTTCATTTACATCACCTGCTTTTCCATTAACACTCCATCTTCATTCCCATAATAAAATTTTCTTAAAGCAACTTCTCTAAAGCCAAAGTTTTTATATAAGTTTCTAGCGATTTCATTGCTTATTCTTACTTCTAATGTAATATTTAGAACATGATTAGTAATTGCTTCTGCAATTAAATAACTCATCAATTTTTTACCTATTCCACATCTTCTATTATTTTCTTCAACAAAGAAATTATCAATTTCCATTCTATCATAAATAAGAGAGTATTCTAAGTATCCTAAAACATTATCTTCTTGATAAAATTCTATTCTCTTTAAATAAGGATTAGGGCTTTCTAATTCTAATACTTCTCTAATCATGTCTATCCTCTAGAGCTTGAGGTAATTTTAGGTAATTAGGTTTAATAGTAAAATAATTATCTTCTTGCTCATTTTGATAATAAGATATAATTTTGGAAATATCTAATGTTTGTTTTGAAGTTTTTATTTCTTCGTTATTAATTTCTTCATTAGAAACAATAACTGGATGATGTTTTTCTATTATTTTTAATACTTCTTCTTTATTACCAAAGTGTTCTTTGATGATTTCTTTTTTTTCTTTATTGTATGATCCTAAATAATAATTATTATGTTTAGCATCAATTAATGATAGAATAGTTTCTCCTTCTTTTGATAAGGCTAGCATTTTTAATGAAGATACTGCTGTTATGGGAATTTTTTTTAAATAAGCATAAGTTTTAGCAATTGTTACTCCTATTCTTACTCCTGTAAATGATCCTGGTCCTGTTACGACATAAATTTTTTCGATCATATCTGGTGTTATTGATGATTTTTTTAATAATTCATCGATAAAGGGAACAACATAAATAGAATGTTGATTGGGAATATTTTTGTTTATTTCATTTAATACCTTTTCATTTTTATGAAGAGCAATAGATACATCACTTGCGGAAGTATCTATAAATAAACTTATCATAATGCATCCTCACAGACACGAAGATATTTTTCTCCATGTGGTGTAATTACCATTACTCTAGAGTTTTCTCCAGTAATTTTGAAAGTAATATCTAATCTTTCTTCTGGAAGAATATCTTCAATCATTTCAGCCCATTCGATAATAGTAACTCCACCTTTATCAAAATATTCTTCAATTCCTAGATTATCGATTTTTCCATTAGTACGATAAACATCTATATGATATAAAGGTAATTCTCCTATATATTCTTTAATAATATTAAATGTTGGAGATGTTACGTCTTCTATTGCCATGGCACTAGCAAATCCTTTTGTAAATACTGTTTTACCACTTCCTAAGTCTCCATTTAAGCAGATTACCATATTGGGAAATTTTTCAGATTCTAAATTTTGTGCTACTTCAATTGTTTCTTCATCATTTCTTGTTGTTATTTTATATGTATTATTCATTTTGTTCACCTTTCCTCTTTCTATAAATTCATTATACAAATTATTAGTTAAATTGACAATAGATTTTGTTTAATTAAAATACTTAAATTTACTATTATTTTTATATTTAGAGGTTATTTCTAATTAAGTATTTTTATTTTTTTACTTTACATTATTTTAAATATTTACTATATTATAATAAATGAAAGGAGATTGTTTGATGTTTAATTATAGTGCTGGATTAGGTATTATTTGGGGATTTACTGTTTTTCTTTGGATTACTGCTTTTATTATTTTTTTTGAAACTTTTGCCTTATGGAAATTTTTTAAGAAATGTGGTAAAAATGGTTGGGAGGCAGTTATTCCTATTTATAATTCTTGGACAAAAGTAGAGATTGCTGGATTAAATTGGTGGTGGTTTTTACTGTTAATTTTTTCTGTTATAATTCAACTATCTAGTAGTGATGATTATAAAGTACTGATTGTGATAGTTCCTTTATTTGCTAATTTTGTATGTAATTATAATTTGGCAAAAAAATTTCATCAAGATACAGGATTTGCTATTTTAATGACTTTATTTTCTGGCTTAATGATTCCTATTATGGCTTTTAGTAAAAAGTATCAATATGATAGTTCTGTTATAGTTAGTAAAAATGGAATATTTAATGATAATTGTAATAATTCTTCTCAAGATAATGATAATAGTTTTTATCAAAATATATCGTATTGTATTTATTGTGGAACAAAGTTAGAGAAAGATGATAAGTTTTGTCCTAATTGTGGTAAAGAAAAATAAAAAGCAAAAATATTCCTAATTTATATTTTTTAGGAATATTTTTGCTTTTTATGATACATATTTTTGCTTTTTGTGATACAATTTAAGTAGAAAAAAGAAATAAAGGAGAACATTATGGAAAATACAAATAATTATCGTGTTCAACCAGAAGGGGTATGGATTATTGATGGGGAAAAAAATACTGCATTTAGAATTAAAGGTGGACTAAAGGTTGAGATACCTAATCCAATGAATTCGCCAGAAATACTAGAGGAAATAGAAAAACAAAAGGAGGCAGAAAGTTACTTTAAGTTATTTCCTGAAGTTAGTATGCATAATGAAATGATAATAGGTTATTTAAATTTTATGTTAGATGATTATTATAATTATTTATGTGTTGAGCATCAAAAAGAATTTTTAAAATATATTCAGTCAATTTCTCATTTATTTGAAGATAAAAATTCTTTTTATCTTCAAAGAATTTGTACTTGTTTGAAAAAAAATAATTTAGATGAATTTTTTGATACTAAAGAGGCCTTTCAGTTATATAATCAATCTTATTTTAGTGAGATGTCAAATACCAAAGAGGAAGGTCATCATTTATATTAAACTAGCAAAAAAATCAATGCAATTTGCACTGATTTTTTTATTTATTACTATAACTAACTTATTTTGTATCTGGTGTTACAGCAACATAATCACCAAATCTAGCTGTTACTTCACTTCCTTGTGCAGAAATAAAGGTTACTGTTCCTTGAAAGAAATTCTCAGGTGCAGCTGGCGTATTTGCTACTCCAGAACCTGCTGTTTGATTGGTTCCAGTTTCACTTAACCATACTACTACATAATATACTTGTGCATCAACAAATGATGTTGAACTATCTCCTGTATCATTAGCAGTACTTGAGTCCTTTGGTGATAAAAATTGATTGTATACTAGTGCTGATGTAATATCATTTGCTTGAACATACCCTGTTCCTGTATGCTTGCTTACACGAATATAATTCTTATTAATTATTGTATGTGGGTTTCCTTGAATTGTTGCACTTTTTGTTGCTGATGCGTAAGCATCAATGATTTCTGATTTATCTAATTGACTTGTAGTATTAGCACCTAAAGCTGTCCAAGTAAATCCAGTTTCATCTGTTTGTCTTGCTGTTGAAGTACCTGCTGTTGTACATGATGCTAGATTGCCTGAAGATTCAGTGCAAAATGCTTGTGCCCATCTCATTGTTGTGGCTGTTGTACTTCCCCATGTTGTATAATCTGTTGGTGTTCCTGAACCACCAGTTAAAGTAACATATCCATCAAAATACATACCAGCAGTACTACTGTTATTAATAGTTATCTTGTATATTTGGCAAACAGCATTTCCGTTATCATCTAGACAAATACCTTTTGTACTAGCATTTCCTACAGCTTTTTCTACCATAGAATTTGTCATAGGAATCAATCCTCTTGTATTATCCACATTTGTTTTTTTAGTAACATTAATATCAAATCTAATTGATGCCATATTACCTTTAATTACATTATTAGATGTAGATGTTGCTGTATAGTAAGCGAATGTTGCTCCAGTTATTGTAACCATTAAGGTAAGGATAGCAATTACAATATAAATTATATTATTTTTATTTTTATTTTTATCTTTTTCCATTTCCACTTTTTACACTCCTCCTATTTTTTTCATTATATCAAAATACCAAAAATAATGCAATCACAAAAAAATTAATAACATCTAATTTTAGATTTTTTAAAATCTATTTAAGTATTTTAAACTTTTATATTTTTATTAAATTTTTATAAATAATATTTTCATGGATGAATAAAAATCTTTACTTTATGACATAATTATTATATAATTGGTTAACGAAAGAAGGAGTGAAAATATGGAAAATGTATATGTTTTTGGACATCGTAATCCTGATACTGATAGTGTTACTGCGGCAATTGCTCTATCTCACTTGAAGAGAGAACTTGGTGTTAATGCTATTCCTGCTGTACTTAGTGGAATTAATCTAGAAACTAAGTATGCTCTTAAGTATTTTGAGGTAAAGGAACCAGTATTCTTAAATGATGTAAAGATTAAGGTTAAAGATTTAAATTATACTAAAAATTATAGTGTTACTGAATATGACTCAATTAATGATGCTTATCATAAGATGAATGAGGCTGGTATTAGCAAGATTCCTATGGTAGATAATAATAAAAAGTTACTTGGTATTATTACAATGAAAGATATTGCTAAAGAACAATTTAATGAAAACATTGATATTGTTAATTCTAATTATAATAATATTTTGGAAGCAATTAATGGAAAGGAACTTCTTCGATTTGATGATGATATTAAAGGAAAATTAACGGTTGCTAGTTATCGGAGTACGACTATTATTAGTTCTGTTCCTTTGGATATGAATTCTATTTTAATGGTTGGAGATAGACATAGTGTTATTGAATATGCGATTACTAGTGGGGTTAAATTACTTATCGTGACTGGTGGTCATCAGATTAAGAAAGAACATTTGAAACTAGCTCAGGAGAAAAAAGTAAATATTATTGTTACTCCTTATTCTACTTTGATTGCGGCTCGTCGGATTAATCTTGCAAATAGTGTTTCTACTATTAATTATGTTAAAGATGTACTTTGTATTAGTGAGTATGAGAATGTTAGTGATTTTATGAAAATTGCTAATAAAACTAGATTTAGTTATTATCCTGTTATTGATGAGAATGAAAAATGTAGAGGAATTTTAAGAATGTCTGATGTTAGTTATGATAAGTGTAAAAATGTTATTCTAGTCGATCATAATTCTTATGAACAAAGTGCTATTGGTTTAGAAGAGACAAATATTGTGGAGATTGTTGATCATCATAATATTGGTAGTATTGGTACGAATATGCCAATTAATTTTAGAAATATGCCAGTTGGTAGTACTAATACAATCTTATATATTATGTATCATGAGAATAATATTGATATTCCTAAAAAAATTGCTGGTCTTATGTTATCGGGAATTTTATCGGATACTTTAATCTTGAATTCTCCTACTACAACAGATATTGATAGAAAGGCTGTTCAAGAACTTGCAGATATTGCTGGAGTTGATTATCAAGTTTATGGCTTAGAGATGTTAAAAGCTGGTTCTTCATTAAAGGGAAAAACTAAAGAAGAAGTATTATATACAGATTATAAAAACTATCCTGTTGGAAATTATCATATTGGTCTTGGTCAAATTTCTACGACAAATCCAGATGAAATTCTTGAAGAGAAAGAAGAATATGTTGATTTATTAAATCAAGTGGCAGATGGAGAAGATTACTATTTTGTTGCTTTATTTGTTACCGATATTATTAAGAAAGGTTCTTATGTTTTATATAGTAAAAGAGCAGAAGATATTTTAAAGAATGTTTATAAACGTGAAGATTTAACACAAGGAACTTTCTTAGAAGGTGTTGTTTCTAGAAAGAAACAAATTTTACCTGGTATTATGTTAGAAATGGGAGAAAAATAAAATTATTAGAATATAAAAAGAAGAAGTTACATTGTTCTTAAATGTTTCTTCTTCTTTCCTTTTTGTAAGGAGCAAATAATGACAATAATACTTAAGAAGGCAATTACTCCGATTACTATCATGGTGTATTCTTTTAATTGTTTTAATTCTTGTTTGTAAACTTTTACTTCGGGATTATAATATCTACTCAATGTTTCTTCTTCAGTATCATAGACATAATAGTCTGTATTTCCTGTTTTGATGTTTGTTCCATAAATTAAGCCTATTTTATTTTTTTTACTGATTTTATAGTAATCAATGGTTTGATTTTGAATTTTAAGTTTATCTTTTGTATATTTTTCTGGAGTTTTTGAGGGAAGAATTTGTAAGGTTATGTTTCCTACTTTGATATAATGATATTCTTCATATTTTTTGGTTTGTTCGTTATAAGTATAGTATGCTAGTTTGTTATCTTTATCTTTTAGGATAACTAGTAATACTTTTGTTTTATTATTTTTATAAGCTATAACATCTTGATCATCTATTTTAATCGTTACTTCTTCATAATTTTCTAATTTATCGATTAGATTATTATTTTTTTTCACTACTGTATAAGTATTTTTGCCAATCTTTACTGAAATAGGATGTTTATCTTCTACGGTAACAATAATTTTATATACTTTTTCATTTCCATTTTCAGCGGTTACTTTAACTTCAATGGTATTTTCTCCTTGAGATAATGTTTTTTCTCCGGTTCCCGATACGGATGCTTTACCACTTTCTGCTGATGCTTGAACATTTATTTTTTCAACAGATTGGTCAAGAGATAATTTATACTCAGTTGTATCTTTGTTAAATGCTGGTTCTATACTTTGACCATCAACCGTTAATGATTTTAAGTTATTGTTAGAGTCATATTCTTTGGGGGTAACTTTAGCAGGCTCTACTACATTAATTGTGGTAGAAGCATTATTTAAGGCATATTCCGATTCTTTGCTTAATTCTCTAATGGAAACATTTGATGTCGTACAAGTAATTGTTCCTGTTGTAGTTGGTTTTATATTAAATGAAAATGTTTTTGATTTAGCACTGGTATTTAAATCTTCAAAATGTAAGTCTGTTCCTCCTGATGATCCTGCTCCATTACAGGAAGCACTTCCTCCTATTGTGTAAATACCACCATCTGAGTTTACTCTTACTGTTATTTTAACAATATTTCCCTTAGTAATGCTACTTTGACTGGGGCTAATTGAAACACTGGAAGCGTGTACTTGTTTTGTTCCTATAACTATTGCCAAAGTTGCTATTAATAATTTAAGTCCTTTTTTATTCATTTTTTCTCCTAACTATTTAAATTTGTATAGCCATTTAATTGTCTTAAGATAGCTAAACAATCATCTTTATCTACTTTTCCATCTTTATTAGCGTCGGCAGCTTTTCTATAAACTCCGTTATAAGTTGTATAACCATTTATTTGTCTTAAGATAGCTAGACAATCATCTTTATCTATTTTTCCATCACCATTAATATCTCCATAAATTAAAACTTGATATTCTTTTGTTTCTTTAGAATTATTAATAGTAATGATATCCCCTGTTTTAAATGTTCCTGATTTAGGGTTTCCATTTTTATCCTTTATACTAACACTAACTACTTGATTTACTTGTTTAATATTATTAATTAGGCTATCAACATTGGTATTTGGATTGATGCCAAAGATATAGTTGTCGTTATATTTTACGCCACTTTTATTTATAATATTTGGAATACTAATGATATTATTATTTTCTTGATTATTATTTCCATTATTATTATTTCCATTATTTCCTGGAGTTTGATTATTATTTGTGGTTCTTTTTACTTTAATTTGATAAGTTCTTGTTCTTGTGTTTTCTGCTGTTACAATAACATTAATGGTTTGGTCATCTGAAGTAATTTTTACTTCTCCTGTTCCATCAACAGTTGACTTATCTGATATTCTAGTGGCATTGATATTTATAGAATTAGTACCTGCTGGTAAGGTGATTTCATAATTATATTTATCATAATTAAAGCCACTTATGGTTAGATTATTTACTTTTAAATCTTTTAGATAGTTATTTGGATTTCCTAATCTTGGAGAAGTAACAGCGGTTTCACTCATATTATTATATACTGGAATAGTGAAAGTAATTTCTTTTGAGATATAGTTTCCTAAATTAAGATAAGAATTATAAGTAGTGTTAGTTTCTTGAATAGAGGCTGCTAAATTTTGCATATATTGGTGGGTATAATTAATATTTGGTCTAGATACATCAAATTTTTCATAATACATGGTATCTTGATTGTTTTTTACATAATTGCTATAAATAAAATTACTTCCTCCATAGATTCCGTTGTATGGGGTATTCCAACCATGATTTAGAGCATAGATCATTCCATTTAAAATTTTATTCGTTCCATAAACATTAATATTAAAGAAATTGTAATAATTAGAATAGTTTGTTCCATTATAATTAAAATTTCCTCCTAATCTTGGATCAGTTGTGGAAACGCCAGAAATTTCTTGTCTGATTCTACTTGCTATATGAACAGAGCTAATGCCTATTTCTTTTGTTGCTTTTACGATATCATCTTGGACATTTCCTTGGTATTTGCTATAGATAGATGGCCAAAAACTTTGATTAGATAAGATTTTGGAAACGGTACTAGCATCATGATAACTGCTATAATTTAGGGTTTCAAAAGCAAAGATATATTTTTCATTTAAATAATTTCTTGGATCAAGATAGAAAGCTATGGCTTCACTTGATGCATTGTACCAGCCTTTTTCTGTTGCATAATCTCTAAATGAATTGGATAAGATATCATAAGTATTTAAGTCCATGGAACGATAATTTTCATTGAATGCTGATCCTTGTAATAAACTTCTTCCATTATAAGATTCGTTATTTACTACATCTTCAAAGTTTAAATTTATTTTTTCCGCATCAAAATTCCAATTTGGGTGTCTTGCGTGAATTTCTGCTAAATATGGTAAATAGCTGTCAGGAAATCCTTTGTTTTTTAGGGTTGTATAATACTTTTCAAGACTTTCCTTGGTGGAATAATAATTTTTTGCGGTAGAAGATAAATTGGTCGTGTTGATAAAGTATCCACAAGCCCAACCAGTTTCGTTTTTTTCTGTGGTTACGTTGTAGTAATAGCCACATTTTCCACTACTTTCTTTAATGTTATTGATTTTAACATTTTGTCCACAGGATAACTTTCCTGTTGTCGTTCCACTTCCAGCTTCTGATTTTAGGGAAACATCTCCTGTATCTTCATAGCAAACGGCAACTCCATCGTTGTATCTTTTGTCATAGTTTGACTTTTGATAAATATTATCTCCTGTTGTTGATTTTCCGACATTAACGTTAGAAGAGGTATTGTTATTTGAACTTGTACTGCCAACATATTTGCCACAGGCATAGCCATTTGTTCCACCTGATTCTACTTTATACCAGTTAGAACATTTGGAATTATTGGCAACATTTTTTTCAATAATATTCATTTCTGTTCCACAGGATAATGATTTTAATTTTTTTGTTTTTTTGATATCTGACCAAATATTTAATGGAGAATTATCTTCAATACAAAGTGTTTTGCCTTTTTCATAAGTACTGTTATCTATTTTTACATATTTGCCGCAAGCATAACCTGTTTTCCCATTGTATTCTACTTTATGCCAATTATCACAACTTACTGTTTTTCCTGCATTTTGCTCTAGGATATTTAGTTTACTTCCACAAGAAGCTTTTGTTGAAACCGTTCCTCCAGGAGTGTTTCTTATTGTTAAGGGAGAATTATCATCTGGACAGTATACACTTCCTGTTAGGGCATATACATGAGGAGTAAAGCTACATACGATTCCAAGCGCAACACATTTTAAAATTAGATTTTTTCTTGAATTTTTTTGCATATTTTATACTCCTTTCCATTCTTACCCCCATTATAGCAAATATCGACAATTTTTGCTACTAAAAGATTGTTATTTACAAAAAATACTGATAAAAAATTAGCAAAAAAAGATAGATTAATCTAGGGATGATTTTTCTATCTTTTATAAAATATATGTTTATTTAAATTTAGTATTTTAAACTTTCTTATCATAAAATAGATATTATTAAAATTAGAAATATGAAAAGAAGGGTCTCTATCAGTATTTTTCAAATCTAAAAAATTAAATTACATATAAATAAATCATAAAGAAATGGAAGATACTACCTGCTAGAACAAAGAAGTGGAAGATAGAATGCATGTATTTTTTCTTGGCACCTAATCCATAGAGAATGGCACCAATGGTGTACATAACGCCTCCTAAAATTAGATAGATAAGACCTACTGTAGGGCAAAGGGTTTTTAGAAGAGGATAGAAAAGAAGGATGCCCCACCCCATAGCTAAATGACATACTACGGACAGTCCTTGATATTTATCTACATCAATCGCGTTTGCTACAATAGCGATAATACTAATTACCCAAATTATGATAAGAAGAGATAGACCTAGTTTTCCTTTGATTAGGCAAGTGCAAATAGGGGTATAAGTTCCTGCTTCTAGAAGTAAAACGTTACAGTGATCAATTACTCTTAATACTTTTTTACCCGTTAATTTAGGACTTAGGCTGTGATAGATACAAGAGATAGTGTATAAAACAATTAAGGATACTCCATAAGTAATGGAAGATAAAATACTAATAACATTTTTGGAGTGAACAATTAATAAGACTAGAGCCGCTATACTTAAGCCTGCTCCTATTCCATGGCTAATTGCATTAATTAATTCTTCTGATAAACTATATTTGGGAATCTTTACCTTTTGCACTTTTGTATCTCCTCTCTTAATTTCTTTATTAAATTCTCTACTTCATTATAATCCTCATCAAAAAGTTCTATTCTAAAATTTTTAATTCCGTAAGAAATATAATTTGAAATATTAGGAATTTTGTTGGTTATATTCTTGTGTAAGATATGAGTAATACAGTTTTCTCTTAGCATGGGGTAACGATTTTTTTCTTTATCTTCTAAGTAGAATTTATCTTTGCTATTTTTACAATTTTTGCAGTAATTTAGACATTTTTTTAAAGGGCAATATTTCATGACCATGAGTTCTAATCTACCATAGATAATTAATTCGGCTGGATAGTTTGTTTTCATGATATTTTTTATTTGATTATCCGTTAGTTCAACAGATAGTGTTACTTTTTTAACATTATTTTTGGTTAATAATTCGATTGAGTTATGATTGGTAATGTTCAGAGTATAATCACTAATTAAATGATTATTCTTTTGATAATGATTTAGACTGCCAATTTCTGTGATAAGTAGATTCTCATTTTCTAAATTGGGATGAGTATTTATTATTCTTGGTAAGCGATAATAAATGTTGTTGTAATCTTTATAAGTATTGTATAGGTTATAGTCCGTGGTATAGATTGTGTCTATTTGATTTTCTAAAGCACATTTTAACTGGGTTTCATTTCTGGTTAAAATACTGATATTTATTTTATCTTGGGATGGATATTTATCTAGGGTTGTGGATTGTTTCTTAGTATAAGAAGGAGAAGAAATTTGATGGGGATGAATTCTTTTACTTGTTAATTCTTGGACTGCTTTTCTTCTTAATTCATTGATTGATTTAATATTGATAAAAAGATTGGTATCTATATTTACTTCTATGAATGATGCTTTATAAGGGGTATTGCCTAGTTTGTTTAATTGGTGTTCTACTTCTTCTTGCGTGGTACTTCTATTTATTGCTAGTTCTGGAGTATCTCCTAGTACTTCTACTTTATTTTTATCATCTTTGATTGTAATAGACATTTGTTTATTTTTTCTTGCTTCAAAATAGATATCTACAGGTATTTTTTTCTCCGTTACTTGTTCTAGAGATTTGGTTAATTTAAAGTCTGTTGTTTTTAAGATTATATCTTCTCCATGAATATGTTTGGTATTCTCTACATAGGCAATATGAGGAGATGAGATACTGTTTTTTAAAAGACTTTTATCATCATAAAGACGATTAATCATCATTCCTGTGTTATTATTTTGAAATCTTATTCCATCTCCTTGATTTAGGGAATCATTGGTAACTTTAATTTTTATTTTATCTTTAGTAGTAGAAAGAACTTTACCTACTGGAATTCCTTGATGATTAGGGGTTTTGATATTCATAATATCTGACTCATGAAAAAGATATCCTTTGGTAAATTCACGATTGTATAGTTTTTTTAAGTTGATTTGTTCTTCTTTAGTTAAAGTTAATGGTTCATTATTGTAATATTTATCAATTAGGGTTCGATATAATCTAGTGACATAACCAACATAAGATGGAGATTTCATTCTTCCTTCTATTTTTAAACTGTCAATATTAGCATCTAATAGTTCTTTTAAGTTAGGGAGTGTATTTAGTTCTTTGGTACTTAAAAGGTACTGACCATCTGTTTTTACGACTTCATTATTCTTTATTAATTGGTAAGGCAAACGGCAACTGCCAACACATTCTCCTCGGTTACCACTTCTACCTCCATTTAGGCTACTGAAAAGACAACAGCCAGAATAACATACACATAAGGCACCATAAACAAATACTTCTTTTTCGATAGGAATATCAATTTTCTTGATTTCTTCTAGAGACATCTCTCTTGCTAAAACGACTCTTTTTAATCCTAATTTTTGAAAGAAAGAAGCTGCTTCTTTGTTATTGGTATGACATTGGGTAGAGGCATGAAGTTCTAGATTAGGATAATATTCTCTTACTTTTTTAATTAAACCGATATCTTGGATGATAAGGGCATCTACTTGGTTTTGATATAAAAAACCAATATATTCTAAAATAGAATCTAATTCTTCTTCATACGTTAAGGTATTTACGGTTACATAGACTTTTACCCCATAAGTATGCGCATAATTGATGGCCTCAATTAATTCTTCATTGGTAAAGTTACTTGCAAATTTTCTTGCTCCATAATTTTTTCCTGATAAATATACGGCATCTGCTCCATTATGGATGGCATAATATAACATCTCTTTATTTCCTACTGGACTTAATAATTCAACTTTTTTCATGATATCACTTCCAAACTACTAATATCATAACACATATTTAATAAAAATACTGATAAAGATTAAATGTCTATATCAGTATTTTACTTGTATATTTTTTATAAATCACCATTATAAAAATATATTTTCATGGCTTCTTCTGAATATTTTGGTTTAGATACATCGATATCCATTCTTTTTCCAAAATAATATATAATTAATTGAGACGCTATTAATAAATCAAACTCAGCAAGAATTCCATTATAAGGACTTTCTATAATTAAGTTATTATCTTTTAAATATTGTAATAGTTCAAATTCATACTTGCTTGTAGTTTTTTCTTTAAAGTAAATAGAAAAATTATTGTTTAAATTTTCATAGTTTATAAATCTACCATGAGAAAAGTTTTTCTTTTCATGAATTATGCAATTAAAAATACCTGATTCTATTATTTTACTTTCTAAGTCATAGCAAGCAGTATCCCCATAATCTCCACGAAATAAATTTACTATTTTTTTATTGGTTATTTTTTCTACTAGATCTTTACTTATCATTTTATCTAATATTTTATTCCAATAATCCATCGATTTTTTTAGAAAATCATCAACATCAAAATTGGTATCAACTTTACTGTAATAGTATTTTAAGAACATTGCCGCGGGTGCTACTGCTCCTTCGAAAGATAAAAAACCTCTTTCTTTTCCTTTATTTGATGATGTTCTATAACTTAAAATGTTTTTCTTAGAAATTTTTGTTTTTTGTACAATATTTTGTATTTCTCCTTTTGTAATCATATAAATATTTTCTTTAGAAAAATCTTTAATACTATTTATAATGTCATTTGTTGTTCCAGAATAGGAAAATAGTATAACTTTATTTATATTAGTATTATTTCTGTACAAAACGTCTCTTGGATATAATGAATAAGTATTGCAACCAAATAATAAATTTATTACTTTAGCGGAAAAATATGTTCCTGCAAAGGAACCACCTGTTCCAATAAATAAACAATTATCACTTGCTGAAAAATTTAATTCTTTTATTTTTATGATGGCTTGAGAATGAATAGCATTGATTACTCTTTTTTCTAAATTGTTGATATTGATATTACATCTTTTTATTTTTTTTCTTTCATTATAAGTAAATTTATCACATGAACAATAATCTTTCATCTTTTTGATTTTGAATAATGAATTTAAATGTCCTCTTGCTCCCATTTTTGAAACTACCTTTGCGGTTAACTTATTAGAATTTTTATACCATTTTTCAAATAAATTTTCATGATATTTAAAATCACTCTTTATCCATTCTTTAATTATACTAGAAATAAAAGCATCTCCAGCACCAGTTGAATCTATGACATCATTTTTATCTAATAATTTAAAATGATGTGCTTTACCTTGGAATATAAATGTTGCACCGTTTTCTCCTTTTGTAATTGTCATTAATTTTGGGCTTAAAATATGATATAATTCTAATTCACTATTACAGTTTAACTTGGTTATTAAATAATTAGAAACTCTTTCATTAAAATTTATTATTTCAAATTTATTGTTTATTTTATCAATTATTCTGTTTTTATCTAACCCTTCAAATTCAAAATATTGCCCCAAATCAATTATTTTTTTATTGTTTGTTTTATCAATTATTTCCTGATTACATGGATTTAAATTATCAAATACTAAAATATCATCTTCTTTTATGTTGCTTAATACATCATTACAATCAATTAAACTTTTATCATACCATTTTTTCTTTTTACAAAAGGGACATCTTTTTTTTGAAGTAAAGGATAATTGATTTCCTTCTTCAAAATAAGAGACATGGAAACATCTTGTTCTAATGCCATTTATCTTTTTTATATTACTTATATCAACTTTTAATATTTCTAAACTTTTGATTGCAAATTCTCCTTGTAAATCATTTCCGCAGACTCCAAAGGCAGATGTTTCAAAACCAAATTTTGCTAAATTTGCAATTATATTATGACAAGTCATGCCCCCATTTATTCCTAATAATTTTTCATTTTTATAATAGTAATCTATTACTAAATCTCCAATACTTACTACTCTCATTTCAATATTCTCCTCTTATACTCTCCAACTTCACTTTGGGGATTAAATTCATGATTTTTGATTAAGCATTCAATTATTTTTTTCCTATTTAAATCAAAAATGCCTAAAGTATCTGTGTAATCTATTTTATTATTTTTTGATTTCCAACTATCATCTTTCCAACTATATGGACTACTAAAACAAAGACCATATATATAATCAAAAAACAAATGATAATCTATTGCTGAAGTATTTTCGTGAAACATTTGATCTATTCTATTTGTACCTGGGTATCTTACAATACATATATTATCAACACTAATGTCATAATCATATAAAGAGTTGATTGCTATCTGTAATGTTTTTCCAGTTAGTACATTATCATCAAATAAATCAACATTTGGATTTATTAATTCATTTATACCCGCTATTCCATCAAATTCATTGATATTAAAATTTCTTAAATTTATATTTTGCTTATTTGAGTAACCAGATACTTCTTTGTTGAATTTAAGTAATAGTAACTGCTCTATTCTATTTTTATTTACAATTTTAGATATTATAGGTAATTCTATCCCACCATAGCTTAAGCCACAAGCATTAATTACTCTATAATTGTTGCATTTCTCATTATACAAAGATACTGCTATATAATTTTCAGCAAAATTATCAATTTCTCTATATGCTCTATAATCTTTTGAATAATCTTCTTTTAACTTAGAAATCATTTCAATATCTAGATTTTTTTCTATAATCTTCTTTGTACCATTAATGCTCTCTAACAAATTATCTTTGTTTATTAAATAATTATCTTCAAAGCAAATTTTACTCATTATACTTTCTATTTCTAAAAGAACTTTAGTTATCTCATATAAACTTTGGTTTTCTTTCATAGAAATATCAACTAAAATATTATAATTCTTAGCACTTAAAACTAAATTATGATTCATTAGAATTAATAAAACATTTCTACAATTATCTAAAATGCCAAGGATTAATTTTTTATTTATTTGTTTATTTAAATTTTTTGTTAAAGATATTGCATTAATGGATTCTATCATAAAATTTAAATAATTTTCATACCAAGAAATTACATTATCTTTGGTAGTTTTATCTTTTCCACCTATACTTATTCTATTTGCTAAGAAATAATAATAAGTCATCGCTCCTCTTAATAAATAATTATTATCATCTCTTATTGAATAACTCATATTACCATTAACACACTTTGTCCACAGTTCTTTTAAAGGATTATTTTCTAATAATTCCCATTCATACATGGGAATAAGGACGCTACCGCTATATTTATCAAAAATACTATCTATTCCATTTATTTCATCAAAATTATTATTGATTAGATTGTTGAAAGTATTCAATAACTTTTTTCTTCCTAATACAATATTTTTTTCTACTAAAGCAAAATTTTTACTATAAGTTTTTTTATCTGCTTTTTCTAAGCATACTGTTGGTAAAATTTTTGCTTTTTTAATAAGATAAACAGTTGCTTCAACGCCATACAAAACATTACCTTCTTCGTTAAAAATAGGAAAACAAGAATTTATACTACCACTAGTTTTATCAGTACTATATCCTTGTGAGCAATTTAGCATTGAATAATCATTTCCTTTAAAATCCCCACAATCACCAATTCTCATCATTGAATTTTGTGGAATTCCTATTAATTTTTCAGTTCTTTTTATTGCCATATCTTTTTGAGCATTTCCTATTTGAATTACAATTTTATCTTTATATATTCCTCTTGTTAAATGAACATCATTGTATTTTTTTTCACTTAAAAAAGTATTTAACCTTTCAAAAATATTATCAATTATTTTTGAATTTTCACGTTCAAAAATAAGTCTAATATTCAAAATTGCATCATTATCTAAATCCTTGGAATAAGAAATTTTAAAATAATTGGGTTGTTTTTGTTTTATTATTTCATTCACTTCTGATAAATGTTTTAATTCATCTGGTGTTGAAATGTATATATTTTCTTTCAGAAAAAATTCTTTAGAGACATCATTACTGTAAAATAGTCTTGCCCCATCGTTTGTTAGAACATATATCCTTTTTAAATCTTCTTCAGCAATATTTGGGTTATTTTTGATGGAATCATAAATATCATTTTTTAAATCTTTTAGCCCTGTTTCACCACGTCCTGTGATGAATACAATAGGAATTTTTCTAATTAATAAATTAATTATTATCTCAATAGCACGAATATCAATTTTTTTGGAATTTTTTTCAGTTAAAGTTCCATCTATATCAAAGCAAACAGCATTGTACTTTTGTTCCAAAGATTTTTTATAATTTTTAAATATCAATTCTTTATTCATAATTGCTACTCCTTAAGCAAAAATTCTAAACTTTTAACTTTTTTTAATGTGTTATTTGAAATGTTTGGTTCAAAAATGTACCCTTTTCCACCATGACCAATCCATTCAGCAATATTTTTTGCTGAATCATCAATAAGTACTTGACCATTCGGAATGATAATTTGGTGCTTTTTTAAATCTGGTGGGACAAATATAATTGGACAATTAATTTTTTGACTTGTCCTAATTTCTTCAACTTTAACTTTCATCTCATATAAAGTGTGAATCTTTGTAAGTATTGCTATTTCTTTTTTTAAAGATTCTTATTCTTTTATTATTTTAATGGAATCGTTAATTTGATTTGCTTGTTTAATAATGTAATTCCATTCTTCTGGGTGTTGATTAGTGTATTCAAAAAATTTATTAAATTGAATTTTATCTTTATGATTTGTAAAACCAAGTTCAAATTTTCTTTCTAACATTCTTTGTTCAGAATCTAGAATAACTCCATCAAAGTCAATAAATGTGTAATTTTTCATTATGGACTGCCTCCTTCGATGGTATTATATCACGAAAAAGTGAAATATTTTGTCACTATTATTTTATGCTAATGATTCTTTTTATTTCAAAGTGACGAATATCATTTCTTAATTCACAGAATGCTGTTACATATTTTTCTCCATTGTATGAAAATAAATAGATTGGATGAATGATTCTTTTGGATTGACTTCCATCGACATCACTATAAATAATTTCTATTTTGTCATTTTTTATGATGGTTTCGTTAATTATTTTTTCTAATTCATTAACATCTTTTAAGTTTATATTAAAGATATATTTACTTCTTTCATCATATATAGAATAAGTTGTTTTCATTTTTTTAATTAACTCATTATATTTATCAATATATTTAAAATTATTCTTACTTAATATTTTAGTAATACTTTCTAATAATTGAATATCATACTTATTTACCGTTGTGTAATTTTTTATTTTATCAATCATAAAATATCCACCATTTGGGCCTTTAAATGATTCTATTATTATTCCATTATTACATATTTCATCTTTATAATATCTAATCATTCTTTCAGTTACACCTATTTTTTGAGATAGTTCATGAATAGTATATACATTTCCTGAATTTAATAAATCAATCATATAGAGCATGTTTGATAATTTTCCCATAATATTCCTTCTTTCAATTTAAAAATATCATAACACATATTTAATAAAAATACTGATAAAGATTTTTCTTCTCTATCAGTATTTTTTCTAAAAATTATTCACTTTTCCCTAAAGTAAGTTTAGTTTGTTGTTCTTTTCCATCTCTTATATAAGTTACTTCAACGGAATCATTTGGAGAATGTTTATATAATTCATATCTAAATTCTGCTAATGATTTGGTATCTTTTCCAGCTAATTTTGTGATGATGTCACCTTTCTTTATTCCAGCTTTATCTGCTGGTGAGTTGCTTTCTACTTTAACAACTGCAACACCATTATTAACATTTTCAGGAACCATAATTCCTGCTTGCCACAAATAATAACTGTTACTTAAATCTAACATCGATATTCCAATGTATGGTCTTGATACTTTTCCATCTTTTTCTAGGACTTCTGCTACTTTTAAGGCATCTCCGATTGGAATTGCAAATCCCATTCCTTCAACAGTGTCATCAACTAATTTCATATTGGTAATACCAATGACTTCTCCATTTGTATTGCATAGAGGGCCGCCACTGTTTCCTGGATTAATAGCAGCATCTGTTTGTAAAACTTGCATGTAATAATCAGAGGTTTGTGAATTACTTAAAGCAACTTCTACTAATCTATCTTTTGCACTTAATATTCCTTTTGTAACTGTTCCTGCATAGTCAGATCCTTCTGGAGAACCCACAGTAAATACAGTATCTCCTACTTTAGATTTGTCTGATACTCCAGTTGTTGCAGCAACAATTTTATCAGAATCTTTTACACTTAAAACAGCAATATCAGAATAAGTATCACTTCCTACGGTTGTTGCTTCTAATTCATCACCATTTTGGAATAATACTTTTATTGTTTTTCCTCCTGATATAACATGATTATTGGTCATTAAGTAAGCTTTCCCATTTGCTTTTTTATAAACAAATCCTGTTCCAGTGGACGCTAATTGATTATTGCTATATACTTCAACAACTACTACTGCATCATATACTTTAGATACGGCATCAGAAATACTATTGGTTTCTGTTAATTTTGCTGTTGATGTTGTTATTCCGTTAGTTGTCGTTGTAGTATTTTGTCTTGTCGATATCATTAAATAAGCACCTAATCCTCCACTAATTAGGGATAAAATGATACATAAGATAATGACAACTGGTATACTTACTTGATTATTATTTTTTATATTTTGATGATTTACTCCAGAATAAGATGAATAAGTATTTTCTCGTACATTATCATTCTTATTTGTCTCTTCAGGTGTTACATCAATAATGATTTCTTTTTCATTCCGTAATTTTCTTGGTTTTATTCGCATAAACTCTCCTTCTTTCATTTAAAATTATATGGAGTAATTGTGATTAAAATATCTAAGAATTATGTGATATTAAGGGAAAACTTTATATTTATTTAATAATTTTGTTGTAATAAGTAAATAGATTATTGAGATAGAATATCCAGTTAAGACATCACTTAAGTAGTGAACTCCTAGATAAATTCGGCTTACTCCTATTAATATAATTATAGCAATATTTAGGGTAATTAACAAGATTTTTAAATACTTATTTTTGACTAATCTTTTGGTAATATAGATAAGTAGACCATAAAATGCAAGGGACGCCATTGCATGTCCACTGGGAAAACTGTACCCTGACATTTCGATTAGGCGATATCCAGTTGGTCTTTCTCTTCTAAAGATAAATTTAAGTATTTGGTTAATTATAGTTATTCCTGCTAAATTTAGGATAATTCCTAAAGATAGTTTTTTATTTTTTATTAGTTTTGTACAAAAGAAGATAGAAATAATTGCGATTATGATCATGACTTCTGGATTACTTAGTTTGGTTGCTAATTTCATGAATGTGGTTAATTTATCATTTCTTAGTTTTTCTATGAATAAGTGATACGCTAATTTATCGATATATAATTCTCTTCCTGCTATTACTTTTGCTGTAATTAAAAGAATAATTAGCAAAAATGGAATAGAGATATAAATGATATATCTATTATTTTTAATTTTGGTTTTTATTTTTTCTTTCATATTTCACCTTACTTCCTATTTTAACATTATAGCACAACTTCTTCGTTTGAGAGTAGATTTTTCTTTTTAAAAAGGTTAAGATTTTTTCTTAACCTAAAGCAACATCTAATACCATCATTAGAACAAAGCCAAAAATAAGTCCTAATGTAGATAAGTTTTTATTTTCAGAAATAGACTCTGGTAATAGTTCACGAGCTGCTACTGTTATCATAGCTCCTGCTGCAAAAGATAAGAGAATGGGTAAAATACTTCTTACTGCTAAAACAAGTATAACACCAATTACTGCAGATATGGGTTCTACTAGAGCTGAAGCCTGACCGATAAAGAAACTTTTCTTTCTCGAAAATCCTTCTTTTCTAAGAGGAAGTGAGACTGCTGCTCCTTCGGGAAAATTTTGAATACCGATACCAACTGCTAACATGATAGCACCAATTAAAGTCATTCCTGATACACCACTAGAGATTCCTCCAAAGGCAACCCCAATGGACATTCCTTCTGGAATATTATGAAGAGTAATAGCAGATACTAATAAAATACTTCTTTTTAATGAATCTTTTTTTATACTATTTTTATCGCTTAAAGTCTTGTCTAAGAATTTATCAGATAAGAGAACAAATAATCCTCCAAGTATAAATCCTAATGCTGGTAGTCCCCACGCTATATATCCTAATTCTTCTGATAATTCTATTGAAGGAAGTAATAAAGACCAGAAAGAGGCTGCTATCATTACACCAGCACTAAAACCTAGTATGGTATTTAATGCTTTTTTGTTTACTTCTTTGAAGAAACAAACAACTAAAGCACCTAAAAGTGTTATTCCCCAAGTAAAAGTTGTTGCGATTAATGCTTGTAAAATAGGATTTAAATTTCCAAATAAGTTCAAATTTATTCACCTCTATAAATATAGTATGAATATTTTGATAATGAGTTCAATAAAGATTAGAACGTTAGTTTATTTATTTTTATCTTTCTTATGTTATAATTAAGTTAATAATATGGGAGGAAAAAATGATAAAAAAGAAAAATAAAGTTAAAAATTATACTTTTATTTATATTAGTTTAATTATCTTATCTGTTCTACTTTTAAGTGTTGGTTTTTCTGCTTTTCAAAATAATTTATCTATAGATGATACTAAAGCTATTGTAAGAATTGATAAAGATATTAGAATAATGGGTGTTAGTATAGATAGTGTAAATGATGCTGATAGTAGTTATGAAGAATATAATGCATATAATATTAATTCTAAAGTTAATTTAAAGAATGCTAATTCTTATGTAATTTATAATATTGACGTTTATAATTTAGGAAATGTTTTAATGGGAATTAAGAATATTAGTATAAATTATGATAATTTAAAGTTTGAAGTACTTAATTATGATTTAAAGTCTAAATTATGTGATGATGAAGGGAAATGTAGTTTAGGTAGTAAAAAAGAAGTGAAAATTAAAATTTCTTATCAGGATAATGGTTATAATTCTTCTAATACTTCTTATGATCTGCGATTAGATTTTCTTTTTGGAAGAATTTATAGTATAAATTATCTAGATATTGATTCTACTAATCTTCCTCATGAAATAATGGAAGGAGAAGAACTAAATATAACAATTCCTAATCATATTGATTATTTTTTAAATGTATTTATGAATAATAAGCGATTATCTATAGGGCAAGATTATCAGTATGAAAATAATAATTTAGTTCTACCTAATGTTAATGGGGATATTCGTCTTTATTTTAAGATGCCAATATGTCAAAGGGCAACTATCCTTCATACTGAAGAATGTAAGGGTAAATCTTGTGCTAGCGCTGGTTATAAAGCTGACGGAATTTATGGGACTACAACGATTACCTATGGTTCTTTAGGTGCTACAGGAAACTTGATATCGGGAGATGCTTTTGATTGTGATGTGAATGGTGATGGAACTTACGATGCAGAAACAGAAAGATTTTATTATGTTACCGATATGGAAAATAATAGTAATGTAGCCGTTTTAATTTATTATAATAATGTCAGTGAAGGAAAGCCAAATAATGAGAAATATTATCCATACGATAGTTCAAAAGAAAATTGGCATGGACCTAGAACTGCTATGGAACAACTTCCTACTACTAGTCAATGGAGTAATGTTAGTTTATTTAATACAGAAAGAAAATTAATTAATGAATATGGTACTACTAGTACAAAAGATGGTCATACTTTTCCTGCAGTACTTAGTTATTCTAAATATGCTGCACGTCTTTTGACTATTGCTGAAGTGAAAAAACTTGTTACTTTTTATATTCCAACTTGGAAAAATGGAGAATTAGATAGTCAACTTTATCTTGTTGAAAATACTAATTTTTCAAAGAAAGATAATTCTAAATTTGATGGATATTGGTTAGAAACACCTAGAAATACGATGTCAAATCATGGTTGGATAATTTATGCTACAGCAAGACGTGTTCATAGTGTAGAAGTACAAAGAACTGATGTTTTAGTTGGAGTTCGTCCTGTAATTGAAATAGCAAAAACAGATATTGATTATTAAAAGAAAAAATACTTATTTAGAAATACTCTTAATTTAAGGATATTTCTTTTTAAGTATTTTATTTTTGAAATTGCGAATTATAAATATCTGCATAGAAACCATTTTTCTTAATTAGTTCATTATGTTTTCCTTGCTCAACGATATTTCCGTCTTTCATAACTAGGATAAGATCTGCGTTTTTGATGGTTGATAGACGATGAGCAATAATAAACGATGTTTTCCCTTCGGTTAGTTTATCCATAGCTTTTTGGACTAACTCTTCGGTTCTTGTATCAACATTGGAAGTAGCTTCATCTAAAATTAGGAATGGAGAATCGCTTAACATTCCACGAGCAATTGTAATTAATTGTCTTTGTCCTGCAGATACTGAATCATTATCACTAATTACTGTATCATAGCCATCTGATAGGGTATTAATAAAGTGACTAATTCCTACGGTATCACATACTTCTTCTACACGACCCATATTGACGTTTTCTCGGTTATAAATAATATTTTCTTTAATGGTTCCATTGAATAGCCAAGTATCTTGTAGCACCATAGTAAATAAGGAATGAACATTTTCTCTGGTTAAATCATTGATAGATACACCATCGATTTTGATATCTCCTCCATTGATTTCATAGAATTTCATTAATAGATTAACCATTGTAGTTTTTCCTGCTCCGGTAGGTCCTACAATTGCTACTTTTTGTCCTGGTTTTGCTATAGCACTAAAGTTATGAATAGTTGGTTTATCATTTCCATCATATTGGAAGACCACCTGATTGAATTCTATTTTTCCTTTTACTTTTTTTCTATCTAAAACTTTTGTTTTATTTTCTTCGCTAGTCATTTCTTCTTCATCTAGGAATTCAAATACTCTCTCACTTGCAGCTGCTGTTGATTGTAGTGAGGTCATTGCTTGAGCAATTTGTGATAACGGAGAAGTGAATAGTCTTACATAAGCAATAAATGCTACGATTACTCCAAATGTTGTTAAATCATTCATGGTTAATAAGGCACCTACAATACATACGGCTACATACCCAAAGTTTCCAATAAAGTTCATCATTGGAGGCATTAGTCCTGATAGAAATTGACTCTTTCTATTACATTCATATACTTTCTTATTTAATTCATCAAATTTTTGATCTGATTCTTTTTTTCCATTATATGCTTTTACGACATTTAAGCCAGAATAGATTTCTTCAATATGGCTATTTAGGTTTCCTAATTCTACTTGTCTTGCAGTAAAGTATTTCTGAGATTTTCCTAAGATTAAAAACATAAAGACAAAGCCTAATAAACTAGAAACAATAGCCGTAATTGCCATAATCCAATTGGTTACAAACATCATGATAATGGTACCTACAAATAGAGTTATTGCACTAACTAAAGTAGATAGGGATTGGTTCATTGACTGAGCTATAGTATCTACATCGTTAGTTACTCTAGATAAGATATCTCCTGATTGATGGGCATCAAAGAATTTTAATGGTAATTTATTAATTTTCGTAGAGATATTGCTTCTTAGTTTTTTAGCAAATTTATTAGCAACTATTGTCATAGAAATAGATTCTATATAACTAAATAATGCACTTAGTAAATAAACTATTACTAAGAATAAAGCAATTCCTTTAATTTTATTCATATTCATTGTTGGTTCAATTACCTTTTTGATATTCTTTGGTAATTTATCTAGTTTTGTATATAACTCTTTAGTGTTAGTTTTATCTCCTACTCCACTCATTATCGTTAAAAATTTTGCTTGGTCGCTGGAAGTAATGATAGTACTCTTGATTTTAAAATCTTGGAAAAGTACTTTTTGAATACTTTCCGGGATTTCAAGAGATGGACTTGTTTTATTTTCTTTATCCATCATTTGAGTAACACTTTTTAAGAAAGTGACTTTTTCAGGAGAGGTAATTTCTATTCCTTGATAAGTAGAAGTTTTCAAGATACAAGTTAAAACATCTTCTGGTAAGTTAGATAATTCTTTCATGATATCTTGTTGATTGGTCATGGTACCAATTTTTGTCATGCTATTTTGAAAAGCTATTTTAGATTCTTCTTTAATTGATGGAGAAGTTAAGATTTCTCTTGATGTTTCTTCGGATAAATTCATTTGTAAGATTTGTGGTAGGGTTGTTTTTAATTTATCTTCTGAGACAGATGCTGTTACTTTTTCTGTTATTTCTTTCATAACATCAGTTTTAATGACTAAGCCTTTAGAGATTTCATCAGTTAAGTCTGATAATTTGTTTGGAGAAATAATAGAAAGAACGGAACTTAAAGCTGCTAAGATTAAAGCTATTAAAATTAGAATATGAAAACTTTTTAGTTCTTTAAATAATCTAGAAATAGCATTTTTAAAGTTCTTGGCTTTTTCAGCTGGTGCTGGGCCCATACCTGGTCCGTGTTGTCTTCTTTTTGGTTGATTACTTTCACTAGGCATTTTCTAATTCCTCCTTTGATAATTGTGATAATGCAATTTGTTTATATACTTTACATGATTTTAATAATTCTTTATGTGTTCCCATTCCTACACATTTTCCATTATCTAGAACGATAATTTTATCGGCATTCATGATGGTACCTATTCTTTGGGCAACAATTAAACTTGTTGATGTTTTGGTATGTTCTTTTAAGGCTTTTCTTAACGTTGCATCAGTTTTATAGTCTAGTGCAGAGAAACTATCATCAAAGATATAAATTTCTGGATCTCTGGCGATTGCTCTTGCAATTGCTAATCTTTGTTTTTGTCCCCCAGATACATTAGTTCCCCCACTTGCAATATGGGTATCGTATTTGTTATCCATCTTTTCAACAAATTCTTTTCCTTGAGCAACTTCAATGGCTTTTTTGATTTGTTTCTCCGTTACTTCTGGTTTCCCATTTTCACCGTAAGCAATATTAGTATTTACCGTTCCATCAAACATGACTGCTTTTTGAGGAACATAACCAATTTTGTTGTGCAAGAATTCTTGGGTATAGTCTTTAACATTTATGCCATCAACTAAAACCTCTCCTTCAGTAGCATCATAAAATCTTGGTACTAGATTAATTAAAGTTGATTTGCCACTTCCTGTTGAACCAATGAAAGCAATTGTCTGACCCTCTTCTGCTTTAAAAGAGATATTTCTTAATAAGTATTCTTTGGCATCAGGATATTTGAAAGAAACATTTTTGAATTCAACTGTTCCTTTTTCTTTCGTTGTTTCTTTGTTGATATTTCCATCTTTGATGCTCTCTTCTGTATCTAGTACTTCATTAATACGATTTGCAGAAACACTGGCACGAGGTACCATCATGAAAATCATAGCCAACATAAGGAAAGACATAATGATTTGCATAGCATAAGTACTGAATACAACCATATCTCCAAACATTGTTAATTTATTGGATAAAACTGTTTCTTTGATTAAAGAAGCACCTATAAAATAAATACTTAGAGTTAAAAAATACATTACTAAGTACATAATAGGTGATAAAATTGCAAATGTTTTTTGGTTAAATAATTGTTGATTAGTTAGTTTTGCGTTGACATTTTCAAATTTATTTTCTTGATATTCTTCTGCATTAAAGGCTCTAACAACACGAATTCCTGTTAAGTTTTCTCTTGTTACATTATTTAGATTATCGGTTAATTTTTGAACAATCTTAAATTTTGGTAGGACAATAATCATAATGATTCCTATTGTTGTTAGTAAAACTGCTACAGCAATAGCAGTAATAATACTCCAATCTGTACTTTTATTTAAGATCTTGCTAATTGCCCAAATTGCTGTTATTGGTGCTTTAATTAATAGTTGTAATCCCATAGAAATTAGCATTTGAACTTGAGTAATATCATTCGTTGTTCTCGTAATTAAACTACTTGTAGAAAATTGTTTTACTTCGTGCATAGATAAATTTTCTACTTTATTAAATAATTTTTTTCTTACTTTCATCGAGAAGGTTGCTGAGATATTAGAAACTAAATATCCTACAATAATTGCTGATAAAAGACTTCCTAAGGCGCAAGCTAACATGTAGCCACCATTTATTAGAATATCTTTCATGTTGCTTCCTTCACTTTGAACTAAGACAGTAATTTCTGACATATAGTCAGGCATTTTTAGTTCTAGCCATACTTGACCTATGATTAGGACAAAACTAATCATAATAAAGAACCATTGTTTTTTATTAATATTTTTTAATAATTTAAACATATTCTTTTCCTTTCTAAAATATTTTTTCTTGTAATATAAGACTCACATATTCATTATATTACTTTTAATTTTTTCAGTTACCTTAAAAAATATTTCTAGTTCTTCGTTTGAAATATTTTCTTTTAATTTTTCTTCAAATAATTGACATTGTTTTAACATTTTGTTGTAATATCCTTTACAAGATGATGTTAATACGATTTGTTTTTTTCTGGCATCCTTTTTGCTATCTACTCTTTTTATTAGATTGTTTTTTTCCATTGTATTTAAAATGCCAGATGTAGTTGACCGACGTGATTCAATTAGTTTTTCAATATCATTTTGATAAATAATTTTTTCTTTATTTTTAAAGAGATAGTGTAAAATTCTAAATTGAACTGGTGTCAATGTAAATGTCATTTTTAAGTTTTTTGCTTTATTTATAATATGTCTGTTAATCATATTGTCCATACATTTTATTTCTAATGCAATATTTTGTTTTGAATTCATTTTCCACCTCTTTTTGTAAGGTAACTAACATTAATGATTATACAAAAGATGATTATTTTTTGTCAATAGAAATTTCTAAATATGGGAAATTATGGTATAAATGATTTATGAAGTGAAATTCTCTTATTATCTTATTTTGATTAAAATAAATTTATATTTAAAATATATACTAATTTGAACATAGAAAACAATCATACATCTTAAAACTAATGTATGATTGTTTGTTATAATTAAAATTTAGTTTATAAAAATAAAGTTATCCCATACTTTTTATATTAGTTAAAGTTCTTTTCTTGTTTTGTGAAGATTGCTTTAATTTTTCACATTTAGATAAATATTCTGAATTAAAAAAATAACTATTATATTTCATAGAGTCTACTTCTTTTTCAAAATTACTATCTTGTAGCCTAAATAACTGATTTGTTTTAAAATGACGTATCATTTCGTTATATACTGGTAAACTATATTCACATTTATTTACTATTTCAAACATATTATAAAATTCTTCTACTTTTTCATTCAAAATAGTAAATTCTGACTCTTCTAAACTATTTATTAGTTCATATAAATTCTTTAAGTTAATTACTGATTCTGTCGCTAGTATTTCTTTAAAACAATGTTTTAATTCTTGAATTAAATATAAATTAGTATTTCCATTTGATAATAAACTTATTTTTAAGTATTTTAACTCTGCTAAAAATTTTTTGAATTCAAATTCACTAACTTCTTCTTTTAGTTTTACTTTCAAAGTTACATAACTTTTTGTATCTTCGTCTATATAACTTATTGTTTTAGGATTATTCCCATTTAAATATAAAATTGTCTCTACCATAAAATTCCTCCTTGTGATATGATATACTGCTTGTCATTCTTGACAACTATAACATTCTATTATTTTCATTTACAAATATGAATAATTAATAGAAGTACTTCTAATTTTAATATATTATTTTTTAAATTTATTTCATTAATATTTTTTTGATTAAATCGATTTATATAACGATTATTTGTTAATTAATAATTCACTATTTTATTTAGGACATAATAGTAAAAAATTTCTTTGTTAAGAATGATACACTGTTATTATTTAATTAAAAGTAATAATTTGAGTTTTTAAATTTTATAGTATTTCAAAAGGAACATAATTTCTAATAAAAATATTTGATTAATATTATTTTAATTTTTTGAGATAGAATTCTTTATTTTTAATTTTGTTATAATTTTTAAAGAAATGAAAATAGAGTATTAAAAAAGCTAATACTCTATCTAATATTTAATTTGTATTTTTTTCATAAAAGTTACCATTTTCTTCAAAAAATACATTAGGGGATAAATTCCTTAATTTTTCTAATATTCTTAGTTTATCATTCTCTGTTGCTAATGAAGTGTATTCATCTTTTTGTTGACAAGGAATAATTTTATATTGAAATTTTTTTTCATTATCAACTGTTAATTGAAAAATTGCTGTATCTTTTGTTTCATTATTAAAAATAAAATCTCCTAAATTATATATTATTGCTTTTCCTTGATAAAAGTCTATTCCTTGTAAAATATGTGCATGGGTTCCAATTATAATATCACTTCCTGCTTCAATATATTTTTTAGCAGTTTCACTTTGTACTTCTTCTAGATCAGTTGAATCTTCTTTTCCCCAATGTAGAAGGGTTACTACGATATCGCTAGTTTGTTTCACTTTTTCAATTTGTTTAATTAATAAAGATGGATTATAGCATCTAAATACACCACTTGAGTTAGTTGTTGCCCCTGGTGTTAAAATAAACTTTTCTGCTCTTGTTGCGTTTAAAAAAGCGATTTTATATCCATTGATAATAAAGTAATAAGGTTGTATTGCTTCCTCTATGTTTTTTCCTGCACCTATATATGGGATTTGATATTTTTTTAAAGATTCTAATGTGTCTTGAAATGCAATTTCTCCAAAGTCATATACATGATTATTAGCAAGGGTTACTAAATCTATTCCCATTTCTTTATAGATATTGAGGTTTTCTGGTACTCCTCTAAATGTATAATACTTACCTGGCATTTTTTCGCCACGATTACTAATAGTAAATTCGTTATTAGCTATGGTAATATTACTATTTTTTAATATATTAACAGTTTCTTCAGACAATATTCCATATATTTGTTTTTTTCTTTCTTGATATTTAGGAACAATATACCAATTATCTGCTAGCGAAACATCTCCAATAAAACTTAATTGAATATTATTTGTAATTGTGTCTATTCTTTTTAAATTATTTATATCGTTGTAAGTATTATTGTAAGTATCTAATAATACATTTAATGAATAATTATAAATAATATGCCATATATTCTCTTCATTATTATTTAAATAATTTTTTAAAGATAACAATTTTGTTCTTCCATATTCTTTTTCTAGCCATTCTAAAAAATCTTGTGTTATTTTCTCATTTTGATTGGTTTTTAAAATTTCTTCTATTACATTTTCTTCTTTTGGTTTAATTTGAATTTCTTGATGGATACTTTGATAAAAATATATAAATATTAGTATAAATAAAGTTATAAGTAAAATTATAAATAGAAATAATGCTATTTTATTTTTTTTCATTTTGTAATTCTTTAGGAATTTCTTTTAGATGAAAATAATTTCCTACTTCTAAATTTTCAAAAAAATTTAATGGTAATAAAATGGTTGTTGTTGCATTTTCTTCTTCTATAAATGTATTTTCATGCATATTTTTCTTTATATATAATATTTTAAAATTATCATCTGTCATTACAACATCAATTTTTTGTTTATTTGCAATAGAACTATATCTGTTACAGTTTTTTATTATTATTGCATAATATAACTTTTGAAAATGATATTTTAAAAGAATAGGATTTTGTGTAATTGTTACCATTATTTCATTATTTTCATATTCTAGTTTCATATTATGTTGGTATAATTTTTATTTGCCTTTCCATTGCCAATCTTGGATTTCTGGCATATCTTTTCCATGTTCATATATATATTGTTTATGTATTACTAATTTATCTTTACATAATTGATTTAAAAGAGCACTTCTATTTCCTAATTGAGGAAGATGTTTTAAGGCTGCTAAAACAAGGTGATATCTATCTATTCCATTTTGGACACACATATCAAATCTAGTTGTAATTGTTCCTTCTTCTTTATAACCATGTACATGTAAATCTTTATTATGTCGTTTATAAGTTAGTTGGTGAACTAAATTGGGATATCCATGAAAAGCAAAAATAATTGGTTTATTTTTTGTAAATAAAGCGTCATAATCTTCGTCTGTTAATCCATGTGGATGTTCTGTATTGGATTGTAGTCTCATTAAATCAACAACATTTACTACTCTAATTTTTAATTCTGGAAAATACTCTCTTAGAATAGAAGTTGCTGCTAATGTTTCTAGTGTTGGAGTATCTCCACAACATGCCATAATAATATCTGGTTCTTGGTTTTCATCATTACTTGCCCATTTCCATATACCAATTCCCTGAGTACAATGCACAACTGCTTCATCCATACTTAACCATTGTGGTCTTGGATGTTTTGATGCTACTATTACATTAACATAATCTTTACTTTTCATACAATGTTCAAAGCAAGATAATAAACAATTTGTATCTGGTGGCAAATAAATTCTTACAATATCTGCTTTTTTTGTCACTAAATGGTTTAAAAATCCTGGATCTTGATGCGTGTATCCATTATGATCTTGTTGCCATACATGAGATGTAAGTATATAATTTAATGAAGAAATTTTTTGTCTCCATGGTAATTGTTTACATACTTTTAACCATTTAGCATGTTGACTTGCCATAGAATCAACAATTCTAATAAAAGCTTCATAACTTGTAAAAAATCCATGTCGACCTGTTAATAAATATCCTTCTAGCATTCCTTGACATACATGTTCCGATAGTATAGAATCAATGACTACACCATTACAGTCTAAAAATTCATCATTATCTTTTTTTATAGCATTCCACTTTCTATTTGTTTCTTCAAAGACATAATTTAAGCGATTAGATAAAGTTTCATCTGGAGCAAATATTCTAAAGTTATGTTTTTCTTTATTTAGTTTAATGATATCTTTTATGTATTTTCCTAGTTCTATCATATCTTGTGCTTGAACTTTTCCATGTTCTGTTATATTAACTCCATATTCCCTAAAATCAGGTAAATTTAATTCTTTTAATAACTTTCCTCCATTTGCATTTGGATTTGCTCCCATTCTTTGTTCTCCTATTGGAGCTAATTCTTGCAAATCTTTAATTAAGGTACCATTTTTATCAAATAGTTCTTCAGGCTTATAACTTCTTAACCATGATTCTAGAATTTCTAAATTTTCTTTATGTTCTTCATCAACAATAACTGGTACTTGATGTGCTCGGAATGAACCCTCTATTTTTTTCCCATCAACTTCTTTTGGCCCTGTCCACCCCTTTGGGGTTCTTAGGATAATCATTGGCCAAATTGGTCTTTTGGTAGTTTTGCGATATTTAATATCTTTTATTTTCTCAATGACTTCATCTAATACCTCTGCCATTCTTTTATGCATTGTCATTGGATTATCTCCCTCAACATAGTAAGGAAGATATCCACTTCCTCTGAAATAGTCATCTAATTCCATATCACTAATTCTAGAAAATAATGTAGGGTTTGCTATTTTATATCCATTTAAGTGTAATATTGGTAATACTACTCCATCTGTTTTTGGATTCATAATCTTATTAATTTGTAAAGAGGCTTGAAGGGGGCCAGTTTCTAATTCTCCATCTCCTATAACACAAGCTGCTATTAAACTTGGATTATCTAAAACAGCACCATAAGCATGTGATAAACTATACCCTAACTCCCCACCTTCATTTATTGAACCAGGATTTTCTGGAGCGGCATGTGAAGAAATTCCACCTGGGAAAGAAAATTGTTTAAATAATTTTTTTAAACCTTCTTCATCTTTGGTAATACTAGGATATATTTCAGTATAACTTCCTTCAAGATAAGTATTAGAAACTGTTACTTGTCCACCATGTCCTGGTCCTGAGATATAAATCATATTAAGGTTATACTTCTTAATTACTCGATTTAAATGGGTATAAATAAAGTTTTGTCCAGGAACTGTTCCCCAGTGTCCAACAACATTTGGTTTTATATCTTTTAATGTTAGTTTTCGTTTTAATAATGGATTATCTAATAAATACATTTGACATGCTGATAAGTAATTGGCAGCTCTAAAATAAGCATCTATTTTTTTTAATTCTTTTGTTTCCATATTTTACCTCGTTTCTATATTAGTTAAAAAAAGTCCAGTTATGAACTCTTTTTGTTTTTTAAATTACTGATCAATACTTTCTAACTTTTTATCTAAATCATCTATAATAGTTTGAAGTCTATCATAATTTATTTTTAAATTTTCTTTTTCTTTTTTTATTTTATTTTCTTCATTTGTTTTATAGTGCATAAATTTTTGCTTTTCATTTGATAATCTTTCTTTATCTTTTGCTAATTCAGAACTAGTATTATGAATACTTGCTTGCATTTCTTTTAATTCATCTATATATTTATTAATTTCATTTACTCTTGCTTGTAATGCATCAAATAATTTATCAAAATCAGATAATTTTTGTTTTTCAACTGAATTGCTTTTTATTTTAGGAGAAATTTTTTCATTATTAATTAGCCTGTATTCAGTCCAAAATTGTTTTAAAGAGGAAACTTTTGGTTTAACTACAATACCTTTTTCTGTATAATTATTAAAATAAACCACATTATCAATTTCAGTGTCAATTGGAGTAATTTCTTTCATTCCTTCGTACATTTGGTTAATTCTATTTCGATATTCTTTATGTTTGGAAAAATTTGTCATTTTTGTAGATATTTCATTACTTTTATCTTCAATACTAGATGGCTCTTCATAATGTTTTAAATCTTCTTGAGCATTTATTTTTTTACTTTTCATTTCTCCTAAATTTGAAAATAAATTTTCAGGTAGCTCAATGTTTCTTATTTTACTACTATACATTTTTCTCACTCTCCAAACTGTATCTAGACATCATTTTCATTATGTTTTTTAATTTTTCCCATTCTGTTCCTTCGGAAATATTCTCTATATATTGGTTATTTTCTTTGTTAATAATCTTTCCAGAATAAATGATAGTATTTCCTCCTCTGTCATGTTCATTTTTTGTATAAATTATGTATTTCCCGTTTAATTCTTTAACCTTAAAAGCACATATTAATTCTACTTCTCCTACTTCTTTATATCCATCAACTAATGTTATTATTCTATCATTTCCCATCTTATTCTCCTCCTATTATATGTGTATTATAACATATATTTAATTTAATCACAAGTAAATAATTTATAATTTATAAAGTGCAAATTCGTTATGTAAACGAACTTTTTAGTTTTTTTTTTGTTAATTTTTTTTGTTATAGTTTAAAAAACAAGCATATTAATTAAGATTGTTATCGATTATTGTCGATTACGTTATAATTTAATTGTAGGTGATGATATGAAGAAAAAGTTAATTCATTCTTCTGTTCAAATACTAAAAAGAAGTGGTAAATATAATGATGAACAGATAGAAATTATTATTTATGGATTAGAAGGATTATATCTTACTTTTACTAAAATGATAATTATCTTTTTATTATCTATACTACTAGGTATTTTCAAAGAAGTATTTATTCTTCTAATTACCTATAATATTATTCGATCCCAGGCTTTTGGAATACACGCTAGTAAAAGTATTTATTGTTTAATTTCATCTTTGATTTTCTTTGTTGGTGGGGCATTAATATGTAAATATATTATTTTTCCTTTATGGTTAATGATAATTATTGCTATTATATGTAACATATTTTTATTAATTTATGCTCCTGCTGATACCCACAAACATCCTCTTATTAATTCTAAAAAAAGAAAGAAGTTTAAGGTTTTAAGTTTTATTTTTGGAATAATATATACTTTTTTAATTATCTATTTTAAAGGTCAAGGAATTGCAAAATATTTACTATTAGGAATGATGGAAGCTGTTTTAATGATTTTACCTATTACTTATAGCACATTCAAGATGCCATATAATAATTATAAAACATACTATAATGATGTTGAATTAATTAGTAATAATTAATTTTACATAAAACAATAAAATGAGAAGGAGGAAAAAATTATGAGTTTTATTGCAAATTTATTAGCAAAAATTGGAGGAGGAGTTGCTAATATTGGTACCCAAGGATGCTTGATTTTAATTATGGACGAACCAAAAATGCCAAAATCTTTGCTTGAAAAATAAATATATAATAAAAGCACTCTATTATGAGTGCTTTTTGGGTTCTTCGAATTTGAGGGGACCTAGAATAATTAGTGGTTCTTCGAAATTCGATGGACCTAGATTAATTTAGTTAGGCATATTTTGGAATACTGTACTTTGTATGGTATTCTCTTTTTTCTTTTCGAAATATATTTGTTATTATCATTATTCGTGATTTCATATTTCTAAAATCTCTAAAACTAAATGATATTCTTTTTATTAGTTTACATGTATTATTATTTCTTTCCATTACTGTATGAATATTCTAAAGTATTCTTTATGTATTTAGAATATTTTTTCAATGTATTTAATGTAGTTTGAAGTTGCTTAGAAATATCTTTATATTTTTGATTAATAACTTGACTAAAACCTTTATAATCTCGATGTTGCAAATGATACAAAATATCTCGATATAAATCATATGAATTTTCAAAGAACTTATCTTTACTCAACAAATAGTCGATAGCATCTACTTCTGTCATTAAATTTTTAAAACATCTAAATTTTTTCCAACAACTATCGTCCAAATCAAATCTTGATTTCAAAATTAATCTCCAATATCTTTTAAATTTAGTACTGTCATCTTTATTTTGATTCATTACATTAATCCTAGTTTTATTTAAACTCTTGGTAAGTAGTTGAACTATATGAAATAAATCTATTATGATTTTTGCGTTAGGAAACCATTTTTTGATTAAATCAATATATGGACTATACATATCCATAACAACAAATTTAACTCTTTTTCTTGCTTTTTCGGTACAATGAGAAAAATATTTATCTAAATTATTAGTGGTTCTGTCTAATACTAAATCAATAGTTTTCCCGTTTCTAGCATTACAAATATTAAAAGCATATGTTTTCTTCTTGAAAGTGAATTCATCAATACAAATTGCTTTAGGTAAAAATGTCTTATAAACAGTATCATTATAAAATACACTATCAAAAACTTTTTGAACTGTATTATCAGAAACATTGTAAAGTCTAGCAATTAAACTTTTAGGCATCATTTCCTTAGCGCAATTTAAAATAGCCAATTTTACTTGATTACTGATATGACATCTATAATTTACTTCATCAGTTTTTGCGTAAAATTTTTTATTGTAATTTTTACATTGATATCGTTATTTACTTAAATTTAAATATGTTATTAATTCAGCATGTTTATTAATTTTTATCAAAGATTTTTTAGTTTCTTTTTTGATAATAGTATTTTCATTTAAACAACCACAATAAGGACAACATTCAAATTCATTTTTTAAATATCCTAATATTACTAAACATCTTTTTTCTTGAATTTTTCTTTCTATTATAAAATTTTCATTAAAAATAAAATTTTTATCTTTCATATTTAGCATTTTTAATATAGAATTAATTATAGACATTGACAATACCTCATACTTTATATTTTTTGGTCTATAAACATTGTATCAAAGAAGTGTATCAATGTCTTTTTTTATCTCAAAAAAATTAGTCCAATTATTTTGAACTAATTTTTTCTAGGTCCCCTCAAATTCGAAGAACCCTTTTTTTACTATAATCATTTGACTATAAATATCATTTTTTATTTCATGTTTTGTTTCAAATATACTATTATTTTTTATAATATCATTTACAAGTAATAGTCCATGACCTCTTTTTTTGCCTTTGGTTGAAAATGATTCTTTTCCTATTTTTTCTTCTTCTATTTTATTATTGTAAGTGTTAGAAATAATCATTCTAAATTCATTTTCTATATTAGAGTAAGCTTCTATTCCTAACTCTTTATCTTTAGATTCAGCACTTGCTTCAATTGCATTATCAATAAATACACCTAATATTTTGGCAAAATCACGTTGCCTTTTTAAATCTAAATCAAAAATAGTTGATTCTTTTATCTTCTTTGATATATTAATCGATACATGAATTCCTTTTTCTTCAGCTTTTTGTACTTTAAAATAACAAAGTCCTTTAATTCCATTTGCTGGTAAGTAACCAAATTTAGCATACTTTTCTTTTTTTACAGCATAAGTATCGCCTAGAATTTCATCAATATAATTAACGATTTCTGATTCTTTTTCTTTGTCACATATTTTAGCCCGAATGGCTAAAAACTCATTCTTGGTTTCATGACGAAGAGTTCTTTGATTTTCTATTTCTTCTTCATAAGTTGTCATAAATCCTAATAATTGATCATATTCTATCTTGAATTTATTATTAATAATACTTTGTTTTATATAATTAAATAATACTGAAACTAAAACTATAATAACTAATATATAAGTCCAAAAATTTTTATTAACTACAAAACTTTTACCCATTTCATAAAAAAACACAATAATACATAATAAAGTTATTATAGAAATGACTATTATCTTTCTGGTATTACTAGTGTCTTCATCTATCATTTTTCGTAGGGGTGTTTTTAATATTACTGCTAATATTAAAAGTAAAAAACAAACTACTAAATTTGAAATTATACTTCCGGCTATACTGCTAAAACAGTATTCCATACTTATTCCCATTATTTCTGTTACAAAATACATCTCAATAAAATCTGGTACTAATAGTATTACCATATGCATTATTGATAAAAAGATAGACTTTTTATAAGATAAATTGTATATTATCTTATAAGAAAAAATATTAATCAAAAAAATAATAATTGTTTTTGCAGTTTTAAATAGAAATAAACTACTTATAGTGTACATTACACACATTAATAAAAAAATAATTAAAAAATGAGATTTTGAAGTGGACATTTTGTTTCCTAATACTATTCTTCCAAATAACAAAACACCTGTTACCATTATAATTGCACACAGAAAAGTATTAATAATTTGCCACATATTCCCTCAACTCCTTCTTTTTTCTGTTAGATAATAAATATACTGTTTCATTGTTAAGAAAAGTAATAGTGTTTTCTGAGTAATTTATTTTTTTAATTTTCTCTATATTAACAATACATGATTTATGACATTGAAAGAAACTATGTCCTAATTTTTCTGCTAATTCTATTATTGACATATTTGTTTCAAATTCTTCTCCATTCTCAGTTCTAATAATACATTTTGGAACATCTTGTATTTTCTCTATATACAAAATATTATCATAGGGAATTCTATATGAATTTCTATTAAAATTATAGATAAGTACTCCTTTTTTATTTATTGTTTTAATAATGTAATTCATTGTTTCTTCAAATCTTGACGACCATAACTTGTCTTTTGGAATATAGTCTAGAGCTAATAATCTAGAATAAAAGATATCGTTTTTGCATTCACTGTGATTTGTTACAAATAGAATAATACTTTCTAAATCATTTTCTCTTATTTCAGATGCTATTTCTAATCCTGATACTTCACCTAATTCGATATCTAGAATATAAACTTTTTGTTCTCCTTCTTTATTAATAATTTCATGAATATCCTTATTATACGATGTAAATTCATTTATTTTATATTCAAAATTATAAGGCATCATTACCTTAGTTAAAATATTGTGAATTTTAGTTAAAAAATCCTTATTATCTTCACAAATAATAAATCTTACCATAGTTCTACTCCCTCCTAGCGAACAAGTTCATTATATCATAATTCATCTAAAAAAAATGTTATTGTACATTGAAATGCATAATTTGATGTCTAAAAGAAAAAAAGTTTATCTATAAGATTACTTTTTTTAAATTAATAAATTTTTTTCAAATTTTAGGACCATGTACTTAAAGATGTAAACTTAAATTTTATCACTTTGATGTATTTGAAGCTATGAAAATAGCATCTAAAAATTTAGATGCTATTTTCAGGTTGCTTTAGATTTTTATAATCATAACAACTTATTTACTTACTAACTCTAATGCTTTTTCTAGTTGTAAATCTACATTATCCTTTATTTCATATGGTATTGGATCAGTTGGTTTTACTCCTTTTTCATTTATCCAATTGCCATTTGGGGTAAGCCATTTTTGGATAGTATATTTTATCATACTTCCATCAGATAATTTTTTTGTTTTTTGAACCGTTCCTTTTCCATAAGTTTGTGTTCCAACTACATATCCACCATAACTTTCTTTAATTGCAGAGGCTAAAATTTCAGAGGCAGATGCACTAGTAGTATTTACTAATACAGCGATTGGATATGTTCTACTTTCTTTAGTTTTATCTTTTATTATTTCTTTTTTATTATTATCTTCTAATTGATATATTATTTTCCCTTTTTTTAAGAATAAGCTACTAATATCTGTTACAGCACTTAAATAGCCACCAGAATCATTTCTAACATCTACAATTAAGGCTTTAATTCCTTCTTTTTCTAATTTTGTTAACTCTTGTTTAAACTGTTCATAGGTAACTGATGAAAATACAGTAATATCTATATATCCTATTTTTTTATTTTCTTTTTCTAATATTTTACTAGTAACAGATGGAATTTCAACTTTTTTTCTATCTACTGTAATATCTTTTTCTTTTCCATTTCTTTTAATTGTTAATTTTATTTTTGATTCTTTACTATTTTTTACATAATTTGACATGTCATTACTTGTTTTTCCAGTATAATCTTGATCATCTATTTTTAGTATAATATCTTTTTCTTTTAATCCTGCCTTTTTAGCTGGACTATTATCAAAAATATTAATAATTATAATATTATTATTTTCGTCCATAGATACCATGCAACCAATACCTTCATAAACTCCATTTACTGTTTCAAGGAAATCAGAAGCATTATTTTTAGAAGAATAATTTGTATAATCATCTCCTATTTCTGATAGCATGGCATCAACAGCATTGTCAATTAATTTACTTTTATTTATTTTTCCATAATAATTTGTAGTGATTGTATCATATACATTTATTACTTTACTTAATTCTCCATATAATTTTATAAAGTTTTTTCCTCCACTTAATATAAATAAAATAATTAAGCAAGTTAAGGCTCCCATTATTTCAAAGAGAATAATAGATAAGATTTTTGTTTTTATTGTATTATTTTTTTCAAGTTTAGATTGATGGATTTTTGGAGAGTTTTCTAATTTTATTCTTCTTTTTTCTTCTTTTATTTTAGCCTTTTCTTTTTTTATAATTTCTTTTGATTTGTTTATTTTATTATTATTTTTCTTAATTAATCTCATATCATCACCATGATATAAGTCTATCACAAACAGTTTATAAATACAATTATTTAAAAAGCATTTGACATTATGATTTTTTGTTATATTAATAGAAAAAAAGAAAGATTTTTATTAAATTTTTCTGAAAATTTCAGTTAAATTTTTGATTAATTCTTTCTTTATTTTTCTGTTTTTGAAGTTTTCTTTGATGCTTTTTTAGCTAATTTATCTTTATTATTATTTGGTGATTGTGCTAGAAAGGTAACTTTTTCTGCTACTATTTCCGTTTTTTTCTTTTTGCTACCATCTTCTGATGTTATTATTCTAGTTTGTAACCTTCCTTTAACGCCAACCATATCCCCACTTTGACAATATTCTGCAGTATTTTCTGCAACGTTTGTCCATAGTGTACAGTCTAAGAAATCTGTATCATATTCTCCATTCATGTTTTTATAATTTCTAGGTACTGCTAATGTTACGGTTGCTGTTTTCTTTCCATTTTCTGTTGTTCTTAATTCTGGAGTTTTTACTATTCTTCCGACTAAAACAATTTGGTTTAACATATTTTCTCCTCCTTTCGTGATGAATATAACATTCTATCAAAAAAGATACAAATTTTTAAAAATAAACTTTTTATTTGTTTTTTTAGTTATTTATTTAAAATACTTCATTTTCTTTTTTCATTATATAAAAATGGAGGTAATATGAAGATTTTTGGATCATATATATAAATATAATATATTTAATTTTTAAAAAGGGAAGTTTTTCATTTGACAAAAATTTGACACAAAAAAAGAAGATTACTTATATTTCATCTTCTTATGTTTCTATGTTTATCTTTAATAATCTATTTAATTCAACAGCATATTCCATTGGAAGTTCCTCACGGAACTCATTGATAAAGCCTAAAATAATTAGTTCTTTCGCTGTTTCTTCAGGAAGTCCTCTACTCATTAGATAAAAAAGTTTATCATCACTAATTTTGCTTACTGTTGCTTCATGTTCTAATAGTGATGTTGAGTTAGCGACAATATTATTGGGAATTGTATCACTTTTGGATAATTTGTCTAAAATAATGGTATCACATTTGACACTTGCTAACGAATCGTGTGCTTTCTTTGTTATTTTTACAGTTCCACGGTAAGTGGCATTTCCACCATTAGAAGCAATAGATTTTGAGACAATATTACTTTTGGTATATGGTGCTAAGTGAATCATCTTTGCCCCAGTATCTTGAATTTGATTTTTTCCTGCTCCTGCTACGGTAATACAAGTTCCTCTGGCATGGGGACCATTTAAAATACAGGCTGGGTATTTCATGTTGGTTTTGGCACCAACATTTCCATCTATCCATTCCATTAAACCATTTTCTTCTACTATTGCTCTTTTAGTAACTAAATTATAGACATCACTTGACCAGTTTTGTATTGTTGTATATCTACATTTTGCATTTTTTTCTACAAATATTTCTACTACAGCAGCATGTAATGCATCTTCTGTATAGGTAGGTGCAGTACAACCTTCAATATAATGAAGTTCACTACCTTCATCGACAATGATTAAAGTTCTTTCAAATTGTCCCATATTTTTGCTATTAATTCTAAAATAACTTTGTAGTGGTCTATCTAATTTAGTGTAAGGAGGGATATAGATAAAAGTTCCTCCACTCCAAACTGCTCCATTTAGTGCTGTAAATTTATTTTCATCATATTTTACTAAGTGATTAAAATATTTTTTAAAAATTTCTGGATGTTTTTTTAAAGCACTATCTGTATCTAGAAAGATAACATTTTTTTCTTCTAATTCTTTAATCATATTATGATAGATGACTTCACTATCATATTGAGCACCTATGCCATCTAAGTATTTTTTTTCTGCATCTATTACTCCTAGCTTGTCGAATTCATCACGAACGGAACAAGAAATATTATTCCAATCATTGGTTAGTTTTTCTTCTCTTTTTTTATAATAATTTATGCTATCGTAATCAATATCTAATTTAGGACCAAAAGATGGATTTTTACTATTTTTAAAGCATTCAAAAGATTTTAGTCGAAAATCTAACATCCATGTTGGTTCTTCTTTAATGCTAGATATATTTTTTATGTCATCACTTGTCAATTTCATTGTAATCACCTTTTTTCTTTCATTATTATATCAAATATAGGTAAAAATAAAAAGTTATTTTGTTTTTCAAAGAATATTTTTGAAAAGAAAATAACTTATTTTATACAATAAAGTAAATATCCAATGCAAACAGAAAATACTGCTATTATGACTAATCCAATGATCATTTGAATAATGTTTACATATCCAGCACTACTGCTTGTTTCTAACATACTTCTTTCTCTATTTAATCTTTCAAAGTAATTTAAATTTGTAATGATATTATTTAACATCATATTATAAGTACTTAAGTCTAAATTGTATTTTAGGATAATATCAATGTTTTGGAGATATCTATCTTTTTTACTTAATATTTTTTCTACTCTATCTTTTATTTTATCATAATAATTATAGAATAAACATTCAATTAGTTCATAACGATTACAGGTAATTCCATTTACAATAATAATATCATTATTTTTTAGAATTGATGGAAAAACATTATCAAATAATGGAGCAAAAGAATATTTTTTTGTTTCTTTATCGCATAGAATTCCATAATCTTTAAAATTTCTCTCGCTTTGGTTAATTATGCTATCAAATAAAAGCATATCAAAATATTTTTTTTCTATTTTTTGATAGTCTTCTTCTAGCATGCTAGGTAGACTTTTTAAGACGTTTAATCCATAATCTATTATTGTCTTGTAATCTTCTTTGGTATTGGCTACTTTTAATTGCTCTGCTGTATCAACCCATTTTTCTTTTTTTAACTTTCCACTAGTGATTAATTTTAAAAAGCGTTTTTTTAAGTTTTCTACATCATAAAATTCATCATCATCGACAATATCTCTAATAATAATTGAGTCTTTTTGTTTTGTTGCCCCATAAACTCTATATTCTTCTACAATATCGATATTTAATAATTTTCCTATTTGACAAATAGCAATTTCTAAATCGTCAACTTGAGTATGTTTTTGGTATCCTTTAAATGTATTTTCTACTAGTACTTCTGATGATTCTGGGTTGGTTACGGTAACGGATACTGGTTGAAGATAAACATTACTATTATTATCAAAAGCTGTTAAATAGTAATTTTTTCCTGGATTTAAGCTAGGAGTATTTTGAATAGTAATTGCTAATTTATTTTGATGCATATAATAACTAGCCGTGTTTTCTACTTCTTGTTTAATATGTTCTATATTTCTGGTATCATTTTGATATTTAGTGGTTAATTCATTAGACTGTTCTCTACTAAGTCCATATTTCGTACTGATGGTATTTACTAAACTTACAATATTATTCATATTTCCATTCATCTATTATCACTATCCTATTTACTATTCTATGTTTTTAGTATATCATTAAATGAAATAAAAAAAAAGAAATATTTGTTATTTTTTAGAAAATATTTCTTATGAAAGTAAAATACTTAGGTATTCTTTTTTATATAATATATTTATTAAAGAATAATATTTAACAGTATTTTTAGTGTATACTTAACTTATTTTTGTAATACTTCTATGATTTTTAATAAATTTCTTTATTCCTGTTGGAAGTGGGAATGCTACGGTAATAATTTTTTTATCTACAGCTGTTACCACTCCTTCTCCGTAATCTTCATGTCTAATATTATCTCCTATATTATAATCAACATCATTTGTTCTATACATTCGTTCTTTATTTATTTTAGTAACTTTAGAGAAAATAGATGTCGTTTTCTTTTCTCTTTCTAAATATTTATCATCAATTTCATCAATAAATCGGCTTGGAGCATTTACTTGTGTCTGTCCATATAGCATTCTTTTTTTTGTATTGATTATCCAAAGTTTTTTCTTTGCTCGGGTGATTGCAACATAGCAAAGTCTTCTTTCTTCTTCAATTGCTTCGTTAGTGCCTTCCATGATTGAGTTGTAATGAGGAAATATTCCTTCTTCCATACCAATGATAAAGACGTAATCATATTCTAATCCTTTAACAGAGTGAACGGTCATTAAACTAACTTTGTTATTTCCTTCAGAATGTTCTGTTACATCAGAAACTAGAGAGATTTCATTTAAGAAATCGTCGAGTGAAACTTCTCCAAATTCATTTTCATAATTTTTGGTAATAGATTTAAATTCTTCTAAATTTTCTAAACGGATTTCATTTTCTAGTGTTTTTTCTTCTGATAGTTCCTTTTTTAATCCACTTTTTTCTAGGACTAATTCGACTAGTTCTGTTAATGTTTTATTTTCAGAAGAAGCTTGTAGTTCTTCAATTAATTGTTTAAATGCAAGTTCTTTTCCAGAGGTGATGGATTCAAACATTGATATATTATTTTCTTCTGCTCTAGCATTAATATTAGCAATCGTAACATTGCCTATTCCTCTTTTTGGTACATTTATTACTCTAGTTAAGCTAACGTCATCTTTTGGATTGTTGATTAATCTTAAATAACATAATAAATCTTTAATTTCTTTTCGGTTATAAAAGTAAAAACTACCAATAATTCTATAAGGGATATTTGCTTTTAGCATTGCTTCTTCGATTGATCTAGATTGAGCGTTTGTTCGATATAAAATAGCAATATCATCATAACTTGTACCATTTTCTGCTATTTTTTTTATTTCTTTTACAACATAATCCCCTTCTGCTTTTTCATCATCTATTTTGATATATTTAATTTTATCTCCTTCTTCATTATTGCTCCATAAATTTTTGTCTTTTCTTAATTTATTGTGTTTGATGACACTGTTGGCAGCATTTAGAATGGTTTTAGTGGAACGGTAATTTTCTTCTAGAAGAATTGTTTTACAATCCGGATAATCTTTTTCGAAGTTTAGGATATTTTTATAGTTTGCTCCTCTAAAAGCATAGATAGCTTGATCGTTATCTCCTACGACAAAGATATTTCTATATTTTTTACTAATCATTTTACTAAATACATATTGGGCTTCATTAGTATCTTGATACTCATCTATTAAAATGTACTTATATCTTTCTTGATAACTATTTAAAATACTTGGACTAATTTCAAATAGTTTAATGGGTAAAATTAGTAAATCATCAAAATCAACTGAGTTTCCTGCTTTTAATTTTTGACAATATTTTTTATATAGTGTTACTATTTTTTCATCATATTCTTGTTTTTTAAATTTTTCTGGAGTAATTAATTCATTTTTTGCAGAACTAATTTTACCTCTTAGTTCTCTTGCATTGTAATATTTAGGATTCATATTTAAGTCTTTCATTAATTTTTTGACTACTGTTAGGGTATCATCGCTATCTAAGATGATAAAATTTTTGTCATATCCTAAAAATTCATAATTTTCTTTCAATATCTTCAATCCAAAGGAATGAAATGTTGAAATTTGAATGTATCTAGCATCTGCTCCTATTAATTTTGTTACTCTTTCTTTCATTTCTCTAGCTGCTTTATTGGTAAAGGTGATAGCTAAAATATTAGCTGGAGATACACCGTCTTCAATTAGGTAAGCAATTCGATTGGTTAAGACACTGGTTTTTCCTGAACCTGCTCCTGCTAAAACTAGCATTGGTCCTTCTTTATGAACAACTGCTTTTTGTTGATTTTCGTTTAAAAAACTAATATCCATGCTATGTTCCTCCTTTTTAGAAAATACTTTTTTAGTATTTTTCCTTTAAAAAAAGATATTTTATAATAAATATCTTTAAATTGTTTGTTCTGTTAAGGTATCAATAAAGGGAATTTTTTCGTTTAAATATAGTCCTATTTTTTTGTTTTCTAAATTTTTAATTAATTCTTCTTTGGGAATTTCAACAAAACTATTTCTAGTATAGTTGAAACTATAATATTTTTGGGAAAAATTAATTAATAAGAAATGTTCTTTTTTGTTATTATTATTAATATATAAATTGTTCATTGTTATTTTATCATCTGGACAATACTGATTAAATACTTCCTCAAAGATAATTTTTAATTCAATTGGTTTTATGTTACTTGCTCCAATAACGGTAGCTGTCTTGTTTAGAATTAGTTGAAAGATATTTTCTTTACTATAATCTAAGTTTGATAATATTTTTTCTAATTTATTATCATTATAATCATCTATTAAATAGGCAATTTTTTTGTCTAACATTAAATTATCATTATATCTAGCAAAATTTTTTGTTTTAAAATTAGCTTGAATAAATGGAATATCTTGAGTAATATTTGTTGACAATTCTCTATTATTTATCATTAAAATATTTTTTTGATACCCTAATTGTCCTGTTGTTATAATTTTACAATTAATATTTATAATTCTACATAAAAATAAATAAAGTTTACTTAAGGAATGATTGGTTCCTTTTCCATAGTAAAGACTTCCCCATAAATTATTAATTGTACTTATATTTTGTAAGTTAAAAGTTTCATTTTTATCTGGTAAAACATTGATATCATAACTGATATTTTTACCAATTGTAATATATAAAAATCTAGCAATTTCTAATTCTGATAATGAACTAGGAATGCTATTGATAATATCTAAAATAAACATTTGAGATTGTTTAAAAATATCATGTGAAACATAAATATATCCTTTTATTTCTTCTGATAGATCAGAATAGGAATAATTTTCTCCATTTTCTAGTAGATAGTAGATTACTTCTAGGTTAGGATTCATGATATCTAGGTTAATGTATTTAATGGATGGTGTGTTTTTTAATTTCTGGATATCATCCATTGTTTTTATATTCATTCTTATTTGGGAGCTATCTTTCATACTATCACCATTTTAATTATAGTATAGGTTAATAAAAAAAGAAACACAATTATACTTTGTGTTTACAAATTTTATTTTTTGTTTACTTCAGGTAAAATACTGATAAAGATTTTACTCCTGATCAGTATTATTAATAAAGCAATTATCAATTTTTTCTTTAATTATTTCTTTTGTAAAAGGTTTTATTACACAGTCTGTAAATCCTAAAAGTTGGTATTTTTCTTGTGCTCCACTTATTGCATCGGCAGTAAGTGCTATTACTGGAGTATTAAAATGATTCATTTTCTTTAATTCTTTCATTGCGGTTACTCCACTCATTATAGGCATCATAATATCCATTAAAATAATATCATATTGTTTTTCTTTAATTTTCTCTAATGCTTCTTTTCCATTATAACACTCATCTACTTCTTTGAAATTTAGAGAAGCTATTGCTCTTTTAGCTACTTTGATATTTAATTTATTATCGTCAACAATTAAAATATTTTTTTCTTGATATGAAATTTTATTATTTATTTGTTCTTGATTATGATTTTTTGACATTCCAACCAATTTATCTTTAGAAGAGATTTTTTGTGGTAAGGTTACCATAAACATTGATCCTTTACCAAAAGTTGATTCAACATTTATTTTCCCACCTAATAATTCAACTAATTTCTTCGTAATAGCAAGACCTAATCCAGTTCCTTCTGTTGTAGTATTCTTTTCTATATCTAATCGTTCAAATTTATGAAATAATTTATCAACGTATTCTTTTTTGATTCCTCTCCCTGTATCTTTAACCGTAATAAATAAAAGAGTTATTTCTTTTTTGTTAATACATTTTATATTTAACTCTATCGAACCTTGATCAGTATATTTGATTGCATTAGATAATAAATTATTTAAAATTTGCTTTACATGAATTTTATCGCCATATAAGTATTCTGGAACATCTGAAGCGATATTTAAATGGTAATTAATCGGTTTTGTTCCAATTCTAGTTCCATTTATTTTGAATAAGGTTTCTACCTCTTCTTTAAAGTTATAAGTTAATTCATTTACTTCTAATTTATCACTTTCAATTTTATTGATGTCCATAATATTTCCTACGATCTCTAGAAGAGTATGAGAGGCTGATATTACATCATCTACATCTTCTTTCATACTACTTGATAAATCTTTATTATCTGCCATATCTTCACATAATCCTACGATAGCATTTAATGGGGTTCTTATTTCGTGAGACATTGAAGATAAAAAATCACTTTTCGCAGCATTCGCTTTTTCTGCTTGTTCTCTTGCAATATTTAGTTCTTCTATCATTTTAAGATCAGGGTTTTCGATGGTGTGATACATTAAAAATACTATATATGTTTCCATTGATGTCATTAACAGTAATTCAGGATGTACTCTTTGAATAAGCATTACTATAACTCCAAGTAGCATAAAAGCAAAGATTGGTAAATATTTTTTATCTTTTAGTTCATTATAATTTCCTAATAAGCGAACTACCCATACACAAATGTATAATCCTGAAACAATGAACATTACATTAGCACTAGGTCCATATGAATATATTGCTCCATTGTTATTATGATAATATAATGGCGACATAACAATTCCTATTGAAAAAATAATATATAATACCATAAATATTTTTTTTATTTTGGATAGTTCTTTTTCTATATTTTTTGATGTTATGGAAAAGATATATAAAGTGAATAATGTTAACCATGTTAATAAATAAATAATATATCCTTTTGATACAACAATATTTAAAATAGGAAATTTATTTTCATTTAGAATTGTATAGTAACTTCCTAACGCTAATAAAACACCTATTAAATTTGTTACCATAATTCTTTCAAATATTTTATTTTCAATTGTTTTTAATCTTTTTTTGGAAAAATATACTCCATTTAAAAGTAAACTATAAAACAAACTACAAACTGTATAAAAATTCATAAATTTTATCCCCTTTTTATTTCTTTTCTAACTTTTTTATTTTTCCTTTTTCTGAATTTAATTCCATTTTTTGTACTTCAAATGAATTAATTTTTCCAACATCAGTTAAAGGTAGTGAATCCCTAAAGGAATAAGTAATTGGTACATCTCTTTCTGGCAGCATTGAAGAACATAATGTTCTTAATTCCTTTTCTATTTTGTCCTTTTCATTGGCATATTCTTTCTTTAAAACTACAACAGCACGCGGCAATTCTCCATGAATGCTAGTAGAACAAGGAATGCCGACTACACAGCAGTCTTGTACTTTATCATGGGATAAAATAACATTTTCCATTTCTAGAGGCCAAACATTATGACCATCAGGTCTAATTATCATATTTTTTGTACGACCATTGATATATAATATTCCATTTTCATCTATATATCCTCTATCTTTTGTATGTGTCCATAATCTACCATCGCTGTGTATTTTTTGAACTTTATTTGTTTCTTCCAAATTTCCATAATATTCTAACATAGAGGAAGGTCCACTAATACAAACTTCTCCATATTCTTTATATTTTACTTCCTCTTCATTAACCACATCGCTCGTTTTATCCTCTGGAAACTTAAATACAGAAATAGTATTTTTTACAAGGGGAACACCTGAACTTCCAATGGTGTTACATTTATTTAATCTTGTAGAAACACTAGAATTTCTTTCTGTTAACCCATAACCAACAATTACATTCTTCTGATAATGATGTTGATGAAGAAAATCATTAAATTCTTTTTCACTTTCTTCTAAAAACTTATCTCCTCCTGCTGAAATAGAGGTTAGAAATTTTGAAAAGTCAATATTTTCCATTTTTTTATCTCTAGATAAATAGATATAATGTGTAGGAACACCAACAATATGATTAGGTTTATACTTAATAATATTATCTGCAAATTCATTTTGATCAAACTGAGGAATAATAATATTTTTTATTCCCAAACTAGTTGCCATAACAACGCCAAAAGTCCAACCGTACGCAATGAATTCTGGCATAATATTTAATAAAGATTGTCCTCTTTGTAATCCAAGATCTGTTGCCTTGTACTGTTCTATTAGAGATAGAGCACTATCATTGGTTAGTATGACAGATTTAGGAGCACCCGTTGTTCCTCCAGTTCTTACCATAGCAACTGGCATATTTGGAGAATATTCACATTCTTCAGCTTGATAATTTTTTCCTTGCTTTAAAAATTGATTCCAATTTAAATAAAAATCCCCATAATTAATCTTTGGAATATTAAGTCCACTTTTATTTAATTTTTGTTTTAGTTTTCTCTTAAATATTCCTTTATATAAGATTGGGATTGAATCCATATACGAAATACAGATTACATTTTTTACTTTAGTATCATTTATTATACTTGAGATTTTAGGATAAGCAATATCAAGCATAATTAGATAATCCGAGTTTACTTTTTGAATATCTTCCTTAATTCCATTTGCGTGATTTCTTGGATCAATATTATTTGCAATTGCTCCAATCTTCATTAATGCAAAATTAGCATAAATAGTTTCTGGAAATGTTGGAGAGCAAATCGTTACTACATCCCCTTTCTTTACTCCTAAGGATGTTAAAGAATTTGCTACTTTATCAATATTTTCAAAAACTTTCTTAGTTGTTATATTGAATCCATAATAATCCATTGCAATATCATCTAAAAAACACTCAGCATTTTCTCTTGCATATCGATATAATGTTTTTTGTGGTATATTACTTTTTATCGCTGTTTCATCATAATATTTAAGCCATGGTTTATCAACACTAGCGTAATTTGTTGGTGGACCTTGTACCTTTCCTAAAGATAAATTTCTTAAGTGTAAATCTCTCATTTTTTGTTCATTTAATGAAAGACTTCCTAATTTAGTTTTATATTTTTGTAGGTCATTATTATTCATAACCATGCTCCTTTCTTGATTTGATTATAGCAAATAAAAAAAAGAAAGTGAACTTAGTTAACTCACTTTCTTCAACTTTTTCTTATATTCATTTGTAATTTTAATCTTCTTGATAGATGTAATAAAATTAAAAAAAACACTTAATAAAATCTTTAGTTCTAGCTAAAATTTCACGAATTTCTCTTTTCTCTTGATTAGTATATTTTCTTTGGTTAGAAGGGATACCATAAGCATTAATATTTAATGCCTTAGCAATATAAAGTGCTCTAGATAAATGATACTTTTGAGTTACAATAATAATATTTTTAGCATGATAAATATATTTTGCTCGATAGATACTGTCATACGTAGATATTCCCAAATCATCTCTATCAATGCTTTGTTCAGGAATATTATTTTCTAATAAATAATTTTTCATTACATTAACTTCATCGTAGTCTTCATTAATATGATCTCCACTTACTAGTATCTTTGAAGAAACATTACTCTGATAAAGGTTAATACTTTTCTTTAATCTATCTTCTAACATTGGGCTTGGTCTTTTTGCTTTTATACCTGCCCCTAAAACTAGAATATAATCAACTTTATTTAGTTCTTTAACCTTATTTTCAGAAAGAATTTGATTTTTTGTTATTTCTAAAATATATAAATTAGTTCCTAGAATAAAGATAATAAAAAGAGCAATAAGAATTTTTAAGTATTTTAAGGGTTTTAGAAACATGATATCACACTTCTTTCTTACAGATTTTAAAATACTTCTAGAGAATATACTATCTGTAAAAAATTATAGCATGAATAAATAATAAATTCAAATTTGATTGATATAAATTTTTTCACAAAAAAACTACATTAATCAATGTAATTTTATAATTTTGGAGATAATACATACCTTATTTTCTTGTCTACTGGTGACAAAACCTCTTGAAAACTTGGAATATTTTTTCCTCTTAATTCAATATCATTTATTCCTTCTAATAAAGTATGTACTTTTAATGGCACTATTCTACCTCCATAAAAGAGTGATTAGCTTCTACATTTTTTGCTTGATATCCTTTTGCTGTACTAATTAAATTAAATGTTACCTCTTGTCCAGGCGCTAATGTTTTATATCCATCTGCTTTTATTGCAGAATAATGTACAAAAATATCTTCTCCTTCATTAAATTCTATGAAACCAAAACCTTTTGCATCATTGAACCACTTTACTCTACTCTTCATTCTTGTTCCTCCTTTTATACTACTCTTTCATTATGTCACAAAACATTATGTTAAAACTGTAATTTTTATGTATATAAATTAAATAAAATATATCTATAAAAAAACTGTAATGTTTCTGCCATGATATCATTTATTTTTTATTAATTCTGATTTATTCTTCTTCCTTTTAGGAAGAATATTACTATGGAGTTGTGTTACATCATATATTTTCTTTAATATCGCTATTTCTTTATTTACTTGGTCAACACTTAAATTTAATTCTTGTGCTTGTTTTACAATACTATAACCACCTACTCTTGTTCTAATTATAAATTCTTGTCTTGAATTTAAATTTCCTTCTTTTATAAATGTTTCTAAAATTGATTTTGTCCATAATACTTGTTTTGTCATTATTCATCATACTCCTTACTTTTTTGGAACATTTTTTATCATTTTACAATAAAAAATATGATAATAAATTAAAAAAAATTTTAGAATATATTATTAATTCATTAAACGATATTGATTTTACTGTTTGTTAATTTTTCTTTTTTTAATTAAAATGGTTGAAAAAATATCTAATATATGATAGATTATATTTAGTTGAATTTATTATTTGACTTATTGTTTAGGGAATTAGTTCAGTTGGTAGAACGCAGGTCTCCAAAACCTGATGTCGTGAGTTCAAGCCTTACATTCCCTGCCATGGTATTTTTTTGCTTATAGCAATTGATATAGATTGAACCTTGATAGGTTCTTTTTTTATGGATATCAAAAAACGCATAGTGTCTTCTATGCATTTTTTGTAACTTGTTTTATAAATCATTTTTTAGAGATAAAATTTCACTTTTATCTTTTTCTAGGTGATTGATTGATTTGGTTAGGACACCCTGTTGTTAAGGGTATTAAATGATTATTGTAAGATGCTTGGATATTGTTACTTTTACTTATTTTATCTGGACTTATCATGATAATATCTCCATTATACATTATTACTGTTTGCATGATTTCTTTAGTTCCATATTGAGAAGCAATTTGTTTAAATGCTTCATGCTGCCATATATCAGAAATTGATATGTTTAATCCAATATCTCTAATATTATATTTTTGAATTATATCATTGGAAAGATTTCTTGCTAAAGATAAATTTTTTTTATCTTCTGAAACATTCCCATGTGTATGTCCAATAGATATAACTTCATATGGAGAGTTTGAAAGAAGATTTTTAAATCTATCTACATCAATTGATACTCTTAAGTCATCTAAACTTTCTTGGTTGCAAAATTCTATATTTTCAATAAAAATACACTCTTCTCCTTCAATATTTTTTATATTTCCTAATAAAAAATAAGGAATTTCTTGTGCTGTATCTGGATTAGATATTTTATTTATCATTTTTTGATATGCTTGATAAACTTTATCACTAATAATGATTCTTTTCCCACTATCTTGCATCATGGTTGGAGATATTGGGATATCACTTACTTCACGACTGTTATCTTCTGAGAAATCCATAACAATATCAACTATTTGATCTTCATAGCCATTTTCAAATAATTTTTCTATAACTTTTTTTGGAACATCAAATTTCATTTTATCACCTATTAATAAGTATATCATACTTTTTTTATTACTAGGAAAATTATTTAGTAAAATTATTTAAACTAACCAGAAATTGATTAGTTTTGGTTTTGAAGAAAAGAATTTCTCTATTTTACTATTAAAATTTGTTTTATTTATTACTTATCAATAATTTATAGGTATTATATTATCTACAATATTAGTAATTATATTCCACTCTTCTTTCGTAGTTGGTTCTCCTATAAATGGATTAGGAAGATTAGGATCATAAATTGCAGCATAGAATCTTAATTTGTTATTATTATCCATTGTATTATCAGTATAGATAACATAATCTTTATTATTATTTGGATTTTTAAATGTTAAAATTACATCATATTCAACTTTAGTTCCGTTTGATAATATTGTAAATATTTTTTTATTATTTAACATTTTTATCCCCCACTTTTGTTAATATTTTGATTAGATTTTGTCTTTCTGTATTAATTTTTATTAGTTCAGTTGTTGCTGTTGTTTCCTTTTGAATAAATTCTTGAATGTTTTTATCTCTTTCTTCTATTAATTTAGTTACTTTTTCGTTAAGATCTATTAATTGTTGATATTCATCATCTGTTATTATTATTGATTTTTTTTGGGTAGAAGAAAGATTCTTTTTAATTAAATCTTGTAATTGAGCTGTTTGAAGATTTAATATTGTGGATAAGTCTAAGTTAGTATTGTTATTTAAATAAAATGTATAAATTTTTCCTGCTTTGACATGAGGATTTTTGGGAATATAATATACATTTGGTTGAGTGTTCATTCTTACCTCCTTTGTTATAATATAACCATTTTTTGGAATATTATTTATTTTTTTTATTCTGTATGTTAAAATTAGTTTAGGAGGATTAAAATGAAAAAATTATTGATTATTACCTTATGTATATTTTTACTAAGTGGCTGTGGAGAAACAAAAAATACTGATTCTTCTGATGGTTCTGTTAATTATATGGAAGCTAAAGAAAAAATTATTAATGATGGTGCTATTCTTTTAGATGTTAGAACGAAGGAAGAATATAATGAAAAACATATTGATGGAGCTAGTTTATTACCTTTAGATAAAATTGATATAGATAGTATTTCTCAAATAGTTAGTGAGAAGGATACTCCTATTATTGTTTATTGTAGGAGTGGTAATCGTAGTCAGCAAGCTAGAGAAAAATTAATTGCATTAGGTTATAGTAAAGTTTATGATCTAGGGGCAATGAGTAATTGGAAAGAATAAAGTTATCCACAAGTAACTGTGGATAACTTTTTTTTGAAAAAAACAAGCAATATAAGTATTTTCCTTATATTGCCTATTTAATATTTATTTTTATATTTTATTGTATGTTGATGCCTTTAGCCAAACCTTTTTCTTTTATTTTTCAAATGCAGTGAACGATAACATTAATCCACCTGTAGTATTTGTTTGATCGTCATCTGTGTAACCGTATTCACCGAAAGTAAATGCTACTAAGAATGGAACATCTCCAGCTTCTTTCTTTAATTGTTCATATACTTCGTTCATTCTGTCTCCGATTCCTAAGCGACGTCCTCCACAGTGAATTAATAAGTAACCAGCAGCATTTGGACATTTTTTCTTTAATTCTTTTAATGTTTTTCCTGTTGAATTGATTAATTCATCAACAGTTGCTTCCATTCTGATTACAGTTGTTCCTACTGCTAGATTTGCTCCAATGTTCATTGATTTATCATCATTTCCGTTCATTGGGTGACGAATTGCAGTTAAATTTCCTAATCTATCTTTTACTCCTAATGGACTTGTAATTGTTGTTACTAAAAGATTTCCACCAGTTACTGCTTCATCATCTAGTCCTCTCCAATTTTTATATTTGTCTAGAGCTGGTTCTCCATCAATTTCTGCTAATACTCTTGTACCATTTAATTTTGTAATGATACCCATATCTTTTGTTTCGTTATATGCTCCTGTATAAACAGTTGCAATATCATTAGCAGTATAGAAGAATGCAGCTACAACTCCATCATTGAAAATTGTATCATTATAGAAAATTGACCATTTTCCTTCTACTGTGTTATCAGCAGCACTACCTCCAAAGCATGGTACACGACCGATAACATCTTGAATACCTTTAATATATTCTTCTTCTTCAGCAGGTGATGCACTCATAAAGAAATAATCTGGTGCATAATCAAGTCCTGCTTTTTCTAAAGCTTTTTTTGCTACTTCGCGGCCTGTTTCTCTGGCACTTTTTCCTTTTGCCATTCCATAGCATGCTACTGTTAAGTCATCTCCACCTAATGTTAACATACCAGCAGTACCATCTTCATCAATCATATATCCATCTGGTGTGATAATTCCTGCTGATGAAGTACATCCAATAACATCTACATCTTTTGCTACAGATTTAATTCCTTCCATTAATTTCTTTTGATCATACCCTACAGAATTGAATAATAAACCAATCTTAGCATTTAAGCCTTCTGTTGCTTTTGCAGCAGTTTCTTTTCCTGCTTCATAAGCATCTGTATTTTTACTATAACCAACTTTTGAGTTTAACATAAATATTCCTCCTTTTAGATTATTATGTTTTCTTAATACCCTTTGGTATTATAGTTAAATTATAGCATAATAAAATTTCATTTGTAAATAAAATTTTATTGGTTTACAAAAATATCAATTTAAATAGTAAAAAGATATCTAAAGCTATGCTCAACGCCTAAGATATCTCTTCATTAATTTTCGTCATAGATAGTTTATGGCAAAATCAGTATTGTTATTTTAAATTAAGTGTTAATACCTTTCTTTTTTCTTTTGGATATTCAATAAACTTAACACCACATTTTTCTAGCATCATTTTAGATGCTTGTGTTCCTTCTGTATGTTGATATTTATCTGATAAATAAATAATTTCTTTAATTCCATTTTGAATAATTAATTTTGTACATTCATTACAAGGAAATAAAGTGACATATAATTTTGCTCCTTCTAAGTCTTTTTTATTTCCTCTAAAATTAGATATTGCATTTAATTCGGCATGGCAAACAAATGGATACTTAGTATTTAAAAATTCACCTTCTCTATCCCATGGAAAATTTTTATCTTCAAATCCATTTGGTGCTCCATTATATCCAATTGATAAAATTCGATTATCACTACTTACTATACATGCTCCTACTTGAGTAGATGGATCTTTACTTCTCATTGCAGATAATTCTGCTACTCCCATAAAATATTCATCCCAACTTAAATAGTCTAATCTTTGTTTATTAAATTCTTTCACTTCTATCTTCCTTTCTTAAGTTTAAGTTTAGCATAAAAATACTTGCAAACGCATATTATTTACTGGTGATTAATAATGTTTACTTTGAGAGATGCTGTATATGTTGCAAATGAATTAGGTGTTAATTTTGACTGCTTTTCTATTCAAGATTTAATTACTGGATTAAATATGGAATTAGAACATGGCTATCAAAATCCTACTACTAATATTACTAATAATGATTTATTACTTACTGCAAAAATTGTACTTGCCCATTTAAAAGAGTTTCCTAATTATTATAATAATGAATATGGACTCCCTGCTATGGAAAGGGAATTAAAAAAACATCTTATAGAAGAGTATTCTTAAAATACTGATAAGATGTTTTTTAATTTTTATTTTGGAATAATTTAGAGATATTTTTTTTAGGAACTAATATTTTGATATTTTTTTGAATTTGAATATGATAGGTATCATTTTTTTCTTTTTCTAGTTTCTCACCATCGATACACCATGTTTTAGTTTCAGCATTATTAATAGTTAATTTAATTTCGTTTGTTTTATAAAAATAAATTCCTGGCACTTTACTTGGATCATACATTGTTAAAAAATATAGACTTTTTAGAATGTCTTTCTTTTTGCTAATAGTGCAAAGTACAACTTCAAATTTATTATCATCTAATAAAACATCTTTGTAAATATTTTTTACTCCTGCTATATGATTGGCATTAGAGATAATGATAAATGAAAACAAACCTCTGTATTTTTCTCCATTTACTTCATAGCTGACATCATATAACTTAGTTTTTTGAAAAAACGTTTGGAATGCTCCTTTTAAATAAGCTAAATGTCCTATTTTCTTTTTTAATGTTCTTGGTGTATCATAAGAAATATTTGTATATTTTCCAAATCCTGCTACATAAATAAAAGGATGTTTATTAATTAAACCAATATCAAAATCTTTAATTCTTCCATTTAATGATAATTTTACATTAGATAGAATATCTTTGGTATATCCTAGCATTGCCCCAATGTCATTTGTTGTTCCGACTGGAATATGAGTTAGTAACAAAGGATTTTTTCTTTTTAAATCGCCAGTCATTACTTCATTAAATGTTCCATCTCCACCGAAAGACATTACTAAATCAACATTAGGTAATTTTTCTACAATTTCAATTGCATGCCCTTTATATTTTGTTTTTTTAAAAAATACTTCATCATATTTAGTTTCTATGATTTTTTTAATTTCTGGTAAATATTTTTCAACTTCTTTTCTACCAGAGTTAGGATTATAGATTATTATACATTTTTTCATTTGGTACTCCTTTCTTTTTTTATTGTAACATATTTTTATAGAAAATATTTAATTATAATAAAATCACATCTAAAATTTTAGATGTGATTCAATTTTAATTCTTATTTACAAAATGGAATAAATCCCATGAATCTTGCTAATTTTACTTGTTTTGCTACTTCTCTTTGGTGTTTAGCACATGTACCAGTAACTCTTCTTGGTAAGATTTTTCCATTTTCACTAATATATTTACTAATGATTGGAACATCTTTATAATCTACTGATTTTCCAGCACACATATGACATATTTTTTTTCTTCTTTTACCGCGAAATTCTGCCATTATTTTTCCTCCTTTTTAAAAAGGTAAATCGTTATCACTAATTTCTATTTCTTCTCCAAATGAAGCAAATGGATCCTTTTCTTCTTCAACATTCATTGTTTGGTTTGATTTTTGTGGTTCATTTGATGTTGTTGAACCATTATCACCTGCAAAATCATATGGAGTTCTTTCTACTGGTGGCTCTGGCATAGAGTTAAAATTATTTCCTCCTGCAACAGCATTTCTTGACTCTAAGAATTGAACATTAGTTGCTACAACTTCTGTAACATAAACTTTTCTACCTTCATTATTATCATAATTTCTTGTTTGTATTCTTCCTTCTACTGCAATCAATCTTCCCTTTGTCATGTATTTTCCTACATTTTCAGCAGTTTTATCCCATACAACTACATTAATAAAATCTGCTTCTCTTTGACCTGATGCTTGATTAGTAAAAGGTCTGTCGATCGCTACAGTAAATTGACATACAGCACGATTAGAACTTGTATATCTTAATTCTGGATCTCTGGTTAATCTTCCGATTAATATTGCTTTGTTCATATTACTTCTCCTTAATCCTCAATTTTTAATACTAAGTGTCTAACAACATTTTCATCGATTCTAGCAACACGATCAAATTCTTTTGTTGCTTCGTTTGAAGATGTTTCAATGTTATATAGATAGTAGTAACCAGATTTCATTTTTTTAATTTCGTAGGCAAATTCTTTTTGGCCTAATTCTTTTGATAATGTAATAGTAGCCTTATTATCTGTTAATGTTTTTTCTAAAGCTGAAACTGTTGCTTTTCTTGCATCTTCATCTACATCTGGTCTTACGATAAACATAATTTCATATTTATTCATCTTTTCCACCTCCTTATGGTCTGTTCGGCTTAATTTAAAATTAAGCAAGGAACTTTCGTTCGACTGATATTATATCATAAATTAATTAGATAAGTAAATGATATTTTTATATTTTATTAAAATACTGATATAGATTTTATTTCTTGATATTAAGTATTTTTAATGTATTTTATTTTTTTCTAATGATTCTGAATAAATATCATAACTTTTTGTTTTATAATCTATTTCTAATGTTTTAAAATCTCCAGGAGCATCAATTGTGAATTCTCCTTCTATTCCTAAATATTCTGAATAAAATTTATACTCTCCTGGAGATAATGTTGATGTAGGGATATTTTCATCACTAATTACTACTCCATATCCTACTCCTTTATCATCATAGAAAATTAATTCATCTGCTTTTCTATTTAAATCTGAATTTATTTTATCTATATATTCTATATTATCAAATTTAATATCTAAGGCACCTTTTGTTTTTAATTTTTCTTCTAATGGTATTTTATAAGAAGCTATATCATTTTCTTCTGATTGTTCCATCTCTTCTTCATAACTGTATGTATTCCCACATCCAGTTAAACTTGCTCCAATTAAAACTCCTACCATTAGTTTGAAAGTTTTATTTTTATATTTTTTAATATCATATATTTTTAACATTTTATCACCATCATTCTTATTTTTTGAATAATTTATTAACAAATTCTTGAGAATTATAAATAACTCCACCACCAAATCTTGCCATTTTTGTTGGGAGAGATGGATTATATTTTCCTGATGAACATTTTTTAACTAATTCATTCATGGAAATTCTAGATGTGTTTTTTATTCCAGTTTCATAACACATTGTTAGTTCATTTCCTTTTACTGTAATTCCTTCTAGTCCTTTTTGAAGACCTGAGTATTTTCCAACTTCTTGAATAGAATTTCCATTTTTTTCATAAAGTGTTATTTGGGAACTTGTAAATCCAATAGACTGTGTTGTAACAAGATAATCTTTATTATTGTAATTTACTTCGGCGATTCCTTGAGTTCTTGGCTCAATTTCATATTTATTTGTTATATGAGATTGAAATGTTTTTGCACCTGATGTATTTTGTGCTACTTTTGTTTCATACTCTACAACTTCTCCTTTATGTATTCCATCAAAAGTTGCAACATATAATTTTCCATCTTTTTGATACAAAGTTGCTGATTTTCCAACTTTTGTTTGAATTGAACTTTCATTATTTGCTTCTTTTTTATTAATTGTAATATTATTATTTATTGTGGTAGAACTTGCTTCCATATCTGCATTTAAATCTACTACCTTTGATTTAGTTAAATTTTTCTTAATTTTATTATAATCATAAATATTTACTGTACCTTTTAAACCTGCAACATAAAGAATATTATTTTTTTCATCATAACTTATTCCACCAACATGCGCTCGATTATTTAATATTATTTCTCCTGTTAATTTTTTTGTTACTTTATCATAAATATAAATTTTTGAATTTTCTCCTTTTTTATAAGCAGATACAAGGTAATTATTTCCTACTGTTGTTATACTTTGTGGAATGAATCCTTCTTTTTTTATCTCAGGATATTCTAGTGCTTTATTGACAAGCATTTTAAAAAAAATAACTGTTGAAGTTTCAAAATTGTTATTGCTTGATAAAATTTTTTCTATTTCTTCTCTTAATCCATCAATTTCACATGCAGTAGAGATCATATTATTTATTGATTGAGCAAAATATTCATTTGCTGTTGTTAAATTAGAAATCATAGTTTCTAACTCACTTATGTCACTTTCAAGACTTTCATATCCTGTTATTTGCCATTTTGAATACGCTATTTTTTGAGGAGTCGTTTCTGTTTTTTCAATAATATGAGTTGAACCAGCAACTTTAGCTCCATTATATTCTGATAATTTATTTATGTTATTTTGCAAATTACTTGAAATTCTTGAAAGGTTTGATAGTTTTGTCGATATTTTCTGTGATACTTTCAATATATTATCACTACAGTTAATAATAGCAGAAGCAGATACTTTTTTTGCTACACTCATATATATTTCATCCCTTTTTATTTAATCTATTCCATTATATTTATTGTTGTATAATTTATTTTTTCATCTGAAACTGCAACTTTTTTTGATGATAAATCTCCAACTTCTTCCAAAGTATTTTTGATTTGATTTATACTTTTTATTCCACCATCAGTTGTCCAATTAATTTTTAATATTTCTGTTTGATCTATAATTTCAGATATAGATTTTTGAATACTATTCATTGTTTCATTAATTTCATCTTGAAGAATGGTTATATTATCAATTGTAGTTTTTACTTCCTCTTCACTTATTTCTTGCATAATCTTAACTCCTTTATATTTTATTTTTATTGATAAATTTATTTTATCATAAATTAATATTTGATTTATCTAATATTTTTACTTTTTTTCTCAAAATACATTCATTTGACAAAAAAATTACCTAATATTAGGTAATTTGACTATTCATTTATTAACTTTTTAAATTCATCAATAGTATCATTAAACATATTTATAGCACTTTCTACTACTTCTTTTTTTGTTAAATCAACCCCTGCTAATTTTAGAGAATCAATTGGATTCTTTTTGCTACCACACTTCAAGAATGACTTATAATTTTCTACGGCATTTTCTTTTCCTGATAGAATATCATTTGCAATGTGACAAGCTGCTGATAAACCAGTTGCATATTTATAAACATAAAAATTATAATAGAAATGAGGAATTCTTGCCCATTCATACTGAATTTCTTTTTCAATCACAACATCGCTACCGAAGTATTTTTTATTTAATTCATAATATTTTTCTGACAAATAATCTGCGGTTAGGGGAATATCATTTTCTGCATCTTTGTAAATTGCTTGTTCAAATTCTGCAAACATGGTTTGGCGATAGATTGTTGCTTTAAATAAGTTCATTAAATTATCTAAAATAAATAATTTTTCTTCCTTATTATTGCTTGTTTTTAATAAGTATTTTGCTAATAAAATTTCATTTGTAGTAGAAGCTACTTCGGCAACAAAGATAGAATAATATCCATACTGATATGGGTTGTTTTTATTTGCATAGTAACTATGCATTGAGTGTCCTGCTTCATGGGCTAAAGTCGATATATCATTATATTTATCTTGATAATTTAGTAATATATAAGGTCTAGTATCATATCCTACACTTGAATATCCTCCTGTTGCTTTTGATTTAGTTGGATAAACATCTACCAAGTTACTTTCTAATCCTTTTTCTAAAGTACTGATATAGTCTTCTCCTAATATGGATAATGCTTTTAATACTGTTTCCTTGGCTTCTTCATATGGATATTTTTTTTCAAAATTTTTTATAAGAGGTGTATAAATATCATATAAATGTAATTCATCTAAGTTTAAGATTTCTTTTTTTAAAGAATAATACTTATAGAGAATATTCATATTGTTAGAGACTGTATTAATTAAATTATTGTAAATTGTTTCATCTAATTCATCATGATATAAGCACCATTCAATAGTAGAATTATATTTTTTTATTCTAGAAATTGTTATATTTTCATTAATGTTTCCTGATAAGGTAGAAGCAAAGGAATTACTAAATTGTTTGTATGATTTATAAAGTGTTTGGAAAGCATCTTTTCTTACTCTTCTATCTTTTGATTCAATATAAATTGAATAATTACTTTCTGTTAGTACTACTTCTTTTTGTGCTTCATCTAAGATAGTTCCAAAGGTCAAATCTGAATCTTTTAACAATTCATAGGTTTGATAATTATTATTGAGCATCTTTGTTAGATTGGAAAGAAGCTTTTCTTCTTCATCAGATAGGGTATGTTCTTTATAACGAAATTCTCTTTTTAAAATAATTTCATAATCTTTTAATTTGGGTTCTTCTATGTAATATTTCTCTATTTCTTGTTCATTTTTCTTTAAGATAGTTGGAGTAACAAAAAAACTGGCCTTACTCCATTTATCTAATAAATTAGATACTTTTATTTTTAAAGATTGATAAGTATTATCTGAAGTATCTGTATCAGATAATAAATTTGTATAGACGTAAAGTTTATCAAGGGTTCTTGTAATTTCATAATAAGTATTTATTGTTTCATAAAAATTTTTAGCATTTTCCCCCATGATATTTTCATATTTTTTAAAGTCTTCAATTAAAGTTTCTGCTTTTTTATAACATTCTTCAAACTCTTCAGTTGATTTAAAAATTTGGGTTAAATCCCATTTATATTTTTCATCAATTGTATTTCTATCCATTTTCTTCCCTCTTTCTTTTTAAACATTAAATCTAAAGTGACAGATATCTCCATCTTGCATAAGGTAGTCTTTTCCTTCTAGACGCATTTTTCCTGATTCTTTTACTTTTACTTCACTACCACAGTCAATTAAATCTTGATAGCTCATGACTTCTGCTCGAATAAATCCTTTTTCGAAATCAGTGTGAATTAATCCTGCACAAGCAGGGGCTTTCATTCCTTTTCTAAAAGTCCATGCTCTTACTTCATCTGGTCCTACAGTAAAGTAAGTGGCTAGTCCTAAAAGGGAATAAGTACTTTTGATAAGGCTAGATAATCCACTTTCTTCGATGCCTAGTTCTTTTAGAAAGGCTGTTTTTTCTTCTAGTTCTAATTCTGCTAATTCGCTTTCTATTTTGGCACAAATCATTACTACTTCTGTATTTTCTTTTTTTGCATATTCTCTTACTTCTTTTACGTATTCATTTTCTCCTGCCATGATGGTATCTTCATCAACGTTTGCAACATAAATAATAGGTTTTGCTGTAATAAGACGAAAACTAGATAAGATTTTTAATTCTTCTTCTGAAAAGTCTAGTTTTCTTGCAGGGATATTTTTTTCTAAGTTTTCTTTTATGCGAAGAAGTAAGTTGTATTCTATTAAATCATCTTTATTCTTCGAAGTTTGTGCTTTTTTGGCGATTTTGTTAATTCTGTTATCAATAATTTCTAAATCAGAAAAAATTAGTTCTAAGTTGATAACTTCGATATCACGAATAGGAGCAACATTTCCATCAACGTGAATAATATTTTTATCATCAAAGCAGCGGACAACTTCAACAATTGCATCAACTTCTCTTATATGTGATAAGAATTTGTTCCCTAATCCTTCGCCAGTAGATGCTCCTTTTACTAGTCCTGCAATGTCAGTAAATTCAAATGTTGTGGGGATTGTCTTGTTTGGCATATACATTTTTTCTAATACTTCTACCCTTTTATCAGGCACAATTACAGTTCCTACATTTGGTTCAATGGTTGCAAATGGATAATTTGCGGCTAATATTTCTTGTTTTGTGATTGCGTTAAAAAGCGTTGATTTTCCTACATTTGGTAGGCCTACAATTCCTGCTGTTAAACTCATGTTATTCCTTCTTTCTTTTTGTATTATAGCATAGTTATCTACTATACTTCAATTCTTTTTTTGATTTAAAATACTGAATTAAAATAAACAAAAAAAGAAAGATAACTTCTGGGTATTCTTTCTTATCTTGCTAATAATCCACAAGAAGGAATTCTTGTTAGGTTTGGATAATCAAATGAGATAGCGGGTCTTGTTTTCTTTTTTAGTTTAATTTTCCTACCTAAAAGATGATTGTTTTTTGATACTGGTTTCCTTACAATATGTTCTTTAGCAATATCTTGTTTTGCCATTTCTCTTATGTGTAATAAATTGACATTTAATTCTTTTACTGCGTCTTTAAATAAGATACCAAAAGCAATTTCTTTATTTTGATTTAGCCTTCTTTTGGAGATAAATATTGGATTTTCTTCTAAAGAACGATGAATATTTTTGGTTAGGTTATTTAAAATATGGTGATACTTTTCTTGTACTTTCTTTGGAACTTTACTCCAAGTTCCAAATTGAGTAGTTGGAAATAGTTTTTTTATACATTTGGAATAAATTTGTGCATCATTTAGTTGAAATTTTATTTTTTCTTGGTTTATTGTACTTAAATTCATTTTATCTCCCACTTTCTATTCTAATAAGTTTATTATAGCATATTTTTTATTTTTTGGAGAAAAAAACTTCAATGTTTTTTTCAAAAATGAAAAAGAAATTATTTTCATCTTAGGATAATTCCTATTTTCATAGGACTTCTTTATCAGTATTTTAAGTAAATAAAAGAAACAAATCTTAGAAAAGAAATGTTTCTTATAGTGTTACTTTTGTTGCAATTCCTATTGGAATACCTAAAGTATAGAAAACAATTACAATTGCTAACCATAAAACAGTAAAGGCTACTGTATATGGTGCCATTAGGGAAATCGCTCTAGAGATTGTTACGGGATCATTTTTCTTTTTATTATAAATTTGAAGAAATCCAATTAAGATAACGAAGTAAGTAAATAATGGGGTAATTCCTTTTACTGAACTATCTGCTGCTCTAAATACTGCTTGAGCAAATTCTGGGGTTAAGGAACTTTGCATAAACATTGGTACAATAATTGGGGCTAAGATTGCCCATTTTGTTGATGATACTGGTACTAGTAATGTAGAAACTAATGTTAAGAAAAAAGTTACTAATACTAAAACGATTCCTGTTAACTGTAACTCACTTATCCAGTTGGTTAGACTTGCTACTACAAATACTCCTAAATTAGTTTGTTTAAAAATCAAACAAAATTGAGCAGCAAAGAAGATTAAGACAAGAAGTGAAGATAAATCTTTTAAGTAATAATTCATTCCATCAACAAAATCACGATTATTTTTGAAAGTTTTTACCCTTAATCCATAAACCAATCCTGCTAACATAAGAAGGAAACTAAAGATGAATACCGAACCTTTATAAAAGTAAGAATTACTTCCAAATAGTTGATTAACATAGCCTGAATCTTTTAGGTAAAGAAGTAAGCCAGAGAATGGTAATCCTGGAATAATACAATAAATAATAGGTAGAAGAATTGCGACTACTGAGATAATTGCAATGATTAGTCCTTTTATTTCTGTTTTTGTTGGTTCTTGTTTTCTGTTTTCAATTTCTTCTTCTTCAAAATTATATTTTCCTAATTTAGGAATGATTACTCTTTCTGTAATAATTGTTCCAATATATGCTACTAATAATGTACTTATTATCATAAAAATAAGATTTCCATTTGTTTGAACTTTATAAGTAGCATCTAGAATTGTTGTTGCTGATTTTGTATAAGGAAGTAAGCTACTATCTAATGAATTTGCGACAATATTTGCACCTGATCCAAAGGTAATTCCTGCAAATGCTGCACAGATCCCCGCGGATGGATGTCTTCCTAAATCTCTAAAGAGAATGGCTGCCATTGGAATTAGAATAACATAGCCAACATCATAGAACATTGAAAAAATTACTCCTAATAATACAATTAAGAAAGTTAACATCTTTCTTGGAAATACTTTGGCTATAACTTTATTTAACGTATTTAAGAATCCTGATTTATATGCTACTCCTATTCCCATTAATCCTAAGATAAAAGTTCCTAAGGGAGCAAAATTCATAAAATTAGATAGTAAATTACTGATTAAGTATTGAATTCCTGTTCTGTTGAAAAGATTGTTAATATTTACTACCTGAGATTCCAAATCTCCTGTTACTGTATTTACTGTGTAATAGTTTGTTTCTAGATTTAAAATTCCTCCAACGCTGCTAATTACCATAACAGCTAAGGTTAAGACTAAAAATACTAGTGCTGGATGAAATTTTGTTCGTTTTATTTTTCTTTTCATTGATTAATCACCTTTTTTAACTTTTTGTTAAATTCTACTCTTGGTAACATTATTGTTCTAGAACACTCTAGACATTTTATTTTGATATCTGCTCCTACTCTGATAATTTCCCATTTGTTGGTTCCACATGGGTGCTGTTTTTTCATCATAACGATGCTACCTAAATTATAATTAAGAGCCATTTTATCCACCTCTTTTTCAAAAGTATTATAACATTTTTGAAATTTTATGTAAATAGAGGGATTTTTTACAAAAATCATAAATTATATTTTTCGTAAAAAGGGTGAAGATACCTATTAGTAATGGATTTTATTTATGAATCAAAAATAAGAATTATTTGTACTCACTTTATGTTATACATTTTATTAATGTTTTTTATTTTCCTGCAATCCTTCTTTGGATACCAATGAAACAACACTTTCCAAATGAGTATCAATACTTTCTTCAATCAAATTTGCAATTGTTTCAGCATCATACCCTTTTTTTCTTAATTCTAAAATAGTTTTACATACCTTTTCTGTAAAACTACTACCATCTTTATAATCTTTAGCTATTACAACACCACTTGAAATTTCTTTTCCTAAAATATGAGAATAATTTAGTTTAAAATCTGGATATATTTGTTTCAACTCATCAATTATATGTAGATAATCATTTAAATTCTCTTTTGTAAAATATATAACCATGTTATCCGTTCTATTTATTTCTTCGTCATTATTAACTTTAAATTCATAATTATAAATTCCATTTTTCAAGCAATTATTAAATAAAAGACACGCAAATTGATATAAACAACTATTATCAACACTTACATATAATTTACCAAATTCTTTTTCTACTTCACCCGAAACCGAACTAGAATATATCTTTGTCCAACATCCTCTATCCAATAATTTAAAATTAGCTAATCTTATTATTTCTTGAAATAAATTATCAATTCCTGGCAAAATATCATTTTTATATTTGATATTCTTATATTTTTCTAATTCCATTTTAAATTGTCCATATGAAATTTTTTTAGGGAATAATTCTGGAATGTTTTTATCTTTACTTAGATTATTTATACCATTTTTCAAGTGAAACATATACATTTGTAAATATACAATTTCTTGATATGATTCAACATTAAAATTTGTTTTCTGCTTTTCTATTACATTTACTTTTTTATACATATCAAGATAATCTAATTCACTAGAATTAATTGCTTCTATCAATCTTATTTTGTCCACGTCTATCACCTTAGTGTTATATTAACATATATTAATACACTTTACCAGTTAATTAGAGAATTATTACAAGGTAAAATCCTAAATGGGTATTTCAAAAAATATATAATAGTATATTGAAAAAATAAAAAAAGACTAGTCTTCGAGTAACCAATCTTCTCCTTTATGGGGTTCTGTTCTTTCTAATGATGGATAATCTTGTTGTCTTAATACTTCATAAGTTGCAACAGCAACACAGTTAGATAGATTTAGGGCTCTAACACTAGAAGTTGTAGGAATTCTTGTACATCTATCTAAATAATTTCTTAGGATTTCTTTAGGAATTCCCGTTGATTCTTTGCCAAAGATTAGATAAATTTCTTTTTCTTTATCTTTAAAATCAAAAGATGTATGTGGCTTTTTTCCATATCTAGTAAAGAAGTAATAATCTCCTTTATTCTTTTTAGTAAAATCATCAAAATCTTCATATACTTGATAATTTAATTTATCTATATAATTTACACCACTTCTCTTAATTGTTTTATCATTTAAGACGAAACCTAAGGGTTCTATTAAGTGAAGTTTTGCACCTGTTGCCACACAAGTTCTCATAATATTTCCTGTATTTTGTGGAATTTCCGGTTCATATAAAACAATATTAATCACTTTCGTCTGCTCCAATTCTATTTAAGTATTTTATTGTTTTTTTTGTACTATAATTGTTTTTTTCAATGCTATATGTATCTGTTATTTTTCCATTTGTATAAACTACTAAATAAGGTAAATTTGTATCAATATTCAACTTTTTCATTGCTTCTTCTTTTTCTTCAGAATTTGTAATATCTAAGTATAAAATATTGTTTCTTAAATTACTATTAGAAATATTATTTTTAAATTGTTCTTCAAATCTATTAATTTTTTTATCTCCTAATACTGATACATAAAGAATAGCATTTGGTGTTTCCGTTATATAATTATCTAATTCATTATAATTAATTACAGTTAAATATTTGTTCATAATACTTGTATATAATTTATTTTCGTTATAGGTTTCATACCATGTATAAATATAAAATAATAATAAAATACTGCCTAATAAGATACAAAAAAGATAAATATAATTTTTAAAAGGAACCTGTTTTGTATTTTCTTTTTTATTATTACTCATTTTATCATCTCCGATAATTTTATTTTAACAGTTAATTCTATTTTTGTAAATAATTTATACTAAATATTATGAAATTATCTCGGAGTTATGTTATAATATTTTTTGAGTGAACTAAATTTTAATTATATATAGAAGGGGGGCTGGAATATTTAATATTCCTATTTAGATAGTATGGAAAAGATAAATTTTGATCAAAAACTAGAAGAAATTATTTTAGAAAATCAAGAAAAAGGATTTATTCCTACTCTACTTTTGCATAGTTGTTGTGCTCCTTGTTCTAGTTATATTTTAGAATATTTAAGTAAGTATTTTAAAATTACAATATTTTATTATAATCCAAATATTTCTCCATTAGAAGAATACTTAAAAAGAAAAGAAGAACAAAAAAGACTAATTAGGGAAATGAAGTGTCTTTTTCCTGTTTCTATTATTGACTGTGATTATGATAATTCGTTATATGAAGAAAAAATTAAGGGACTAGAAAATGAACCTGAACGAGGAGGAAGATGCTCTGTTTGCTTTCGTCTTCGGTTAGAGAAAACGGCTTTAAAAGCAAAAAAACTAGGATTTGACTATTTTGGGACAACATTAACTGTAAGTCCTTATAAAAATGCTAATCTCTTAAATGAGATTGGAAAAGAATTAGAAAATACTTATCAAGTATCTTTCTTGGTTAGTGATTTTAAAAAGAAAAATGGGTATAAGAGGTCTATTGAACTATCTAAAGAATATCATTTATATAGGCAAAATTATTGTGGGTGTAAGTACTCTAAATTAGAAAGGGAGAGATTATTATTAGAAAAGAAGAATTAAAAATTTTTTATGCGTTAGATGAAAAGAAATATATTATTCAAAGAAATAATCTATTAAAGAAGGATTTTATGTCATTAGAATTAAATAAACATTATCAACTTAAAGATGTTCAACAATTTATTAACAAATTAATTGCTTGGTATATGGTAAAATTTAATGATAGCTATTTAGATAGGGTTTTAGATGATAAGATAAAAGAGGATAAAGTGATTTTACAGATTATGGATTTTGATACTTTAAAGAATAATTATACTTCATTTGAGGATTGTCTTTTCCAGAGTAAGGCAAGTGATAAACGATTAAAATTCCAAAAAAGTATTGTTTTAGCAGCAGGATGGGGGCTTATTTATCATCATGATACTTCACCAGAATATGGATATTATCGGGCAACGAAGATGATTGAAGATTTTAACAATATTTATAATTGGAATTTAAATAGTTCACTTTATAAAAGTGTATTAGATAAAGAATATACTTTAGATGATGAAGAAATAAAAAAACAATTTTTAAAACTACAAGAAATAGAAAAAAAAGAACAAAAAAAGAAAGATACAAAAAAGCGTAAATTAACTAGAATTCGTTCTTTCTTTCGAAGATAAATTATTTTTACTGATTAACTTTACAAGATGATAGAGATCATTTTGTTTTTTTGTCCAATTTTCTGAAATAGCTTCTAAAATTGTTGATTTCATTTTCTTTAGAGAGGGACATTCTTTTCTGAAATACTCATAATATAAATATTTTATTAAAAGAGGATCTTTTAAGTGATTAATATAATTTAATAGTATCTCTTTTTTTTCTATTTCTATTCTTAATTTGTTTTCGTGATTTAATGGAATATTTTCTTGATAAGTAATTTTAGTAAGAGGAAGATTACTAGCAAGATTGTTGGCTTCATCTTCTTCCTCATAAATTAAACTGCTTCTTTTTAAGAGAAAACCTTCTTCACTAAATAATAATCCTAAGGTAATTTTTTGATTTGATACTAAGCAGATTATTTTTTGCTGTTTTTTATTGTCTTCTTTGATTTTATTGATTAGTGTACTATTTACTTTTATTTTATTATTTTTCATAGATAAAAGATCTTCATCACCAATGTGATAAATTGGAATTTTTGGTATATTCTTAATTTTATCATGTCTATTCCATTCAAAAAATTGGTAATAATTTTCTTGAAAATTTAGTGCAACATCATAAATGTAATTCATGTTTTTCTCTCTCCTTTTGTAATTATAGTTAATAATATAATTATAAAGCCTATGATTGTGTAATAACATTCTATTCTTCTAGTTATAAAATGAACATAAAAAGAAAATTTATACCCTAGTGTTAAAATATTAAGATAAAGAATATCGAAAGCTAAGCCTAATACCATGAGAGCAAAACCAACTAGAAAGAAAAAAATGCGTATCATAAATCCTCCTAATTAATAGTATTTTTAAGATATGCATTTTAGAATAATTATTCAATATAATCTTTGTCTTTTATTTCTACTTGATTTATAGAATCAAAATGTTTAGTAATTTTATCTGTTGTGATATTAATATTCTCAATATCTTTATTAACTGTTTCAATACTTCTTGTTAGTTTGTTCCATCTTTCTTTATACCTTGAAAACTCTGTTCCTAGTTTATTTAATTCTTCATGGATGATAGAAGAATACTTATCCCTTTCTAAATTTTTTAAAATTACTTGGATTACGGTTAGTGTAGACATTAAGGTTGTTGGAGAGGTAATCCATACTCTTTTTTTATTGGCATATTCAATTAATTCTGTATGGTAAGCATTAAGTTCGGCAAATATTGCTTCTGCTGGTAAGAACATAATGGCTTGTGAACTAGTTATTCCTGGAATAATATATTTAGTACTAATAGCATCGATATGTTTTTTTACATCTATTTTGAATTGTCTTTCTGCATTAACACGTTCTAATTTATCTTTGGTTCTATCTACCATTGTGCGATAATTTTCTAGAGGGAATTTTGAATCAATAGCAATTGTTCCTAGTGGTTTTGGGGCAAATATAACGGCATCTGCTATGGTATTATTAGGAAATGGATATTGGGTTTGGTAAATTCTAGTATTATTTTCTCCAAAGATATTGGTTAAGATATGATTTAAATTTACTTCTCCAAAAATTCCTCTAGTTTTTTTATCCGTTAAAATACTTTGAAGAGAAACGATATCAGTAGAAAGGCTGTCTATTTTCTTCTGAGCTTCATCTATTTTGGAAAGTCGCTCTAAAATATTGGTAAATGTTTTATTGGTTTTGGCAAAGTTTTCATCTAAGCGTTCGTTTACTTTTTCATTAATAACAGTTAAACGATATTCTAGCATTTCATTTAGATTATTGAAGTCTTCATTCATGGTTTTTATGATATCTATTTTAAAATTAGACATTTCTTTTACTGAGGTTGTTTCTAGTTTTCCAAGGCGCTCTGTAATATTTGATTCATTAATATTTTTGGAAATAGAGATAATTAATAAAATAATGATAATGATAATTCCTATTAAGATGATATATTCTAACACACTAACACTTCCTATTCTTAAGATTATTTTATCATAAAAATAATACTTTAATCTCTTTTTTGTTCAAATAATTCAAAAAAATATTTTTGATATTTCTCTATTTATAATTTATACTTGTTACTACTTTTAGAATATGCTATGATATTTTTAAAAAAGAAGGAAAAAAATGCGAACAAATGATGCTAATCAATTAGATGAACATGTTCCTGGATTAGTAATTACGCCTGAAGGACATTTTATTACGATGGAGAATGAAAATCATGAAACTTTTTTTCAAAATATACTTGGTCCATTACTAAAAAAAGAAGGAATTAGTCCTAGAACTATTATGAATGAACATAATCTTGCTACTTTAATGAAACTGCTTCTTAATGAATTTCACTATCTTCCTTATCAAGGTTGTACTTCTGGAAAAAGATATTTTACTGGTGGTATTGTTTTTGTACCTGATCTTAAAGAAGTTTATACTCCTCAGTTAGAGTCCATTTTAGCTTTAGTAAATAAAATGAACGAGCATTATAATGTGTCTATTTTTCAAATTAATCCAAATGATGAAGAAGAATCAATTCTTGATCAAAGTGATATATTAAATGAATTGAATTCTAGAAGTCAGAAAATAAAATAAAAAATACTTCTTTAGATTTTCCTAATATATAGGGAATTTTTTAAGAAGTATTCTTTTTTTGTATTAATGATGATGTTTAATGTTGGTTTGATTATTTTTTTCAATTATTTTTTGAACATATTGATTGGTTGTATTTCCTACACTTTGTAGTGATTTTAATTCAGATGCATCAGTTAGGTTATCAAATAAAACAGTTTCTCCTATTTTTTGTAGTTTACTTAATCCTAAGGAAGATTTTAACCTAAAAAAAGTTGCTGCTCCTTCTATGATTTGTAGTGACTCTAATCCAATTGCATTAAGCAAGCTAGGAAAGTATGCATTTTTTCCTATATGTTGTAATGAATCTAATCCTTCAGCTCTAATTAAACTATAAAAATATGCATTTCCTCCAATATTCTGTAATGATTCTAGACCTTTGGCATATGTTATTTCATCAAAGTTTGCATCTCCAGCTATTTGTTGTAATGAAGTTAGTCCTTCGGCACTCGTTAATCTATGAAAATATGCATTT